>OY970350.1:0-764076 GCA_963718045.1 uncultured bacterium
CTAGATGAAATACCACAGCTATTTAGCATTGTTAAAGGAGATATTAGTTTAGTAGGCCCTAGGGCACTTGATACCTTTGAACTTGAGAAATATTCTAAAAAGAACCTGATTTTAGCAGTTAAGTCCGGTTTAACTGGATTAGCCCAGATATCCGGCAGAAGAGATTTAAGTTTTGAAGAAAAAAGACGTATCGACCTATATTACGTCCAGAACTGGAGCTTCTGGGGAGATATTATTATCCTTATTAAGACTGTCTGGGTTGTACTGTTTCATAAAGGAGCAGCATGAAAGTAGCCATTGTTTGTGACTGGCTACTTGGTATCGGTGGATCTGAGAGAGTAGTTCTAAGCCTTCATGAGATGTTCCCTGATGCCCCAATATATACCTCTCAATATAACCGAAAAGATATACCATGGTTTGATAACGCCGATATTAGAACTACCTGGCTTCAGAAGCTGCCTCCCAGTCTAAAAAAGTTCTTGCCACTACTTCGGGCTTATACTTTCAGCCGACTTGATCTAAGTGAGTATGATCTTGTTATATCTTGCACGGGGGCTGAGGCTAAGGGTGTTAAAACCGGACCAAATACTGTTCACATTTGTTATTGCTATGCACCGACCCATTACTACTGGACAAGACAGGAAGAGTACCACAAGAATCCTGGCTTCCCACTAGGTTTAAACTGGTTGGCACGGCTGGGCTTAAGAATATTTGAGACTCCCCTCAAGCAGTGGGATAAGCACGCCGCTAAACAGCCGGATTATTTTATCACCCTCTCTACCTACTCTCAAGACAACATTAAGAAATACTATAACCGCGAGTCAATAATTATCTACCCACCGGTAGATGTCGAGAGATTTAAACTAAAGGGTAAACCACTTTCAAGACACGGTTTAGTTATTGCCGGTAGGCAAACACCATATAAACGATTTGATCTGGCTATTGAAGCTTGTAATAAACTAAGGGTACCTTTAATTGTTATTGGTAATGGTCCAGACCATAGACGACTAGAAAAGATGGCTAGACGAACTATAACCTTTTTAACAGGTGTTAATGATCTTAGTATTGTTGAACACTTTCAATCATCCCTAGCTTTTATTTTCCCTAACGCCGATGATTTTGGCATTGTGGCGGTTGAAGCCCTAGCCGCTGGCACACCGGTTATCGCTTTCAAAAGAGGTGGCGCTATGGACTACATTGAAGACGGAAAGAATGGCGTCTTTTTTGAAAGACAAACAGTTTCGAACTTAACTAAGACAATTGAGTCCGCACTTAATAAGAAGTTTGATTACCAATATATATCTAAGTCCGTTAATAAGTTCTCGCCTGACCGGTTTAAAAAAGAAGTTGAGCAATATATAAAGAAAGTGAACGTTAGATAGTGAAAGTCAATGGCAATATTTTTAGAGGTTATGATCTACGTGGATTGGTTGGTGAGGACTTGAGTCCAAAGTTGGCTTTACATCTTGGGAAGGCTTATGGAACTTATCTAAAACGACATGGTCAAAGCAAAGCTATTGTTGGTAGGGATTGCCGGGAAACAGGGCTAATATACGCTAAGAATCTTATTGAGGGTCTAAGGTGGGCCGGTATAGATGTTATAGACATCGGCATGCAGCTTGTAGGAACCTTTTATTGGGCCCAGTATCATTTAAAATCTCCAGCAGGTGTATATGTTAGCGCCTCGCATAATCCACCCCAGTATAATGGCTTTAAATTTGCCAATGATTATTCCGAAACATTAGTAACAGATGGCATGATAGAGCTTAGACGTCTGGTTGAAAATGAAGACTATGATCAGGCTGAAAAACAAGGTAGTTTCAATGAAAAAGATATCAGACCAGCCTATATAAAAGACATACTAACTCGCTTACCTATTCATAAACATTTCAAGGTTGTCATTGATCCGGGCTGCACTACCGCTGGCAGCATTGCACCAGAACTGTTTAAAGCAGCTGGCTGCGAGGTTATTGAATATAACACCAAGGTTGATCCTACCTTCCCTCTTGGTGTTGCCGATCCGACAGAAACACGGGTTGTTGAGCGCCTGCAAAAAGAGGTTCTTGAAAGCAAGGCAGATATTGGCTTTACCTACGATGCTGATGGAGACCGTATCGGCATAGTTGATGACAAAGGCAATATTATTTGGAACGATATGCTGGTTGCTATATTTGCAATGGATGTACTCCGTGATCATCCGGGGGCTAAGATTATGTATAACATTCTATGTTCCCAAGCCGTCCCTCAGACTATTACTAAATACGGCGGACAGCCTTATATGTGGCGGGTGGGACATTCTTTCTTAAAGAAAAAGAACCAGGAAGTAAAAGCAGCATTTATTGGTGAGTTATCTGGGCATTTCTTTTTCTCGGCTGACTTTTATAACCATGACGATGGCCTTTATTCTAGCCTTAGGCTATTACAGGCAATCGAAAGATCTAATAAGAAGCTGTCTGAACTTATTGCTGAACTACCCCAGTATGTTTCTAGCCCTGAGATTAAAGTATTTTGTTCAGACGATGACAAAAAGGACGTTATTGCTAAGATAGCTAAGATTCTGAAGAAAAACTATTCAGATGCTGAAATTATTGATGATGAGCGTGCTGGTGACGGTATCAGATTAGATCTTAAGGGTGGCATGTTTGTGATTAGATATTCTCAAAATGGACCATACTTGACCATAAAGATCGAAGGTAAAGATGAATCTACCTATGAAAAGTTAAGAATAGATATTAATAAACTTCTGCACGAGTTTAAGGAAATAGACTGGGAGTCAGATATTAGTGCAAATGTTGAAGCGCTAACAAAAGGCTAGCTTTGTTTCTCTTGGTTGATCCTCTTGCTTATTTCACCTACTTTTGGGGATAAGTCTTTACGGGCGACCAGTATTCCTTCAGGAGTGTTAATAACAACTACGTTATTTAGCCCAATTACAGCTATTGGCTTGTTTTCAGTGTTTTGAACCAGGCTGTTTTCTACCTCCTCAATCTCAATGTTACCCAGCAAGCTATTCCCCAGTTTATCACCGCCAATTGCTGTTGCCAGATCATTAAACGATCCCATGTCCATCCAGTCAAATGAGGCTTGGATTACTAATAGATCTGGTACTTTTTCGATGAGTGCCGTATCTATCGGCTGAGATTCAAAACTAAGGTAGGTATTGTTATATTTCCCGTTAGTAGACTTATTAAGCTTATTATAGTTTTCGTAAAGCTCTGGAGCGTACGACTGCATTGCTTTTTTAAAAGTATTCAGTGAACCAACAAAGTAGCCGCAGTTCCAAAGATAATTACCTGTCTTAAGATACGATCTAGCTGTTTCGAAATCTGGTTTCTCTTTGAATGACTTAACATGATAAGCAAAACTTTGATCCTGATTTTCAAGGAGTGCACCTTTTTCAATATATCCAAAGGCTGTTGATGGGTAAGTTGGTTCTACTCCTAGTAAAACAATTTGGTTTTTCTTAGCGGATATAAACTTAGCAAGGTTAAAGCTATTAGAGAAACCTGCCAGATCTCTGACATAATGATCAGCATGAATTGAAGCTATTGGTTCATCTGGATTACACTTACCCTCAAGTCTTTGGAGTGCGGATACTATGCAATTAGCTGTCCCTCTTCTGCCAGGTTCGCTAATTACATTGTTTTCTGGTAAGTCTGGGAGTTGCTCCATGACATGTTCAATATGACTATTTTCAGTTACTACATAGATTTCTTGGCTGACTATCTTTGCACGTTCGTATGTTTGCTGGAGTAAAGATCTTGAGTCACCATTAATCTTAATAAGGTGCTTTGGATAATTTGGAGTCGATAGAGGCCACAGCCGTGTACCTGAGCCACCGGCAATAATTATTACTGTCATCTTGATATATAATACCAACTTATCAAAAGATTGGCCTGCTGTTTGATATAATCGGTGTAATTAAAGAAAGTATTTATGCCTAGGATACTGGTAATAGGTGGCGCAGGTTTTATTGGCTCCCATACTGTCCTTGCATTGGACCATTCTGGTATGACACCAATTATACTGGATGATTTTAGCAATTCTGAAAGCTTTATTGTCGACCGGCTTAATGCTTTAACGAAAAAAAGGATTACCTTTTATGAGCAAAATTATCAAGATAAGGTTAAGCTAAAAGACATAATAAAAAAAGAGAAAGTTGATGGTGTCATACATTTTGCCGCATTTAAAGCGGTTGGCGAGTCTGTTGAAAACCCATTAAAGTATTATTTAAACAACGTTAATGGATTTGTAGATTTGTTACATGTAATGGATGAATGTGACATTAGAAATATAGTACTATCCTCAAGCGCAGCAGTTTATGGGCTGCCCCCCACAGATAAGGTATCAGAAACTACTGACCGTAACCCTTCATCGCCCTATGGTTGGAGTAAGTATTTTGATGAGGTAATTTTGGAAGATGTTTGTCGAGCTAACTCTAAGCTCAACGCTATCGCTCTTAGGTACTT
This sequence comes from uncultured bacterium, assembly GCA_963718045.1. Lineage (GTDB taxonomy): Bacteria > Patescibacteriota > Saccharimonadia > Saccharimonadales > UBA4665 > JAJZKE01. The sequence goes on from OY970350.1 coordinate 4,470, forward strand.
CAACGTTGTCGGCGCAGATCATACGGGTAAATTAGGTGAACTCCCTAAAGGAAAGCCACAGAATCTACTACCCATAATAATAAAGGCTATTACTACTGATACTAAGCTGACCATTTTCGGTAACGATTATCCCACATTAGATGGAACATGCTTAAGGGATTACGTACATGTAGTTGACCTGTCTAAAGCACATGTTGCTGCCCTAAAACGATGTTTTAATAACACTGGTGGCTATTCAGTATACAATGTCGGTACTGGCAAACCTACCAGCGTAATGGAACTTATAAAGACATTTGAAAAAGTCAATAAAATAAAAGTGCCCTATTCTATTGGAGAACGGCGACCTGGTGATCCACCAGCATATTATGCTGTAACGGATAAAATTAGTAAGGAACTTCATTGGAAAGCTACAAAGAGCTTAGAAGATGCAGTACATGATGCTTGGAATTGGCAAAAAGCCTTAGACAATATATTAGATTGATTCCCGGCTTTTTAGTTTTTCAAACATTATTTTTCGCAAGAAAAAGCTCCATAGCATTACTACTAGGATAGCGACCACTTCACCAATTAAATACTTAAGATGGAATTTGGAGACACATATCCAGAGAACTAATTCATTAATACCTAGCCCTGCTACACCAATGGCTGTAAATATCGTTAACTCAAGCTTAAAGAACTTACTTCTTGAAAATATCCATAAAACACTTAGAAGGTAATTGACTAAAGTAGCTACTATAAACGCAATGAGTTCTGAGAATAAATAGTTGACACCTACCAGCGAGGTAAATACATATAAAAGAACTAGATTAACGACCGCCGAAAATCCTCCGACAAATAAATACCTAACAAACTGCACTAAGCCATGATTAGTTCGTTTTTCAACAAAAAGTTTATTGACTAGGCTGGAGAAAGAATCGGCGTTAAATAATTTATAAACTCTATCCATATTATTTAAGATACCCACTTAAGAACACGAATCACTCCAAGTTTGGCAGCTTGCTTATGGGCTGATACATCCTTACGATTTTTAATATCATCAAGATTATTGTGATAGTATTTATAAGCTTTCAGAAGCATGTCTTTATTATTTAGTGTTGGAGCCCATGATAATTCTTTTTTGATTCTTGTAGTATCAAAAGTAAAGCTTTCGGCAATCATTTTATACTGATAAGGGCCAAGCGGTGATAACTTTAAAGCATAAGCTAACTTCATAAGCGGTATTGCAATCTCCCTTGGGAAGTTTGCTACCCGAGCTTTACTGCCAGATTTCTTAATCACATAATCATAGGCTTCTTTAAAGGTTGGCACGTCATCTGAACCAATATTCATAACCATTGTCTTGTTATAATCTAAAGCTTTAAGGCAAGCATTTATTAAGTCTTTGGCATAAATGAATTGATAACGATTATCGCCGCCGCCGACAACCCAGACTTTGCGATCTTCATCGATAAACTCGAATAAAATTGCTAGTAAGCCAAGACGACCAGAATCAATAATTGTCGGGCATCTAAATATAACACTATTAAAATCTTTATTATGTTTTAAGAGAATTTTTTCACCTTCCCACTTGGACTTACCATAGATTTCAACTGGCTCAGGTTTATCATCTTCAGTTACTGGTCGGTTAAAATTTTTAGCCCACAAGCAATTGGAAGAAGTGAAAATAACTTTTTTGATGCCATACTCTTTAGCAAGTTCGGCGATGTTTTCTGTACCATCAACATTACTGGTCCATAGAAAATTTTTATCTTTTACCGCATGTGCTAGTATTGCCGCAATATGAAATATGGCATCGAATTTGTACTTCTTGGCTAGATCTTCCAGGGTTGCCATGTTTCTTATGTCACCCTTTATACTAACTAAATTTTTGTGCTTATAAATGTCATTTTCTAGGTCAATCGACACACACTTAAAATTCCTGTTCAGAAGTTCGATTTTTAGCAATTCACCAAAAAATCCGGCACCACCTGTTAACAATACTGTCTTCGAGCTCATTTTCTACATTATACATTATCAAAACTATTATCGTTTCTAAAGAGTTCTTGATATAATGCATACTTGATAATATGAAGTCTGGAAAACAAACTGCGATTATTATTGGCGCTGGACCTGCTGGATTAACCGCAGCTTATGAGCTACTCCACAAGACCGATATTAAGCCTATTGTCTATGAAGCAACCAATGATATAGGCGGTATTTCGAAGACTGTCAATTATAAGGGTAACAGAATTGATATTGGAGGGCATAGATTTTTTTCTAAGTCAGACCGTGTGATGGAGTGGTGGAATAATATATTGCCAATTCAAAAAGCTCCAAGTAATGTGTCTTTCAACTTGAAATTTCAGGATAAATCAAGATTACTGATTGGCAGTGAGAAAGGTGTAGACCCAGATAAGACGGATGAGGTCATGCTTATTCGAAGCCGATTAAGTCGCATATACTACCTAGGTAAGTTCTTTAATTATCCAGTAACTTTGGAGCCTTCTACGATAAAAAATCTGGGTATGTGGCGAATCACCAAAATGGGGATAAGCTACATTAAGATTCGCATTAAACCTTGTAAAGAAGTATCGCTGGAAGATTTTTATATAAACCGCTTTGGTCGGGAATTATACAATACATTCTTTAGGGATTACACTGAAAAAGTCTGGGGCGTACCCTGCTCCCAGATAGCTCCCGACTGGGGAGCGCAGCGGGTTAAGGGTTTATCGGTCACAAAGGCTATTACTCACGCAATAAAGTCTACAATACCTAAACGTAAAAATTCCGATATTTCTCAAAAGGGTACAGAAACCAGTCTTATTGAATATTTTCTATACCCAAAGCTAGGCCCGGGCCAAATGTGGGAAACGGTTACCAAGATTGTCAAGAAAATGGGTGGCGAGGTTCATTTAAATCACGAAATAGTTAAAGTTCATGTCAAGAACAATAAAATTTCTGGTGTAACAGTAAGAGAGTATAAAACAGGTAAAACATCGTTAGTTGAAGGCGACTACTTCTTCTCTACTATGCCGGTCAAAGATCTGATTAATGCTATTGATGGCGTTAAAGTACCTAGTAATACTAAAAGGGTTGCTAATGGCTTGCCGTATCGTGATTTTATAACAGTCGGGCTTTTGCTTAATAAACTCAAAATTAGCAACCAAACGGGACGAAAGACCAAGAATAATGTCGTACCTGATAACTGGATTTATATTCAAGAGCCAGGTGTTAAAGTTGGACGTTTACAGATATTCAATAACTGGAGCCCCTATCTATTAAAGGACGAGGACAAGGTCTGGATCGGGATGGAGTACTTCGTTAACGAAGGTGACGAATTATGGTCTATGAAAGACGAAGATATGACTAAGCTTGGTGTTGAAGAGTTATCTAGTATTGGAATTATTGATGAGAAAGATGTAGTTGATAGAACTGTAATAAGAGTAAAGAAAACTTATCCAGCATATTTTGGTACTTACGGAGAATTTGATAAAGTCCGTAACTTTGTTGATGGTTTCCCCAATCTATTCTTGGTAGGTCGAAATGGAATGCATCGCTATAATAATCAGGATCATTCCATGCTAACTGCTATGACAGCAGTAGAGAATATTATTGAGGGACGTAAAGATAAAGATAATATTTGGGATGTCAATGTTGAAAAAGAATACCATGAAACTAAAAGCTCTGATAAATAAAATCTCTACCTACACTAAAAATAATCGAATTCGCATATGGACAGTTTTCGTTACATCATTAATCTTGATTTTGCTTTCCTTGGTCTTGGCTTATCATATAAGACCTTACAACAGTGACGATGTATCCTGGCAGAACGCACTGCTAACCTGGCATCCTTTTAAGCACCAAACGCTATATTTAACTCCTGACACATGGGTAGCAAATGTTCCATTCTACATGCTGTTCAGCCACATCCTTGCACCCGGAAGAAGGGTTCTGCTAGCCGAAGGAGGCTTTTTTGCGGTCCTAAATTTCACAATTTATTTTTGGTCGGGACTATATTTTATTAAAAAACAGCATCGTAAAATTGATCTACTCTACCTATTGCCATTTTTGTGGCTTGCCAGTTTTGGATTTGCTTTAGCCAATTTATTTCTTAATACAAACTTGCGAAGCTTCGAAATAGGTCTATCTATATTACTATTTGTGGCTATAGCCAAAATTTATCATGAGGAATTTGATCCTATGAGATCTTGGCTAACAAGGTTGGCCACGCTATTGGGCTGTTTTCTAGTGGGTCTTCTTATATACAATGACCCCTATTTTCTTTATCTAATAGTTATACCCGCTATTTTGCTTCTAATTTATCTTTACTATAAAAATCGTAGTGCCAGGCGATCAATTTTAATTATGGCTGCTTGTTTTGTAATATCTGGTGTGGCCTATGAGATAATTCATAAAATTGGGACTACGGCTGGAATAGTTATCATACCGCAACCAGCTATATTTGTTGCTTATGGTCAACTATTTTCACAGGTCGCTACGGCCATACAAAGCGTCTTAATAATATTCGGAGCGGATATAACTGGAAGGGTCGTATTAAATTTTGTCACTATCGTTTATTTGCTTAATCTATTTTTGTTAGCAATTGTCTCTTTTCAAGTAGTAAAGAATCTACGATTACGTTTTACCGATAAGTCTCTGGAGAAGAACGACTCGCAACTTTGGATGAGCTTCTTAGCGTTTGTGATAGTTTTCGCTCTGGCTGTTTACACATTCAGCAACCAGGCTATTAATATAGAAACCTATCGCTATTTAATAATTGTACCGTTTGTAGCGGTTATCTTATTAAGTATGGGCATCGGTCAATGGAGCAAAACTTTACGGTCAATTATCAGCATAGTTTTGGTGATAAGCATAATCGGTAATATAAGTGTATCTGTAGCAACTGCTAAAGGGCATGACTTAATTTTGATAAGCAACACCGATAAGGGCAACTATCAAAATTTTGATCTAATAAGAGCTTTGGAGGCTAAAGGACTTAGTAAGGGCTATGCTCAGTACTGGGACGCTAATATAAATGCCTATCTATCTAAGGGCAAATTAGTTATCTTACCTATAGTTTGTACTCCTAGTAATACTTCTGAGCCTTATGATTGGTTTATTAATGCAAGCCTACTAAAGAAACCATCGGCTAGAACATTTTTAATAACTGATATAGGCAACGTCCCATCAAGTCCTATGTGCAGCTCGGAATCGCTTAGCCTTCAATTTGGCACGTCCACAAGCAGTTTTATGATAGATAGCTATAAGGTATACGTTTATAATTACGACATCGCTTCTAAAATGAGTTCTGTTGGTTTGGAGTAAGCCACAATATGACTAAGAATAGTAATTGGCGGCGTTTGTTACTCATCCACTTACTGCCGTTGATTGCGTTCCTATTAATAGGAGCTAGTGTAGCTACTATTGCAGGTCAGGATCAAAACTGGGATTTGCATAATTACCATTACTACATACCTTATGCATTTATCCATCACAGAGAAAGCCGAGATTTTGCAGTTAGCGGTATCCAATCCTTTGCTAACCCATTACTCGACACTGTTTCTTATTCCTTAATCCAAAACTTTAGACCTATTGTAGCTAGTGCAATTTTAGGCGCTATTCAGTCGTTAAATGTTTGGATTATATATGAACTAGCAATTTTGATTTTCTCCAGGTTTATAAAAAATAAGTGGTTATATGTTTTTGCATTTATAATCTCGGTACTTTCGTTTTTTGGAGCAGGTAATTTAGGGGAAGTCGGTGAGACAATGACCGACAACCTCGATAGCATACCTATTTTATTGAGTCTGTTAATGGTCTTAATGATAATAAAGAATAGGTATAGGTGTAGTCATAAAAAGATACTAACGCTCAAGTTCATTGCATACGGCGTCCTTGGTATAGCCGTCGGGCTAAAACTAACTGACATTATTTTTGCCGTGCCTTTAGTCTTCTTGGAAATATTTAATTATAAAAGTATGTGGAATTTTGTAAGACAGGGTCTTTGGGATGGGTTTTCTTTTCTGATTGGGATGTTTTTGAGCATCGGGCCGTGGAGTATTTACCTATATAGAACTTATAAGAGCCCTTTCTTCCCCATATATAATGCTATATTTCACTCTCCCTATTACAGCAACAGTAACTTTAACTCACCGCAGTGGTTCCCACATGGGCTTATGCACATATTATTCTTCCCCTTTTATTTTCTATTCCACCCTAGCCTTACAGCAGAAACACATTTTACAGATCCTCGTATAGCCTTACTCCTAATAGTAATGATTGTATTCTTGGTCTTTTTAGTGATTCGCTATTTTACGCATTATTTTCACAGAATTAAAATTCCAAAAGAGGTCTTAGCCTTACTTAGCTTTGTCATAATCGGTTATGTACTATGGGAAAAATTTTTCGCTTACTACAGGTACCTAATGGTTCTTGAATTTCTGTCCATAACAACCATAGCAGTCGTCATATGGATAATGATACCGAAGCGTAAGGTTGCTTTAGTAGTTTTGGCAACACTTATGGTGTTAGTCACGGTCATTACCAGGCCCATGGACTGGACTAGAATCCCTTGGCAAAAGTCATTCTTTGGAGTACAAATACCACCTAACTTTGTTAAGCGAGATTCAGCCGTGTTGTTGGCTGGTAGCGTACCCATCGGTTACTTAATACCTTTTTTCCCGCCGAGTATCTATGCTATTCGAGTAGAAGATCCATTACAGCCCACCCTAGAGTCATCTCCCGCCTCCCAACGTCTTATAAGAAGTAAGATAGAGACTCTAGAAAAAGATGGCAGTAACTTCTATGGTGTAGAGACGCCAGGAGCTACGATTGACGTGGAATCATTTAAACAATACGGGTTTGAAAATAGTACCTGTAAGACAATTACTTCAAATCAAGGTGGGGGCTATAGTATTTGTAAACTAGTTAAAATCAGCTGAATTTAATCTGACTTCAGACTAGAATAAAAGTTGTCCCGACGAAATCCTACCTCACACTTTATAAGCGTTGGGGATGATTGCTTGCATGCCTCTCGGTGTTCTATTGCTTGTTTTGATATAATAAAGATGCAGTATAAAAAATAAAAAGTAAAATATTAGTATGGCACGTAAATCTAAAAAACCTTTTAAAGTCTGGTTAATACCATTGGTAGCTATAGTGGTCATAGTTATATTGGTTTTATATTACTTTGCGCATCATAACAGTAAAGCTAATACAGGTTTAACTAATAGCACAAAACAAACCATTAAATCAGCTGAATCTAGTCCTTCTTCTCAACCATCGTCGACATCTATGCCTGGTGCATCCAAATCTTTAAATACCGGGGGCAGTATTAATGAGAATGGCCAGGCTGTAAGTAATCTGCCCCCATCATCAGACTGGGCAACATCTTCTTCTGGTGCTATAACACTTCAGGAGCCAACAGTAAACACCGTATTATCTAACGGCGATACAATAACGGGACTAGCCAATGTAAGTAACATTAGTTTTATATTATCTAACAGTTCAGTCGGGCTAATTGACCAGGGCAATTTAAGCGTTGTGAATGGCCGGTTCACTGGGAAATTGGACTTTACTTCAACTTCTAAATTAGGGACACTGCAGGTGTACTACCCAAATCCTACAAATGGCGCGGAAGAAGATATGGTGGAGATAGATGTTAGCTTTAATTAAGAAGATTAATGCACGTAGATCAATAACAGTAGCAGTATTTGTGTTTTGTCTATTGTTTACATCCATTTTTATATTTAAAGGCAACACCCATGCGTTCACAGTCAATTACAACCCTAGCAACTTAATAGACAATGGTACCTTACTTAACAACAGTGCGATGAGTGAGGGTGCTATTCAAATTTTCTTAACGAATGTTGGTAGCGGTTTAGCTAGCGTTCAAGATGTTGAGGCATGTGATTCAACAATAGCACCTTATTATACTCACTGTAGTCAAACCATTTCAGCTGCCCAAATTATTTATGATGCAGCACAGGCTTATGGAGTCAACCCTGAGGCTATACTTGCTACCCTTCAGAAGGAACAAAGTCTCGTTACACAACCCGCACCTCCCCCTAGCGATAGTACGGCAGTTGCTAGCTATCAGGCAGCCTTAAATTGCGCTATGGGGTACAACTCTTGCAATGATTACGTTGGCTTCTTCACTCAGGTTGATAATGGTGCTTGGACTTTAGTCTACAATACTGAAGCAGCTATGCAGGTAGCAAACTGGATGGGTTGGTTACCTGCTACCAATTATCGTTGTTCAAAAGCAGGTTATATTGATAATGGCACGGTCCAGGTATATTCTACAGGGCTTTATCCAGGTAACACAGTTACATTTGATGATCCGGGTGGAACTGCAGAAACAGTCACTTTGGCAAACGCAGCCACAGCTTCTTTATACTGTTATACCCCTTATGTAGGACCTTATAGTGAGACTGGTTATTCTGGGAGTTATAACTTTGTTTACTATTTCCAGCTTTGGTTTGGCAACACTCAATCATCTACTGCTTACGCCTGGGATTATGAAGGTCAAGGTGAGTACACTAATGACGGATATTCTGATCCGTTTACAAACGGTCTTTACACAGCTCCCGGACAAACGGCCTATTTGTCAGTAACGGCACGTAATGTCGGTTATGATACCTGGCAACAATCTGTAGTCCATCTTGGCACGTCTCACCCAGAAGATAGAGATAGCGTATTCACCAATGATAGCTGGCTGTCACCAACGAGAATTGCGATGCAACAAAGCAGTGTTATACCCGGAGCAGATGCTACTTTTGAGTTTTCTATAACAGCACCCTTAACAACGGGTACTTACTATGAATACTTCAATCTTGTCGCAGACGGTATAACTTGGATGGATGATCCGGGCCTATACTTCACTATAAACGTAGTTCAACCACAAACACCAACAAATAATACTAATACTGGGTTACAGCCTGGGCAAACTCTAAGTATTAGGCAACATCTTTTGTCTCCAGATACTCAAAGTACATTGGCTCTACAGCCAGATGGTGATGTCATTTTAACAAGTGGCGGTCAGGTAACTTGGAGCAATAGTATAAATAACTCAAATGCCAACAGTCTCATAATGCAATATGATGGGAATTTAGTTGAATATGACAGCAATGGTCGGCCTGTTTGGTCGTCAGGCACGGGTGGTAATACCGGGGACTCGTTAGCACTACAAATTGATGGGAATTTAGTTATATATAGCTCGAGTGGCTCGCCACTTTGGTCTACTAATACTGGGAGCAACCCATATTATACGGATAAGGTAGACAGTTTCATCCAACCTGGAGCAGTTATCTTTCCTGGTCAAATATTACAAACAGCTAATAGAGATTACTCACTCATAATGCAATATGATGGGAATTTAGTTGAATATAACAGCAATGGTCGGCCCATTTGGTCCTCAGGCACGGGCGGTAATACCGGTGATACGTTGGTTATGCAAAATGATGGGAATTTAGTAATTTACAGTTGGCAAGGTATACCTATTTGGTCCTCAGGCACGGGCGGCCTTCCTGATAGCTACTTTACTTTGCAGCCAGATGGTTCTTTAACAGTCGCAACACCTAACGATGATTCTATTTTGTTGGTAAACTCTAGCCTACAAGATGTCCAAACCATGTTCACGCCGGGGCTAAGTTACTCGCTAGTTATGCAAAATGATGGGAATTTAGTTATATATGACAGCAATGGTCGGCCCATTTGGTCCTCAGGCACGGGCGGTAATACCGGTGATACGTTGGTTATGCAAAATGATGGGAATTTAGTAATTTACAGTTGGCAAGGTATACCTATTTGGTCCTCAGGCACGAGCAGTAATAAAAATGATAGCTTGGTACTGGAAAATAACGGCAATTTAGTTATATACAACATGTCTGGTCGGGCAATATGGAATTCAAACACTTAATATATCAGGCAACATTAGAGCTTAATCTTTCTAATATAAATCGTTAATAATCTTCGTCAATTGATCAAAAGTATCTCGCCAACTTGTTGGCTTATATTTGTCCCTTATATCGGCTTCTAGTTGAGATCTAAGTTTACCATCAGTCAGTCTTAGCATTTGTTCTAAAAAGGCAGACGGATCATATGGTGAGGCATATATACAAAATTCCTTCCCAACTTCTGTCATAGACGATGTATCGCTACTAATACAGCACTTGCCATAATTTAATGATTCAGCTACTGGCAACCCCCAGCCTTCATAAAATGACGGGAAAACGGTGTACAGACAGTTTTGATATAGCCAGGCTAATTCCGTGTCTTTTATGGATGTACATATGGTAATGTTTTTATTAATCTTGGGGTCTTCTGTTAGTAAAGTGAAGGCTTCTTCTGCCATCCAACCCTTACGCCCAACAATGACTAGATGAGGAAGCTTGATGCCTTTTTGAAATGCTAAGTTGTATACATAGTAAAAAAGCAGGTAGTTTTTGCGTATCTCAATTGTACTAACAGATAGTATAAACTCTTTGGGTATATTAATTTTGGGGGATAATGTTCGCTGCCCGTTTGTTAATCTAATATCTGTCCCAAGTGTTATAGTCGGCAATATTGGTTTGTTACTAATATTATTCACTTCAAGAAACCACTCAATATCGTGTTTAGTTGATTCAGATATTGCGGGCAATGCATCTGCAACTTTAAAGATCTTCTTAAAGTAACTACCAATAATCTTATTGGCACCCTTGTTGGCTAAAGCCGGATTGTTGTATGCTATAAGATCCTGGACAACGTGAACTAGCTTAAAGTCGATTTTTTGTTTATCGGCAATTATCTTTTCTGCATATCCATAGAACTGCCAATTCCCATCGACGACAACTACTACATCATCCTTACTGAACAGTGGTTTTATAACATGGGCGGGTAGGCTCCTAGCATTCCTATACAACGACCTTATTGTGTTGTATGTACCTCTAAGCTGAGGCTCAATTGATAGACCCCTAGCTACTTTTTTAGATGTAACGAGTGTATAATAAAGAACTTTTTGTGGCTTTAATTTGCTAATAAAGGGCTCTTTGGAAATGGTAGTTTTAGTCTGTTTTCTTTGCTCCAAACCAGCTTTTAAATCGCTGAACTTAAGTTCGGTAAAGACGCCGTGATAAACAAACAGCCCATAATCCAGACCTGAATTATCAAGTTCTTCGGCAATATTAAAATTCACCCTTTGAATGCCAGTAAAGTTACCTTGCCAATGAGCTAATCCTGATACATCAAGCCATATTTTCATTGATTTTCCTTTAGCTCTTTAGATATCAGGCTAGCATATTTCTTAAATGAATACTCACTAGCCAAAAACTTACGGGCAGCCTGACCTATTGTATCTCGACTTTTTGGATCGTTGATTAAGTCACTAACCTTTTTAATTAGTTCATGCTCGCTACTCACTTTTACTACACACTCGTCCGGCAGTTCAGCAAACCACCCAATATCTCTAACAATAACCACCGTACCCCAGCGCATGGCTTCTAGGGCGCTACGAGAAGTTTCACCGTGATATTTAAGTCTGTAGTTAATTAGTATGTCGCTGCCACCTAAAGCGTCTTGGAACTCTTTGTCGGTCAGGTCCTTAATTACTTCAATGTTGGTAGCCAGATTTTCAAGTAGTGGACTTTCGCCAAGTACACCAAACCCAAAAACCTTAACTTTGATGTTGCTAAGTTCAGCTATATTAGCAACGAGACTTATGCCTTTGTCTTCGGATATAATTCCGGCAAAACTAACTGTTATGCCATCACGGACCGGAGTATTCTTCGGTACTCCTATCGGATGAAATATTTGGTTAATATTTAAGTTGGTCGATATCTCTTCTATGGACTGGCAAGAATACCCGGAATGGCAGAAAATAGCCTTTTGGTTAGTCACAATACTGGAAAGACAGCTAGATTTTTTATTAGCTAATTTTGTGTCAATTAACGATTCGTAGAGCCGACGCTTCTTTGTTAAGTAGCCGTAGCGCTCCATATAATCGAATATGCCGTTAAGCCAGGTATCATGAACAATGGCATTAGCTGGATAGCGCAGAGCACTTAATATAGTCTGGGTATGGAATTCGCTATTGCCAATGTGATAGAGCACGCGGTCATATTTGTCTTTATTTCGCTCAAAAAAAGCTACTGGGTAGTATTTGGTGGCATACTCTAAAATATTAGGCCGTGACGGTTCGAATTCAGTTTGGCCGTTTTCATAATAATAGTCGATGTCGTAGAGCCTGGACAGCTCGGCGTGCACCTCAAAGGCATATTTACCCACCGCTGAGTAGGAAGACGGCGAAGGACAAAATATAGCCAGCTTTGCTCTTTTGTTTGCCTGCTCTATACGTTTCAATGCTCCCATAAACAGAGAAGCGGTATTGTTCCAGGTAAACTTAGCTTTTATCTCTTGGTAGCGCTTTATAAAATGGGTTTGATCGCTTTTAGAATGATCACTCAGAATTGATCTAAGTATGGTTGTCATGCTGGTGATGGATTTAGGATCAAAAAAGGAAAAGGCATCAGTGCTAATTTCTCTAAATACCGGGATATTAGAACAGGCTACTTGGGTGTTTCTATTCACTGCCTCGAGTATAGGCAAGCCCAGTCCTTCATACTCGCTCGGGAAAAATACTAGACGTGTATTATCTATGAGCCAGAGTAGTTCGCTGCTAGATACGCTACCAGAAAATATAATATCCGGGTATATACCCTTAAGCTGGCGCTGAGTTTCTTGGCTAAAATTAGAAGTTACGACTAGCTGATTACTGCCCTTCAGTTCGGCAAAGGCTCTAACAGCCAGCTCATTATTCTTCCGGAAATCGTCACCGCTCGGCATAAGAACAAAATCGTTGTTTAAGCCGTCTATTTTGGGTTTGCTAGGTTTAGTCTTGTCTGTGTGCGCACCGGCACCAAAGATGGGTGCTGTTCTTATAGGATCAATACCAAAATATATCGTTAGGTCATCGGCGGTTGTCTCAGAGTCCGTTACATACAGATCGGCTTTATAGGCCTCCGCCCATCGTTGGGAGTAGTCTATGCGAGCGCTACTCTCGTGATCACGGAAGTATTGTTTGGGGTATAAAAAAGGTATTATATCGTGAAATTGGAGAAGGTTGGCTGTGCCCTTGCTCGGAAATACTGGGTATATTTCACTGCTAAAAAGAGCTGGTATAAAAAAGACTGTTTTGGTAGATTGACCTTTGTTTACTATTAGACTATCGATGGTAGCCTTATTGGCTTTTACGGCCTGGCCATAAAGCTCGCAGTTCTTTTTAGCCAGTAATTTAGCTTTTAGGACATCTCCTCTAAAACCGCTGAGTATTGCTGCGTCTTTTTCGGATAGGTCAGGCAGTTGGCTGTTAGTGATAAAAGTCCACTGTACGCCGGGTTCGTTTTGGGTAGAAAGAGCTTCAAGGAGGTTCTGTAAATACAGCCCCATACCGCGGTAACGGTCACTGGTTTGCAGTAACTGGCAATCAAATATGACATGTAGATGGTTGCCTGGCATTAGTTGGCCACCATTTTTTTAAGGATTTTACTCATTAAGCCGTACACCTTTGAGGTCAATTTCCAAAAAAAGAGCTTAAAATAACTTCTAAACAGAGTTTTTGTCTCTTTGATATTTTGATTATCCCGATTATGAATAAAAGCCAACATTTCTTCTTTTGAAATCTTTTCGCCATTAAGTACACTTGTAAGCTTTGGGTCATTTTGATATTTCAATCCCCTTAGTTGTTTGAAGCCATTCGCCCGTCTATTAAGTCTGGCCTGTATTTCTGTGTTTAATCGCCGGACAAGGAATTTGACATCCCTTTGTTGCTTTTGCAAAAATATTATTTCTTGTTCTTGATCAGATATTTTGTTGAGTATTATTTTTTCTCGCTCTTTTACGATTTTCTCGGTCTCTTTTTTCGCGTCTTGTTTAATTTCTTGTTCGGCCAAAAAATACACGGGGGTTCCCGACAGTACTGCATTAGGGTAATTAAAGTATTTTTTTCTATTTAGCGATTCTTTGGCCAAATAGTATTTATTAACGCCATCATAAAATACTTCGTTATAATCATAATCTTTAAGCAGTGGTTGCCAGTCCCTGTGTATATGGCTGGTTTCAATGCAAATTAGTTCAGGACGAACATTTTTAAAGTCATAGCCTGCCAATACTTTATACTCATACCCCTCCACATCTATCTTTAGAAAGTGCACGTGTTCAACCTCATGTTCATTAAACACTTCCCCGAGACTCTCGACTAGGACTTTGTAATCTTTGCTCTTCCGTGTCGGGTAGTTATTTTTAGAATTTTTGTAGACGGCTCTCATCGATTTGTCAAAAGTTGATAGACCGTCTTCTCCGGGATACTCAGTGAACAATAGTTCTTCTTTTTTCTCGCCAATACCAATACACAGATTTTTGTCTCGAGGTCTCTGTTTATTGAGGTTGTCTATGTGTTTTTTAATAGGATCGATATTTATACCATGCCAACCTTCATCATAAAATAGCTTGGTGACAGAGTCGATCACTGGGTCATTGGCACCAACGTCAATGTAAAACCCATTGTTAACATCAGAGAAAAAAGACTTAATAAGCAAGTCTTCTCTATTTTGCGAATAATAAAATCGCATTATTAGATTTCCTCTTCTATATGAACGTGCGATAGTTTATGCTTAGAGAAAACTAGGAATGTTAAAGACTCTGTAGTGCTAATTACCTGTCCATATTCCGTATTTTCTAGGTGTCTTAACTGCCCGTCTGGCATAATACTGTATACAAACTCAAAGTCAGATATAAGTTGGGCGTAGAATTTTTGAGGGTTTTCATATCCACCTTTTGTAAACTCCATAAAAAGTATTAAATTTGGGCTCTCTTTTACTATTCTCCTCATACCTTCATATGCAGTTTCTTCATACCCCTCAATGTCCATTTTTATAAGGTCAATCTTTTTAATCTTATTCATCTTACAATAACTATCTAGGTCAATAGTTGGCACAGTCACAGTACTTTCAGCCTCAACGTTCATTTGGTGTCCGTTGTAACTCATAAGTCGCTCGATTGACTGCATTGATGATGAGCCAATATAATCTTTAAGTATATTCAACTTAGAAGTACCTTTTTTGTTACTGAGCGCCGTGTTTTCTACAATAGTATTTTCGTTCAACCAATTAACAGAAAGGGTTTTATGTATATAGTGATGAAGATTGGGATTGGCTTCAAATAGTATTACTTTGCCACGTTTTCTGTTCATCTGAGCGGCAAATACGCTGTAGTAGCCAAAATTTGCTCCTATATCAACAACTACCGGATCTGGGCGAACGTCCTTTTCTAGTGTAGCAAGCCAAGCATATGTAATCTCCCTCTCCCATATACGTTCAAGGGCTATATGCGGTACCACGGCTATATCATAGGGGTCTAGATACATGATAAGGTCGTTGAAGAGTTTAACTGCAATCTCCCTCTCTGAAATAGGCATTATGCCCACTGTGTCATATCTGCCCATCCTATCTTGTACATCTGAGAGTTTTTTAACATCTTTGCGCAAAGCTTCTGTAGCCGTCTCAAGTCCTACTAGTCTTTTAAATGCATTGCCCGTCATCTTATTGGCTACCGCTTGGTAAACACTTTTACTGTTCTTCACTAGAATCCTCTTCTCCATGTTTAGTCTTGAGTACGACTGACATGGGCGGCATGATCGCAGTAGTTGATCGTTCAATTCTTTTAACAACGAATGAGGCAGCATTACTATACCAATCCAGGGGAGTATGCGATCCGTCTACCAATGTGAGCGTAACAAAATACCTGCCATCACTAAAAATGTTTAAAACTTCCCATTCTAATCGCACTGTTTCTGACTTTTTCAGCTCAATTATGTCTGGTTTGTTGACCATTCGGTTGTTTGTAGCGACAATTTCTTTGCCATCAACACCTGATATATGAATTCCATACTGAATTAATTCGAAATCTTTTGTCTTTGCAGTCACATCAGCCTGAACATATACATGATCATCCTTCGTGATAACTTTGACTTTATCGTATTTAGCATCGCCAGTTCCCCAGCGCTGCGACTGAGAAGAATTACCACTCTCTGTTTCTGCTTGATTATCTATAAATAGGAGAGAGTATTCCTTAGCAACATCCCCGGATAAACCACTTGCCTTGAGTCGGGCGTCATCTATAAGCACTGCTCGATCACAAAACTCACGCACTGCGTCCATATCATGGCTCACAAAAACAACTGTTTTTTTATTCTTCTTTAGGGTCTGGAAATATTCAAAACACTTCCGTTGAAAGTCGGCATCACCAACTGCGAGCACCTCATCGACTAGCAATATATCTGCCTTGGCTCTTGTTGCCATTGAAAACGCTAAACGCACTTGCATGCCCGATGAATAGTTTTTTAGCTTCTGGTCCATGAATCGTTCAAGTTCAGCAAATGAAACTATTTCATCGTACATTGCTTCGACCTCATCACTAGAAAATCCCAACATTGCACCATTTAAATAAACATTGTCCCGACCCGATAACTCTGGATTGAATCCTACGCCTAATTCTATAAAAGGTACCAGCTTACCTATTGTGGTTACATTACCTTTTGTTGGTTGGTAAATAGATGCTAGCAATTTGAGAAGTGTGGTTTTCCCACTTCCATTTCTGCCAACGATACCAAAAAATTCACCTTTTTTTATTTCGAAAGATATGTCTTTAAGGGCGTGTTGCTTCTCCTTAATCCTCGTAGCTTTATTAAACATACTGGTAAATATGCCTTTTACACTCCCCACCCTTTCGTGAGGTAAAATAAAGTCTTTATAGACATTTTCAACCCTAATTACAATTTCATCATTTTCCATACTAAACCTCCTCGGCAAACGATTTAGACCGTCTGCGGAAATAGTTTGAGGTCAGAATAAAAAGTATAACTGTGATCCCGATTGGGATAGCCCATACCCAATAATCACCTCCATATACCTTGGATATCGTTTGTGTGGAATGCGTTATAAGCACATATCTGGAGTCTTGAATAACTTGAGCCATCGGGTTAAGTATCAAAAACTTAGCAAAAGAGTGAGGGACACGTGTTAATGGGTAAAGTATTGGTGTCGCATAGAAAGCTGCCTGGATTATAACTTCCCAAATATAGGACATGTCTCTATACCTTACAAAAGCAGTACTTAAGAAAAAGGCAGCTGTTACTGCTATCAGAACGAGCTCAAGAAGAAGTGGTATCAATAATAGAGCTTGAAGATGAACGGCGACATGCCCAACTACCATAAAGATAATAACTACTACAGCTGTTAAAGATAGGTTAATTAAAGCAGCAATAATAACGGCCAGAATAATTACATACTTAGGAAAGTTAATTTTACGAATTAGATCACCCTTCCCCACAATGGATGTAACGCTTCCCATTGTCACTTCAACAAAAAAGTTCCAGAACAATAGTCCGAGTAATAAGTAAACCGGATAATGAGGGACACTATTCCCGACTTTTAAGAACTTAGTAAAGACAAAATATAGGATTAAGAATAGTAGCAGGGGACGAAGAAGTGACCATACATAACCAAGTATTGAGTTTTGGTAACGTAGCTTAAAATCAGTACGGACGATTTCACGAAGTAAAATAACCGAGTATCGGTAACGCTGTTTTAATTTCCCCATTAGCAGTAATTTTACTGATTATTGCGGCTGTCGGCAAGGATACTGTCTTTTGCAGTGATACTATTGTAGTCTGATTACAGTATGACCAAAGTATTAGTGACAGGCTCAAACGGTTTTGTTGGTAAACATCTTTTAGATGAACTTTTGGCCAATGGTTATGAAATATTAGCTATTGGAGGACGCCAATTATCAGACATAGTTAACGATAGGGTTGAGTATAAGGCGCTTGATCTTACCGATATTAAAGAGGTTGAGAAATTAAACTTTAGTAAAATTGATTCAGTAATCCATTTAGCCGGACTTGCAGCTGTTGGCCCGTCTTTTGACGACCCAATGGGTTATATATCGGCAAACATAGGGATGGAATGTAACCTATACGAGATTGCCAGGAAACAAAATGTTCATCCGAGATTCTTAATAATTAGTAGTGGTAGTCTCTATGATCCAAGCTCTGGCCTGCCCTTAAATGAAGATTCGGCGGTTAAACCATTATCTCCATACTCGGTAAGTAAGCTAGGCCAGGAACAGTTAGCTGAATACTACGAAGGTCAGGGTTTTGAATATATTATTGCTAGACCTTTCAACCATTGCGGCCCAGGACAAGGACCTGGATTTTTAGTATCAGATTTAGCCAGACAACTTGTTGATTGTGAGAAAAATAAAGGTAACGAAGTAACTGTCGGTAATATCAAGACAAAACGTGACTATACAGATGTTAGGGATATTGTTAGAGCCTATAGATTGCTGTTAGAGAAAGGTGAGTCACATAAAGTTTATAACGTTTGCTCTGGTAAGGCGCATAGCGGCCAAGAAATATTAGATACTCTAATGAGCTTCGCGAACAAAAGGCCCAAGATAGTTGTTGATCAAGATAAGTTTCGCCCAACAGATATTGACAGTATATTCGGAGATAACTCGTATCTAAGTAATACCACTGGCTGGCAGCCTCAAATAGAGTTGAAGCAAACACTAGCTGATGTCATGGACTACTGGAGGAGTATGGAATAGCTATCGTTTAGGCTGAGGGTATATCCCTAGCCGACTCAAGACCTATATCATACTCAACCATCATCTTGACTAGACCCTGAAAATCTACTTTTCTTTTCCAGCCTAGTTTCTTTTCTGCTTTGGATGGGTTCCCTAGTAATATGTCCACTTCTGCCGGCCTCATAAAGGCTGGGTTTTGTTTGACATAAGGTTTCCAGTCATTAATCCCAACCTGTTTAAAGGCTAGGCTCAGAAAGTCCTCGATTGAATGAGTTTCGCCGGTAGCCAATATATAGTCATTTGGTTGTTTTTGCTGGAGCATCCGCCACATACCCTCGACATAGTCGCCAGCATAGCCCCAATCTCTCTTCGGCTCTAGATTACCGAGTTCAATATGATCTTGCAGGCCTAAATGTATTCGAGCAACTGCATTACTTATTTTTCTGGTAACAAACTCTATGCCTCGATAAGGCCCTTCGTGGTTGAATAAAATACCGCAGCTTGCGTGCATTCTATAGCTTTCCCGGTAATTTTTAGTAATCCAGTGACCATATAGTTTTGCAACGCCATACGGGCTTCTGGGATGAAATAATGCATCTTCATCATATCCTTTGCCAGGACGGTTATAGTCTAGGCCGCCAAACATTTCACTGGTTGATGCCTGGTAAAAACGGATAGTCTTTGTGCCACCAGTTAAACGAATTGCTTCTAATAAATTCAGAACGCCTAGGCCGGTAACTTCAGCTGTTAAAAAAGGATTCTTAAAAGAATAGCCAACATGGCTGACGGCTCCAAGGTTATACACTTCATCGGGCTTAGCGACTTCTAGTGCGCGTGTCAGTGATGTTTGATCTGTTAGATCAGCCTCAATTAGTTTTATATAAGGCTGTTCCTGTTCAATCCGTATTTTTTTAGGGTTTTGCTGCCCACGAATGACCCCATATACCTCATAGCCTTTCTCTTGCAGCAGTTCAGATAAATGATGGCCATCTTGACCCGTGATACCTGTTATTAGAGCAGTTGGCATAAATCTCCTTTAACAATTATTTCTTGTAGCTAGTATAGCATCGTGGTTTATGCGATATTATTACTTAATGGGTTTAATAGCTATTGATGCCAGGTCATCAGGCACATCAACTGGTAGGTACATAGATAAATTAATTGAATATATTGCTAAGATTGATCCTGATTACGACTTCAATATAATCACTTACTCCAACCGGGCAGATTTTATAAAGAAGATTGCACCTAAATATGCTGTCTGTGAGACTAAAGTCCCGCTGTTAGGATTCAAAGAGCAGACAGATCTTCTTAAAGAAGTTAATGAATTAGATGCTGATCTCGTACACTTCGCTATGACCCAGCAACCAGTTATGTATCGAGGCAAAGTCGTAACGACAATACATGATTTAACCATGTCTAAATCAGAATTTCGTAATCCTTTAACGCCACGACCAGTATTTGAGGTTAAGAAAATTGTATATAACCGAATAGTTAAAATGGCAGCATCTAAATCGACGGTAATAATTACGCCTACTGAATATGTAAAGAGTGATGTCATTAAATTTACCCATCAGCCCGCAAATAAGTTTGTTGTGACTCTAGAATCAGCAGACAAGATAAAAGAGAAGGCTGATCCGATGAAAAAATTAGTTGGTAAGAAGTTTATTATGTATATTGGCCGGCCGTGGCCTCATAAAAACTTAAACCGTCTAATTGATGCTTTTGAGATATTAAAAGTCAAACATCCTGAACTATGTTTAGTCCTAGCTGGTAAGAAAAATGATAATTATCTAAACATAGAGAAAGACGTTAAAGAGAGGGGCCTTAAAGATGTTATCTTTACCGACTTTATATCTGAAGGACAGCTTAGGTGGCTATATGAAAACTGTGCAGCCTATATCTTCCCTTCTTTAAGTGAGGGTTTTGGTTTGCCCGGACTCGAGGCAATGGTACATGGAGCTCCTGTGGTATCTAGTAATGCCGCCTGTTTACCAGAAGTTTACGGTGACGCTGCGATGTATTTTGATCCTAAAGACATTGACAATATGGCTGACGTTATTAACAAGGTCTTAAGTGACGAGAATCTGCGTACCAAGATGATTAAGAAAGGTCATACCCAGGTTGCTAAATACTCCTGGCAAAGAATGGCTGAGCAAACACTGGCTGTCTACGACCGGGTGTTGAAGTCTTAATCTTTAGCAGGTTTTAAGACAATGTGCCTGTCCCGGCCTTCACCTTCCGAATCACTTATTAAGCTGTATTCTCCAGCTAGTTTATGAATTACCCGGCGGTCTGAAGCATTCATAGGTTCTAGTGACATTGGTTTTTTACTGTCTCTGACCTTTTTCATCCAGTCTTCAGCCCTATCTCTTAGTCTGTCGGCTCTTTGTTTCTTATATTCAGCTATGTCGACATTTACCCTGGTATGTGAGAAATCGTTATTCTTTAGTGCTGTTGAAGTAAGGTACTGCATGGAGCGCATATTCTCACCTCTTTGGCCTATTAAAAAGCCGTTGAGATGGGTACTTGGTACGCCTAACTGTATAACTTCGTCCTCACTGGTGGCATAGACATCAGTATTTAGCCCAAAGAAAGACAATATATCTTCAAGGTATTTTTTAGCATAAATAATAGCTTCTTCCAGTGAATCGTTCATCTCTTTCTCCTCTTTTTAGACTTCTTCCTCTTAGGGTTTTTAGGTTTTGGGGTTTTAGGAGGTGTCTCTTTAGAATCAATAAGTTCAGCTTCAGGAATAGCACTCACATCTTTAGATGGCACTGTAGGTGTATCTGCCATGCCTTCTAACTCAGTTTCATCTTCGCGCAATGCTATGCTCTGCTGAATATAGGCTACCAGACCGCTGGTGAACCAGTAAAGGCTAAGGGCTGAGGCTAGTTCGACGGTAAAAAAGAATATCATGAAGGGCAGAATATACTGGGTGCTTTTACCAACTGCACCGCTTATCTCGCTCTGATCGGCCTGGTTCCCTTTGCTAGCCTCCTTCATTATCTGTCTAAGACCTTTTTGGTCTTTACTCGTTGGCATCAGCTGCTTAGATTGGAAGTACTGGCTGGCAGCACTCAGGACAACTATTATCATAGCGGGCCAATAGACACCGCCGGAAGATAGAGCGCTTCTGCCAAGATTTACGAAACCAAAAAGAGTGTTATCAAAAAGATGGATGTTAGCAGCTAAATGCCTCATCCAAGGCAAATGCCTAACCCAGGAATAAGAGAATGTAATAACTTCTTGTCGGTTGGCTATTATCTTTCTTAGCCCGCTGTTTAGCCCGATTAAGATAATTATCTGAACAACAAAGATTGGCAGTGTGCCGACCGGATTAATGCCCTGCTCTTTATATAAGGCCATAACCATCTGGCCTTCTTTCTGTTTGTCTCCTTTGGCATCTTTTTTAATTTGTTTGAGTTCAGGTTGGAGCTTACGCATTGCTTTAGCCTGGTGAAGCTGCTTTTTAACAAGCGGCCAAAGAACAAGTCTAAATAAGATAGTGAAGATAATTAGAGCTAGACCAAAGTTATGGCCAGGCAAAATGGCATAAATAAAGACCAGTAAATTAAACAGCGGTTTTACAATAATAGTAGTAAACATCGGTAGCAGTCCCCTTTTGCTAACGTTTACTATATCATGTCTGTTAACTTAGGGATCTATAAGGCCAGCTTTTTTAAGCAGCTGGTCAAAAAGTTCATCCAGCTCAACCGCTTTCATGACAGCCAGATCATTACTGTGGACGCTTACTATCATATCGACATTTTGGTTGAGGCTTGGTTTTTTAAGCCTGGCAAGCCCATACACCCGCCGTCTTATCCTGTTCCTAACAACAGCAGATTTATCCGCCTTACGCGTAACAACGACACTTACCCTATAGGGTTTGTCTGGTTTTATCGGTAAATATTTAATACTAACCTGGTTAAAAGAAACAGTCTGGCCTTTTCTATAGACCGTACTTAAACTGTTGTGACCATGAAAGCGGTTAATTTTCGGAATCATTGGCCGTGGGCTCCTAGGACCTTAGGCTTTAACTAAGCAGATAAACGGCTTCGGCCCTTAGCCCGGCGACGGGCTAAGACATTACGGCCGGCCTTGCTGGCCATTCGTTTCATAAAGCCATGCTGACGGCTTCGGTGCCGCTTCTTTGGTTGATAAGTTCTTTTAGGCATAGGTCTATTGTACCCTAGAAATACCAAGAGCTATTAGTAAATTAATTTGTTCCTTAAAAAGTGAATTTAACAATATTTATTGTACTAAACGGGTTTAGTTATCCACGTACCTACAGCGTCTGTCCACACAATTCTAGATATGAAAGGCCGATGTGTACAAGTCAACCCTGAACCACGTGCGATTTATTACAGAACAGAATGTACTTGCCAGGGGGGTGTGGAAAAGTTCTATAATATAGGCTATATTGTAGAGAGAAAAAGGGTAATACATGCAAAATGATAGCTTGTGGCAAGCTGTTTTAGGTGAAATTGAACTTTCCGTTTCCAGGGGAAATTTCCTGACCTGGTTTAAAAACACAGAGTTGGTTAAATCTGATGAAACTACTGCTGTTATCGGTGTACCCAATATCTTTATTAAGCAGCAGCTGGAGCGAAAATATAACTCTTTAATATCCGAGGTTTTGATTAAAAACGGTATTAAACCAAAAAGTATTGAATATAAGATAAGCTCTATAGGCCCTCAGAAATCAACTTTTGATGACCCGACCATGTTTGGCGAAGAGGCGGCCTTAGAGGATGAATTAATACATAAGGCTTCTGCCGGCAGCAGTCTAGCCCACTCTTATAGACAAGGCTTAAATGACCGCTACACTTTTGATAACTTCGTCGTTGGTGCCAGCAATGAGCTGGCCTTTGCTGCCTGCCAGGCAATAACCCAAAATCCCGGTAAGAAATATAACCCGCTCTTTTTGTACGGTGGGGTTGGCATTGGCAAGACTCACCTTATCCAGGCAGTTGGCAATGCTATGACAGCTTCAAAACCAGATCTTAGGATTCTATATATATCTACTGAGCAGTTCTTACAGGAGTTCGTTGATGCCCTAAGATTTAGAAAAACTGCCGATTTTGCTGGTTACTACCGTTCAGCCGATGTTTTAATTGTCGATGATATCCAGTTTATTGCCGGTAAAGAAAAGATCCAGGAAGAGTTCTTCCATACCTTCAATGCGCTGTACCAGGCAAACAAGCAGATTATTATTAGCTCAGACAAACCACCGAAAGAGATACCAACCCTGGAAGAAAGACTAAGAAGCAGGTTCACCTGGGGAATGAGCATAGACATGCAGACTCCTGATTTTGAGACAAGATGCGCCATCATCCAATCTAAAGCCCAAGGGCATGATGTAACCCTAGCGCCTGAAGTAGTTGAGTATTTGTCTAATAATATACCGACAAATATTAGGGAGCTTGAAGGAGCCCTAAACCAGCTTCTTGCTTTTTGTGAGATGAGATCCCTAGAGCCATCATTGGCTGTCGCTACTAGTTTACTTGGCACAACCAAAACAAGACCAAAACACTTAAGCGCCAAGCAAATTATTGAAAGAACTTCTAGACATTTCCAGATCCCTATCGAAGATATTATTGGTCCTAAAAGAGACAAAGACATTGTTGTGCCCCGGCAAATTGCCATGTATATGCTGCGCAGCGAACTTCACCTAAGCTTCCCTAAAATAGCCCGTGAATTAGGTAAGAAAGACCATACAACAGCTATACATTCAGTCGAGAAAATAGAGAAGCAGTCACGGCTTGATCCTGGTCTTAGACAGACAATTGCCGACATAAAGGAGCGTCTTTATGCCTAAAAATATGTTTAAAGTCTGTGTAGATATAGTGCCTAACCTGTTCTTAATAACCGGTTTTTTAAACACAGACAATTCTATAACTAATTCTACGGGGGACAACTTGGCTGTTTGTACTAAGTTTTTAAACAATCAAATAACAGCTTTTGATCAACTAAATGAGTGGGATTTAAGGAGGGAAAGTTAGTTTTTTCCTACAAATCCACAATTACTATAATAATAAAGACTAAACTAACTAAATATAATTATTATGAAACTACAAGTTACACAAGAAAATTTTAACCGGGCTTTAGGTTCGGTTGCCCGTGTAGCCGATAACCGCGGAACTCTACCAATACTGGCAAATGTTTTAATAAAAGCCGCTAAAAACAGATTAAGTGTAGCTGCGACCAATTTAAATATTGGTATCACTCACTATATCGGCGCAAAGATTGAAAAAGAAGGTGTTATTACTGTCCCAGCAGCCTTGCTGGCCAGTTTTGTAGCCAGCTTGCCGCCCGGCGTAATCCACCTTGAACTAGAAGATAAAAAACTTAAACTAACCACAGACCAATACAACTCGACAATCAATGGCGTTTCCGCTGAAGATTTTCCTGTAATGCCAGCCATTGAAGATGGAGAAACAATAAAAGTTAATGCGCCGGAGCTAAAAAGAGGACTTCAGCAGGTGGTTTTCGCCGCCTCGTCTACCGACAGCAGACCTGTCTTAAGCGGTGTCTTCTTCAATTCTGAAGACGGCAAGCTTTTTATCGCCGCGACTGACAGCTCAAGATTGGCTGAGAAAACAATTGCCGCTAAGGTTCCGAATATTGAACTTTTGGTACCGGCTTCAGCCATGAACGATCTTTTGAGAACGCTAGATGATAACGTTGAAACAGTAAAAATTGTTAAAGATGAGCAGCAGGCATTATTCAGTTTTGGTGATGTCGAGCTGGTTACCAGGCTAATAGACAGCTCCTACCCCAATTACAAACCATTAATCCCAACGAAGGCTGAAAATTCAGCAACCCTTAAAAGAGCAGATCTATTAAACATTGTTAAGGTGTCCAGTCTTTTCGCTAGGGAAACAGCCGGGAGTATAACAATTGAACTTAGTGAAGAAAAACAAAATGTCGAGATTAAATCTTTAGCCTCACAACTAGGTGAAAATGATGCCAAAGCGGCTGCTAAGGTAACTGGTGCCGGCAGCATAACCTTAAACTCCAGATTTTTAATTGACGGCATAAACGCCTTTAATGGTGAAAGTATTGTTTTCTCGTTTAATGGCAAGATAGAACCCGTGCTTCTAAAAGATCCAAGATCTAAAGATTATGTTCATGTCATAATGCCTCTGAAGTCCTAAAGTTCCCAAAAACAAAAATGATCACTAGCCTAAAGGTTCAAAACTTCCGCTCCTATCTGAACAGCTTGTTTAACTTCAGCCCATCAGCCAATATTATTGTTGGGCCAAATACTGCCGGGAAAACTAATATTTTAGAAGCCATACTTTTCTCACGAACCGGCTCGTCTTACCGGGCTAAAGATTTGGAGCTAATACGCTTTAAAAAGAGCTGGTTAAGGATTGAATGCGAAGATGATGGCAGTAAAAGGATAATTAAGGTCAGGAATGACCAAAAACCCAACAAAACATATGAGATTAATGGCAAGCAATATAATAGACTGCCCATTAGTTTAAAACTGCCGGTAGTAATATTTGAACCCAACCACTTACAGCTTCTTAGTGGCTCGCCTGAAAAGAGGCGCAACTACCTTGATTCTTTCCTGGCCCAGCTGGCAAGCGAATACCCTTCTCTTATTAGAAAGTATGCCCGCGCTCTCGCTCAGCGAAACTCCTTACTTAAAAGGCCGGTTGGTATAACAAATTCCCAATTATTCCCCTGGAATATTCGTTTGAGCCAATTGGCCGGGCAGGTAGTCCAGGCAAGAAACAACCTTATTGTTGAGATAAACAAGACCCTGCCGGATATATATATGGGTCTTTCTAAAGATAAGGTTAGACTTTTAATGACATATAAAACACAGTTTGACCCTAGAATGTACGAGACTTCTTATTTGAAACAGCTGGAGAGTGATTTAGAGGACGACTTAAGAACCGGCTTTACGCTTCACGGCCCGCATCGTGATGATTTCACTGTTCTATATAATAATCATCCATCCACGAGCTATGCTTCGAGGGGTGAGCTTAGGACTGCTGTTTTGGCCCTAAAAATAACTGAACTTAATAAGCTAGATAATATTAAAGGCACTAAACCAGTGATACTGCTAGATGATGTATATAGTGAACTCGATAGTGTTAGGAGAAAGTCGTTAACCGGCTATTTGAAAGACAATCAATCCTTTATTACTACGACAGACGCTGACGTGGTCTTAAAAAATCTGGATATTAAAAGTAAAGTTATTGAACTGTAGGCTGAGACGGCGGAGTACCAGCGGGGTTGATGTCTACTGTTTGTTCTACAGGCGACGCAGGACCAGCAGGTGTTACTGCTGGTCTTTCCCTGTCATAAAGGGATACTGGCGCTACATTCTGGCTGTTATCAACACCCGGGGTAGTAGTTATGAGGCTTGTTTCTGTCGGGCTGGCAACAACTTGGATATGGACATGGTTTTGGCCAGCAAAGAATAATCCCTGGCCGACCGGGAACTGGCTTAATCTCTTTTTCTCTTCGCTGGTTAACTTAAAAACATCAGACAGTACATCTACCGCTGAAGTAGACTGTTTAAGCAGAAACTGCATCGAAGCGTTAGCCACGACTGCCCTGCCCATTCTGGAACCCATAAAGTCTTCAACATCCTGGGTAACGGTCGTAACTCCTAAATTATATTTTCTGGCTCTTTTAGCCAGACTATATAAGAAATTGGCTGAGTCCTCATACTTCATTAACTGCCAAGCTTCATCAATAATTAAGATCCGGCGTTTTTGGTCTATCTTTGTCTTGTTCCAAATGTAATTTAAGACGATGTACATAGCGACAGGCCTTAGCTCATCTTCAAGATCGCGAATATTAAATACTGCCATGGGGTTATTAATGTTTATATTTGACTGCTGGGAGAAAATACCGGAGAAGGTGCCGGTTGTATACTTTCTTAACCTTTGGGCTAACTGCGGACCGTTACCGCCCATATGCAGCAGTGTGTCATAAAGGTCATTTATAGTTGGCGGCTGTGAACGGTGAGTCAGCGGGTCATTAGTAATGCCAGCCCTCGCATAGGCCTCAATTAGAGCAGCATCCAGGTCCGCCTCTTCACTGGGAGCCAGTACTGGTACGGCTGTTGCCGCACCACCTAACATCTGAGTCTGGGCACCACCCATCATCAGTCTGAGCAGTCCATGAAGTGTAATAAGGTTACTGCGGAGGGCATTGTCCGCCTCTTCAGTATCGACTACTTCCGGTAGGTCGAAAGGATTAATTCTGGTCGCCGAGCTGAGGCTTAACCGGACATAAGCTCCGCCAACGGCATCACACATTTTCTGGTATTCATTTTCCGGGTCAATAATGAATATTTCAGTACCGAACATCATACTTCTTAAAGCTTCTAGTTTTACAAGGAAAGATTTCCCGGCTCCAGACTTTGCAAATACAACTGAGTTGCCATTTTCCAGAGAGAACCTATCAAATATTACCAGGCCTGAATTATGCATATTAATGCCGTATAAAATACCGCTGTCCTGGCTTAAGTCAGCGCTGGTGAATGGGAAACTAGTGCTTAGTGCTCCAGTGCTCATGTTCCTTCTAATTTGCAGCAGGTCAGTCATTTGGGGGACTGTACTGTTAAAAGCTTGTTCTTGCTGAGAAGTGGCCGGTTTTGAATAAACAAGCTGTTGGCCAAGTAGTGACTCAACTTTATGGCTAACAAATTCCAGTTCTTCCATGTCGCCGGCGTAAATTGTGAAATAAAAGCCAAAGCGGAAGAACCTTTCCTCTCCCACCTGCAGTTTATCCCGCATCTCTTCGGCATCTAATATGGCCGCCTGTTTTTCCGGGTCCCTGACCCTGCCCTTGTCGGTGTCTATTTGAATACCGGCTTCAAGTCTGGTAACTTTCTTTTTTAAATTCTCAAGTACTACCCTGCTTTCTACCGGGTAGATATACAAACTAAGATCCATAACTTCATCCAGGTTGACCATCCCAGACAGCCAACCGGTGTATAGATTTCGCGGGTACCCATATACGTAGTAAGTGCGGGCGTATCTTGTACCCAGCAAGAAGTATGTTGAACTATATTCAAGTGAGCTGGGGGCAATAAAATCCCGAAGTGCGGTGATACCCTTTTGGTAAGCTGTCTCAACCTCATGCTCTTCTTGTTGCTGATGCTGTTGGGCAATGGTTACCGGATCAACGCTTGAAGTTGCACTTTTATTCTTAAAAATAGCCATCTTACTCTAGCTCCCTTTGCAAGTGGCTTTGAGGGGCAGTGCCCTCACCCTTAGTTATTACGTCAGCTGAAAGATCGTCAAAGTTTTTAAGCTGCTGGCGAGTAGCAGTATCTGGGTTATATGTGTCGTAGTAAAGCTCAATTAATTCCTGTGTATCTAGAGGCA
This sequence comes from uncultured bacterium, assembly GCA_963718045.1. GTDB lineage: Bacteria > Patescibacteriota > Saccharimonadia > Saccharimonadales > UBA4665 > JAJZKE01. Next base: position 33,434 of record OY970350.1, read on the forward strand.
GGCCCTGAATATTACATTGGGCTAAGGCTGCTAGGATTGCCTGTACTCTGTTTCTAAGCTCTGTTTTAGCTTGTTCAAGATCTTCTTCGTTTATAACAACGTGCTGTTCCTTGGTATTGAATAGGCCGACTAAACCAGTTAGAAAATTCTTACTTTCGGTTAGTGCCTTTTGGATATCTTCATGCGGGAAGAACGGGATGACTACATAGAACTTCTTATCCATAATGTTTGTCTGCTGGCTTAAAGAATCCATATAATTGATGTAATCTTCCATTAATAGGGCAAGCAGCATATTGTCGTGTTCAGTCCGAATTTTGTCCAGTCTTTCTATATAAGGCTGTAGATCAACTTTTTGAGTCCTGACAAATATTTGAATGGTAAAGTAAAGAGAATTCAAAAATCCCTGGTATGAATATTCAACAGCTTCCTGTTCTTGGGTGCTCATCAGATCAAAGTTAATACTTTTTACCATGATGACAGACCTAAAAGAGCCGTCGTTCATTATTACTATGCCGTCTCTTATCTCAGCGATTTGGAGTGTATTTTGAGTGCTATTAGGGTTGGTTTTAGGTTTTGGCTGGGCAGGAAGCTGCCCCGCTACTGGCTGATAACTAGGTGTGTAGCTAGGCGGTACAGGCGGTAAATTAGCACTACCCGGTAAGCCGGTTACGGCTGGTGTTGCTTGATTTATATTGTTTGTTGGATCCATAGCCCACCTATATCTAATTAATGAGGTATTAAGACTTCAACCATGCCGGTGTTATCTGGTTTGGCCCTGTCGGCTTCTTTAGAAATAACACTGACGTTTAAGTCGTTTCTTTTCGATAAGTTCATTATAACAGGATCAGGCTGAGGAGCGGCTAGCGGTGGTTCCGGAGCTATTACGGCAGCTGGTTTACTACGAGTCTTGGCTACTTTGCTTCTTAAAGCGTGCATATTGCTTAAAGGTGCACGGCTTGACTGGTAGGCATCCTTAAGTTCGGCGTCTATTTCACGTTCAAAAGAAGGTGACACGGCAGCTGTAGGTTGCTTAGGGGTACCTATGACTAGTGGTTCTTTATGCCTTTTTGCTACTTCAGCCCTAGTTTCATTCAGATTATCTATTAACTCCCGGTGTCTTAAGCTGGTGTCAGCTGACAGCATTCTATTAAACTGCTGGGCAATTGGATTAGCTAAATCATTAAATAGGTCTTCTGAGTCGGGGACATCATATTCTGGCACTGCCTGAGGTAAAGTAGCCGGGCTAATTAACCTGTCTGAATCTTCATCGTCATTAACAAGTGGCGACTGATAGGCGACATTTACGTTCTTAATAGCCCACCCGCGGCTATCTATAGTAGAAGCCAGAGCCTGAAGTCTTGATTTTACTTCATTTTGCGATAGGCCATTAGTTTTTTGCATTTCAATTTTCTTCGGAACTGTTATGGTAACTAGTTCTTTAACACCGCTTTGGGCCCAGATACGGTGCCTTGGTTTTAAGAAAAACCTTAGTTTAGAAAGAGCCCATAATTCGGTCGGCTGGTCTTTACCAAAAGGATAAGCTAAGAACCCGGCAAACAAAGCTATTGGCATGGTGACAATGTCTAAAATCCCAGCGTGATGTGCAAAAAGGACATAACTAATATAAAGCATGAATAAGGCTGCCAAGGCATAGACAAATTGTTTGAAACTTAAAGGACCTAGAAGTTTGTCATCAGCTTCAACATCTTGGATAAGCTTATATGTTGCCATATAACAATAAGTATAACACCTTGTATGAGAGCAAATATAAGGATATAATTTGATCAAAATGGCAGCCAAAAAACTAAAACATTTTAAAACGCGTAAACTTTTACTCCTACCCTTTTTAGTTATAAGTCTGTTTTTCGTTATTGGCAGTTTCAGTTTGGCAAAGACAAACTCTCTATTAAACGAAAGTTGTCCCAGGGGAGCTAGCTGCCAGATATCCAATATTCGTTTAGCAAATGGGTGTGGTGCTGGCAGCACCTATGTGAAGACTAGTATTAATTTTGGTTGTTATGGCAACGGCTGTGGTAGTTCAACTACTGGCTATGCATCGACTAGTTACTGTTCCAATCCTCACAATGGTATTGTTGATCTCTTGTTTGCCATCATCAGATTTTTATCCGATGGTGTTGGTCTAGTAGTAATAGTGTCAGTAATTATTGGCGGGATACAATACATCACATCACGAGGTGACCCTAATGCCACAGGAGCGGCCATAAAGAGACTTACCTCAGCCCTGACTGCATTACTTATCTTTATATTTGCTTACGCAATACTTAATTATGTAATACCAGTAGGATTCTTTAAGCAATGAATTTAGGACAAATATTACTCAACCAGCATTTTGCAGCAGCTTGCGTGCAAAATAAATTTTTAAACTTTCCAACCTGGTATGAATATTTATCCTGCACAGGTTCACCGAAATCCCCGGAGTTAACCAGTCTTTCAGACATCTGGCTTATTGTTGCCGCTATAGTAGAAATACTGCTTCGGGTAGCCGCCCTAGCTGCTATTGGCATCATAATTTATGCCGGTATTCAGTACTCAACCAGCCAAGGCAAACCGCAGGAAACTTCTAAAGCCCTAAGCACAATAATAAATGCGGCTATTGGTCTTACTGTATGTATTTTGTCGGCCGTAATTGTAACCTTCATTGCCGGGAGCTTTAAATGATCCCATCAATTTTTCTAAGATTACTTGCATCATCTACAGTTTCTGTTAACTGTCCTGGCGACGGGACCTGTGATACTGGTTTGCCGAAAGTTACCGCTGATTCAAGTGCGCTCCATACGGCTCTTGAGATATTCTTCGGTATAGCCGCTGTCATATCTGTATTAATGATCGTTATTGGCGGCTTGAGTTTTGTAACTTCAGGCGGCAAACCGGAAGAAGCTGCAAAAGCCAGAGAGACTATCATCTATGCCGCTATTGGCCTGCTTGTTTCTTTAAGTGCCGAAGCGGTTGTAGCATTTGTGTTAGGGAAGTTATGAAAAAAGTAATATTATCCATCATTTTATTAATGTTAACTACCCTGTCTTTTAGCCAGCCAGCTTTTGCCGTTAACATTTTCCAAAGCTGTACTAATGGCGTACTAGCCGGTAAGCATACCGATGTCTGTAGTGCTGTAGCAACACAGCAAAAAAATGGTAATCCAGATCCAATTCTGGTGGCCCTAAAGACCACTATTGATGTCATATCATACATTATCGGTGTTGCTGCCGTTATTGTTTTAATTATTGCCAGTATTGAGATGATTATTGGCGGGGGTGATGCTCAAGCTATAGCTACCGCCAGAAACTCAATTATATACGCCCTTGTAGGTATTGTTGTTGCTGTACTAGCCCAGTCAATCGTAGTTTTCGTATTAAAGAACGTAGCGTAAAATGTTTAAGGTGAAATATTTCAAAATAATTGTGGCTGTAATCACTATTGTGACCATGTTTTCTGCTACCCTTAACTATGCCTCTGCCGATTCTTTTGTTGGTGAGGCCTGTAATGGCATAAAAAGCATATCGACTACGGCCAGCTGTACTAAATCCAACGTATTACAAAGCACTGCCCATAAAGTGGTCAATATTATGTCCATAGTTGTAGGACTTATTTCAGTAATAATGTTACTGGTAGCTGGTATAAAGTTTGTTACGGCCGGAGGTGATTCGAACTCTGTTCAATCAGCCAGGAATACTCTCATATATGCGCTAATAGGTGTATTTATTGCTGTACTTGCTCAGGTGCTTGTTCGCACGGTATTAAATACGGCCACTTCAATCCAGAATAATAGTTACCTTAACACATCCTCAGTTATTAAAAATGATGTTTAAAAACACTATTAATTTATTGTAGAATTATGTACTATTGGAAATATGGATAAAAAACCTAAAATAACTAACCTGGGGGGTTAATAATGTTAGATATATTAAAAAGTAAACTTTTAATCATCGTGGCTGCACTTATGATGAGTATTCCGGTGATAGTTCCAATTCAGGTGTCAGCTAGTGTCAAATGTGATAATATAGGCGGCCAGATAAACAACGGCATTAACTCTGCTGTTAGTAGTAATGTTGCCTGTGGTACTGGTGGGAGTATCGATACTGGCGTAGAATCACTGGCTAAAAAAGTAGTCAATATCTTTTCCTTAGTTGTAGGTGTTATCTCAGTAATAATGATCATTTACGCTGGACTGAGATACATAACTTCTGGCGGAGAGAGTGGTGGAGTATCAGGAGCAAAAAATACTCTTCTCTATGCGGTTATTGGTTTGATTATAGTTATCCTAGCTCAAGTTATAGTTAGAATCGTTCTTAACCAAGGCACCAGTATTAGCAACACTGTAACTTCTGGCACTTAACTCTGGACGTAAGTAGTTAATAAGTAGAAGTTTGTAACACCTGATCCTAGTAGAAGTATTTTCATGCCTGTAGAGAGATTACCGGTATTCTTACGGTAAATCATCATTAGCGCCAGGAAGAGGGTTGGCATGAAGTCGAGAGTATAGCGGTAGCCAAGCTGGTCTGCCCCATCGCCGAAATAGCAGAGTACTATCAAAAGACCGACTAATGAAGAAATAACTAAGTATTTAGCCTCTTTGGGATATTTTGACCATCTTTTGGTAAAGAAATATAAAAGCCACGGTGAAGTAATAAAGATACTTACACCCAACATGTTATTTTCTACCCACGGGAATTTCAGGCTCCATGAACTGCTTGAGGCTAGTTCCTGTGACGGTGCCCTAAAGAGTAAGGTATATAAGTTAGTTGGGATGTGATCCAATGAGAAAACACCCATTGATCTTGCTTCAGAAGAGCCCTGAGATAACAGCTGATATTGGTTGCCGTTATCTAGAGGGCTGCCAAATCTTTGCAGGTTATATACTCCCATAAGCAAGACGGCTAAGACTACGAATACTCCCAACTGGAACAACTCTTTAAACTTGACTCTCCATTCTTTCTTAGCCATGGCTATAGCAATAACGTAAAATACTAAAATACTAGCTGCCGGTATTCTGGTTAGCAGTAAACAGGCAGACAATAGTCCTATTAACCACCACCTTTTCCTGTTCATATATTCATATAACGACCACAAGGCCAATAGTGTGGCAACAATCTGGGCATATAGCCAGCCGCTTGAAACACTACCGACGCCCATAAAGACTGAACCTAAGGTAAAACCAAACATCCAAATCAGACTATCTGTGGCCGAAAAGCCAAGCTTTCGGGCCATTTTATATACCAAGTAGCTAATACTTAAAATTATCAGCCACTTTATATATCCCTGATAGAAAAATATGTGCCAGATATTAAAGAAGGCTACAAAAGGCATTAATATAACAGCCGGGAATGGGCCTTCATCCCAGTAAACCTTGCCATTGTAAAGAACGGGGTCTTGCCCTACCCCGCCGATAGATTGAAGGAAATAAGTGTGCCCGTGATCAAACGAATTAGCAAGAAGTGAAAACTGCTGGCTGCCTTCAGCAGCAAAGCCAACACATATGAGGGTAATATATAAGATAATTGGTACGCAAAAAATCAGAATCTTTTTAGTCGTGCTTTTATCTACTACGAAAGTTTTTTTCTGGAATAGTTTTTCTTTCAAGGATCCACCTCTTAGAGGCAGGACAGGATTTGTCCTGGCTTAAAGAACTTCAATTTTCTTAACCGTATCTTGTTTAACTTTACCGAAACTAATGGTTAGGACGCCGTCCTTTAAAACTGCTTCAATCTCTTCTTCCTTAACAGGTACAGGCAGGGCTATGGTTCGTGAGAATTCGCCCCAGTAACATTCTTGAAGGAAATAGTTCTCAACGCCCTCTTCGTTACCGGCGTTAAGAGTACCCCTGACTGTCAGCTGATTGTCTGAGATGCTGACATCCAGCTCATTCTTGTTGACTCCTGCAGTCCTGGCTTTAACAATAAGCTTCTCTTTTGTTTCATAAACATCGACAGCCAATTGTCCCGGGACACTGTCTTCTTCGTCCCACTCCTCAGCAGTTGGCCCTTCAGGGGCAGGCTGAGTATCGTTATTAGTGTTAGTTGCAATGTCTTCTTCACCAAGAAAGGCAGCAGCTAGTTCATCATCTTCTTCTAAGAGAAGATCGTCATCGCGGTGTCGCGCCATAATAGTTACCCTCCAAAATTTATATACCTTACTTTTTAGGGTTACTTGCCTTTTTGTATTTCCTGTAGTATAGCTTAGCCTTTCAAGCAAAAGCAACCGATCTAAAGCTATTTACAACATAATTAATACAACACCCTTCTTATGACTAACTTTATGTAGCTTGAGTTTATGGGTTAGAATGTACCTATGGCCATATCAAAGAGTGAGGATAAGGGTTTTAGCTTTAACGCAAATAAAGACAAAGAAGATAAAGAGAATGCTTTTCAGCCTGATGGCAAAAACGAAGAGCCGTTATTTAACTGGTCTTCACCAAATGGCTTTTCTAACAGCAAGAACATTATCTGGTACCTTGTGTTAATAATCGTTACCTTAGGTCTTTCCGCTTTGATATATTTTTCCACTAAAGATAAGATAACCACGGCTGTCATTATTGTCAGCGGCATACTTATCGGTATTTATGCTTCAAAGAAACCTCGTGTTGTTAATTACCAATTAACTCCAAACGGCTTTACAGTAAACGGCCGTTACTATAACTTCAGTAGTTACCGCTCATTTTCAGTAGTCCATCACGGTGGCTCAAGCAGTGTTGTGCTTACGCCGCTTAAAAGATTTATGCCATATATGTACATTTATTTCTCTGATGACATGGCAGAGAAAATAGAAGCTGTTCTCACAGGGGTATTACCCAAGGAAACATCGCGCCAAGATTTCATAGATAACTTACTCAGGAAGATTGGCTTTTAGATAAAAATCAGGAATAATATATTAATCTTGGGAATCCTAGGTTAATTCCTGGAGAGGTGACCGAGTGGTTGAAGGTAGCACTCTTGAAAAGTGCCATATCGGCAACGGTATCGTGGGTTCGAATCCCACCCTCTCCGCCATATTTACTAATTGTAGGCGCCCGTAGCTCAGCTGGATTAGAGCGCATCCTTGCGGAGGATGAGGTCGTAGGTTCGAATCCTATCGGGCGTACCATTTGTAGATAAAGGCACATAAAATGTAAAATCGTTAATTTCCCTCTATTTCTATAATTATTAACGGAATATTGACATTAATACGTTAATTTAGTATACTCTAAATATGATTAGTACATATAATCGAAACAGAATTGCTAGGCTCAAAAAAGAATTCGAGCAACTTAGAATTGGCAAAGATTCGCTGCTCATTTTATTAGAGGAAGCCGAGCTACCAGAATTAGTATATAACTCTAACGCTATTGAAAACTCTACCCTAACACTTAAAGAGACAGAGCGAATATTACTTGAACTTGAAGTTGCTAGGAATGTAAGCGTACGGGAATTATTTGAGGCCAGAAACCTAGCTAGAGTTATTGAATATTTGCAAAATCATCAAAACCTCGAGATCAACAAAGAAAATATCCTTTTGTTACACCGAATGCTTATAGGTGGCATTAAGGATGAGATCGCCGGAAGATTTAGGAGAAATGACGAATATGTGCGCGTTGGAACGCATATAGCTCCTGCCCCGGAACATATTGAGCAATTGCTTGATAATCTTTTGGTTGAATATAGGAGCGCGGATAATAGTTATTTTATAGACCGTATTACATACTTCCACTTGGAATTCGAACGCATTCATCCATTTGTCGATGGTAATGGACGGATTGGGAGAGTACTGCTAAATTTACAGCTCAAACAACTTGGTTATCCACCAGTTATTATCCGAAGTAAGGGCAAGATCGATTATTATTATCCGGCATTTATTGAATATCAGGAGCTCAAACATACTAGTCGGATGGAGCATTTGGTTATGTTAGCAACTATCGAATCCTTGAATAAACGTTTAACATATTTACGCGGGCAAAACGCAGTAAAACTTGCTGACTATGCTAAGACAAAAAAACAATCCATAAATACCCTTATCAATGCTGCTCGGAGGCAAACAATTCCTGCCTTTCGAGAAAAGGGTGTTTGGAAAATTGGAATATAACTGCATTTTCATAAACTTGTGGCCCTACCCAAATCTCCGGTAATAGCAGTTCTGACTTCTCGGACTACGGTGTACCATCAAGCATTTTGATCCCTGTTAATCATTTTATTTACTAGTTACATCAACCTAAACTCTTATGCTTCAGAAAGAGAAAATTGTCAGTTGTCTTAGAGATTGGCGTTGTTAGGGATAATGGGTTGATTGGCAGTACAAGCCCTGGGGTCCCAGGCAGACAAGGGCTGGTTAGCTGGGCTAATTGTACCCAGAGACGTCGTAGTAGACGAGGTACTGTTAGCGGCGTTAGTTAGAGTTGCACTCGATGTGCTCGAACCAGTGCTTGAGCCTGTTGAATTACTGACGCCATTAACTGTTGTACCGCTACCTGTTTGGACAGTTACTTCAGCACCAGAACTAACCATACTGGCATTCTGGGAGAGAACGACATAGCCGCTTAACTTTGAGGCAACTTTCAGGGCATCTGCCTCAGTTGCTGAACCGGCATAATAAACGATTGTTTCCTGAGCCTGGTCACTGACAGGTGTAACAGTTGTTGGCGTGCCGGTTATAACAAAGCCTAATTTTTGCAGATCATCTGAAGTAACTAACGCTTGGCCGGTTACACCGCTGCCATTAACGACGTTAACCAATATTGTTTGAGGTTCAGGCAGCGGTTTGCCGTTCATAGTGTCAGTACTACTTGAAGCACCTAAAAACTTATCTATAATCTGCTGATCCGTCTGTTCTACGGGGAACACAATGTCGCCCATATCTACCCCACCGTAATAGTAAGTACCAAAACCGGGGCTAGCTACCGGCAGTGTGTACTGGGGGATAGTGTTAATATTGGCACTATGAAAATCATCCATGAGTTCTAACATGGTTGAAGTAGACAGGCCATTATCTACTTCTATCTGCGGGGCAATGGCATCGATTAATTTCTGGTCGGTTATTGGGTTACCAACACCTTTTTGGCTAACATCTGAAGCTAGAACTCTTAAGAATTCGTGGGTTCGGGCTATCCGGGCAATATCACTTTGTGCCTCCTGGGGCCAATAATTGACGTCACTGGTTGTAATATCGGCAGGCTTGTACTGCAAGTGCCTAGATCTAACTACTTGCAGGGCCTCTACACCATTTAACTCATGACAGCCTGGCTGCTGGACGTTCAGGTACGACTCTGAATCATAGACTGGCATCGGGAAGTCCATCTTAATCCCGCCAACAGCATTGACAATGTTTACAAAGCCGTCAAAACCAACTTCAGCATAGTGTTGTATTGGTATGCCGAAATCTTCTTCGACTGCATTCACAAGCTGGGTTGGCCCCTGGTAAAGAGCGGCGTCTATTTTAAATGCCTCGTTGCCAGACCGGGCATTAGGCACAAAAGTGTCCCTTGGGATGGACAGGAGAGAAACAGTATGCGTCGAAGGCACTAAATGAACAATGAAGATAATGTCACTGTTTACACCTGTTACACGTTCTGAGCAGAAACCCCACTCGGCATTCTGGACCTTCAGATTACAGCGGTTAGTTGAACCAGCTACTAAGATGTTTTCCGCCCCGCCAACTGATGCCGTTAGGTTACCGACGTCTAACTTATGCAGTTTATGGTACAGCTGCCAAGCGTCCCACGCTCCAGTTCCGGCGGCAATTAAAACGATAGCCAGTACTACTAAGGCAATTATCTTCTTAATGCTTCGCTTTTTCTTTACTGGCTCTGTTTCAGCTGGTCTGGGAGAACTTAATGGTTCACTGGGCTTAATCTGGGCTGGGATTGTGGTATTAAGCAATGACCCGCTACTGGCCATTTTAGCTATTGAACGGGCTTCTGGGGTTTTTAAATTATCTTTGGTACCGGCAATCGGTTCAGGTTTTTTATTCTCCCTGACTATAAAGCCATCGATGCTATTAGGTCTTCGCCGTGGTTTGTTATTTTCCATAAACGTTAATAGATTTTATCATGCCCCTTAACTTTTCATCTTGTTAAATATTAGGTTAGAACTCGGTAGTTATGGACGATCTGTAGCTGCTAATAAAGTAATTTAAGTATATCACCATAAGCTCTTTTAACCGGGGCAAACATCTCAGGCTATTTAAGGCCTTTAGAGGGGTGGGATATGTATGAACATTGATTTCCACTTAAGCTTATTTAACGTGGCTAGGAGGGCCTAATATTTGCTTAAACGTCAAGATCTATGCGGATAAAGCCTTCACCAAGCTCATAGCCTTGCTTGCCGCCAACTTGCTTGGCCATTTCCCTCATCCAGCCCTCTACCCTGCCTATGTCCTTTATTTGGCTTCCGTGGGCTTCAAGAGCGGCTATTTTGTTATCGAAGGTGCTAGAAATATCGACTATAAAGTTATGCTTCTCAAAGTTAGTTAGAAGAATAGTCCTTGTTTTATGCGGCATAAAGCCTTGCGCGTAGAGTTCCGGAAAAGACAGATGGTCCCGGGCTAAGGGAAATATTGCGTCAAGCGTGGCCTGGCCAGCTGCCCGGTGGTCGGGGTGGTTAATAATGCCCCTTTCAGCAGAATAGATAACTGTTGGGTCCATCGTTATGACTAGGTCAGGTTTAAGCTTGCGAATAACCTGGACAATATCCTTCTTAAGTTCCATTGTTATTTCCAGGCAGCCATCTGGGTAGTCTAAGAATTCAACACCACGACCATTGATTGCTTTAACTGCTGCCCGCTGTTCATCTTTCCGTATCTTGTTTAGCTGCCTGGGAGTTAATGTTTTATCTCTAGTTCCCTTACTGCCATCAGTTAAAATTAGGTAGTAGACATCGGCTCCGTTCTTAGCAAATGCTGCCAATGTGCCTGAGGCTCCAAAATCTAAATCATCCGGGTGAGCGGCGACCCCTAAAACAACCTTAGGATTTAGTTCATCAGTTTTCATTTTCATTTGACTATTTTAACAGATCTTCTTATCTGTTTCTGTTAGCTTGCTACTAACCAGCTTTTATATAACTAGTTAAACTAGTATTATATGGCTATGAGTATTGGCGGTGGGATAAGCGACATTGAGAAGTTATTGGGTAAGCGTATTAAGTCCTTTAGACTATCTGCCGGACTGACCCAGCAGCAGCTTTGCAATAAAGCCAGTATCAGCTATTCAACGTTAACCAAAATCGAGCGCGGAGCAATTAAATCCCCATCTATCTTTACCGTCGATGCAATTGCTTCGGCTATTGGTATCAGCCTCGATAAATTAATTGGCAGCCGAGGAGTAGAGGAAAGACAGCTTAAGAAAAGTCCGAGCGGTATCAGCTTTGTATATTTTGACATTAATGGCTGTTTAGTTCGCTTTTTCCAAAGAGCATTTATACGTATTGCCGAAGATTATGGTGTATCGCCTGATTTGGTTGAAACGGCCTTCTGGCATCTGAATGACGACGCCTGCCGGGGTATTTTAAGCTCTCAAGAATTAAACGCTAAGATGGCAGAGAAGATTGGTATTAGTGATGTCGACTGGAATAAATATTATCTTGAAGTAGCCGAACCTGTTCCCGGGATGGAGAAGCTGATTAAAAGTTTGAGCCTGTCATACAAGGTAGGACTTTTAACAAACATTATGCCGGGCTTAGTATCTAGCCTCAGACGGGCCCATAAAATCCCAGATATTAGCTATGATGCGGTTATAGACTCCTCTGAAGTTGGTCATATTAAGCCGGAGCCTGAGATATATATGTTAGCCCAAGAAAAAGCTGGAGTGTCCGGCCAGGAGATTCTATTTGTAGATGACACCAAGGCAAATCTAATGGCCGCTGAAGAATTCGGCTGGCATGTCCTTTGGTTTGATTATGCCCTGCCCGATGAGTCCCAGGATAGCATCAGGCAAAGTTTAAAGTGAGCCAAACAGTTTAATTTCTGAAGCAATCTCAGATAAGAGACTCTTGTATTCTTCAATCTGCATTTTAGTATCTAATATAACTTCTTCCGGCGCTTTAGAAACGTAGTCTTCCTTCTCTAGCCTGCCCTGCAGCACCGTTAAGTGATCCATATAACCTTTTTGTTTCACTTCCAGTTTAACTAAGTGTCTTTCAGCTTTAGACTTGTCTATATTTAGCCGGACATTAAATTTTATCCCTGTCAGCTTTAAGCCTTTTCCCTGCTTAGTTTCTTCAACACTAGCTGCACCTGACAATTTTTTAATTAATGTTCGGTTTTTGTCTAGTAGGCTAGAGTCCGTATATGTCACTTTAGTATCTTTATCGCCGACATCATGAAGGATTTGCCTGGCGCCTGAGATTACAAGCTTTATATTTTCAAAGTCTAAAGCTAATTCTTCGTTATGCGGCATTATCTTTTTATATGTCTCGGCGGCTAATATTGACCCTTTATTTGCTTCAATGCTCTGCCAGATAGCTTCAGTAACATATGGTGCCAGCGGATGAGCGATAACCAGGAAGTTATTTAAGACATAGTTAAGTAACTCTACGTTCGGATCAATCTTGCTGGCTTCTATATACCAGTCAGCAAGACCATCCCATAAGAAGTGGTAGAGTTTGTTATAAGCATCACTGAATCGGAAGTTGTCTATATCGCTGCTAATCTGTTCTTTAGTTAAGATTAACTGCTTGAGAATCCAGTGATCGGCTATAGATTTTGGTTCTGGTTCACCAGTAGTTTTATCATTAACACCAGCAACATATCTGGCCACATTCCAGAGCTTGTTACAGAAGTTACGATTGGTAATAACCTTGCTGTTAACTAATTTCTGGCTATTGCCGGCACTCATTCCCTGGATTAAGGCTAGTCTTAGTGAATCTGTACCGTAGTTTTCAATTACGTCCATCGGGTCAATAATAGTATCTGGACGGGACTTACTCATCTTACCGCCGCTAGGCGTTAAAACCAGACCGTGAAGATAGACTGTTTTAAAAGGTATTTGGCCGGTTATATAGGTGGTAGCAAGAATCATCCGGGCAACCCAGAAGAATAAGATATCCCAAGCCGTATCAAGAACTGTTGTCGGATGGTAAGTCTGAAAATCCAGACTGTTTTTAAGTAGATCGTTTAAGCTAAGGTCATAATTTTTAGCCAGTTCCGGATCTATTAAAGTGCTCCAGGTCCATAGAGCTGAGCTAAACCAAGTATCCAGCGTATCTTCATCTCTTGACCACTGCCCTTTTATGTCGTCTTTTGGCGGCGATACGCCGACGTATGTTTCTTCCTTACCGTCTTCCATTCTGTACCAGACTGGTATCTGGTGGCCCCACCAAATCTGCCGGCTTATACACCAATCTCTTAAGTTATCTATCCAGTGAAAATATACCTTGTCAAAGCGCGACGGTATTATTTCAATCTCATTATCTCTAATGACTGCCTGCATTACCTCTTTAAAGCTCAGTTTTTTGCCCTGCCAGTTAACTGCCGGCTTATTAACATCTATAAACCACTGCAGTCTAATTTGCGGTTCAATAACGCCCTTGCCCCGGCTGTTAAGGGCAACATTATGGACATAGTTATCCTTAACTTCGACTAAAAGCCCCTTTTGTTCTAGTTTCTCAACTATTTTAGGTCTGGCTTCTTCTATTGAAAGACCGCTGAACTCCCCGGCAATTGGCAGCAGCTTGCCGTTAAGACCAATTATCTGTTCCCTGTCCAGCTTATGTCTTTCGGCAATTTCAAAATCTACCAGGCTATGCCAAGGTGTGATGGTCATTACACCGGTACCAAATTCAGGGTCTATAGCTTCATCTTTAATAACGGTAGCGGTAACCTTGCCGTTTATCCACTCTGCTTCAAACTGGTCGCCTTCCCTATACTTTAAGTACCTCTTATCTTCAGGGTGCATAACGACATATTTATCGCCGAACTTTGTTTCCGGCCTGGCAGTTGTTATTTCAAAAGGACCGTATTTTAAGGTGTAAAGCTTAGTCTTTTCCGGCCGGTATTCGACTTCGTCATCCGATACATTAGTTTCTAATACCGGGTCCCAGTTAACTATCCTATGACCCCTGTAAATAAGACCGTCGTTATACATTCTGACAAATACTTCATTAACACAGCGGCTGAGCGTGTCTGACAGTGTGTATCTAGCTCTGGTCCAGTCGACACTGGCTCCCATGGCTCTTGTCTGGCTGTTTATAGTCGACCGGCTGTTTTCCACGAATTCGACGGTTCTTCGGAGGAATTCCTCCCGCCCAATTTCATGTTTATTAGTTCCCTCCTGCCTTAGTTGTTCCTCAATAATAGCGTTGGTCCCCAGGGCTGAATGATCTGTTCCGGGCAGCCAGAGGACATCCTTGCCTTTTGCTCTGGCATGACGGGCTAAGATATCTTGAATAGTAAAGCCAAGCGCATGACCGATGTGCAATGTGCCTGTTTCATTAGACGGCGGCATAGCAATCGAGAAGTGTTCTTTGGGACTTTTTGGATTAGCTACAAAGATCTTACTGTCTTCCCAAAGGCGGTAAATAACTGGTTCATGCTTTTTTGCATTGTATGTCGGCTCTAGTTTCATTAGCTTTAGTTTACCAGTTTCATCTGAAAGATACAGTTCATATAAACAGAAACTTTAAATTGTCAAATTTGGAGCAATGTCTAAAGAGTACGGATCAGCTTGCTTTTCTTTAAACTCGGACATAAAACAGCCGAGGGTAGCAATCATGGCGCCGTTATCTGTACAAAGTTTAATATCCGGCATCATAAGGGGTGATTTAATACATTCCGTGAGCTGTCTTCTAAGTTCTTTATTAGCGGCTACGCCGCCAGCTATGACAACAGATGAAGGTGAGTATTCGTTAACAGCCTTTTTAGCCTTTTCAACAATTGTTTTACAGGCAACATACTCAAAGCTGGCTGCTAAATCGGCTTTTTGAGCTTCATTTAGCCTATTTGCGAGCTTTATAGAGGGAAATGTGTAATCTTCACCAATAAGCTCCTGGCAGCGCCTTAAAACCGCTGTTTTAAGTCCTGAGAAGCTGAAGTTATATCCCGGCATCTTAGCGATAGGGAAGTTAAAGCTGTCTGGGGTACCATCCTTGGCTTTAGCCGATACGGCTGATCCGCCGGGGTAGCCTAGGCCTAACATTTTAGACACTTTGTCGAAAGCTTCACCGATGGCATCGTCCTGGGTCTGCCCTAGCAGGATGTAGTCAAAGTGGTTCTTAAATAGAACTAGCTGGCTATGCCCGCCAGAGACAATAATGGCTAGCATAGGGAATTTTGGGCCGCTTGTAACAGTGTAGCCGGGTAGGGCAGTAGTCGTTAAGAAATTGGCATAGACGTGACCAAGAACATGGTTGACTGCGAACAGAGGCAGCTTTTTTGTAATAGCTATTGTTCTGGCGGCCATTACGCCTATTAATAAACTGCCGCCAAGGCCTGCACCGTAGGTTACAGCTATAGAGTCTATATCTTGCCAATCACATTTAGCTTCTTTAAGGGACTGCTCAATAACACCGTTAATTACTTCGATGTGACTCCGGGCAGCAATCTCCGGAACAACACCGCCGTATATGCGGTGGAGATCCATGCTGCTCGATACGACATTAGATAAAAGCTTACATCCATCTTCTACAATGCCGGCCGCTGTCTCATCACAGCTGGTTTCGATCCCTATAATTTTCATTACGTTTAGTATACTAGAAGAATATGGGTCTTCGCTCTACTGTTAAGAAAGTCATACCAGCAAAAGTATTTAGTGCCGTTGAACCTTACGGCCACTGGCTGGAAGCAATACTTGAAAATATATTATTCGGCTTCCCAATGCGGGGGCTTAAAGTTATAGGTGTAACAGGTACGGCAGGGAAGACTACAACCTGTACTTTAGTCAGCCACATAATGAAAGAATCCGGCTTAAAAGTTGCCACGATGACTACTGTTTCTATAGATTACGGTGACGGCAAAGGACCACGACACAATACTACCAGGATGACATCTTTAGGATCGTACCAGCTTCTAAAAGCTGCTAAGAGGATCAAATCTAATGGTGTAGAGTGGTTAGTTCTGGAAACTACTTCCCAGGCTACGGCCCAGCACCGTGTCTTCGCAGTTCCTTTTACCATCGTCGGCTATACCAATCTTGGCCACGATAATTTCCATTACCACATTACTTTTGAGAAATACAGGGCAGCTAAGCTGATGCTCTTTAAGCAAGCCAACAGGCACTTGAACGGCTTAAGAGTCGGTGTCGTTAACATCGATGATGAGAACGGCAAGTATTTTGTTAAAGCAATAAAACATCCCCTGACTTACGGACTAAAAAAGGGTGACCTAACAGCAACAGACCTAGAGCTAACAGCCAGCGGCAGTAAATTCAAGGCCGTTATAGGTGATGACGTATACGATATTAAATCTAATCTGCCAGGGGAATTTAACGTCTATAACTGCTTAGCGGCAATTGGCATTACAAGAAGTGTTGGTCTAAGCAAAGAACAGATAGAGAGCGGGATTACTAGTTTAAAAAGCGTTGAAGGACGGATGAATAGCATCGAAGAAGGTCAAGACTTTGGTGTTATTGTCGATTACGCTGCTACGCCGGTGAGCTTTAATCAAGTGTTTGCCACTGTTAAACCCCTCGTTAAAGGGCGAATAATTACCATTTTTGGCTCAGCCGGGAGAAGAGATGAACTTAAAAGGTCCATTCAAGGTGAAATTGCCGGTAAGCATTCAGATATTGTTATCCTGACCGAAGAGGATGATAGAGATCAGGAAGGACTGAAAATTTTGGAAGAGATAGCTATCGGGGCAGAGAAGTCAGGTAAGAAAAAGGGCAGGGATCTATTTCTAATCCACGACCGCAAAGAAGCTGTCGAAAAGGCAATTGGAATGGCAAAAACAGATGATCTGGTCCTTCTTTTAGGCAAGGGAGAAGAAACAGTCATTATTACTAATAAGCCTGGTTTTAAACCATCTCCCGGGCATATTTTTAACGAGGGCACGGATACCATAACGGTGCCATACAACGAAACGGCTACGGCCAGAGCAGCTCTTAAGAAGATCAATCCTAAAAACTAATCTAAAGTTAGACTAGAACAGCGGATAGAACCGCCACCTTTTTTAAGTTCCGGCAGATCTAGCTCGATAACTTTTAGGCCGTGTTTAACAAGATTAGCTTTAAATTTTGGTGCGCCGCTATTCATGATAACTATTTCACCGGTCGAAACTAGGTTGGGGGCATAAGCTTTAAGTGCTTCATCCTTAGAAATAATTATCTTATTAAAGCCTTTTAAATCTTTCAGGATCTTACGGCTTGGCCACTTAAAGAGCTTAGGACAGTAAGCGATTAGGGGAGGGGAATTATCGATTCCCGACTTAATAACAGCTAGGGCAAGATCAAGGTCGAATGTTGGGCTATCTGGCCAACCAGTTATTTTATTATTCTTAGCTGGACCAAATTTAAACCATCGCTGCGGCTTGGTATTAAGCGAGTAGACTTTTTTAAAACCCAGCAAATTTTTAACTATCGGGTGGGCAGCCCTAGATGTCCGATAAGGCGATTGGACAAACAATACATCATCACAAACTAAACTGTCTCCTTGACCGCTATAGGCCTGGATGCTCTCTGGCAGTTCGTGAAGTTCGAGCCCTAAATCTGACAAATGCTGCTTGGCTATCGGTTCCTCCGGTTTTCTTTTATTAGGAAGTCTTGCCAGCACCGCCTCACCAGCTCTAACAAGGGCCCAATTGGCTGTATAAACGCCGTCCTGCATTCCTTTAGGAGCGCCAACTTCAATAACTTTAATGCCAGCTTTTTTAAAGGCTTTTACAATTGACTGGTGTTCTTTTATGGCTTGATCTACATCAACAGATAAGGAAGAGTCCATTAAGGCATTAATGGCATCTTTATCTGTAAAATAGTTTGCACCAGATACTAAAACAGTCTTATTTATTAATGGCATGTTATAAAATTATAACCTCAAAAATATTGACAGCTAAATTAGCAGTCGTTTATAGTGAGTGCTGAACATTAGCACTCACATAGTGATAGTGCTAATAACAATCATAATAGGAGGATTAGATGAGCACACCACTTCAACCCTTAGCTGACTATGTCGTAACAGTAGCTGAGGACCCCAAGACCAAAACATCCAGTGGTCTATATTTACCGGACAATGCGGCTGAAAAGCCAAAGACAGCCAAAGTTGTAGCTGTCGGTAAGGATGTTAAGCAGGTTAAGAATGGTGACCGGGTAGTATATAAGAGCTATTCAACTACTGAAGTAAAAGTCGACAACCTGGAATATATTCTGGTTAAAGAAGAAGATATTCTAGCGGTTGTTAAATAAGGAGATAATTTAAATGGCTAAGAAAGTATTTTATGACGAAGACGCAAGAAAAAGAGTCTTAGGCGGAGCTGAGATTCTATATAACGCCGTAAAGACAACGATGGGGCCTAAAGGCCGGAATATCGTTATTTCCAAAAGCTACGGCAACCCAACAGTTTCCCACGACGGTGTAACCGTTGCTAAAGGTGTTGAACTAGCCGATGTCGATGATGAAACACTGGGATATAAAGTTGGCGCTGAGCTAATTAAGCAAGCTGCTTCAAAGATGAACGATGTGGCCGGTGATGGTACGACTACAGTTACAATTCTTACCTACCATCTGTTAAACGAGGCTAACAAACTAATTGCCGCTGGACATAACCCGATGCTGCTTAGAAAAGGCTTAGAGACAGCAGCTCAAGAGGCTATATCTAGGCTGCAGTCCTTTAGTGAAGATATTGTCGGTAACTCTAAAAGGGTAGCGGAAGTTGCTACTATTTCGGCCGGAGACAGCGAAATCGGCAACCTAATCGCTGATGTTATTTCTAAGATCGGCAAAGACGGTGTCGTAACCGTCGAGGAAGGGCAGGGACTATCGCTGGAAAGCGAAGTCGTTGAAGGCTTCACCTTTGATAGAGGATTTGTCAGTGCCTATATGGTAACAGATGCTGCCCGGATGGAAGCTGTTTACGACAGGCCGGCAATTGTTATTACCGACAAAAAGGTCACCTCTATCCAGGAATTCTTACCGTTGCTAGAGCAACTAGCCCAAGCTGGCAAAAAAGACTTAGTCTTAATTGCCGATGACGTTGAAGGCGAAGCTCTAGCCACCCTAGTTCTGAATAGACTAAAGGGTGTATTTAACACAGTTGCTGTAAAAGCACCTAAGTTTGGCGACCAGCGGAAAGACGTCTTAAATGACATCGCCATATTAACCGGTGCTCAGGTAATTACTGAAGAGCAGGGGATGACCTTTGAAAATGTCGACATGAGCGTTGTTGGTTCAGCTCGACGGATAATTGTTACTAAGGATGAAACAACTATCATTGAAGGCGGCGGTAAAGCCAGTGAAGTTAAAACTCGCATTGATTTAATTAACTCTCAGATTGCTAAAGCCACCAGTGAATATGACAAAGAAAATCTAGAGAAAAGACGGGCTGCACTTTCCGGTAAAGTTGCGGTTATTAAAGTCGGTGGCGCAACCGAGACAGAAATTGAAGAAAAGAAGTTCAGAGTCGATGATGCTGTAGCTGCCGTGAAGGCAGCACTGGAAGACGGAATTGTACCTGGCGGTGGTGTAACGCTGATTAACCTGGCCGCTACCATTGATGCCAGCGGTACAGACTCTGATGCAGCTGGGGCCTTGATTCTGAAAAGAGCACTTGAAGAGCCGTTTAGAATACTTTTGACTAACTCGGGGCTAAATGCTGATGAATGGCTGCCGCAGGTTCGGACCGCCAAGCCCGGCTTTGGTATCGATGTCATCAAGCCAGGTAAATTGGTTGATCTGAAAGTCAGTGGCATTATTGATCCAACCAGAGTTACTAAGGAAGCTTTGCAAAACGCTGTTTCTATTGCCGCTACAGCTTCAACCATGGGTGCTTTAATTGTTGATGTACCAAAAGAAGACAAGGGTTCAGTTCCGGACATGGGCGGTATGATGTAGTCATATTTTCAGACTACATAACTTTTAATGCTAGAATAAAGACAGTTTATGACTAGCATGTTAGATGATCTCAAGTTAATCCATGAGAGAGATGTATCGGATACTTTAGGTATTGCTGAAAGACAGTGGCAGCAACTTAATGAAGTCTTTGACATTGGCGATATACCCTCAGATTTTGAGAATATTGTTTATAGCGGCATGGGAGGATCTGCCCTCGCGGCCCTAATTAGTGTTAGCTGGCCCGGATACCATATTCCATTTCAAATAGTTAGAGGCTATGACATCCCAGCTTATGTGTCAGACAAGACGCTTTTTATAGCCTCCAGTTATTCTGGTAATACTGAAGAAACTGTCAATGCTTTAAACGAGGCTAGTAAAAAGCAGGCTAAAATTGTTGTTATTGGCGGTGGGGGCAAGCTAGAAGAGATAGCCAGAAGCAATAACTACCCGTTTGTCCGAATACCTAAAGCCGAACAGCCCCGATATGCCGTGCTATATAACCTTAAAGCACTAGCAGATATCTTAGTTAAAACTGGTCAGCTAGACGTACAAAAGGTAAGTGGCGAACTTAAGCAGGCGGCTGAGTTTTTAGAAGGCATATCTAAACGCTGGCAGGCCACTGTTCCAACTACAGACAATCTGGCCAAGCAGATAGCCCTTGAAGCAGCCGGTAAATCAGTTGTTATTTACGCCGGTCCGCTGCTCGCTCCGGCAGCCTATAAATGGAAGATAGGCTTTAATGAGAATGCTAAACAAATTGCCTGGTGGAATCAGTATCCCGAATTTAATCACAATGAATTTATTGGCTGGAGTGAACAGCCGCCAATTAAACCCTATCTTGTAGTTGATCTGAGAAGTAATTTAGAGCATCCTAGAATTCAAAAGAGATTTGAGCTATCTGCTAAGCTTCTTTCCGGGAAGCGGCCAGAGCCGGTAGTTATTAACGCTGAAGGCAGTAATATTTTAGAGCAGCTGCTGTTTGCCTCAACACTTGGTGACTTCACGTCTCTCTATTCGGGGATCCTGGCTGGTTTAAATCCAGCACCAGTTGACTTAGTTGAGAAGTTTAAAAAAGAGTTAGCCGATAATGCCGGATAAGGCTTAATCCCTTATCTAAACTGTTGTTGTTGATATAATACTGCTTATAACTATGTTGAAAGACTATCAAGTTAAATGGCAGTTGTTATTTGCCCTAATTGTTTCATCACTGATCGGGGCTATTCTTTTTGCTTTTTGCGCTATTGCTGATCATTCACTGGAATTTGCTTACCTTTTAACCAATTTACTGCTGGCCTGGGTATCCTTACTCATAGCTGCCAGATTAGTTGTTGTCTTACGAAATAAACTATGGTCATCCTGGGAGGCACTGGGCTTAACTTTTCTGTGGCTGCTGTTTTTACCAAATAGCTTTTACATGATTTCAGACTTTATCCATCTAGAGAGCGCACCGACCAACAACATTGTCTATTATGCCGTTGCCTTTACCTCAATCATCTTTACTGCTGTTGCCATCGGCTTTATCAGCTTATTCATGGTTCACCTGGAACTTAAAAAAAGATTCTCTAACCTTGCGGCCAGATTAATGGTTGCCCTAATAATTGGGGCTAGCTCAGTCGCTATATATATCGGCCGTGACCTTAGATGGAACAGCTGGAGCATCTTAACCAACCCTGGGGGTATCATTTTTGATATCTCAGACCGTTTAATTCACTTTAGTGACTACCCGACAGTTTTTGCTACCACTGGCGTATTCTTTATGCTGCTGATGAGCATGTACTATTTAGCCTGGAGCGCTGTCAAAGTTATTAAAAATCAGCGAGTATAATTTAAACCAATGGAAGCCAAAATTAAGGAGTTAATAGCCCAAGTTATTAAAGACCTATATGGTCGTGAACCGGAGATCATACTAGATAGACCCGAAGAGTCATATGGTGACTATATGACCAATATTGCTCTTCAGTTATCTAAAGACTTATCGCGGTCGCCTAAAGAAATAGCTGACGCGCTTGTTTTAAAACTAAAAGGCAGTGATCTATATAGCGACGTAAGTGCTGCCGGTCCCGGTTTTATTAACATTAGGCTTAGCAGTAAGGCACTAATTGAGCTTGCTGAGACTACGCCTGAAGAAACGTACAGCGGCAAGCAAGTTGTTGTTGAATATTCGGATCCAAATCCATTTAAAATACTCCACGCCGGGCACCTATACACCTCAGTCATTGGTGATGCCATAGCTAACCTACTAGTTAAAGCTGGGGGCGAAGTTCACCGCGTTAACTTCGGCGGAGATATTGGTCTTCACGTCGCTAAAACTATGTGGGCCATATTAAAAGACTTTGGCGGTGAAAACTCTTCTAAGCTTAGTGACATAAAAGAAGAAGATAGGTCAGAGTGGTTGGGCAGGTGCTATGTAACTGGTAATGAAGCCTATGAGACGGATGAAAAGACCAAAGAAGAAGTTAAGGATCTTAACAAACGAATCTATGACATCTCACTAAAAAAAGAAAATAGCTCAGACTTAGGTAAAATATACTGGACCACGAGGCAGTGGAGCTACGAATATTTTGCCAGCTTTTACAGCCGAATCGGCATAAAGTTTGAGAAGTACTATCCGGAAAGTGAGGTTGCTGATTTAGGCCTCCAAACTGTCAGAGAACATGTTCCAGAGGTTTACGAAGAGAGCCAGGGAGCAGTTATTTTTAACGGTGAAAAATATGGCCTATTCCCAAACGTCTTTATTAACAGCTACGGCATACCAACTTACTCGGCTAAAGACGTTGGTTTAATCATCCAAAAATGGCAGGATTATCATTACGATCTATCGGTCATTATTACCGCCAACGAACAGGCCGACTATATGCGCGTAGTTCTTGCAAGCGTTAAGCAATTTGCTCCTGAACTGGTTGAAAAAACAGACCATTTAACCCACGGTGTAGTTAAACTGGCCGGCGGGCAAAAGATGAGCAGCCGAAAAGGCAATATCCTAAAAGCAGTAGATATTTTAGATCTGGCAGATAAGTCCTCAAAAGATAAGGGTCTTAAAACTGATCCAAAGATAACAATCGGGGCAGTTAAGTACGCCTTTGTTAAACAAAGAATCGGAGCAGATATTATTTATGACCCCGATGAATCAGTCAGTCTTGACGGTAATAGCGGGCCATACCTTCAATATGCTTACGCCAGAGCGATGAGTATTCTAAGGAAAGTGGAAGCGGCCTCATTTAATCTTAATGATGTTGAAGATCTGACAGACTATGAAAGGTCCCTTGTCAGAAAGATCGGTGAATATAGAGATGCCTTAAGTGAAGCAACAAAGAAATTAAGACCGCATCACATTGCCAATTATCTTTACGATCTCGCCCAGAATTTTAATCGGTTCTATGAAAACAGCCGGGTCGTTGGCGATGACCGGCAGGATTTAAGATTAGCCTTAGTTAAACTTTATACAAGTATTCTTGCTGATGGGCTTAAGCTTCTTGGCATTGAACCTATCGAAACAATGTAGGAATGCTTACTTTTTGATATATGCATCTTATTCTAAAATGTATATATGGCAGATGATCCTTGGAAAGATAAACTAACAAGCGAACAATACAGACTTCTTAGGCAGAACGGAACTGAACCACCCTATTCCGGTAAGCTGCTGCATAACGAAAAAACAGGTGATTATACCTGTGGTGCGTGCAGCCAGGTAATATTTAACAGCTCTACTAAGTTTGACAGCGGCAGTGGCTGGCCAAGCTTTAACTCACCAGTTAATAATAAGGCCGTAAAACTAATTGATGATGATTCACTGGGCATGGATAGGATTGAAGTGGTCTGCGCAAATTGCGGCAGCCATTTAGGACACGTATTTA
Source organism: uncultured bacterium (assembly GCA_963718045.1). Taxonomy (GTDB): domain Bacteria; phylum Patescibacteriota; class Saccharimonadia; order Saccharimonadales; family UBA4665; genus JAJZKE01. The sequence goes on from OY970350.1 coordinate 57,243, forward strand.
ATGATGCGCCTGACCAGCCAACCGGTATGCGTTACTGTATAAACTCTGGTGCTCTTGGCTTCAAGGAAAAGACATAAAAGGACTAATCAACTAGATGTAATAAATGTTAGTTATATAATATGTATAGGCGCATAAAAACAGGAGGATACTAATGAAACTAGGCATTGTGATTGGTTCCGTCCGTGAAGGCCGGGTAACCGATCGATTAGCAAAGTGGGTAGAAAACGAAGCTAAGTCTACTCACGGAGTAGAACCAAAGATTATTGACCTTAAAGACATACCTTTGCCGCTATTTGATGAAGCTATGTCGCCTCAATCTAGCCCAAACCGCCAACCAAATAGTAATGTAAAAGTTTGGCTGGATGCTGTTAATGATTGTGACGCTTTAGCACTCGTTACACCTGAATATAACCGGTCAGTTTCGGCCGCTTTAAAGAATGCCATAGACTATCTCGACTACCAGCTAAAACGAAAACCAGTTTTACTGGTTGCCCATGGTAATACCGGTGGTGCCCAGGCAGTTAGTCATCTTAGGGGGATACTGCCGGGAGTCTTAGCTGTTACTGTTCCGCCGGCTGTCATGGTAGTCGGTCAGGTAGGCTCTATGTTTGACGAGCAAGGTAAAATTAGTGATGAACTTAAGGCCAAACCTTATGGTCCACAGGCTTCCCTAACTAACGCTCTCGGTGAGCTTAAGTGGTACTCCGATACATTGGCGGCAGGTCGGCAATAATTTTTAAACCTCGATAACTCGGCTTATACTGGCAACATGAACGTCGATAAACAGCAAATGCCAACTAGGTTACTTTGGGTGGATCTTGAGATGACTGGCTTAGATCCAGAAAATGATCTAATTATTGAAGTAGCCCTCGAAATTACTGACTTTAATTTTAAAACCCTGGCTAGTTATGAATCAGTTGTAAAACAGCCTCACGACAAAGTAGTTAAGCGGATGGCAAGTGGCGGCTGGTGGCGCAATTTCCCTGACAGCCGCGATGACATAATAAATAAGCTTAGTGACGGGAAAGAGCCAAAGCTTATTGAACAGGAGATAATCGAATTATTAAATGAGCATTTTCCTCATGAGCCGGCAATCTTGGCGGGCAATAGTATCCATAATGACCGCCGCTTTATTGCTAAAGCCTGGCCCGAACTAGACCTTAAACTTCATTACCGAATACTTGATGTTAGTTCGTTTAAGGTTTTAATGCAGGGTAAATACGGCCTTAATTTTGAAAAACAGGAAATACACCGGGCGGCCGACGATATCCAGGCTTCAATTGCTGAGCTGCAGTATTATCTCGAATGGTTTAGCCAAAATCTTAGCCAATGAACCAGAAAACTGTCGAACGCTACATATTAGAACTGCCGGGCACTAAAAAAGTCTTCTCAGAAGATAAAAAGCTGGCTGTTTATGAGTATAAAGATGAAATGTTTGCTTTAGTTGAGCAAGGTAAGCTTCCCTTAAGAATAAGTCTGCGCTGCGACAAAGTCTTAGCTAATCTTTTAAAAGAAGAATATGACGAGGTTATGGCCGGACACAAACTAAACAAAAACAAATGGATAACAGTTGTTGTTAGCGGCCAGCTAAGTGATCAGGAAATAAAAGACCTAATAAATCATAGCTATATGCAGGTTAAAGCAGCTTAAGTTTTAAGAAGTCTGGGAGTTGAGGGACTTTATGAGAAGCTGGCCTGTTTTATATTCACTTTGAAGCAGGCTCTTGCCGCTAGCAACTTTAGTAGAGCTATATGCCGTATTAAGGTTAGTAAGATAGTTATTTAATTGTGCCTGCATGACGGTCTGAAACTCGGCTGGCAGGGTATTGGTATTAATAGAACTACTAAGATCACTGTCTACAGCTTTTGAATAGACGTTAGACAACGATGATTGGTTAATTTTATCGCCGTTTTTAGCCATAAAGTTAAAAGTATTTGTCTGAGCATTAGCTAAAGTTAAGCTGGCTGTGGCTACAAAATTCTGTTCCGCTGGCGTCAGGACGCCGACATTACTACTAGTTATATCGACAGTCAAGATATGGATCATTTCCTGCTGGCGTTCAGTAACTACCAGATAGTCCGATTTATTTATAACCGGGTTTGCCAGCAGTGCTTTAATTATCAAATAAAGGATAATAAGTAAGACAAAACCGGCTGCAACAACCACAATTCTACCTTTCATTGAACTAGTTGAAATAGGCAGATTTAATCTTCTTCGATGTTTCTCATTTAGAAAGCTATAGTCTGGCTGGGGAGACGGGACTGAGGGGGTGTTTGGCTGGGGTAGCGGCCCATAACTTGGTGTTTGTGGAGGCATATAAGGTATTTAAGCATAAGCTTCCTGGGGTTGCCAACTATTGGCAAATATATTGATCTGCTCAATACTTGATGGTATGGATGCAAGAGACGAGGTAAAAAACCGGCTTAGTATTGAAGATGTTATTGGCCGTTATCTGGAACTTAAAAAATCCGGCCGTAACTTTAAGGCTCTAAGTCCTTTTACTAAAGAAAAGACACCAAGCTTTATAGTTAGTCCCGAAAAACAAATCTGGCATGATTTTAGTTCAGGCAAAGGCGGAGATGTTTTTAGCTTTGTCATGGAAGTTGAAGGACTGGATTTTAGGGGTGCCCTGGAACTACTGGCTAGACAAGCCGGTATTGACCTTGAAGATTATGAAAAGCCGGGTAGGCCAGGTGTTTCAAAATCCAGGCTTTATGAGCTTTATGAACTGGCTACTAAGTTTTACCAGGTCCAATTTAAAGCTAGTAACGTGGCTACCGACTATGTCTTTAAAAAGAGACAGTTTAGCAAAGAAACAGCCCTAACTTGGAAGCTAGGCTACTCACCAAATACCGGCGATGCCTTAACCTTATTTTTAAAAAGCAAAGGCTTCAGCGAAAAAGAAATGAAATTAGCCGGTGTTGTTACTATGAGTTATAGGCTAAGTGACATGTTCAGGGGCCGGCTAATGATACCTTTAGCCGACAATCAGGGGAGAGTAATCGGCTTCACCGCCCGGACACTAGAAGAAGAGATTAACCCCAAGTATATAAACACACCGCAGACTGTTTTATATGATAAAAGCCGTCATGTTTATGGCCTGCATCTGGCAAAAGAAGCAATCAGAGTCAAAGGTTACGTTGTTATTGTCGAAGGCAATCTTGATGTAATTAGCTCGCACCAAGCTGGTGTTTGCCAAGTGGTAGCTACTGCCGGAACAGCTTTAACTGACCAGCATTTAAAAGCTCTTGGTCTGTTAACTAAAGACATTAGGCTATGTTTTGATGCTGATAAAGCCGGCCTGGCGGCAACTGAAAGATCTATTCCGTTAGCTTCTAAGCAAAACTTAAATATCTCAGTTATTAATCTGCCGACAGGCAAAGATCCGGACGAGCTTATTAACAAAGATAAGAATTTATGGCCTAAAGTAGTCGAAAAGTCGGAGTACGCTGTTGATTGGTTAATTAATTACTATAAATCTAACGTCGATCTTGAAAGTGCTCCGGGCAAAAGACGCTTCACGGACTTAATCCTGCCAGTAATATTATCTCTTAGCGATCCGGTTGAACGCGACCATTACATTAACCAACTTGCTAGTTTACTTAAAGTTAGCCCAAGTGCCTTAACTCAGAAGCTGTCAACCGTTAAAGGCGATAAGCCAAAAGCTAAAATACCGCTCAATATTACCAGTGAACCGGTAGACGTTCATACAGTCGAAAAGATTAAAGTCCTAGATAACTTTTTAAGCTTGATGCTTGTCAAAAAGTCATTAAGAAACCGTTTAGATGTTTTGAGGAAAGAAATGTTCGGAACCGAAACAAGCCGGCAGCTGTTTGAAATGCTCGTTAGTAAGCCGGATTTAGACGTTCGGAAAGACTTAAATACCTTTAAGGATCTTATAGATTATGTTAAAATAGAAGTATTACTCTTTGAAGAGATTTATAGCGGCTTAAATAAAGCAGAGCTGAATTACGAAGCCAGCCGTCTAAAAGCTAAATTAGTTGAAAATTATATAAAAACCCAAAAAGCTATTTTAACCAATGAACTTAAATCAGCCGACACTGCGTCAACCAGAAAGCTATTAGAAGAAGCAAAGAAATTAGATAATTTATTAAACCAAGTTTTGGTGGAAGGGGGTTTAAATGCCTAAGAATAAGCAGCCTAAAGAAGAAGACAGCGAAGTAAGTATTGAAGAACTGCGCCAGCAGCTAGTAGACAAGGCCAAAAAAGAAGGTCATGTTGCCCAAAGAGATATCCTGACTCTATATCCAGATACGCCAGAAAATGCTGAAGCGCTGGATTCGCTCTATACCGATCTAGCCGACGCTAATATTGAGATTGTTACCGACGTAGGCGATGATGTTGCTTTTAATGATGAGTGGGTCAGTGAGGATGCTGAGGAAGAGATAGTAAATAACGCCGCCGTCTATTTAGATGATGACATTGCCGATGACTCAGTCAGGTTATATCTGAGAGAGATTGGCAAGATACCTCTTTTAACGGCTGATGAAGAACTTGAGCTGGCTAAAAAAGTGGTGGCTGGTGACAAAGACGCTAAAGAAAAAATGGCCGAAGCAAACATGCGTTTGGTTGTTTCTATTGCTAAAAGATATGTTGGCCGGGGTTTAGATCTGCTTGACCTTATCCAAGAAGGCAATACGGGACTGCTTCGAGCAGTTGAGAAATTTGATCCGGACAAAGGTTTTAAATTCTCAACATATGCCACCTGGTGGATTAGACAGGCAATTACCCGGGCAATAGCTGACCAGGCAAGAACTATTCGAATACCGGTGCATATGGTTGAAACAATTAATAAGCTACTTCGAACTCAAAGACGCCTAACCCAGGAGTTAAACCGTGAGCCAACCAACGAAGAAATAGCCCATGCCATGGAGATAGATGTCGATAAAGTCGAGCATATCATGAAAATTAAACAAGATATCAGTTCGCTGGATGCATCAATTCGTGACGATGAAGAAGACTCGGTTCTAGCTGACTTTATTGAAGATGAAGACACTATTTCTCCGGAAGAGTCAGCTACTGGCCAACTGCTTAAAGAACATGTCAAAGAAATGCTGTCCGCCTTAACTGAAAGAGAACAAAAGATCTTAAGACTAAGATTTGGTCTTGAAGACGGCAAAAGCCATACACTAGAAGAAGTCGGCCAGGAATTCTCAGTCACCCGTGAACGTATTAGACAAATTGAAGCTAAGGCCCTGGCTAAACTTAGAAAGCACCGTGACGCTAAGAAACTGCACGACTATATTAAATAGCCATGAACGCCCCTATAAAAATAATCGGCATTAGTGGTACGAATGGTTCGGGTAAAGACACGCTCGGTCATTTTCTAGCAGATACCTATAACTATCTATTTATCTCAGTCACAGATATCTTACGGAATGAATGCCGTAAGCGGGGCATAACCGTAAGTCGTGAAAACTTAAGAATGATTAGTGCCGAGTGGCGTCGTGAAAGTGGTCTCGGCGTCCTGGTAGATAAGGCAGTCAGTGAATATGAGAAAGCTGAGACTGAATATAACGGCCTAGCAATAGCCTCACTTAGAAATCCCGGTGAAGCAGACAGGATTCACGCCTTAAACGGCCTGGTTGTGTGGCTTGATTCTGACCCGAAGATCCGTTACGACAGAATTATATCCAGTCCGGCGTTTCAATCTGGCCGGGCAGGTGAGTTTCCGGCTACATTTGAAGACTTCCTGTCCCAAGAGAATGCTGAGATGACTCATTCTGGTGATGAGGCTACTCTAAGCATGTCTTTAGTTAAAGATAAAGCTGACATTGTAATCATTAATGACTTTGATAATACTGATTTATTTGAAGATAAAGTAGCTAGTGCCCTTAATCTTTAAATTTGATGCTCTATACTATTACTAGTGGATAAGTCTAGTAGAAAACTTAAGCGGCTGGTGTTAATTGACGGTAAAAGTGTTTTTTACCGGGGCTACTATGCCATGCCTAATCTTAGGACTTATGACGGCACACCGACCGGCGGTGTTTATGGCTTTGCCACCATGGCGCTGGAAGTTATTAAACGCTTAAAACCAGATTATGTCGCTGTTGCCTGGGATAAACCAAAGACAAACATTCGCAAACGTCTAGCAATCTATCCTGAGTATAAGGCTGGCCGAAAACCAGCTCCTCCGGATTTTTATGCCCAAATACCGCTTCTTCACGAACTTCTTGCTGCACTTGGCTGGCCGCTTTATGAGCTAGACGACTATGAGGCAGACGATATAATGGGGTCGCTAGCCCGGCAGGCATCAAAAAAAGACATTGAGTCGGCAATTATTACCTCCGATCTGGATATGCTCCAGATAGTTAATGAGAAGGTAAAAGTCTATGCCCTAAAGACTGGCCTGTCTAATATTGAACTTTATTCACCTAAATCATTTGAAGCTAGATACGGTATTAAAGTTGATCAGTTTTTAGATCTTAAAGCCTTAAAAGGTGATAGTTCAGACAATATCCCGGGGGTTCCGGGCATTGGCGAAAAGGGAGCAATTGAACTAATTAAAAAATATAAGACTCTTGACGGTGTTTATGAAAATATTGAGCTTATTAAACCTTCACTTAGAGATAAACTGGTTGCCGGTAAGGCCCAAGCCTACTTAAGCAAGACTCTAGCTAGTATTTGGACAGACGCACCAGTCAAACTAGATCTTAAAGAAGTTGATGGCAGTAAATTAAAACCGGCCAAACTAAAAGAGTTACTGGAAAGGCTCCAATTTAAAAGTTTAACAGCTAAACTAATTGAGCTTATTCCTGACTTTGAACCTGGTAGTGCGTCAAAAAGCACGCAAACTGGCCTTAAATATGTCTTAGTTGAAAGTAATAAACAGATTGAAAAAATGGATCTTGGCCAAAGCGACAAGCCCTGGTATGTATTCGGTAGGTCTAGCGGCCCCCATGGCATTAATCCTAAGATCTTTATACTAAGTGACGGTACAGATAAACAAACATATGTTTTGAATCTAGAAAAACTAAACTTAAAAAAAGTCGCTTTGCTACTTACGTCTGTTAATAAAATAGTTGGTTATGACTTAAAGAGTGAACTTAAAATCCTATTAGAACTTGGCTTAAAGAAACTCCCTGATGTTTCTCACGACATTATGATTGGTGCTTTTTTAATTAATTCACTGGGCGGTGAGCAGACGCTGACAGAACTGGCAAGTGCTGAGCTCGGGCGGATCGGTTCATCATATGAAGATCTTGACAACCAGGAACTAATAACTAGAGCCGGTGAGATTATGTTGGTCATTAAAGAGGTCCATTTTAAACAGTTAAAAGAACTCGATAAACTGCCAAAGATTAAATTGTTAGCCTCAAACATTGAGTGGCCGGTCATACCAGTTCTGGCATTTATGGAAAAGATCGGCATAAAACTGGATGTTAGCTATTTAAAGAAATTCAGTGTCCAGATAGATAAAAGTATTGCTGATTTAGAAAAGGAAATATATAAGCTGGCTGGGCTAGAGTTCAATATTTCAAGCCCTGTTCAGCTTTCTGAAATACTTTTTGACCCTAAGCATCTAAATATTTCACCCCAAGGAATTAAACGAACAAAAACCGCTTATTCTACTGCTGCCAGTGAACTAGATAAACTAAGAGGCGTACACCCAATCATTGATTTAATTAGCCAGTACAGGGAAGTGACAAAACTTAAAAGCACTTATGTCGATGCCTTACCTAAGCAGGTAGATAAAAACTCTAGGCTTCATACAACTTTTAGTTTAACTACTGCCCAAACGGGACGGCTCAGTTCAGTTGATCCAAACTTACAAAACATACCCATTAGAACTGAACTCGGTAAAAATATTAGAACAGCCTTTGTGGCTAGTGAAGGCCGGTCATTAATAAGTGCCGATTACTCGCAGTTCGAACTTAGGCTAGCAGCTGTTTTAGCTGAAGACAAAGAGCTGATTGATATGTTTAATAAAGGCGCGGATATTCATACCCTTACTGCCGCCCAGGTATATGGACGAGAACTAGAAGACGTTACCAAGCAAATGAGACGGGTAGCTAAGGTTGTTAATTTCGGTATTTTATACGGCATGAGTCCTCATGGTCTAAGCGTTGCTACGGGCATGACCTTTGAGCAAGCCCAGGATTTCATTAGCCGTTATAAGGAACTCAGACGTCCGCTCTTTAACTACATGAATAGAGTGATAGAAGCTGCTAAGAAAGACGGTTATGTTGAAACTATGTTTGGTAGGCGAAGAATGTTCCCTGATATACATTCCAGTAACTATATTATCCAGCAGGCGGCAGAAAGGGCTGCTATTAATATGCCGATCCAAGGTACTGAAGCAGATCTTATGAAAATGGCGATGGTGAAGTGTGATGATTATCTACACCAGCAGCATAATGACTGTTTCTTACTCTTACAAATACACGACTCGATCTTAGTTGAGTGTCCTGATGGCGCCGCTCAAACTATCTCTTCAAATCTGAAGACTATCATGCAAGATATCTACAAGCTGCCAGTTAAACTGGATGTTGATGTCACGATCGGCAAGAACTGGGGTGAACTTTAAGCTGATTTCCTATTCCGGCTTAATGGATTTTGCTTTCTAACTATTCTTCTTCCGCCGGATAAGAAAAGTCTAATAGCAAGGTATATAACCACCAGGCTTAATAATGCATCCAGAGCGCTAGTCAATTTAGATAAGATGTTAGAGTCATGAGGGAAGTCTATATACCCGGCGACAATAAAGGTTATTGCTTCAAAGCCCATTAGCAGTACGGCAAACTGCCGGCTTCTTTTCACTTGAGCCATGTGACCGAGCACCATAATAATGGCGAACCAACCGGCAGTCAGCAGGTAAAAGATTAAAGAGACTGCCATATTGCTTACACAATTACTGCTATCACTGTGACAAGTCGAGACAATGCTAATAATAGTATCCGGTATTCCAAGGAGCAGGATAGTGATGAACTGGAAAAGAGAAATTGACGCTGTCTGGTAGCTTAAGCTTAATCTAGGCACTAAACCATTATACCCATTTTCTTAAAAGCATTAACTAGTGAACCTAAGTCAGTGTAATGAACACCTTTCATGCCAATAGATTCTGCAGTTTGAACAAAACGTTGAATGTCATCAACAAAAACTGCTTCACTTGCTTTTATGCCTAGGCTTTCCAGGGTATAATCAAATATTTCCGGTGACGGCTTAATATAGCCTAACTCTGAAGAAATAGTAACTTGGTCAAACAGTTTATCTATACCCGCACTAGATAAGATATCTCTGAGATTAGATGAGCTGGCATTAGATATTAAAGCTATTTTGTATTTTGTTTTCAGTCTATATATTAAATTCAGCAAATCTTTGTTCAAGCTAGCGTTGGAACTAAATTCTTTTTGTATATCTTCTGCTGGAATGCCGCTTAGTTGACTTAAGCTGTCAAAGAATTCCTCCGGGCTGGTTTTACCCATGTCTAGTCTAGTAGCTGATTTTTTAAATTCATCAAGGCTAATATCATGTTTCAGCCGCCAGTCACGGTACTCATTACTTCTAATAACACCATAGAAGTCAAAAATGATAGCTTTTATCATACCTTTATTATATTAGCTAAAAGGGCATAACGCCTAAATATACTTGTCATATTTGCATAAACATGTTAATATATAGTAAGTTTAAGGAGCTTTTTGTGAACAGGTATTTGATCGGTATATTAGCGTTTCTTGGTTTGGCGATAGTGCTGATAGTGCTGCTGCTTACCGGTGGCGGTCATAAAACACCAACACCAACACCGGCACCCCTCCCTAGTTACGCCAACACCGGCGCCTTTGTGCAGTTGTTTATTGATGGTCCGATTGTAGCCCCAGAAGACCACAACGCCCTATCCATCACTGTCAGTCAGTACAGTGCTAGTTTTGCTCTGTACCAGGGTTACCAAGGTAATGTTGTCGGCTATAAGATCTATAACAACGACGAGAATTCATTTAAAAACTTCTTAGCTGCTTTATATTACACTGGTTTTATGGATGGTCGCACGGTCCAGTACTCTAGTAATATCGGGCTGTGTGCAACAGGGGATAAATATGACCTTTATTTAAATTATGATGGCCAGACAATAGAGCACTACTGGACTACCAGCTGTTCAAATATTACTAGTTCATATACTGGTGATATGGCGGCAACTCTAAGTTTATTTAATGCCCAAATACCAGACCTTCAAACCCTAACTCAAAACACCAACTTCTAGGCTATCCGAATATTTATCGGCACGTTTATATCAAGATCTCTTTTTATTGCCGGTAAACTTAATCTTAAAGTGCTGGCTAGAGAGCTGCTATTTACTATAACTACCAAACCTTTTTGATTTACTCGGACCGTTGGCGTATAGCCATAAGTTTTAGAAACATACGCTTTCAGCTTTTCAATCTCAGGAGGCTCGTTAAACTCTTTATCACCCAGTATGGAACTTATAGAATCCAAAATAGACCTCTTCTTATGCTTTTAAAGTTTAGCCAATATTATATCTATATATTAAGCTAAAGTAATGCCGGAACTACCAGAAGTAGAAATTGTTAGAAGGGGACTAAGTAACCTTGTCATCGGCAAAGTTATAAAATCCGTTGATTTTGACTGGCCCAAGTCTTTCCCAAATAAAATGGACCAGGCAGATGAATTTATCATTGGTTCAATGGTTATGGACGTTAAAAGACGGGCTAAAGTTTTAATAATTGACTTATCTAGCGGCTACAGTCTTTTAATCCACTTAAAAATGACCGGCCAGCTGGTATACAGGAGCAATAGTTTAAGTTTTGGTGCCGGACATCCCACAGATTCTTTAGTCGGTTCGCTGCCAGATAGTTCAACCAGGGTGGTCTTTAAATTTGATGATGACTCGACGCTCTTTTTTAACGATCAACGTAAATTTGGCTGGGTAAAGCTGATTAACCAAAAAGACCTCGGTGACATACTGAGTGTCTATGGGCCAGAGCCGTTAGAGGAGTCATTTAATAAGGAAGTGCTTAAAGCCGCACTAAGCAAAAAACCAAATACGGCTATTAAAGCGGCACTGCTAGACCAAAAAGTGATCGCTGGTATCGGCAATATTTATGCTGATGAGTGTCTTTGGGAAGCCAAGATCCATCCCCTGACTGCCACCCGGTTATTGTCTGACCAAAAAATTGGATTACTTGCCCAAGTTATTAAAGATGTCTTAAGTCTAGCTATTAAACATGGCGGCTCAACTGATAGAAACTATGTCGATGTCACAGGTCAAAAGGGCAGTTATCTAAAGTTTGCCAATGTTTTTAGAAAGCAGGGTCAATCTTGTCCTCGCTGCGAGCATGAGATTAAAAAGATAAGGGTAGCGGGGCGGGGGACTCATTATTGTCCTTACTGCCAAAGGCTATAAAGACTGATAAAATATCTAAATGATCGTCACACTTACGGGAGACAATCGTTATTTAATGGATAACGAACTGGAGAGGCTAAGAAATGAACTTGGTCTAACTAGTCTGGACATTACTCTTATTAATGGCGTTGAATCATCCATCAATGATATATCGATGGAGCTTTCGGGCTACTCGCTTTTTAACGACAAAAGATTAGTTATTTTATCTGAGCCCTCAAAACTCAAAGGTTTTGACGAACAAGCCGAGCAGATATTTACTCAAGCGCCGGATTCAACAACCGTCGCTGTTATTGAACCACACCTGGATAAACGCAAAAGCTATTACAAATACCTAAAAGCAAACACTGAATTTAAGCAGCTGGATGCCTTAAACGGCCCGGCCTTAGTTAAATGGGTAAGTGATTATGTAAACGAACTTGGCAGCCAAATAGCCGCTAGTGACGCAAACTATTTGGTTGATAGAGTAGGCGATAACCAACTTATCTTAAGCCAAGAGATTAAGAAACTGCTTCTTTATTCCAAAAAGATAGACAAAGAGTCTATAGATATGCTGACTGAGCGTTCAGCTTCAAGCAGTATATTTGAACTATTAGATGCTGCCTTTAACTTAAACGTTAAGAAGGCACTTAGGATATATAACGACCAACGAATTCAAAAGGTTGAGCCGGAACAGATACTAGCAATGATTTCCTGGCAACTTAATGCCCTGGCAATTTACATGTCTTCTAAGAATCTTCCCAGTGATAAAGTAGCTTCAACTTCAGGGCTGTCTCCCTATACACTTTCAAAAACAAGGCAAATAGCGTCAAAGATTACATTTAGCAGCCTTAAACAATTAGTTAGCGACTTATCTAATCTGGATTTAAAAAGCAAGACTACTAGTCTAGATCTTGATGAGGGCCTTAAAAACTTTATTGTTAGCTTAAGTTTGTCTTAGCTATTTCTTCCTGGCCGGAGCTTTTTTAGTAGCCTTTGGTTTTACTGTCGTTTTCTTAGTTACAGCTACCTTGACAATTTTCTTAACTGGTTTGACCTGGGAAGCTTTAGCAAGCTTTGCAACCCGGCTTTTTAGGCGGGCAGCCTTATTCTTATGAATAACGTGCTTCTTAGCAGCTTTATCTATGGCACTTTGGGCGTTTCTAACACTTTGGCTGGTTGGTTTTTTAGATAAGCTTTTAATTGCACTTTTAAACTGCCGCTTAGTCTTGGCATTACGAACTGTAGCTTTCTGGGCTACACGGACTCTTTTACGAGCTGATTTGATTATCGGCATTTAAATACACTTTATTGTTATAGTGACAACTATACAGGGGTGAGAAGAGTTTGTAAAGAGTACTTACAGAATGATTTACTCCCTTGCTAATAGACTGTATATATGGTAGTGTTCAAAGTAGGAATCTAAAATACAAAATAACAAAAATGGATAGTGCTAAGAGCCAGTTGATTGATCGCCTAAAGACCGCCAATTCGATATTGGTGACAGTGAGCGCTAATCCTTCAGTCGACCAACTGGCAGCTTGTATTGGTCTGACTCTCCTTATTAACAAGCTAGACAAGCATAGCTCAGCTGTCTTTAGCGGTAACATTCCTTCAACAATTGAATTTTTAAAGCCTGAGGAAACATTAGAAAAGACCCCAGACTCATTGCGCGACTTTATTATTGCCTTAGACAAGAGTAAAGCAGACAAGCTTAGATATAAGGTCGAAGACCAGATGGTCAAAATCTTTATTACGCCTTATCGGACTTCGCTCACCGAGGATGACTTTGAATTTAGCCAAGGAGATTTTAATATTGAGCTTGTTATTGCCCTTGGCGTACAAAAACAAGAAGACCTCGATCAGGCAATTGTGGCTCATGGCCGAATCCTCCACGACGCGACAGTAGCCTGTATAAACACTATCCAGCCAACTGATATAGGTAATATTAGCTGGCAGGAACCAACCGCCAGCAGTTTATGTGAACTTGTAGCAGATCTAGCCATGGCTCTCGGCGATGAGTTGCTTGATGGGCAGATATCTACTGCCTTGCTCACAGGTATAGTCGCTGAGACTAATAGATTCAGTAATGAGAAGACTTCCCCTCAGACTATGAGTGTTAGCTCTAAACTTATGTCAAGTGGAGCCAACCAGCAGTTAGTAGCCACTAATCTATCTGTACCTGTTAGCGTGAAAGAACTGGAGGGACAGAAAAATCCAGTAAATAATGGTCAATCAGACGCCGGAGCTTTAAACATTCAGCATGGTAATAGCGAAGAAGCAGTATCAGCAACGCCACCAACACCATCAAATACTGAAAACTTACAAATAGAAGGCGAGAACCAAAATAGTCAGGGTGATGTTCCTGAACTTGAGACCCAAGATAATTCAAATAAGACACTTTCCGGTTCGCCAAAACTAGTGACTGAGCCGCCAACATTAGGCGGTACTTTAACGGCCAATACAATGCCTGAATATTATGAACAATCATCTGATTCAATGAGCAATGCTGTAGCACCACCAGTCAACCCAACTCCTTCGTATACCCCACCTCCTTCCGACTGGTTGCCGCCAACACCGCCTACAATCCCCACAAATGCTGAACCGGCACAAGATCTAACTTTACCAACAACAGAAAATAAGAAAGATAAAACAGGCGAAACTTTAGAGCAGCTTGAACAAGATGTAAATAGCCCCCATTTGAGAAATAAAGTAGACAGTGCCAGAAAACAAGTTAAGTCAGCTGTAGTTGATTCAGACAAAGACCTAGACTTAAATGCCATACCTTTAGGTGAGCCCCTACACGAACCACCAAAAGAACCTGAAAAAACGGCTAATCCGAATAATACAACTGGCTTAGACCCTTCGTTATTTAGTGAATTGCCAAGTAAAGACTCTGTTCCGCCAGTACCGCCGCCGCTGAATATCCCGATGGAAAATCCTTCAGCTAGCAACGACAACAACAATCCTCCAACCAGCTCTTAAGGTTAGGGTATACTTCCTAATTAGCTATGGAAGGTATATTGCTGGTAGATAAACCTGTTGGTTGGACATCTTTTGACGTCGTTAATTTAATTCGAAAGACAATTGCTTATGCCGAGAATCTTAAACCGGCTAAGGTAAAAGTTGGTCACACTGGGACACTTGATCCTTTAGCTAGCGGCCTTCTTGTCTTGCTCATTGGCAAGAAGTATACAAAAATGGCTACAGAACTAACTAAACTGGATAAAAAATATATTGTCCAGATGAAGTTAGGCGAAATAACAGATAGCATTGATCTTGAAAGTGAACCACGGTTTTACTCGTCGATTAAACCTTCTAAAGCACAAGTTATTCGTTCATTCCAGTCTTTTGAGGGAAATATTATGCAAATGCCGCCAGCTTTTTCAGCTCTTAAAATTAACGGCCAAAGAGCCTATGATTTGGCCCGAAAAGGCAAACAAGTGGAGCTTAAAGTAAGGCCGGTTACTATTTACTCCATCAAACTGACTAAGTACGAATATCCGGATGTAAGCTTTAAGGCGAGTGTTTCTAGCGGTACGTATATCCGTTCATTAGTACTAGATATCGGCAATTCGTTGAAGAGCGGGGCATATATGTCTGGTCTTCAAAGAACCTCTGTTGGTGACTTTAAACTGAAAGACAGTCTAAAGATTGACTCTGTCAGTTTTGAAAAGATTAACAGCCATTTATTGTTTATCTGATAACATTTAAATCAGCTCTTGTAAAACAGATATAAATATGCTACCATTTACGCAACAATGATTACGTCCGAGAAGAAAGCCGTCGCAATTAAAAGCGTCCAGGCTGATAAGGCAGATACCGGTAGCTCTGAAGTACAGGTAGCAATACTGACTGAACGCATTAAAGAGCTGACTGATCATTTGGCTAATAACAAGCATGATTTTATGGCCCGCCGCGGACTTTTACAGATGGTAGGCAGACGCCGCCGCCTGCTAAAGTATATTGCTAAACACGATAGTGAAAAGTATCTAGAGGTTATTAAAAAGCTAGGAATTCGAAGATAGTTCGTTAGTAGACTAATTTGCTTTATTTTATTCAAGCAGGGCAGCTTACCAACGCCTCTTCAGGCAAGGATAAGAATATTAAATCTAAAATACCAAGGAATAGTCTTAAGAACTAATGAAACTATCTGGGCCAGAGCAACAGGTATACGACCAAAGTATAGCTGGACTCTGTCTCAGAACGTCAGTCTTGGTGAAAGGAAAACATGAGTCAAACAATAAATCCTAACGGTAAAAAAATAACAGTCGTTGAAACTGAATTTTGCGGACGTAAATTAAGCCTAGAGGTTGGACGGGTAGGTTTTAGAACCTCAGCCACAGTCCTTGCTCGTTATGGAGACACAGTTGTACTTGGTACGGCTATGGTTTCTCCGGAAGCAGCCAGCGGCTTCGATTACTTCCCAATGAGCATAGATTACGAGGAACGTTTTTATGCGTCAGGCAAGATAAGCGGCTCCAGATTTATTAAAAGAGAAGGCAGGCCGTCAGATGAAGCTATCTTAATTGGCCGCTTAATAGATCGGCCGATTAGGCCTCTATGGCCAAAAGGCTACCGCAATGAAGTCCAGGGAATTGCCACCATGCTTAGCATGGATCCGAGATTCAGGCCTGATGTTATAGCTATGATTGCTCTCTCCGCTGCCTTTATGCTCACCGGTGCGCCATTCGATGGTCCAATAGCCGGGTTAAGAGTTGGTTACGGTGAGGACGGCAAACTCAGTGCGTTCTTATCCCCCGAGCAGCTAAAAGCTGGCGGTTTGGATTTAGTTGTCGCTGGCACTGAAAAAGGCGTAACTATGGTTGAAGCTGGTTGTAGCGAAGTCAGTGAAGAAAGTATTGTTGAAGCAATTAAGTTTGCTCACGCTGCAATGCAGCCGGCAATTGCCTTGCAAAAAGAATTGGTTTCTAAAATAGGAGCAGCAAAACAAGAGTATGAGCTAGCTTTACCCGACGAAAATATTCAAAAAGAGGTAGATAAATGGCTGGAAGGGAAGATGGGCGATAACCTGAGGAAGCCATACCCAGAAAGAAATGATCTTGTTGCTGAATTAAAACACCAGACCTTTGAACACTTTAGAGAGCAATTGGGTGAAGAATTTGACCCGCTAAGGTCCAGTTATGACGAAGCCTTTACACTAGCCCTTCACAAAGATATTAGAAATGAAATTGTTCAAAAAAAGGTCAGACCCGATGGCCGTAAGCTCGATGAAATCAGGCTGTTAAGCAGCGAAGTGGGTATTTTACCCCGGGCCCACGGTTCAAGCCTGTTTACCCGCGGTTTAACCCAGGCTTTAAACATAGTCACCTTAGCTCCTTTAAGCTATGTCCAGATAATAGACACTATGGAGCAGGGCGGTGAGAAGCGCTACATGCATCACTACAACGCTCCAGGTTATACAGTCGGTGAGATTAGAAGACTTGGCAGTCCAGGCAGACGGGAAATTGGTCACAGCTACTTAGCTGAACGAGCATTACTTCCGGTTATTCCTGAGGAATCTGTCTTCCCATACACCATCCGTTCAGTTACAGAGATTATGTCCCAGAATGGTTCGACTTCCATGGCTGCAACCTGTTCCAGCTGTCTGGCTTTAATGGATGCCGGAGTTCCTCTGAGGGCACCGGTTAGTGGTATTGCTATGGGCCTAGTCCTAGATGGAGATAAGCCAATAATCTTAAGTGACATTGCCGACGCTGAAGACTTTGCTGGTGATATGGACTTTAAGGTTGCTGGTACCTCTAAAGGCATTACAGCCCTTCAAATGGACATGAAACTGCACAGTTTGCCGGTCGATGTATTGAATTTGGCTTTAACCCAAGGTAAGGCTGGACGGGCATTTATCTTAGAGCATATGCTATCTACCCTTAAAGGACCAAGAGATGCCATGAGCGAATATGCTCCTCGAGTTGAAAGTATTCAGATTAACCCAGATAAAATCCGAGAAATTATTGGTAAAGGCGGTGAAGTGATTCAGAAGATTACCGCTGAGACCGGCACTGACATTAATATTAAAGATGACGGCACAATAATGATTGCCAGCCCGGATCTTGACTCTATATCGGCTGCCAAGCAGTGGATTAAGAGCATCGTCGAGGAACCTGAAGTAGGTCGAATCTATCTCAATGTACCTGTTGTTAACGTCATGGACTTTGGTGCCTTTGTCCAAATACTACCGGGCAAAGACGGCCTGGTTCACGTCAGTGAAATGAGTGAAGAAAGAGTCAATAAACCAAGTGATGTCGTTAAAGAAGGTGATAAGGTTAATGTTAAATTGGTCGCAGTTGACGACCGCGGACGCTTGCAGTTAAGCATGAAGGCTGCCGCCCGGGAACTTAATAAGGACAATGGAAAGAAAGATTCTTAAGTTTAAAAAACTGTATAAATCATCTCGGCTAGTTATGCTGTCTGCTTCAGTAGCCGAAGGTGCTATTTTCTACGGCTTTGCGTGCCTTTCAATTGACCGCGGTAATCTATGGTGGTATCTGCTTGCCCTTATATTTTTAGTCAGAACGTTAAAAGATATTGGCCGTTTAATAGGAAGCTATTTGCCCCATGGACGAAAAACAGCGTGAACTAGATACGTTAAAGAAGAAGATTATACGGGATAATATCTGTCCAGGTCTTAAAGCCCAGGCAACCCAATTAGTTTTTGGTGACGGAAGTCCTGATAGCGATATTGTCTTTATTGGTGAAGCACCAGGTAAAAATGAAGATTTAAAGGGGCTGCCTTTTGTTGGTGCTGCCGGTAAGTTTCTTGATGAAATGCTTGAAACTATAGGGATGAAGCGGACTGACGTATATATTACCAATATCGTTAAATACCGACCACCGGATAACCGGGATCCCTTACCTGAAGAAAAGAAAGCTTTTCTGCCGTACCTAAGGGCTCAGCTAGAGATTATTAAGCCTAAGCTGGTTGTTACGCTAGGACGCCACAGCATGAACTGCTTTTTACCAGACTTACAGATATCCGTTATTCACGGCCAGCCTAAGCGGATCACTATAGCTTCCGACAAGCTAAAGGGAGGCATGAAGGTGGTTATTATGCCCCTATTTCACCCAGCAGCAGCCCTTTATAACGGCCAAATGAGATCAACTTTAATCGAAGACTTTTCACTTATACCAAGTGTTATAGAAACGTTATCTAAACAAGGAAAAAATAATGGATAGAAATTACCATAACCATAAAGAACCACTTAGTCAACCAAAAGACCAGAACATGCTTTCTAGCATGACGCCTATGAACACATCACGCGGCCAGGCAGTCAGAGCCCAAAGACGTTCATTAGCTGATGCCCAACGCATCGCTAACCAGTACCAAACTGCTGAGAAAGTTAATCCTAAAAGGGCTAATGTCATTGATGACAGCCCGAGACTAAAGATTATTGGTCTTGGCGGTATGGATGCCGGCGGTTCTAAGAACATGATTCTAGTCGAATATATGGACGATGCTGTAGTAATAGACTGCGGCAACCATTTAGGTGTAGACCTGCCTGGTATTAACTACGGTATAGCTGACCCTTCTTACTTAGACAGCATTAAACATAAGCTTAAGGCTTACATAATTACCCACGGACACTTAGACCATATCGGCGGGTTGCCGCATATTGTACCTAAATATCCGGCACCAATTTACGGATCTAAGTTCACTATCGGTATGGTTGAACGGTTCTTTGAGAACTTTGGTCAACCAATGCCTGAAGGCTTTGAACTGAAAACAGTATCTATGAACGAAGAAACGCATGAACGGCTTAAAATAGGCCAGTTCTTTGTTGAGCTAGTCAGGATTACCCATTCCATACCTGGCAGCACCTGTGTGGTACTAGATACTCCTGTCGGCCGGATTTTTTGTACCGGCGATTACCGGCTTGATCCAAACCCACTGGACCACGAACGAACTGATATTGACCGCATAAAACAATTAAGTCAGGAAGGTGTTTTGGTTCTGCTTAACGAGTGCATGTCTTCAGAAAGACTGGGCCGCACACCGTCCGAAAGTACCATCGAGCCAACGTTTATTGATCTGTTTGAGAAAGCACCAGGCCGAGTCTTTGTCGCTGTCTTCTCGAGTAACATTAACCGTATTCAAATGCTGGTTAATGCTGCCGTTGCCCATGGCCGGAAGATTGCCATGGATGGACGAAGTATGATGAGTACGCTTGAAGTGGCTGTTGAACTGGGCATGATCCGCATTCCCAAGGGCACATTTGTGCCAATTGCCAGTGTGCCTAACATGAAAGATAACGAAATTGTTATTATCTGTACCGGGGCACAAGGCGAGCCAGGCAGTGCGCTGGAGCGGATGTCTACCGGTGACCACAAATACATTAAAATCAAAGAACAAGATACAGTTATTTTATCTAGTACGCCTATACCTGAGACCGGCAACGATAAATTAATTGGCAATATGGTGGATGATTTAGTTAAGAAGGGTGTATATGTTTTTCGTCATGTCACCCACGAGATAGATAAGTGCGGTCCGCTGCATGTTAGCGGGCACTGTTCGCTAGATGAATACATGGACATGATCGACTTTGTTAAACCGAAGTTCCTGATCCCAATTTACGGTTCCTTTAGAGCCCAGAAATACCATATCGAAGAGGCTATAAACCGTGGTTTCCCCAGAGCTAATGCGTCCTACATTAATAATGGCGAGATCTTTAGTTTTACGCCTAACAGCATGCAAAAGACAGGCGAGGTGCCGGTCGGTACTGTTCTTGTAGACCAGACTGGCTCGGTAGTCTCAAACGTAGTCGTTAAAGACCGTGTCCTATTGAGCGAAGAAGGGCTTGTAGCTGTCGTCTTAACTATAGATAAGAAGAGTGGAGCACTTCTAACCAGCCCGGACATTATTAGCCGGGGCTTCATATACATGAGAGACAACGAAGAGATAATGAATGGTCTAAGGGACGAATTAAAGAGAGCTGTCAGCCAAAGATATAAAAGGATAGATATTGACCGCTTTAAAGCTGAACTTAAAGACCATGTTACCCACTACCTGTTTGAGCATACCGGCCGGAGTCCGATTATTATCCCAGTTGTCAATATTGTTGGTAACGGCGGCGGCAAGTCAGATAATCACGGCCAAGAAGTAAAGACTAAGTCGGCTGAAGAAATTGCTGCCGAACAGCAAAGACGCTTCCAGGAAATGCGGGCCCGTTTGCTTACCCAAGACGCTGGTGTTGATTAGCGTAAGGGTAGAGGATATAGTAGTGGTCTAGGCACTCAATCCTAGAGGTTCTTGACTAATTTACCAACAGATTAAGTGGTATAATTTATATCGATGGCTAATAAAAGTAAAACAAAAAAAACTACTAGGTCAAAAGCTGAAGAAAATATCAGCCGGAACACCGCTGCCGTTGGCTACGCTGTTGGCGTTGGTCTGTTTTTAATAGCTTTATTTGTCCTTATTGGCGGCTTTGGCAGCGGCGGCAGTTTGCCGGTTGGTCTGTTCCACGGTGGCTACTGGACATTTGGCTGGGCGGCATACATCCTTCCTTTGGCCCTTATTTATGTTGGTGTATATAAGTTTGCGTCTGAGGAACATAAAATCCCAGTCGACCGACTAATAAGTGTGCTAATCGCTCTAGTTTTTAGCAGTTGTCTTTTCTATACGGTTTTCGCTACTAAAACAGCAGCCGGTGTATTAACTGGCGGTCATGGCGGTAACCTAGGCAAGCTAATTGGTGCTGCCATACTTAATATATTAGACAAGATTCCGGCTAGTATTTTGTTTGGCGTTATATCCCTAATGGCTATCTTTTACGCCTTAGGTATATCGCCTAATTCTATAGCAGCTTTCTTTAAAAGACTTAGAGAGCCAGATGAGGAAAATAATGACCTGGCGGCTCTTAAGGCTAAAATGGATCCTAACTTTAAGTTAAACGAGGGTGTGCCGGTAGTTCATCATCATGAACAGACACCTGCGGGGATGTCTAGACTGGGCAGTTTTAAAAACAGTGCTCAAAGGCTAACCATACCAGATGACCGTGAAGCTTTAATAACCACTTCTGATCCCGACTGGAAGTACCCAAGCATCGACCTTTTAAACCAGAAGCAAGATAAGGCTGATGCCGGTGACGTTAGCAGTAACGCCCACATTATTCATGATACCTTCTCTAATTTTAAGATTGAAGTTGAAATGGAAGGGGCCAATATTGGTCCCCGAGTTACCCAATATACCCTAAGACCGCCGGCTGACGTTAAGTTAACAAAACTAACTGCACTCGAAAATAACCTAGCACTGGATCTAGCCGCTCATTCAATTAGGATGGAAGCACCAATACCCGGTAAAAGGGCAGTTGGCATTGAAGTGCCGAATGTGAAGCCGGCAACGGTCAGAATAAGCAGTATTATGGCTTCTAACGAGTGGGCTGAGGCAAAAAGCCCGCTGGCATTCGCTATTGGTAAGGATATCGCCGGTAAGGCAATAGTGGCCGATCTTTCATATATGCCGCATCTTTTAATTGCCGGTCAAACAGGTGCCGGTAAATCCGTTATGATGAACACCATAATTACCAGCCTGCTATATAGAAACTCGCCGTCTGATCTAAAGCTAATTCTAGTTGATCCTAAACATGTTGAAATGGGCCTGTATAACGATCTGCCCCATCTACTCGCACCAGTTATAAATGAGCCTGAAAAATGCATCTCTGCTCTTAAATGGGCAGTCGCTGAAATGGACCGCCGTCTAAAAAGTTTGGCAGCTGTCAATAAACGGAATATCGAAGATTATAACAACCAAAACGGTTCTGAAGGCATGCCATATATTGTGATTGTTATTGACGAGTTAGCCGATCTTATGATGCTAGCTTCCCGCGATGTTGAAAGTTTAGTTGTTCGTTTGGCGCAGAAATCTAGGGCTGTCGGTATTCACTTGGTTCTCGCTACCCAAAGACCTTCAGTTGACGTTATTACCGGCCTTATTAAAGCTAATATGCCAGCCCGTATTGCCTTTGCTGTCGCCTCACAAGTTGACTCCAGAACAATCATCGACCAGATAGGTGCCGAGAAACTGCTGGGCAGCGGAGACATGCTGCTGCTTACTGCAGATATGCCGAAACCTAAGCGTGTCCAGGCAGCATATATCGAACAGTCTGAGATTAATAAGGTTAATGACTTTATTAGGATGCAAAGACCGCCACAATATGATGATGAGGTGGTTTCCCAGCCGGTCCAGTTAGGCAGGGGCATGTCTATAGGGGATGGTTTTAATGAAGCAAACGATAACTTGTGGCGTGATGCTGTCAGCGTTGTTATTGAGAGCCATAAAGCTAGTACCAGCTTGCTTCAAAGAAGACTGAGAATTGGTTATGGCCGGGCTGCCAGACTTATTGAAACAATGGAAGAGCAGGGTATTATTGGCGCCGCCGACGGCTCCAGGCCAAGGGAAGTATTAGTCAGCTCACTCGACGAAGTATTTGGCTCTACAAGTTCCAATAGTGAAGAAGTTCCTGAAGATGAGAATGATGACAGCTACTCGGAACGTTAATTGACTAAATTTAACAGATACGTTATACTTTAAACATTAAATAACTTTAGGCTATGACCCCTAGTGTGCGTAGTCAATTGATCCAAGGAGAGAATATTTTGAATAAATACGAAGTAGCAGTACTCTATGACCCCGATTTGGAGGTCGATTTAACCAAGGCAGAAGACAGGGTTAAAAAGATCTTTACAGATAATGGTGGTGAAGTTAAGTCAATCGATAACTGGGGCAAACGCAAATTAGCTTACAAAATTAAAGGTAATGAGCATGCCATCTATGTCTTTTACACTATTCTGTTACCGCCAGCTGCGGTCAGTAAAGTTGATGCCACATTAAATATTACTGATGAAGTTATCCGCTTTTTAGTAACTAAACCAGACCTTAAAGCCATTGCTAAAGCCGAAGCTGAAAAAGCCAGAAAAGCTGAACAGGCTTCGAAAAGGGGAGAGCAATCAGATAGTGAACCTGAGGAAAAGGAAGAAGAAAGCGAAGAGTAATTATTAAATGCTGAAGTACTTTAATTTGACTTTAATATCATCTAAAGGATACGTTATAGATATATAAGAAGGGGTAACCTCTTAAGGAGACGAAAGAAATGGCAAGAAGTTTAAACCAAGTAACACTGATGGGCAATTTAACTAGGGATCCTGAGCTCAGGACGACACCTAGCGGTCAGAACGTAGTTAGCTTTAGTCTGGCCTTAAATAGAAGCTATAGAGATTCTAGCGGTGAATGGCAGGAGGCTACCGATTATGTCGATATTGTTGCCTGGGGACCATTAGCCGAACGGGTAGCCCAATATATGACAAAAGGACGCCGATGTCTCGTCCAGGGCCGTCTGCAAAGCCGCAGCTGGGAGCAGGAAGGTCAAAAGAGATCTAAAGTTGAGGTACTAGCTAACGATGTTACATTCTTAGATGGCCGCGGATCAGCTGACAGTGAAGTCGAGAATGTTCCCAGAGAACCAGAGGCCGAAGGTGAATCCAAGAAACCAAAAGCCAAAAAAGCTGCCAAGAAAGACGTCGTTATTGAAGATATCGGCGATGAACCTATTAATTTAGACGAGATACCATTTTAGGAGAACGTATGGCAAAAATATTCAAACACCGAAGTGAAGTAGCTTATTTTGACTACAAAGACTTTAAGACACTGCAGCGCTACGTTAATGTTTATGGTCAGATTGAGCCCAGGAAGAAGACTGGTCTTAGTGAAAGTCAGCAGCGGCACTTAAGCGTTGCTATAAAAAGAGCAAGACACATTGCGCTACTACCATTCATAGCATCTAACTAACATGGTCTTGTCAATAACCGGTCTTAAAAAGGGTGCGATCTTTGAGTTCGAAGGCGAACCATATAAGGTAGTTAACTACGCCCAAAAAGTAATGGGCCGGGGCGGGTCTATCGTCAATGTTCGGATTAAAAGTCTGATTGACGGCAAGGTACTGGAGCAGACTTTCAAGGGCAATGAACAATTTAGCAGTGCTGATGTAAGCCAGCAAAAAGTCCAGTATTTATATAAGGATGACAGCAACTTTTATTTCATGAACGGCGGCACTTTTGAGCAGTTCTCTGTGCCAACTGATGTTATTGAAGGCAGCGGCCAGTACATTAAAGAAGGCGACCTGGTTGACCTTCAGTTTTTCAGTGAACGGCCAATTGGCATTTTGCTGCCCAAAAATGTTCCGCTGAAGGTCAGCTACACAGAAAATGCTATAAAAGGTGATACTTCGTCGTCAATAACTAAGGAAGCGACGCTTGAAACGGGTATAGTCATTAAGGTCCCAGCCTTTATAAAGCAAGGCGATATTGTCTCTGTCGATACGACAAGCGGTGACTACAGGGAAAGAATTAAAACCTGAGCAATCTAAAAACATAGGCTCGTAAACAACTTCCGGTTAGTCTAATATTTAAGTAATGTATTTCCATAGTCGTCATCAAGTCGGCAGGATGCTAGCTAGTAGATTAGCTGATAAATATAGGTATGAAAACTGTGCCGTCGTGGCTCTAGATGATGGCGGTGCAATTATCGGGGCTGAAATTGCCGGCCGGCTGCACTGCGCTCTAAGTATAACTATTAGCCAGGAAATAGACCTGCCCCGCGAGCCATGGGCAGTGGGCGGTATAGCGCCTGACGGTCAGTTTGTCTATAACCCCCAGTACTCCAAAGCAGATCTAGATGAAATGGCTGATGAAAACAGGGTATTTATTGAAGCGCAAAAGATCAATAAATTTCACGATATTAATGACGTAGTTGGTGAAGCCGGTATCGTTGACCGGGATGCTCTTGATGGTCAGAATATTATCTTAACTTCTGAAGGCTTGACTAACAGTTTCAAGCTCGATTTAATTATGACTTTTTTAAAAACTGTTAAATATGAAAAGATCATAGTGGCTACACCGATAGCTAGCGTTAAAGTAGTTGACTGGATGCATATTCATGCCGATGACATATATTGCCTAAGCGTCGTTGAGGAATTTACCGACACTAATCATTACTACGACCTGCAAGATGTGCCCGACCATGAAACAATACTCAAGATTGTTAATCAAAATATCCTGAACTGGCAGTAGTTAGTTAATGTAACTTTTAAGTGTGCCGACGTCTTTTAAATATATATATGATTGTTTAGACTCTATAAGACCTTTTCGTTCGAGCAAAGAAAGCTCGCGGGATGTAGTTTCTCTTGATGCATTAATAGAGCTGGCAATATCCTGATGACGCAGAGGCACGTTTATCATCAGACCGTCACTTGTCTGCTGGACAGAAAATCGCTGAGACATAGTAAATAGGAAAGAAACAATTCGTTCTCGTACTGTGCGGTATTCAAGGTTTAATATTCTTTCGCTATGAAGACGGTACATTTCAACCGTCATGTCAAGAAGGGGGGCCATTATCTCTGGTTCTTTGTTAATAAACTCCAGTAACTGGTTGCGGCTAATTCGCCAAGTAGTAGTTTGCGCCAGTGTGCGGTAAATAACTTGTCTTTCCCGTCCGGTAATTGCCCAGATAAGAGGAAAGATTTCACCTTCTTTACGAATAATAAGCAGATTTTCTTCGTTATATTTGGTTATATCGTAAGCCTTCACCAGACCTTGCTCGATATAGTAAACAGCCGAAAGAACTTCACCGGGGTGAATGATATAGTCACCCTTTTTGAATGTTTGCTTAATTCCAGAAACTTTGAAGAAGTCCACCAATTTGGCTGATTGTGAGGGTTTAGCCAACATACGTTAATTATGGATTAGGATTAAATCATTGTCCAGTTTACGGGCATCTTTACTTAAGAAATTCGAACTGATAGAAAGGGAGTGTGATAAATGTACCGATATATGAGTAATGTACATTACGGCATCAAACGGTAGATAAGAATAATATTGTAACTACGAGGAGGCAATTATGGTAAGTGCCAAATCTGTTGATGACCAGTTAAACAGGATTCATTACCAAAAAGGGTGGAATACGGCAGAGACTTATGAACTTGCTGAAATACTATTGCCTGATGAGGAGATATTCGAATGTGTAAATGGCTGGTATGAAAACGGTATAGCGCTTCTATGTGCTACCAACATCAGGGTGCTGCTTATAGATAAGAAACCGTTTAAATTCTTAACAGTTGAGGATCTTAGGTTCGAGACCATAAATCAGATAGACTATTCTCACCGTATGATGAATGCCAGCATCTGTATCACGGCTGGTTTAAAGAACCTTGCGTTCAAAAGCGTTAGCCAACAAAGGCTTCGGAAATTAATCGCTCATGTTCAAAGGCGAATGGCTGAAATCCAGAAAGTTGAGGAAAGCTTAAGAGCACGTGCGTCAGAAGAATATTTGCCCAAGGCGGTAAAAGAAAATTACTCATTAAAGCCTATTGAACCAGCTATAAGCCTAAATCCCGATGAGAACCTGAAAACGGCTGCTGTTAAGACAGTGCCGCTAGAGGATAGTTTAATTAATGAACCCTCGTTCGCCGAACAAAACGTATCCACTTCAGATTTATATGAAGACGGTGTAAGCGAGATTTTTGGCAAATACAGAAATGCTGCAAAAAACACTTTATCCAATATGGATTTACGTCATAAATCTGATACTGCGGTCTCCACAGTTACTAGGTCAGAAGGTGGACTAGATCCTTTAAGGATTGCCTGTTCAAAATTTCCCCTTATATACATCAGGAAAAAGGTAAGTTCTTTAACATCGTCAGTTTAGGCTACTTGGTTACGTTAAATTTAAAATCAATAATGTCATCGTCTTTAACAACGTATGTTTTGCCTTCGGTCCTAACTTTGCCAGCCGCTCTTGCAGCCGCCATTGAACCTCTGTCAACCAGGTCTTTATAGCTCACAATCTCAGCAGCGATGAAGCCTTTTTCAAAATCGGTGTGGATTACTCCAGCAGCCTGGGGGGCCGTCGACCCTTTCTTTACGGTCCAGGCTCTGACTTCTTTTTTACCGGCTGTTAAAAAGCTCTGTAAGCCAAGCAGTGAATAAAGGGCTTTTGTTAACTGTTCCAGGCCTGACTTTTCCTGACCGTAACTGCTGAGCAATTCTTTCCTGTCTGACTCGTCAAGGCCGCTTAACTCTGCTTCTAATTTAGCGCAGACAAACAGGGAGGGGGTCGGAGTAGCCAGGTCTGCCAGTTTTTTCCTTACCTCTTCATTATTTAGATTGTCTTCATCCATATTGAATAGATAGATAACGGACTTTAATGTCAGAAGCTGAAGTTCTCTTAAATGATCAAATTCTTCAGCTGCTGACCAGAGTGGCTGGCCCGAATTTAGAATTTCATAAGCACGCTTATACTGATTGAGTACAATATTTAACTTTGGATTAGCCTTAGCTTCCTTCTCGACAGTCTTTATCCTTTTTTCGACTGTGGCTAGATCAGCTAGGACCAGCTCAGTGTTAACCGTATCAATATCTTTTTTTGGATTATGCTCGTTATCTACGTGATTGACAGTCGGATCTTCAAAAGCTCTGACTACTTCTATGATTGCTTGGCAAGATCTGATATGGCTTAAAAACTGATTACCTAATCCTTCACCTTGGCTGGCGCCTGCTACCAAGCCGGCAATGTCGGTGATATTTAAAGTTGCCGGCACAATCTTGTCTGGATCATACATCTTAGCTAAGACGTCAAGTTTTTCATCTTTAACTTCGATAATACCAATGTTGGGATCAATTGTTGCAAAAGGATAGTTAGCCACCAATGCCCCGGCATTAGTTAAACTATTAAATAGAGTGGATTTACCGACGTTGGGTAAGCCAACGATACCGCAGGAGACAGATGAAGACATAGCCATAATTTTAGCAGATTATCACCCAAGTTATAATTGACTTATTATCAAGTTTATGCTAATAATATATTTATAACTTTATTTAAATAAAAATTATGAGCAACAATAGCCAGGAATCACACCGTTCTTTTACTGACGCAGCCTCACGCATCGCGTTTGCCTCGGCGGCCTTAATCGGACAATATGCGCCGAATCATGGACAATCCTCTTTGGATAATACTCCAGCAGTTGCAGCATCGGCATCACCAGAAGTAGCCGGATTACTACCAGCTGAGACCACTAGCAAAGATGCTGAGTCGACCCCTGAAGCTGCACCAGAATCATCGACATTTAGGCAATACCTAAATCAGAACACAGTCTATATTAATGGTTCTGACTGCACTGGAATGCTAATACACGAGGATGGCGACGTAAATAAACCCGCGGTAGCAGTTGCTTCGGCCGCTCATTGCGGTTATTTAAAAGATATGCCCTCAAATATTTATTGGTATGGCACTACCTATCAAGAAGGTTCAGATGGGCAAACTTACACGGTTAAAGCGTCACAAATTGCTGAAATTGGAAAATCAAGCGATGATCTCACTCCCGTCGGTCAGATCTCGCAAGTGGTCTTAAGCAGCAATGCTTCTGAGAATGATCAGTTATTGGGCGTTCTGCCTGGATATACGGCTGAGCAGGCAATAGAGGGATACCGCCAGGAACTTATTACTGCCGCTGAAGTCAATGCATTAATACCTGGTAAAACCAAAGGAATACTGCGCGGCTGGCCAGTTAATCAAACGGAAAGCCAACCTGACGTTATGACTACTCAAGAATTCCCAATGACTTACGTCGGTAGGTTAAATGTTGCTATGAAAAGTGAGCAGAATTTAGAAGTCTCAGTTTGGGCTATCAAAGATGATAAAGATAATGCAATCTGCAGTTTTGGCGATAGTGGCGGTCAAGGAGTGACAGAGATAAACGGGCAGCCGGTATTACTAGGGCCGGAATCGGTATTTTGGCCCTTCGTTAAGCTAACTGGCTATGTCAGCCCGACTGATTTTAATAATGACAATAATTATCCGTCTAGTGGTTTAGAAGCTATGAAAGAAGCATTTCCAGATTTTGACTGGAAAGGCACTTCAGCCGCCTGTGGTTTTAATTGGGTATCACCGGAATCAACCCAAACTGTCAACGTTGTCCCTAATAGTTCGGATATTCCTGGAGAAGAATACTCGGCAATCGATCGTCCTATTTATGAGACAGAGCTGCAGTTTGCCAATCCGAATATCCCCCGTACCGTTGTTAACGGCACGGTTTTAGTAAACGTTTTGGATAAAGGTGGCGGTACTGGTCTGCCAGGGATTGCCGTAAATAATCCTATCATCTCACAAGGTCCAGATAATAGTTTAAATGTTGGCTATTATGTCCCCACACTGCCCGGTGAGATAGAGGTTGTAAATGCACCGATTAGTGACATCGTATTTTATCAGAATAGCCCGAATACAGCTTTAAATACTTTTGTCTCCAAAGGGCCGATATCCTATCCGTCTAGTGCTGCAGCAGAAGCTGTTAAAACGATTGGCATAACGCTTAATAACGGTGAAATGGTCGGCACTCAGATTGATCCGGGGTCTCTGACAGGGTTGAGCCCCGATTATAGTCTGCAAGTCGTAGGCAACCAGTATAATTTTGTACCAGTGAACGAACCCACCCCAACAAACCCTAGCTCTTAATCAAACGTCAGTATCCATGTTTGGTTATTTGCTTGTTACGATGTTTTTTAGATTCGTAAAGAAAAGAAGTATTTAACTCTGTTAAGCTTATGCTATAATCAGCCATATGAATATCTTGAGTGGGATCACTGATTTTTTCGGTCTCAATATCGGATCAACAGAAGTACGATTGGTACAACTAAAAGGTAACCCTCCCAGCAAATCACTAGTACGTTATGCTTTTGTACCGATAGACGGTAAATTATCTTTCAGTGATTCTAAAGCTGATCAGCAAAAACTAGCCGCTATAATTGCTGATCTCGTCTCTAAGAGCCAAGTATCAACTAAGAATGTAGCTGTCGGTATACCTTCGCAGAGGGTCTTTACGACAGTTGTCGATATGGATCGTCTGCCTAATAACGAATTATCTAAGGCTATAAAGTTCCAGGTTGGTTCCTTAATTCCAACACCCAGTGAAGAATCCAAGTTTGACTGGGCAGTAATTGGTGATTCACCACAGGATAAAAATAAAGTCGAGGTCTTACTTTCAAGCGTTACAAATAACTTCGTTGAAAAGTATCTTGACATGCTGGAAGGCATTGGGCTCAACGTTATAGCTTTTGAACCAGATACCATGGCACTTTGCCGGGCACTTAATGAACCCGGTGCAGCTCCTCCCCAAGTAGTTGTCTATGTTGACAGTAAAAGCACTGATCTTGCTATTACCTTAGGCGGAGCACCACGCTTAACCAGAACAATAGCTACGGGCAGTGAAGTAATTATTAGGACCGGTGCCCAGAATCTTAACGTTGATGAAAAACAGGCCGAACAGCTGATAAATAAGTTCGGTCTCGGCAAAGATAAACTCGAAGGCCAAGTCTATCAGGCCATTATCGGTACTATTAATGTCATTATTAACGAGATTGAGAAATCAATTAAGTTTTTTTCTACCCGCTACACGAATACAAAAATTGACCGTATTATAGTTAGCGGCGCAGCCGCTACCATACCCGAGTTTCCGGTTTTCCTAGCTAATAGATTCGGCATAAATGTCGAAATAGGCAATGCTTGGCGCAATGTGCTTTATGATCCATCAAGACAAAATGAATTGATGGCGGTTTCTAATCAATTCGGCATAGCTGCCGGACTGGCAGAGAGGAAAAATGGCGGAGTTTAATTTATTACCAGACGTAAAAATGCAGTATCTGCGCACTAAGCGCTTGGAGCATTTAGTGGTAACTGCTTCAGTTATTGTGGGCTCGATTTCTCTGGCTGCTTTCTTATTCTTATTTGTCTACGTTGACCTTATCCAGCACTCATCAATTAACAATTTGGATAATCAGATTAATTCATCAAAAAGCACACTTGTATCAAATAAGGACCTGAATGAAGTACTAACTATCCAAAACCAGCTAAAGAGTTTACCTCAGCTTGAGGCTCAAACTCCGACCGTATCCAGGCTGTTTACCTATATAACAGACTTAACACCAGTTAATGTTACCATTTCATCACTTAATATCAGCTTCACGGCCAACACCATTTCTATAACTGGTGCAGCAGACACACTGTCGACAGTAAACACCTACGTCGACACGTTGAAATACGCAACTTATAATAACTTGACTGACAATACAACGAGTAATCAAGCTTTTAATACGGTAATTCTTTCTTCGTTCAACTACGACAATAGCCAGACTAGTGGTTCCCAGGCTCAGTACTCCATAACCTGCAACTTTGATCCAGCACTGTTTGATAGCAGCAATAACGTAACACTCCAGGTACCAACCGAAATTACAACCCGCTCAATCCTTAATCAGCCGGCATTATTTAAATCTAACAAGTCATCATAAGAGGAAATATGGCTCAATTATCTGTAAAAAGAGAACAAATTGAAAAATCTAGGGCGACAATGCTAACATTTGCTTCTGCCGCCATATTCCTATTTATCTTTAGTATTATTGCCGGGCATGCTCTTTGGGGTAAGCTGAGTTTTCAGAGTCGGGTAATTAGTGACGATACAACGGCACGCAACCAGCTTCAAAAAGATGTCTCAGTGGCAAATACTCTGCAAAATAGCTATATAAACTTTAACGATGCCAGTACCAACCTTTTAGGAACACCTGTTACCGGCACAAGTAACGATAACGCTAAAATAATTCTAGACAGCCTGCCAAGTCTATATGACTACCCAGCACTAGCCAGTAGTCTTGAAACACTTCTGAATAACCAAGGTGTCAAAATTGACTCCATTGGCGGAACTGATGAATCAGGTACAGTCTCAACAAGTCCCAACGGTCAGCCGGTAGCTATGCCATTTACCTTTACTGTCGATGGCCCGTATCAAAACATACAAAACTTAATCAATGAATTTCAACTATCAATAAGACCTTTTCAGTTCCAAACTTTAGTCTTATCTGGTGGTCAATCTGATGTTAACCTAGATGTTACCGCCCAGACATATTTCCAGCCAGCTTCTCAGTTTAGTATAACTACCAAGAAGGTGGACTAAATGAAACAAAAAGAAATAGTTATGCTAGCCGGTTCACTCTTAGGTGCGATATTTATAGCTATCCTGGCGGATAAGTTTTTATTCTCTAACTATGTCAGTACTGGTACTCAGGTAGATGTAGTACCTGTAATCAGTTCAGACTTTAAAGCACCATCCAGTAAGTACTTCAACCCTCAAGCTATTGATCCAACTCAGATTATTAATATTGGGCCCAACAATAGCCAGACACCTTTTAACAACCAATAGCGAGGGTCTTAAACAATGAGCGTTTTATCCGAAGATACGCAGCAATCTGTTCAAGACAATCTCCTCAAAGACGGCCTAATTACGGCCGATAAAATTACCGAGGTAAAGCAAAAAGCCGAAAAAGAGCACCAATCGCTGGTATCAGTACTAGTTAAAGATAAATATATAAACAATGAACAGTTAACAAAATATATAGCCCATGCTAACAATCTGCCATACGTAAACCTAAAAGATGCTTATGTCGAACCGTCTTCATTAGAGCTTTTGCCTAAAGACGTAGCTGAACATTATATGGCTGTTACTTTAGGCGAAATAGACAACAAGGTTATTGTTGCTATGCTTGATGCCGATAACATCCAGGCAGTAGACTTCCTGCAAAACAAGATAGGCAGACCAATAAAGGTCTATGCTGCCAGCGAAGAGGGTATTAAGAACGTCCTTAAACAGTACAAAATTAAGATTGATGACACTGCCGATGTCCAATATTCCGGTCAAGGTGCTGAAATACTAGATAAAACCGAAGCCGAAACGGGCGGTAAAAATATCCAAAGTGTAGTTCAGGAATCACCAATAACCAAGGCCTTAAATACCATCCTAGATTTTGCCGCTAATAACCGGGCTAGTGACATCCATATGGAACCAAGTGAAACTGAGCTTAAAATCCGCTGTCGGGTTGATGGTGTCTTAAGAGAAATAATGAAACTACCTAAAAATGTCGAACCAGCTATGGTTTCACGGGTAAAGATTCTGTCTAACTTAAAGATTGATGAACACCGCATTCCCCAGGACGGTGATTTTTCGATAATTGTAGGTAAGAAAAAGATTGACCTTCGAATAGCTATTTCGCCAGTTGTATGGGGCGAGCAAATCGTTATTAGATTGCTCGATAAAACCAGCACTGCCTTAGACCTAGAATCTATGGGCTATAAGGGTAGGACCCTCAGAGCTGTTAGAAAAGGTATTACCGCAACTAGTGGAATGATATTGACCTCAGGTCCTACTGGTTCAGGTAAGACTACATCTATGTATGCTCTTCTACAAGAAGTAAAGAGTGAAAGCGTCAACATTATTACTATGGAAGATCCGGTCGAATATAAAATTGAGGGGATTAACCAGATTCAGGTAAATCCTGAAGTCGGCCTAACATTTGCCACTGGTTTAAGATCTATACTCAGGCAGGATCCAGACATAATTATGGTCGGGGAGATAAGAGATAAAGAGACAGCGGAACTCGCTATCCAGGCGTCTTTAACCGGCCACTTAGTTTTTAGTACCCTCCATACTAATTCAGCTGCCGGAATATTACCCCGTCTTTTAGATATGGGTGTGGAGCCGTTCTTAATTGCATCAACAATCCGGACAGTTCTCGGCCAGCGTCTGGTACGCAAAATTACTGACGAGCATAGCCAATATAAGTCAAGCGCTATTGAAACGGCTGCCATTAAAGAAGTAGTCAACGATATTCTACCGGCGGCTAATACAGACATTGAGGCGGTATTTAATGACCTTGGCTATAACAACTTGCCCTTACAAGGTCAAAATGGGTATACTTTAGCTAGAGGCGTTGATAGCCCCCGTTCTCCAGGTGGCTTTAGCGGCCGAGTAGGAATTTATGAAGCCTTCGAGGTTACGCCTACTATCCAGCAGTTAATCCTAGATAGAGCTACTGCAAATAAAATTAACGAAGTAGCTCAAAAAGAGGGAATGATATCAATGCGCGAAGATGGGTATCTGAAAGCATTAACAATGCAGACAACAATCCAAGAAATCGATAGAGTTATATCCTCGGAAGAGTTATGATGAAGACAAATAATGAAAAACTTAAAGGTGGGATATGGACAGTAAGCCACGCATAGAGCCTCTACTTGAAGATGTAATAAAAAAGAAGGCCTCTGACCTTCATATTCAAGTAGGTCTGCCGCCGATGATTAGAATAGACAGTAATCTATTCCCAGTTCCCGAAGCTGAGCCCTTAACTGAAGAGAATGTAGAGAGCTTACTCTTCTCCATACTCGATGATGAGCAAAAACAGATCTTAATTAAAGACAAAGAGTATGACTTTAGTTTTGCCTTTGGTGATTTAGGCAGATTCAGAGTAAATGCCTTCCACGAAAGAGGCAATCTGGCAGGCGCTTTCCGTTTAATACCTAATGCTATCCCAGCAATCGAAGCCCTTGGCTTACCTCCAGTAGTAAATAAATTTGCCGAGTTTCCAAGAGGACTAGTTTTAATCACTGGGCCAACAGGATCAGGCAAATCAACGTCCCTGGCTTCAATAATTCAAAAGATAAACTTCGAACAGTCCAGACACATTATTACCATTGAAGATCCTATTGAATATACCCATGCTTCAAAGAAATCTATTATTGTCCAAAGGGAAGTTCACTATGATACTTACTCTTTTAGTGCAGCCCTTAGATCCGCTCTAAGAGAAGACCCAGACGTTGTATTAATAGGTGAGATGCGTGATCTTGAAACTATTGCCAGTGCTATTACTATTGCCGAAACAGGACATCTAGTCCTTGCTACACTTCATACCAACTCAGCCAGCCAATCCATTGACAGAATGATTGACGTATTTCCGCCCCACCAGCAAGCTCAGATTAGAGCCCAGCTAGCTAACATTTTGATGGCTATTTGTTCCCAGCGTCTAATTCCAGTTATTGGTGGAGGCAGAATCGCGGCTGCCGAAATCCTAATTGCTAACCCAGCAGTCAGAAATATTATTAGGGAAGGTAAGAGTCACCAACTAGAAGCAGTTATTCAGACAGGTGCGGAATTTGGTATGCAGTCTATGGACCATACCCTCGTTGGCTTAATTAAAGCCGGCACCATTAGCTACGATGAAGCTCGGAACTACGCTGTTGATCTGGATGAACTAGACAGGCTCATGAGAGACTAGCATGCCAACTTATAGCTATTCGGCTAAAAACCCATCGATAGACAAGGTAATAAAGTCAAGTGTTGAAGCGGCATCTGAAAAAGAAGCTGCAAAGAGTATTAGAACAGAAGGTCTGGTACCAATAGATATTAAGGTTGAGCGAGTCTCTATCAGTGGCATAGGCGGTAGACTACATCGTATAAAAGCTAAAGACAAGGTTCTTTTCTTCAGGCAACTAGCAACACTTATTAATGCTGGTTTACCTCTTTCACAGAGCCTGCGTAATGTTGCCGAGCAAACAAAAAATAAAAACCTAAAAGCTATGATAAATAGCATCAACTCGGATATAGAAGGTGGTAAGTCGCTTTCTAATTCATTAAGTAAGTACCCAAATGTTTTCAATAGGGTTGTTGTTAACCTAGTAGCCGCTGGCGAAACTTCGGGAACATTGGATCAAGCATTAGTGAGGATTGCTGACCAGTTGGAAAAAGATGCCGATATTACAAGCAAGATCCGCGGAGCAATGGTATATCCGATTGTAATAGTTTTTGTAATGCTAGCTGTAATTGTCTTCATGATGGTGAAGGTTGTTCCTCAAATCCAGCTACTTTATACCAGTTTCCCCGGGACAACTCTACCTATTGAAACCAGAGTTCTGCTTGCAGTCTCACATTTCATAACCAACTATTGGTGGGTAGTAGCTATAGTCGTAATTGGTGGTGGTTTTATACTTTTCCGATGGTTCAAAACAGAATCGGGTACAAAAGTACTTGATAGTCTGAAAATCAATACACCACCATTTAAATCTCTTTTCAGAATGATCTATATGGCTAGATTTAGCCGAACAGCGGCAACACTTATAGGAGCTGGCGTACCTCTACTAAATGTGCTTCAAATTACTTCTGAAAATGTTGCTAATTATCAAGTTCGTCAATCTATAAATAAGGCGGCAGAGAAGGTAAAAGGCGGCAAATCCCTGGGTGACAGTTTGACCGGAGATCCTAACTTCTTGCCACTTGTACCAAGTATGATTAGTATCGGCGAAAGTTCCGGATCAGTTGAGGCCATGCTGAATAAATCAGCTGATTATTACGAAAAAGAGGTCGATAACATCGTTGCCAGTATTTCGACCATAATCGAACCTATCATGATGGTTCTGCTCGGGATAGTAGCCATGGTCATTGTAGCCGCAATATTACTGCCCATATATGGTCTGGCTGGTTCGGGAGCTATCTCTACTGCTGGTCAGTAGGTCTGTGGATAAATTATTGCTATTATTAGACATAAACAGTAAGATTTAATCATAAGCGAAATGCTAACAGATGCTAAGGGGGCATTTGCCAGATGTACACAAAACTTAAAAAGATAAACGAAGGTTTTACAATCGTAGAAACCTTGATCGTGCTAGCAATCGCAGCATTGATCTTAATTATAGTATTGATTGCTGTTCCGGATCTACAAAGGTCAGGAAAGAATACTAATACTACTACGGATGCTAATAACATTGCCACAACAGTTCAAAGTTTTGAGGGCAATAATGATGGAGCAATACCTACCGCCATTAGTCAACCGGCTACTGACGGCACCATTACAGTAAGTACCGGAACGGTAGCTGCTCCAACTGGTGCAGTTGCTACTGGTCACATTCAGGCCAGCGAGGCAATTTCACCTCAATCAGGGGCATATCCTTTTGCCGCTGCATCACCTTCTACTGACGGCACAATAGTAGTTGATTTCAGTGCAAGTTGTACCTTAGCAACTGCTGGCCAAACTTTTCCAACAGGGGCAACCGGCACGACGACAGTCGATAGTAGAGGCGTAGCTATCCTTTATGAGATAGAGACAAGCTCTACCAAAGCCGACTGGTACTGTGTCCAAGAATAAACAGTATAATTAGAACAAAACTGTTAATTTAGCAAAAGCAACTGCTGCTTAGGAAATAGTCGCAGTTGCTTAATTATTATTAGCCTATAATAGAGATATTGTATGGAAATAGACATAATCCTGATATTAATTGGTTTGGCTATGGGGAGTTTTATTAATGCCTTTGTTTGGCGTCTTTATATGCGCTCTAAATCTAAAGCTTCCAAGTATTCAATACTGACCGGAAGGTCGATGTGTCCGAACTGCAAGCATGAACTTAAAGCTATAGATCTTATACCGGTTTTAAGCTGGCTTATGCTTAAAGGTAAGTGCCGTTACTGCCACAGGCGTATTTCTGTCCAATACCCGCTAGTAGAGATCGTAACAACTCTTCTTTTTATTCTTTCTTATATATATTGGCCGTACACATTTAACTCTAAGGGAGTCTTTTACTTCGTCATCTGGTTAATAATACTAATTAACCTAATAGCCCTTGCTGTCTATGACATTAGATGGCTGACTCTTCCCAATAAAATTATCTATTTATTATACGGGCTGGTTCTGGCCCAAATACTAGCTACCTTAATATTCTTTAATGGAGACTTGCATTACGTTATTAACTCAGCTATCGGCTTTTTAATAGGCGGAGGTGTGTTTTACATACTCTTCCAGGTATCTAAGGGAAAGTGGATCGGAGGAGGGGACGTAAAACTTGGTGCTGTGCTTGGGCTTTATTTAGGTAGCGCACTAGACGCAGTGCTAATGATCTTCTTTGCCTCGGTGATCGGAAGCCTTCTATCAATTCCTTTCCTAGCCACAGGCAAGTTAAACAGAAAGACTCTAATACCTTACGGCCCATTCCTAATATTAGCGGCAATAATACTACGGCTATTTGGTAGTAGCATTAGTTCCTGGCTCAATACTAAAGGTATCTATCTTTAAAGTTACTCTAACACCTTATTGGTATGGAACTTTTCGTGTACAGCTTTAAGATGAGGATCAGTAATATGGGTATATATTTGGGTAGTGGCAATATTACTGTGACCAAGCATAGCTTGAACGGCTCTAATGTCGCTGCCATTCATTAGTAAATCCGTTGCAAATGAATGTCTAAGAGTATGAACGCTAACATGCTTTGTAATACCGGCCAGTCTTGCATATCTGGAAACTAGTCTTTGAACACTTCTAACAGTTAGCCTAAGATAATTACCACTTAGATCTACTTTCTTACTACCGCTATATCTTATGAATAAGGCCTTAGAGGCATCTTTACGGTTATCCAAATACCTTGTTATCCAATCAGCTGCACTTTGACTAATAAATATCGGACGGTCTTTTTGTCCTTTGCCCCTAACCATAAATTCTCGGCGAGTAAGATTGATACTGTCCCGATTTAAACTCACCAGCTCGCTAACACGCAACCCTGAACTAAAAAGGAGCTCAAGAATTGCTCGATCTCTAAGCCCAACGTCAGTTTTTGTGTTCGTTTGGCTAAACAGCCTTCCTAACTCTTCTTCATTAAGAAAGGTAACTTGCGGTCTTTTTGTTCGGGCTAGCTCTATTTTATCCGGGCTTAAACTAGCTATGTCCCGTTTAGCACAGTACTTAAGAAAGCTTCTTAAGGCAATTAAATGATAATTCTGGGTAGTCTTACTTAATTCATTAGAGCTATTAGTAGCTAGTCTGTTCAGCCAAAGCCGCCATTTCCTAACAAGCTCCGGGTCTATGTCTGAGACGTTTATTTCACCTGAGAAGTCTTCAAGGCGGGTGAGGTAGTGGTCATAATTTTCAATGGTTTTTTGAGAGCGGTTTTGTTCAATCTCTAAATATTCTAAAAAGTCTGTTTTTATTTTGTTAAAATTCTTTTCAGCCATAACTAATATTGTACGACATTACGTTAAAGCTTATCAATATGCTTATAAGCCTAATTTTTGTTACAATTAAGTAACTAAAAAGGAAAAGATATGGAACGAACACTAGTAATCCTGAAACCCGACGCGATACAAAGAGGAATAATAGGAGAGATAATTACTCGTTTTGAAAGAGTAGGACTTAAAATTGTCGCCTCCAAAGTAGTAAGCCCAAGCGAAGAGCATTACTATCATCATTACGAAACAATAGGTAAGATGATTTCCCGCCGCGGCCAAGAAGCTTTTGATGTCACCATTAAATATATGCAAACAGGACCGGTCATGGCTATGGTGCTGGAAGGCATAGAAGCGGTCTCTTTAGTCCGTAAACTTGTTGGTACGACTGAACCTAAGGCCGCCGAGCCGGGGACTATCCGGGGAGATTTCTCACATATAAGCTTTGAATATGCCAATAGCAAAAAGGTGTCTATTCCTAACCTGATTCATGCTTCAGATGGCGCCAGCGAAGCCAAACAAGAGATAGCCCACTGGTTTAAAGACGATGAAATTTTCGAATATGAGTCAGTTCATGATAAATTTACTCTAGTAAGCGGATCAGATAAGTAGTCTTTAAGCCCCCATAGTTCAATGGATAAAATAGCTCCGTCCTAAGGAGAAGCTGTAGGTTCGAATCCTGCTGGGGGCACCAGTTTCTGCTAAAATACTCTTATGGCTAAAAACATCAAAGAACACCATAAATACTTTGCCGATCAGTACGATGATGAAGAGGTTCTCTATGTTTTCCATAAACACCCGATAGTTATGCGTAAGGGGCTTGTTTTTGGTATGTTTGGCCCCTTATTAGGTGTTTTACCGGTAGCAATTAAGCCACTACTTGGCTTTAGCTATTTCTTTGGCGGACTGGGCATTGGCTTAGTCCTTGGCCTAATAATATTCTTTCCGTCCTGGCTGGGGTGGTACTTTAGTGTCTTTATAGTAACCGATCAGAGGTTCATCCAGATAACCCAGAAAGGTTTTTTTCACCGCTCAGTTGCCGATCTATCCTTAGCTCAAATACAGTCTGTTAACTATTCAATCAACGGGCTTCAGGAAACACTGCTTGGATATGGTACGATAAATATGCAGACTTATGTTGGTGAACTAAATATTAAAGATGTCCACCACCCAGCTAGAGTCCAGAAGAAAATATTGAGTATTTTACGTAAAGAGGGGATAGACAGTAGTGAATACCCTATTAACCGGTTAGTAGAGGATGAAGAAAAAGAAATTAAAGAAGTTTAAGAGCCCTAGGCTTAAGAAGGCAATAGCTAGACTACCTTCTACTAAAAGCATAAAACCCGAAGATAAACTAAAAGGGGCCTTATCTGAAGTTGCCAAGATAACGGAAGATACTCTGCCGGAACACCGTGAGAAGGTACTGGGCAGTGCCCGAAAGTTCATTTATCCCCTGAAACAATCCAGGCACCGCTTTGTGAGGTTGTCACTTGCTATCTTATCCCTAGCCGTATTCTTGTTCTTAGCCTATACAATAATAGAGATATATGTCTTCCAGTCGACCTCTGATTTTGTCTATAGCGTATCTGAAGTATTACCATTTCCTGTAGCTAAAGCAGGACCGAGCTGGGTGTCATATTATAGCTACTTGTTTGAACTCAGACGTAACATGCACTATTACCAAACACAGCAGCAGGCAAACTTTTCAACAGCAAGCGGTAAGCTCCAGTTAACCAGCTTGAAGAAACAGGCCATGAATCAGGTTACTGAAGATGCCTACGTAAAACAATTGGCCAGCAAATATAACGTCCAGGTAACTAGTAGCCAAGTAAACAATGAGATAACCCTGGTTAAAGAAGAGAACAGACTAGGCAATAGCAACCAGGTACTGGAAAGTGTCCTAAGAGGCTACTGGGGCTGGACAATCAATGACTTCAAGAAAGAATTATCCCAGGAACTCCTCCAGCAAGCAGTTGTCGCTAAGCTAGATACGGCAACAGATGAAGAAGCATCGAGTATCGAAAACCAACTAAAAAGCGGTGCGAACTTTGCCACTGAAGCCCAGCAGTATTCAGATGACACCTCAACAAAATCTAATAGCGGCCAATATCCATTTACCATAACACCCGACACTCAGTCTCTTGCTCCGCAAATTACAGCTGAGGTATTTGCCCTAAAACCGGGCGAGATATCACCCCTAATTAACACTGGTTATTCATTAGACATAGTTAAACTAATCTCTCTAAGCGGCACATCCGCCCAAGCAGCTCATATCCAGTTTAATTTCCAGCCGATCACTACTTATACAGATCCACTAGAAAAAGCTAACCCACCTAAAGAATATATTAGTCTCTAATAGATTAACGTTTCCTTTCTTCTCTTAATTTGTTATGATTACCCCTGTCTATTTGGCCTTGGGCTCGTAGTGAAGAGGCCTATCACGTCTCCCTGTCACGGAGAAGATCGCCGGTTCGAATCCGGTCGAGCCCGCCATATAGACAAATACCACATTTGTGGTATCTTATATTTATCTAAACTTAAATAAAACAGGCCTTATAAAAATGACAGAAACACCTAAATTGCCACTATCCGAAACCCATCAACAGGCAAATATTCTGCTATCTTCTGTCGATATTGGTAATGTGCCTCAGTCTGCAAAGGAAGCGTTCTTTGTTTGTGCCAAGATAGACGAAGATACTGCACACCGTATCGGACTAGACTCTCTATCTGTTTTACGGCATCCTAATGGAGATGCCTCATACATAGGAACGGTACCAGGAGAGTCTGATGACAATATCAGTGAAGAAGATACATTCGTAGCAGACACTGACCCTCAAGGTGCTGTAACAGGCATAGGTGAAATCCGATTCTTCAAAAGCTTCAACGGTATGCCTGGCATGGTAGGGCACCCATTTGTTGGCTATACACTAACGACTGGGCCCCGAAGACAAGGCCTTGGCACAAGACGTCTGCTCACAATGGATACCATCGCTCGTCAAAAATATGAAGAGCCCTTACGATCAGGTGCTCATGAAGAGCCTGAGGCTCAAGCACTGTGGGAGAGGCTGGTGAGCGAAGGGCGTGCTGTTAGACTGCCAGCCGAGGCGGATTTTCGTTATATCTTTCTCTAAGTCATATAGATCTTAGTCATATAGATCTTAGAAAAGGGAATATATAGCCGCTAAACCAGATAAAGTCATAACGCCGGTCAACAACCAACCAATTCCGGCGGTTGCCTTACCATTCTTCCATTCGCCCATAACATGTTTATTACGTGCCAACAGAAGGATTAGAACTATTATTACTGGTGCAACAATACCGTTTAAAACAGCAGCGTAAATTAGTGCCTTAATTGGGTTAAGCCCTAAGAAATTCATAATCATGCCTAGAATCATAGATATAATTATTACACCGTAAAAGGCTGAACCTTGCTTAAGCTTGGAATTAAGACCTTGACGCTTGCCAATGCTTTCACTTATGGCATAAGCACTAGCACCAGCCATGACAGGTATGGCTAATAAGCCCATACCAATAATACCGGCAGCAAAAAGCCAAAAAGTAGCATTGCCGGCAAATGGGCGAAGAGCATTTGCTGCCTGGGCTGCGGTATTAATGTTTGTTATGCCGTGCGTAAATAAGACACTGGCACAAGCGGCAATAATAAAGAACATGACGACGTTAGAAAAAAACATACCCGACCAAACATCTATGCGCATCTTCTTTATTTCCTCAGGTTTTGCTCCTGATCGTGACCGGATAGTAGTCTCGCCTACGGCAATTTCTTCTTCGATCTCCTGGGATGTTTGCCAAAAGAAAAGGTAAGGGGTAATAGTGGTACCTAAGATGGCGCATATCAGTAGAATCTGGGTTTTTGAGAAAGTAATATGAGGCAGGACAGAGTATTTAAGTATGGTGTGCCAATCAGGATGGGCTAGAAAAGCCGCTAAAATATAGGCAAATAATACTAATGCCAACCACTTAAGATAGCGGGCATATCTAACATACGGCGTAAATACTTGAAGCAAAAGAATTAACAGCGTAAAGCCGATGGCCAGGATTGTAAAATTAAACTGAGGCCGAAGTAACTGGACTGCATTAGCCATAGCACCAATATCTGCCCCAATGTTAAAGGTGTTAGCTGCAAATAGTAAAAGAGTGCTTACGTAGAGGACTTTTCGGCCAAAATGGACCCTGATATTACCCGCTAAACCTCTGCCAGTAACTAGTCCAATCCGAGCACATACTTCTTGGATAACGGCCATGAGAGGGAATGTAAAAGCAGCCATCCAAAGCAGACGGAAGCCATACTGAGCGCCTGTTTGGGAATATGTTGCTATACCAGAAGGATCATCGTCAGATGC
This sequence comes from uncultured bacterium, assembly GCA_963718045.1. Taxonomy (GTDB): domain Bacteria; phylum Patescibacteriota; class Saccharimonadia; order Saccharimonadales; family UBA4665; genus JAJZKE01. The sequence goes on from OY970350.1 coordinate 100,823, forward strand.
ACCAGTGGTTAGGCCAGGTCCTAATGTATACCAATAATCCTTAGCCTTTTTTAACGGTTTGGTGCCAGGGACACTTTTGGCAAACTTTTGGCCACCCTCAACACCTTTCTGAAGTGCCTGGGCAGGAGCCTCAATTGTTTTTTCTAGGATATTTCTTTTCATCTCTAGTAAGTAAATAATACCAGATTTTTTAGGCCATATTTAATAGTCTACTTAAGAATATTGGTATAATTCCTCTAAACAGTGCCACCTTAGCTCAGCTGGCTAGAGCATCGCTTTCGTAAAGCGGGGGTCATCGGTTCGAGTCCGATAGGTGGCTCCATAAAATAACGCGGGTGTCGTATAACGGCTATTATGTAGCCTTCCCAAGGCTGAGAGGCGGGTTCGATTCCCGCCACCCGCACCACAGATCCGGTTACATTTATCCTTATTAAAATGCTAAAATATATGGCAAGTACAATGGACATCTCAAAAAAGTTTTTACACGACCACTATATTCTTTTGCTCTTAACGATTAATGTTTTCTTGTTTTTAGCTGTCACATCGTTTGTTCTTGTTCGTTTAAGTGGTCTTCATAGCACCAGCTATATAGTCCAATGCCGTAACTGCAGCGATCCAACTGCTACCAATAAATATCTGGTTGGCAGTGTAACTGGGCTATTAAGCTTTATTGTCTTTTCTTTTATTGTCCTGGCTATTAATACTACTCTCAGCATAAGGTCATATAATATTCATCGGCAGCTAGCTGTTACTATATTAAGCCTTGGCATTTTGCTTCAGGTCTTAACACTGGCAGTCAGTAATGCCTTATTAGTTCTAAGATAAAATGACAGATCTAGAAATTCCTCTTGAAAAGAACCGTAAAGGTCACTATAGGTTCTTTGAGATACTGCCCGGATCCCTAAGCTGGCTGCTTCTTCTGACGCCTCTTATATTAAGTTTTATAAGCATAACGGCAGCTGTTATCTTTGTGCTGGCCTATCTTCTTATTTATTTTATCCGTTCACTCGGTTATGACGTTAGGGCTATTTCTGGCTACATAACCATGAAGCAGCAGCTTAAAATTGATTGGAATGAATTACTAGACGATCTGAATAATGATTCAATCCCGCCAAATGCAAAGAGACCTAAATGGCACTACAAAAATCTTGAAAGACGCCGGACATTTGAACGGATATATAAACCATCGGAAATGGTTCACGCTGTCATTCTGGCAACTGTTAATGAAAGCAAAGAGATTCTAGAGCCAACCTTAGAGTCAATAATAAGCAGTACTTATGATAGTCATAAGATAATTCTCGTCTTTGCCTATGAAGGTCGGGCAGGCGAAGTTACTAAGGAAAGGGTACTCAGCCTGGCAAATAAGTACAGGTCGCATTTTAGAGATGTTTTAGCCTTTCAGCATCCGAATAACATACCCAATGAAGTTATCGGCAAGGGAGGCAATATAACCTACGCTGGCCGGCATCTTGCCAATTACGTTAAAGAACATAACATCCCGGCTGATCAGGTGCTTGTTACAACCTTGGATTCTGATTCACGTCCAAATAAACTCTATTTCTCAGCCCTAACTTATCTGTTTTGTATCGTGCCAAAACCTCTCCGTGCTTCTTACCAGCCACTACCTATGTTTACTAATAACATTTGGGATGCACCAACCATGATGAGAGTCATAGCAACAGGCAACAATCTGTTTTACATAGTCTTAACCAAGAGGCCGCATATGGAAAGAAACTTCTCATCCCATGCCCAGTCCCTGCAGGCATTAATTGATATAGATTTTTGGAGTACTAGAACAGTAGTTGAAGACGGCCACCAGTTCTGGCGCAGTTACTTCCGATATGACGGCGATTACCGGGTCTATCCGCTCAGTATCCCTATATACCAAGATGCTGTTTTAGCCGACGGTTATCTTAAAACTATTAAAGCCCAGTTTATCCAGCTAAGAAGGTGGACATACGGGGCATCAGATATAGCCTATATTGCCGATAAAGCCTTCTTCCATAAAAACAAAGTACCCAAGAAAGACGCTATTGGTAAATTCTTTAGGGCGCTTGAAGGTCATGTTACCTGGGCAACAGGGACAGCCTTAGTCTTCGGTGCCGCCTTTATACCAGCCTTTTTCCATCCTCAGAGTTTTGCCGCTCACGAATTACCCCATATAGTAAGCCGTATTCAAGAGATTGGCATTATTGGTCTTTTAGCATCAATGTATGTTTGCTTAGTGACTTTGCCGCCCAGGCCAGCCAGATATAAGCGTCACCGATCAGTTTTGATGGTTCTTCAGTGGGCACTAACGCCTGTCGTTGCTATCTGTTTTTCTTCACTGTCGGCCCTTAATTCCCAGACTAGACTAATGTTTAAGAAATACTTAAGCCGCTTTGATGTCACCGAAAAGGCTGTCGTTACTCATAGTGGTGAAGTTATCTCTACCAAAGCTGATCCTACCGTTTAGACTTGCTGGTTGTAGTATGCCTGGTAATGGACAGCTGCGGCCCTGTCAAAGTGTTTTAGGCAGTTATGAGCAGTATCTATTAGTTTCGCCTTATCTATTTGGCTTTCTGAGCTTATCTTAGCCAGTTTAGCCATTATTGTGGCAGTTATAGCATTTGCATCCTGAATAGCCGTCTTGCGGTGTCTGAGGCTGTCATAGATCGATACAAATAGCCTGTCACGGATAAATGGGCTAAGTTTATCCTTTTGAGCGTCATAAATCATCCAAGTTTTGCTATAATCTGCCTGTTCCATAGAAGTAGTAAGCGCTCCGCACTTTAAACAGCGTCGTCGGCGCCAAGTAGCGTTGCTGCGGGCAAGATGCCGGCTGTTGGTTATTTCTGTTTTACCTTTGCAATAAGTGCATACCATATCTACATATTGACATAACGCTAAAGATAATTCTAGTGGAAAAGAAACATAAGTGGGGGATAATAAAATACAACCTGAAGGTTTACACCTTAGGTTGTACCTATATTACTAACTTTATCTGTTAGCTAGTCCGTAATCGACGAACGCGATTCGTTGGTTTCGAAGAAGCTAATTCTTCGTAAAACAACTGGAAAGTGTCAAGAGCACTTATAGTTGATATACTCACCAAATCCCTTTGCTTAACCGGAGTATGTTATCAGAACAGATTAAGTACGTCAATATTGACGGTTAAATATATTTAATATTTTATGACTCATGAATTATAGGTGGTGGGCGATATAGGGTTTGAACCTATTACCTCCTGAACGTCAATCAGGCGCTCTGGCCAAATGAGCTAATCGCCCCCGTACATCTGTGACACTTTATCACAGAACATTGTATAGAGATATATTAATTTCCTCTGAATTTGTATGTTCCCGCATTGCAAAACACATACGCCCTTATAATGATCATAAGTTGGTTTATTAGCGCTACGTTTATCGAACGCGACATAGCGGAATCTATCAATTGGTACAGCCAGTTCTTTAGACCAGTACTCCTTTGTAGCTAATTCATTCTGGTCTAGCCTTAGGTGTAATTCACAGCGAATCATGCCAGGAGAAATACCATAGTTTTGTTTGAGAACTGATAAAATGAAACGTAATATTGTTGGGTCTGAACTTGCTATAGAAGTTGTACCGTTGGTTTTTGAGCCCTCTCCCAGATATAACATCGCAAAGGCAATGTCGAGAAGTTCATCTGTAAGTTCAATTTTATTTATTACTTTTTCAGCTTCTTGTTTAGCTTTTAATACACGCAAAGCTTTCTTGTACTGGTGAGCTATAACGGCTTTCTCTCTAGCTATTTTCCATCCATCACTTTTATTTTTCATAAGCTTAGTACGTTGATCCTCTGTTAGCTTAATGGTTTTAAACCAGCCAGAGAGGGTAGAACGAGGTATGCCAAGCTCTCGCTCTATTAGAGTCATTGAAACACCTTTTCTGCGTAGAGTCATAGCCTGTTCCTTTAAGTCGAACCACTTGGATTTCATATTATTGTTATATCAAACAGTTGTTCGCATTAAAAGCCTAAATATTGAAGATTATTTTGACACCATATATGGTAATAAAATACATTGCACTTATGCACAGCCATAATGTAAGTTATACGACATTAATATACTAGCCTTATTGTACTAGTCTTGCTATAGTACTTCCTTACAGGTGAGGTTTTGACGAGACTGTTTTAATTAACAGAACTAAACGATTGAATGGCTTGCGAGAGCATTCAATCGTTTTTTTATTAGTGTTATAATCTAGCCAAGTGATGAAGCGGACTAACTAACCGTGGAGCTTCGCGGGACTGCCACAAGCGTGCGTAACACTGGTGGAAGAGTAAAATGTTTCGGTGGAACCGCCTGAATATCAGGCCCGAGGCGTGCAAGAGTTATTTGAGATATAGCAAATTGCAGGCCTTTATTTATATAACGGGGGAAATATGTCTGAAAACGAAGACAAACTATATGCCATGAGACATTCTGCCGCCCATGTCCTAGCGTCCGCAGTAAAGCACCTTTATCCGGAAGTTAAGCTTGGAATTGGTCCGGTTATAGAAAACGGCTTTTACTACGATTTTGATTTTGGTGATAAGGTGTTATCTGAGGATGATCTTGAAAAAATTGAAAAAGAGATGGCCAGTATTATTACTGCCGATGAAGTTTTTACTCAATCTACCAAACCAGTTGGAGAAGCTATAACCTGGGCCAAAGATAATAACCAACCGTATAAGCTGGAACTATTAAATGATCTGAAGACCAAGGGGACTACAGATATTAAAGATGTTAGCGAAATAGATCTAGGTGCCGAGGGTGACGCTGTTAAAGAAGTATCGTTTTACACTAATGGTGACTTTATGGATCTTTGCAAGGGACCACATATTGAATCAACTGGGAAAATCGGGCCTTTTAAACTGACTAAGTTAAGTGGTGCTTACTGGCGGGGAAATGAAAAGAATCCGCAGCTGCAAAGAATATATGGTGTAGCTTTTGATAACCAGAAGGAGCTTGATGAGTACCTTCAAACCGTTAAGGATGCTAAAGCCAGGGATCACCGTAAATTAGGACAAGAATTAGATCTCTTTGTCTTTTCTGACTTAGTGGGAGCTGGCTTACCGCTTTATACCCCGAGAGGAACTGTTCTGATTGAGGAACTCAAAAGAGCACTTAAAGACATTAGTCAGCGTTACGATATGCAGCAGGTATCAATACCTCATTTAGCCAGAAAAGAGCTATATGATATCTCAGGTCATAATCAGAAGTTTGAAGATGAGCTATTTGTGGTACAGAGTCATTACAAGCAGGAGTTTATTCTAAAGCCGGTTAGTTGTCCTCACCATACGCAGATTTATGCCTCTCGTAAACGCAGTTACCGCGACCTGCCTATTAGATATGTTGAACAAACCATGCAGTACAGAGATGAAAAACCTGGCCAGATTGGTGGTCTGCAGCGGACTCGTGGATTTACCGTTGACGATGGCCATACTTTCTGTCGAGTAGAACAGATAGAAGATGAAGCCTCAGTCCTTATTCAAATCGTCCGTGAATTTTATGAGCACCTGGGCTTATGGGGTAATCACTGGGTATCTTTATCTCTAAGGGATGAAAAGGATCCAGAAAAATACATTGGTGAACCAGCCGACTGGGATAAAGCTGAATCAATGCTCACCGAAGTAGCTGAAAAGCATAATTTAGACGCCAAACCGATGAAGGGTGAAGCAGCGCTATATGGTCCAAAGATAGACTTCATGTTCAAAGATTCATTAGGCAGGGAAACCCAGCTAGCTACCATTCAATTCGATTTCGCCATGCCAAAGCGTTTCGGGCTAACATATACCGAACAAGATGGCAGCGAGCAAACACCGATGATGATTCATAGGGCTATCTTAGGTTCATTCGAACGTTTTATTATGCTGCTGATTGAACATTTTGCAGGCAAATTCCCAGTGTGGCTGGCACCAGAACAAATACGTCTAGTGACTCTCAACCAGACAGAGGAAATTGTTAACTATGCTACTAAGCTATTAGAGCAAGCCAAAGAGGCAGGCTTAAGAGTGACTCTAGATAACGATAATCAATCAGTAGGAAAACGAATAAAAGAGGCCGAAGTAATGAAAATACCTTACGTTATTGTTGTTGGCCCTCATGAAGTCGAATCTGGCCAAGTTACCCCAAGAATAAGGCAGGATTTAACAGACAATACGCAGGCACCGACATTAGCCTACGGAGATTTTCTATCTAAGGTTAGCCAAGATTACCGAGAAAGAACCCTTAAATCCAGTCTATAAAGACCATGGACAATTTTAAACAGCGTGTCGAACTACTAGTCTCAACTATTCCTAAAGGTAAGGTTATGACTTACGGCCAGATAGCTGCTATTTGCGGTCAACCTAGAGCGGCTAGAATTGTTGGCGGCATCGCTCACTTCGGTAATCCTGCACTCCCCTGGCATAGGGTAGTCAATAAAAATGGCGGCTTGGCCTCTGGATACCCTGGAGGAAGACAGGCACAAAAGATTCACCTTGAAGGGGAGGGTATAGCCGTCTCAGAAGAATATTACGTAGACCTAAAGAGGTACTTATATGAGCCCAAAATCTAACATATCGCCCCCTCTAGTCGTAATTGTTGGTGAAACAGCCAGCGGTAAATCTAAACTAGCGGTCGATCTATGCCAAAGAATTAAAGGTGAAATCATCTGTGCCGACTCCTGGACGGTAAGAAAGGGATTAGATATCGGAACAGATAAGCCAAGCACTAAGGAAAAAGAGTTAATACCTCACCACTTATTAGATATAATCGACCCTTGTGATGACTTTACGGCCGCTGTATATAAAAAGTTAGCCAATCAGGCTATTGATGAAATATCTGGCCGGGGGAGGATAGCCGTAATGGTTGGTGGAAGCGGCTTATATATAGATAGTGTTATCTATAACTTCGGATTCTTGAGTCCAGGCGATCCTAATATGCGACAAGAACTAAATAAGTTATCCATTCATGAGTTACTGGATAAAACTTATGAGCTTAAAATACCTATGCATGAGGATATAGACAGATCCAACAAACGAAGGTTAATACGGTTAATAGAATCTGGCGGAGTATCACCCCAAAAGGGAAATCTGAGGGACAATACTTTAGTAATAGGGGTAAAAGTAGACCCCGACGAATTAAAAACTTCAATTGAGAAGAGAGTTAATATAATGATCGAAAAAGGTCTAGAGAACGAAGTAAGAACGCTTAGCGAACAATATGGCTGGGACTGTGAAGCACTTAAAGGTGTTGGCTACAAACAATGGCAAAGATACTTTGAAGGCAGCCAGACACTTGAAGAAACGTGCCAACAGATAATTTCAGCAACCAATAATTTAGCCAAAAAACAGCGTACCTGGTTCAAGCGGAATAAAAGTATTCACTGGTATAAACAACCGATTAGAATGGATGAAATCGTAGACCTGGTGACAACGGGATTAACTATCTAACATTTAAAATTGTTATAAAACTTGATACTATATGGAAATGATTGAGCAACTCTTTGGGTCAAAAACTAGGGTCAAGCTATTGCAGCTTTTTTATAGCAATCCTAATAGGGCATTTTATGTTAGAGAGATTACCCGTAAAATTGATGAACAAATAAACTCAGTTCGAAGGGAACTAAGCAACCTGCTTAATATCGGGATTATTGTTTCAGATAGTAATAACAACAAGCTCTACTATGAAGTAAATCAGAAATTTAAATATTATGAACCCCTGCAGCAGATATTTAGCGGCGGTATAAGTAAAACTATTAAGAAAACACAAACTGCTTCAAGTGATGAAGGTGTCACTGCAAGCGACTTAAACTCAATTGGGCATATTGATCTGGCCGTGTTTACTGGTCAATTTACCCGGGATGATTCGACTGGCGTAGACATATTAATAGTCGGGAACATTAACCCTAATGCCCTAGCAAAATATGTTAGTGATCTAGAAAAGAAAGAGAATAAGTCACTTCGCTACACAGTTATGAATCTGAGCGAGTTTAAATATCGACAAGGTATTCGAGATAGGTTTGCTAGTAGAATCGAAAGGGCTAAGAAACAGGTACTTGTCGACGAACAGGGATTACTGAGCGGTGAAAAGCTAGGCTCAGAGGTTGAAGGATAATGGATGTCCAGTTTTACGGTGCTAACTGTTTAGTGGTTAGTCACAAATCGACAAGAATCGTGATTGATGATAACCTGGTAACTTTAGGTAAAAAGTCAGTAATTAAACCTGATGATGTCGCCTTGTACACTTTAGAACCCCTAAAGAGCAGTGCCCGCTTAACTTTCAATGGTCCTGGAGAATATGAAGTCGGCGATATATCTATTGTTGGCATTGCTGCTAAGCCATTCATGTATGATGATTCTGGGGAGACAGTGACCATGTATAAGCTTATAAGTTCAGATCTAGATATCTTGGTTAGCGGTCATATCTTAGGTGAACTTAGCGAAAGCCAGTTAGAGAAAATAGGGACTGTTGATGTACTTATTGTGCCTGTTGGCGACAACGGCTATACTCTAGACCCGCAAGGCGCTCTTAAGTTAATCAAAAACATTGAGCCAAAGATTGTTGTCCCAACTCACTATAAGCAAAGCGGCTTAAAGTATCCCGTTGAACAGATTGATTTAGAGACAGCTCTTAAAGAACTCGGCATGGAAACAAAAGAAAAGGTCAATAAGCTTAAAGTAAAGTCTACTGACCTTGGTGACGTCACTCAACTAATTGTTTTAGAAGTAGCTTAAGAATTAGTAATAACACCCTTTTTCTTGAGTGTTCTTAAAGCTTGGGTACTAACCTTTAAGGTAACTTTACGGTTATCTATAACAAGGGTCTTAGTCTGAAGATTAGGCTTCCAAATCTTTCGGGTATGCCTTTGGCTGTTACTGACATTGTTGCCGTATTGCTTACCTTTTCCTGTAATGTCGCACTTTTGCATATGATTCCTGATGAATATTATCGAACGTAAGATGTTATTTTATAAAATCTTGGTAATTTAGTCAACGTTATCTAGTAATTAGCCTAAGACATTAGGTATAATTTATGTATCGGGGAGAGGTATAAAAGCCTAAATCCGAGAGTATGATTATCTGCAAACATACTCATACGGGAGTTCAATATTTGTTAGAAACCGTGGTTTCTACGTGAGAACACCCACCTGGATTCGTTCAGGTGATCAGACTCGGGTCCCCGAAACCTTGTTTTGTTATTTATAAATCTTCTTAAGGCTTGGCGTATTATACTATTTAGATGTTGGGTAATCTATCTGCACAGACCATTGTATTTATAGTTATCATAATTCTGATATCTATGACAGTGCATGAATTTATGCATGCTTACGTTGGATATAAGTTAGGTGATCCGACAGCTAGTGAAGAGGGTAGGCTAAGTCTTAATCCTTTAAGGCATATAGATCCTCTTATGACTGTTATTTTGCCGATTGTTACCTTAGTACTATTTGGATTCCCAATTCTGGCAGCGAAACCTGTTCCCTTTAACCCAGATAGAGTTAGGTATGGGAATTACGGTGCGGCTATGCTTGCTGCTGCTGGTCCACTGTCTAATTTGGCCCTAGCAGTTTTAGGTGAGTTAATTTATCACCATTTAAGTTCCGGTACAGCTATATTTAACTTCTTTCAGTGGTTTATTCTCCTGAATGTAGTTATGTTTGTCTTTAACTTAATACCTATCCCACCCCTTGACGGTTCAAGAGTACTCTATGCCTTTGCCCCTGAACCGATTCAGGAATTTATGCGCTCCATTGAAAGATTTGGCTTTTTTATCATCATTGCCTTAATTCTAATTGGTGGTTTTGACGGCGTTTTGGTTAGAATATATAACGACGTCTTGTCCCTAATAGGCCGGGTATGAGAAGGTTTAAGCTTAACAAGCTCGTAAGGGATAAATTACTTGCCGTTTATTATGACCTAGGTGAAAAACCGAAATACAGAATATTAAATCACGATGATCATATAACTGAGCTTACTAGAAAGGTTGCTGAAGAAGCTAACGAATTAGCATCTCTGCCAGGAAAAGAAGTTGCTGAAGAGGTAGCCGATATAGAGCAGGCACTAGCAGATTTAAAAGTCTTATCAGGGATAACAAAGGAAGTATCAAAGATAAAACAAACTAAGATAAGAGAGAAGGGTGGCTTCAAAAAAGGTGTATATATTGAAACTCTTGAGGTAAAAGAAACTGATCCTTGGTGTGATTACTACAAAAAAGACCCTAAACGATTTCCTGAGGTATAGAGTCTTATGATGGTCGGGGTGACAGGATTTGAACCTGCGACCTTACGGCCCCCAGCCGTACGCGCTAGCCAACTGCGCCACACCCCGATCTAATGAATTTTAACTGAATGAAGGTACATAAAGCCAGAGCATGGTAAGATTTATGCATGTGGCAAGAAACAAAACATGGATTATACAAGCAATTCGTTTTTAAAGATTTTAATGATGCCTTTGAATTCATGAAACAGGTAGCTTCGATTGCTGAAAGGCTAAATCATCACCCCAGATGGGAAAACCAATGGAATGTCGTTCAAATATGGCTCAGCACTGGTGAAGACAAACAGAAAATTACAGATCAGGATAAGGAAATGGCCGAGGAGATAGATAAGATAGCCGAAGTAAAAGTTGAACCGATCGGGGATAAAAAGTCCACTCAGCATCTGAAGGTTTATACTGACGGCGGATCAAGAGGTAACCCGGGCCCTTCAGCTAGCGGCTATGTGATTATGGACGAAAATAAACGTATTATTGCCGACGAAGGTTTGTATCTTGGTATTACTACCAATAATCAAGCTGAATATACAGCTCTCAAATTAGCTCTAGAGCACTGTCTAAAGCTAGGTGCTAAAGAAGTAGAAGTCTTTATGGACAGCTTACTAGTTGTGAATCAAATGCAGGGTATCTTCAAGGTTAAAAACAGGGACCTGTGGCCGATACATGATGCTATTAAGACTTTAACAGCCAAGTTTAATATAGTTTCCTTCCAACACGTCCCAAGAGAAATGAATAAATTAGCTGATGCAGCTGTCAATAGAGCGCTTGATGAAGAGCTATCTAGCAGTAGCAATTAGTGATATAATATAGCCAGGGTAGATTATCAGCTAGTCGCGTGATAATTGATCTTTATTACGAGGAAAGTCCGGGCAGCTCAGGGAATGGTAGTCGCTAACGGCGACCAGACGTAAGTCCAGGGAAAGTGCCACAGAAACAATACCGCCACCTATAAGGTGGTAAGGGTGAAAAGAGTGATTTAAGAGATCACAGCTCTATACGGTGACGTATGGAGGGGGTAAACCCTACCTGCTGCAAGGAGATGGATTTTTTGAGCCCAAAGCTCAAAAGTGTCCCGCTTAATGATCCACCGATAACCGCTTGAGCCTACAAGCAATTGTATGGCCTAGATAGATGGCTAGCTCTCACGTAAGTGAGAACAAAACCCGGCTTACAGTTAATCTACCCTACTAGCTTGAAGAAGGCTAGTTTTTATCTTTTGAAACTTTTACTAATTCACTAAACGCTTTTGGTTCACTGACAGCAAGTTCAGCTAAAACTTTTCGGTCCAGTTCAATGTCGGAATTCTTAAGAGCAGCAATAAACCGGCTGTAAGTAGTACCGTTTTGTCTGGCTGCAGCGTTAATCCGAGCATTCCAAAGCTCTCGCATTGTACGTTTGCGGTTTTTTCTATCACGTGTTGAGAATTGCAAGGACCTATTTAAGACTTGCTTACCTCTCTTAACACTAACTCTATTAGGGTGGCTAAAGCCTTTGGTGGCTTTCCTGATCTTAGTATGTTTCTTGTGGCTGGTAACGCCTCTTTTAACTCTCATGATAACTCCTTCAAAGTAAGATTATTTACCGAGTTTTTTCTTGGTAGTTTTAGCAAATATCCCACCTCGGGTTTTAAGTCCCTTAAGACTTCTTTTTCTTGAACCGGATTTTTTGCCCAAAAAGTGGTTCATGTTTGGATGGCCGGCTCGGACTTTACCGTTTTTGGTAATCTTAATCCGGTCCTTTGTGCCACTATGGGTTTTTAGCTTTGGCATTTCGGTTACTCCTTACGACAAATGTTAATTGTTTGCCGGCTAATGCTGGCTGTTGATCAACTAATATTTTATCACCTAATTGGTTGATAACTTTCTGGGCTAGTTGAAAACCAATATCTTTGTGAGCTTGCTCTCTACCTCTGTAAAAAAGGGTAAATTTAACCTTATTACCTTCATCAAGAAACTTTAATGCTTGATTGAGCTTGATATTGAGATCATGCTCGCCAATCTTAAGGCCAAACCTTATTTGCTTAAGCTCGGTGCCTTTGGAGGCTTTCCGGTTTTTTTGCAGCTGCTTAGTCCGATGGTAATTATATTTTCCCCAGTCGGTTACTTTAACAATCGGTGGGTCGGATTCAGGCGATATTTCAACTAAATCCAATTCTTGCTGTACAGCAATTTGAAGCGCTTCAACGCGGCTCATAATTCCCAATTGTTTTCCGTCATCATCAATGACTCTAAGCATAGGGGCCCTAATGTTTTCATTAAGGCGTATTAGTTTGGCTATAGGTATAGTCTCCTCATTAGATAGTGCAGGCATTCTATCAGATAAACTATTTCTAGACAATCGGTATAACTAAAATACCTTGCCCGTTTTAGCAGGCAAGGTATTTGTTGGTGTTTGTGGTATAGCTTTTGTTTGTTATTTTGATGATTTTTTTCTATGGAACAACGGCTTGCGAGAAGCCGTTGTTTCTTTAAGCTTTTTGTTTTTGAGCACTTTATTTGTTCAGTGCTAGAAATATAATAGTTTAACAAGATGGGGCAGTCAATAACTTTTATGGTTATTTTTATCTAAAACTGTGCATAACTTTTTAGTTGTTTTTTCCGTTTTTGAAAGTCTAAAAAAACACGAAAAGTTTGAACACTAAACACACACATTTTTTGTCTGATTGACTTTTAAGCATATACGTGTTAGATTGTTTTAGTAAGTCACAAAAACAAAAAAACTTACCAAAACATTTTTGCCCATTTAGCCCTAAAGGCTTAATGAGCGGTCAGTCAGCCGATTGGCAACAAGCGCTATATATTAAAATTTTTTTGGTGCATTTGTTGCCACGGCACAAGGAACTTTATTAGCTGCTTTAATATATAATTAGAGCAGCTTTTTATATGAAGATACAAATTCTTAAAACTAGATCATTTTTGGAGCTAATGGCAGTTATAGCTCTTGATGCCATATTCTTCGGCATCACAAACCCGGGTAAGGTCAATTCACTATGGCTAATAGTCGGTATTGTCCTTTTAGGTATTAGTCTGTATGTAGTTATTAAGATTCTATTGGTCTTTTTAGTAAAATTGGGCTTTAAGATTAAAAATAGGCGTAAATTAGCCATTTTTACAGCCTCTCTCATCTGTTTTTTGCTGGCCCTACAGTCTATCGGGCAGCTATCGATAAGAGATGTCCTAATTATCGTCCCTATAACTGTTCTTCTATATGTCTATCTGACTTTCATCAGACCAAAAACATTCCTTTAACGCGTAATAGATTTAAGGTACCTAACACATCTACTTATTTGTTTGTATAATATAAGAATGCCTCCAGAAGAAAATAGCGAGACTCCTAAATATAATTTGCCACCTCCAGTAACCGAAACGGGTGGTGATTTTGCTGTGGAGCAAGATATTTCGCCGGCGGCACCTGAAAGTGCGCCCAGGCCAACAGTTCCTAGACTGAATAACTCTAATTCTCAAGTTCCAAACTTTCAAATAGGCACAACCTTGACGCCTAAACCAACTCCCGTTGCATCTACTACATCAACTTCAGACTATCCAATGGTTGCTGATGACAACGATTTGATTGAAAAGGAATGGGTGGCAAAAGCCAAGAAAATTATAGAGGAAAACAGGGTAGATCCACATAATCAAAGTAAGGAAATGAACCTATTTAAAGCCGACTATATGAAGAAACGTTACAACAAAGTCATTGAGGTTAGTGAGTAAATCAAATGGGATTTATATTAAAAATGCTGGCGATATTAGTAGGCCTACTTTTAATAGTTGGTCCTGTTATTTTTTATCAAATCCGACGTATTATCCGTGAACAAAAGAATTACGAACGAGGTCTTAAGATAGTCCCACTGCTTATCCATCTGCCGCCAACTAGCGATGACACAGAGGTAGGTATGAGAGACACCAGAGACGTTAATGAAGAGACTATTTCTAAGGCTCAGATTATCTATAACATCATTGCTAGTACCTGGCAGAAGGGCTTTAAGCATAAATTTTATGGCCAGCGGCACTTTGCTTTTGAGATAGTAGGTGTAGAAGGCTTTATTTACTTCTATGCCGCTGTGCCCGTCGCCTTATTAGATGTCGTTAGGCAGGCTGTTATTAGTGCTTATCCGACAGCCAGATTAGAAGAGGTGGCGGAGCATAATATTTTCAATAAAGTAGGCAAGTTAGACGGTACTCTTGGCGGTGAACTAGTTCTCAAAGATTCCTACGCTTATCCTATCGCCACATATATGGACCTTAAAAGAGATGCTTTGCAATCCATCCTTAGCTCTATGGCCAATCTGTCTAAAGAAGATGGTGCGGCTATCCAGATACTTCTTAGGCCGGCAGATAATAAGTGGCGTAAAGTTGTTCAAAGCTTCTCTGATTCAAAGAGGAAGGGTGGCTCTAGTAGTCACTCTGGTCTAGGTTCTATATCATGGTGGGCTAAGAGTATACTCATAGCCTTGTTCAAACCGCCGGAGCATAAAGATACCGCTGAAAAGCGGAAAGAGTTGTCGAATTTAGAACAAGCAACGCTAGATTCTATCGATGATAAGACACGACATGCCGCTTTTGAGGTAGTAATCAGGGTTGTTGTATCTTCTAATGTCAGCCAGCGTGCACAAGGAGTTCTTAGCCAAATAATAGCTAGCTTCGCGCTCTTTGATCAGCCAGGTAAGAACGGCTTTAAGTACGTACCAGCTAAAGACACCGACGATCTGGTCACCTCTTATATAATGAGATTTTTCCCTCAGCACAACAATCATACAATCTTGAACGCTGTCGAGCTTGCAACATTATTCCATTTCCCAGATCAAAACAATATCCCTACCAGTCAGCTGGTAAAACAGTCTTCTAAACAGGTAGACGGTCCAAGAAACATCCCCGAGGATGGACTGTTGTTGGGATTCAATGTCTTTAGAGGTGCAAGGAAGCCTATCAGATTAGCTTTGCATGACCGACAACGACATGTCTACGCTGTCGGTCAGACTGGTACCGGTAAATCTATGTTCCTCGAGAATTTAGCCTTGCAGGATATGTTGAATGGCAACGGTTTCGCCTTTGTAGACCCTCATGGTGATACGGTAGAGAACCTATTGGCTATGATACCTAAGGAAAGAACCGAAGACCTTATTTACTTCTCACCTGGGGATATGGACTATCCTATGGGGCTTAATCTGTTTGAATTCCATTCGCCTGAACAAAAAGATTTCCTTATCCAGGAAGCTCTTAATATGCTGTATAAACTTTATGACCCTCAGCACCAGGGGATAATGGGTCCAAGGTACGAACACTTGTTTAGGATGGCTGCCCTAACAGTTATGGCTGATCCAGCCGGCGGAACCTTTGTAGATATTCCTAAACTATTTAGGGACCCTAGGTACGTTGATCAGAAACTGAAGTATGTAACAGATCAGAATGTGATTGAGTTCTGGAAGAAGGAAATGCCCCAGAGTCAAAGGTCTAACGACTTTGGTGAAGTTGTTAGCTGGTTTGTTTCTAAATTCGGTGCCTTCTTAAGCAACGATATGATGCGTAACATTATCGGTCAGACAGAGAGTGCCTTTAATCTTAGGGACATCATGGATAACCAAAAGATCCTCTTGGTTAATCTAAGTAAAGGCGCTACGGGCGAGTTAAACTCAAAACTTCTAGGCATGATTTTTGTTATGAAGTTTCAAGCAGCGGCCATGAGCCGGGTAGATGTTCCGGAAAAAGAAAGAAAAGACTTTGCTCTATATGTCGATGAGTTCCAGAACTTCTCAACAGATAGCTTGGCAACAATAATGTCGGAAGCTAGGAAGTTCCATTTGAACCTAATTGTAGCCAACCAGTTTACTACCCAGTTATCTCCGGAAATTAGGGATGCTGTCTTCGGTAACATTGGTACCATAGTATCCTTCAGAATAGGTCAGAACGATGTGGAGAGTATAGGTAAATACTTCCAGCCGGTCTTTGATGCCGAGGATCTATTACGGATTCCTAACTATAACACCGTGGTGAGAACCCTTATAGGCGGGGTACCAACCCAGCCGTTTACTATGGCCACACTGCCTCAGCTTGGTACACCCAATAAACGTTTAGCCGAAGCCCTAAAACAGCTTTCAGCGGCTAAATACGGCCGTCCTAAGGCAATTGTTGAGAAAGAAATCTTTGCCCGCATGGCTACCAAGGAAGAGCCAAGACCAGCGTATAGCTCTTCAGCTCTTGGTGCTACTGGTTCGACTGCTTCGCCTTACGCTAACACTCAAATGCCGGCATCTAACCCTTGGTCTCGACCTGGCCAGCCTCCGGCTCCCATGGGGCAAGCATCTGTTCCTACGCCTAAAACTGGCGGATCATTTATTGATGAATGGTTAACCAAGAAGCGCTCAATGCCGCTTGCGGGTGTTCCAGCACCTAACCCATATGCCATGAACGAACCAGCTCAAGGAGTAGCTACGACTGCTCCAGTTAGCAGCCAGACCATAAGCCAGCCCTTAAGTCCCATGCCAATGGCTCCGATATCTTCTACGCCTAATTCAGTTCCAGCTTCAACGGCGTTAACGCCGGCTGGCCAAAACGAAATTGAACAATCAGGGTTAGATAAGTCTGCCGGTGCGCTACAAACCGAACCAGATACCTCAACGACGCCTAATATTGATGTTGCTAAAAAGCCCCAGCCCAAGCCAACATCAGGCCACATGCGTGAAGGTGACACCATATTTATAGACCGTGAAGGACAGTTGAAATCCAAGGATACTAAGGTTACCAAAGATACTACCCTAAAAGTCTAAACCGAACGTCTACCTCTAATTATCCGTATAAAGGCTTCAATTAGTAAGCCAATAATAAAGCCGCCAACAAGCAACAATAGAAAGATCGTATAGTTGTACTTAAGGCCGATATGCTTCGTAAAGTACAAATATGTACCTGTGCCAAGAAAAGCCACTATACCGCCTCCTAGAAGTCCAGAAGGCCTAGTTAAGGTCTTAGAAGACACCTCACTAAGAGACCGGATAAGCGGCTGGTGAATAATCTTACTGCCAACCCTGTCTGAACTATTCATTTTTTTTCTAATATGACTTATCTCTTTACCAAAGTTATTTTTAAGCAGCTCTTTATTAACCGACCTAACAGACGGTTCATTGTCAGTCTTTTGCTCAGTTTCCATCTTGTCCAAGAGCTTTTCTTTAGAGGCGGATTCTTTGATAACTTCTTGCCTTGCTTCAGCTATTTGAGCAGCTGGATTTTCTTCAGGACTGGATTCTAATTCAACTTTGTTTTTTAAGTCTTCAGGTGTAAATGGGTGACTAGTTTCCTGAACTTCAGCCCTGCCTTTCAATGCTTCGTTCACGGTGTATCTCCTGACTGTTCAGTTATGGCTATCTTAGACTCCTTGGCTAATAGGTGCGATCTGAATAAGAAGTAACTGGCTATTACGACAACTATGGCGCCAATTATGACGCTGTCACCAGGCCTGATGTTGGGCAAAGTAGTTGAAACTCGCCGGACAATATGGGCAGGTGTGCCAGCAGCCGATGCAAAACCGCCGTTAATTAAGTTATTGGGTGAATGGACGGGAGTTGATTGCGGAGGGCTGAAAAAGGCAAAGATCTGGATTAAAAAGGCGAAAACAATAAATACCAAACCGACCTGTCTAATTCTCACTTCTCGTCTCATCCGTTTGGCATAAAAAGATAATTCCTGGACTGATCCTGGAGTGAACGGTAAAGCTGATAGAAGTTTTTCAAACATTTTTAACTTTTTAATTTGCCAGTTAATTTAAGCATAACAGTAATGCCATTAACAATAGTTATAGTTTTGCTTAAAAGACCTGATTTAAGGTATAATATGAGCAGTGGGATTAAAAGTATAAAACAGAGGGTTTGATACTAGTGGCGAATAAAAAGACTGATGAATACTCGGCCAGTCAGATAACTGTCCTGGAAGGGCTTGAGCCTGTACGTAAAAGGCCAGGTATGTATATTGGCGGTACCGGTCCGGAAGGGCTGCACCACTTAGTCTGGGAACTTGTCGACAACGGCATTGATGAAGCTTTGGCCGGCTATGCTACCGAAGTATCTGTCGATATGCTGGAGAATGACGGCATAAGAGTGACAGATAACGGACGAGGTATACCAACAGAAATACACCCCAAGACTAAGAAGAGTACCGTTGAAACAGTTTTAACAGTATTACATGCCGGTGGCAAGTTCGGTGAAGGCGGCTACAAAGTCTCTGGCGGCCTTCACGGCGTAGGCAGCAGCGTGGTCAATGCTTTAAGTGCTAAACTCCACGTTAAAGTCTTTAGGAACGGCAAAATTTATGAACAAGATTACGTAAGAGGTGTTTCCCAGGGAGACCTAAAAGAAACCGGCAAAACAGATAGAACAGGAACAGAAATTACTTTCTATCCTGATAAAGAAATCTTCCAGGCTACCGACTTTAACTATGAGGCTATTCTAGACAGACTAAGACATGCCGCTTATCTAACCAAGGGTATTAGAACAAGTTTAAGAAATGAAGTAACCGGCCAGCAGTACAGCTTTTACTTCGAAGGCGGTATCCAAAGCTATGTCAAGCACTTAAATGTCGGCAAGGAAGTAGTCGATGAAGATATCTTTTACGTCGACAAGACAATTAATAATGTTCAGGTTGAAATATCGATACAGTATAACGATGCCTATAACGAAACTATCAAGGCTTTTGCTAATAACGTTTTAAACCCCGATGGCGGTACCCATCTAACAGGCTTCAGAGCTGCTCTCACAAGGGTAATTAATGACTATGCTCGTAGGCAGGGTTTAATTAAAGACAAAGAAGAAAACCTATCTGGCGACGATACCAGAGAAGGCTTAACAGCAATTATCCTAGTCAAACTATCAGATCCTCAGTTTGAAGGCCAAACAAAAAACAAACTAGGCAACCCAGAAGTCAGAGGTTACGTCGAACAAGTTATGAACGAATACTTTAATTATTACCTCGAAGAACACCCGGCTGTTGGCAGAAAGATTGTCGGTAAGGCACTACTAGCTGCCCGTGCCCGTAAAGCTGCCCGGGCTGCTAGAGACAACATCCTTAGAAAAGGCATTTTAGATGGTGCCTCAATGCCTGGCAAACTGGCAGATTGTTCCAATAAGGACCCTAAAGACTCCGAACTCTATCTAGTAGAGGGAGACTCGGCTGGCGGTTCGGCTAAAACCGGCCGTGACTCCAAGAGCCAAGCCATCTTACCGCTTAGAGGAAAAGTTCTTAACGTTGAACGTGCCCGTCTAGATAAAATGCTGGCTAACAACGAGATTATTAGCCTTATTAAAGCCATTGGTGTCGGTATTGAGGAGTCTTTTGATATAAAAGGTCTGAGATATGACCGCATAATTATTATGACCGATGCAGATGTTGATGGCAGTCATATAACAACCCTTCTTATGACCTTCTTCTTTAGATACATGAAACCGGTAGTTGACGGCGGACATCTTTTTATAGCTAAACCGCCGCTATTTGAACTGGTTAAACAGGGCCGAAAGTCCAGCGAGTTTATATATAACGAGGAAGATCTGGAGTTAATTCTAGATAAGGCTATTGATGACCGTAAGAAGAGCGGTACTAAGATTGAGTCTAATGAAGAACGCTTTAAACAAGCTGGCTTTGTTGAGCAAAAAAGATACAAGGGGCTAGGTGAAATGGACGGTGAGCAGCTGTTTGCTACTACCATGGATCCTGAGCAGAGGGTGCTTATTCAGGTTAATGTTGAGGACGCCGAGAAGGCTGACGCTATCTTCAATAAGCTGATGGGTACGGAAGTAGAACTGAGAAAGAACTTTATTCAGACACACGCTAAGTTTGTTAAGGATTTGGATATTTAGCTATGGACAAAGACGTTAACAAAGAAGAACCGGAGATAATCCTTCCTCTAGAGGCGAGCAAGCAAGTCCACTCCCGAATAGTCGAGAGGCGGACAGCTGAAGACGTCATGGAAGATAACTATCTTCGTTACTCAATGAGCGTTATTGTGGCCCGAGCTCTACCAGACGTTAGAGACGGCCTGAAGCCAGTACATCGTCGTATTTTATACACCATGAACAGGGATGGACTCCGTTCGTCAGCCAAGACACGTAAAAGCGCAAATGTTGTTGGAGCTGTCATGGGTGACTTTCATCCGCACGGTGATGCCGCTATTTATGAGGCTATGGTTCGTATGGCTCAGGACTGGAGTATGCGCTACCCATTAGTTAACGGGCAGGGTAACTTTGGTTCAATGGATGGGGATCCGCCTGCTGCCATGCGTTATACCGAAGCAAAAATGGCTCGTTTAGCTGAAGAACTGCTGCTGGACATAGATAAAGAGACGGTTGACTTTCGGGATAACTACGATGGACGGATGCTAGAGCCTACTGTCCTGCCGGCTAAACTACCTAACTTACTTCTAAATGGCCAGCTTGGAATTGCTGTCGGTATGGCAACTAATATTCCGCCTCACAACCTGGGTGAATTAGTTGACGCAACCGTTTACCAGATTGAAAACACCGATGCTGTACTTGACGATCTACTTAAGTTTGTTAAAGGACCAGATTTCCCAACTGGCGGTGTAGTTTACGGTAAAGAATCACTGCGCGTTGCTTATGCCACTGGTAAGGGCGGGGTTGTTACCAGGGGTGTAGCCGAAATTATTGAGGATGCCAAGAATAGGCAGAAGATAATCATTAACGAGATACCTTACGCCTTAAACAAAGAATCGCTGATCATTAAAATTGCCGATTTAGTCAGGGAAAAGAAGATCTCTGGAATTAGCGATATAAGAGATGAAAGCTCTCGCGGGCAGGTCCGGATAGTAATCGATTTAAAGAAGGATGCTTTTCCCAGCAAGCTGCTTAACCAGTTATTTAAACTAACACCACTGCAAACGACCTTCCACTTCAATATGCTGGCCTTAATCGACGGCATTCAGCCCAGAGTCCTAGGCCTTCAAGACATTATTAAAGAGCATATTAAACACCGTCAATCTGTTGTCCGAAGGCGAACAGAATTCGAACTAAGAAAAGCCGAAGAACGAGCCCATATCTTAGAGGGACTTAAGATAGCCCTTGATCACATTGACGAAGTGATTGCTACTATCCGGGCCTCTAAAGACTACGATGAAGCCCTGGCCAACCTTATCAAGAAGTTCAAACTGACCGATATCCAAGGGCGGGCAATTCTCGCCATGCAGCTAAGGCGGCTGACGGGACTAGACCGTAAAGAGATTGAAGATGAACTAGCTGAACTTATAAAACTGATCGAGAACTTAAAGGGCATTTTAGCGGACGAGAAGAAGATACTGGCTATAGTTAAAGACGAGCTGATTGAACTTAAGAAGCAGTATGCCGATGCCAGAAGGACTAAGGTTGTTGCCTCAGAACTAGGCAGATTAAGTGATGAGGACCTTATTGCAGATGAACAAGTAGTGGTTACCTTAACGGCCGCCAATTATATAAAGAGGAGCCCCATTGCTGAATACAAGCGGCAAGGCAGAGGCGGTAAGGGACGCAGGGGTATGGTAACCAGAGAAGAAGACGTTATTGAACATGTCGTTAACGCTTCTACTCATGATTTCTTACTGTTCTTTACCAATAAAGGTCGTGTCTTTAGATTAAAGACATATGAGGTTCCATCAGTCTCTCTAGGCGCTAAAGGCGTAGCTTTAGTGAACTTACTGCAGCTGCAGCCCGAAGAGACTGTCAACTCAGTTATAAACATCAGTCAAAGTGACCATGCTGCTAACTTGATCATGTGTACTATGAGAGGTGTTATTAAGAAGACACCGTTCGAACAATATAAGAACGTCCGTAATTCCGGTCTAATTGCTATCAATCTGGATGCTGGCGATGAACTGAAGTGGATTAGAATGACTACCGGTGATAACGAGGTTATTATCTCTACATCTCAAGGACAAGCTATCAGATTCCACGAAAGAGATGCCCGCCCAATGGGACGTGTCAGCCGCGGTGTCAGAGGTATTAGACTGAGAACAGATGACCATGTCATCGGTATGGATATTGTAAAAGAGAACTCCAGTATCTTTGTAATCAGCCGGTATGGCTATGGTAAGCGAACTAAGGTTGCCCAGTTTACACCTCACGCTAGAGGCGGAGTAGGTATCCGTTCAGCAGTGGTTAACTCTAAGACTGGCGAACTGGTAGGTGTTAAGACACTGGGTGAGACAGCTGACCAGGAAGTCATCATAATTAGCCAAATGGGCCAGACAATTAGATTAGGCATTAAAGACATTCCTAGCCTAGGCAGGGCTACTCAAGGCGTAAGAATTATGCGTCTCAATGACGGTGACGAGGTAGTTTCATTAGCTCTAGTTGACAAGATTGAGGAAGAAGATAACGAAGGTGATATAGAAGAAAGTGTTGATAAAAACGCTACAAATGAGTGACATTTGGCCGTAGATATTTACTCTCAAAAATTCTGATTATTAACAATTTGGCAATGCGCTTCATCATCAGCTCATTTTTTAATTGTTTTAAACAAATTATATTTTTAAGAGTTTAATCTTAACTTAGGATGAACACTGGCAGTGTGAATTATCTACCCCTATACTTTCACCTGTACTGACAACACCTGTGGATAAGTGGTGAAATTAGATTATTTTTGTGTTCAATTTTCTTGCACTAATATACCCAGAGTTATACAATAAAACTACGGATAACAATACCAAGAACTAAAAAGAACAAATAAATAATAAAAAATGAAGCCTGAAGATAATAGCTTGGAATCGGGTTCTGAAGCTTCCCAGTACAACTCTTCTTTAGAGGGTGGTTATCAGACGTCGAATGCGCCAAATATACCAATTAAGTCTCCGAAGGTAAGTATATCGCTGTTTAAATTTAATAAACTGGCAATACTTATAACGGTCAGTACCTTACTTTTCATTGGTTTACTCGGTGGCGGGGCTTTTATTTACGATAAAACACATAGTAAAGCATCTTCATTAAACAGCTTAGAAGCAAGTGGTACTTACAAAAATGGCAGCACACTTGCCGTTAACCAAGCGCAACAAGCTGATTTATTAACGCTCGGACAAGTTAATCAGCTATCAGTCAACGGACAGCTAACCGTCAACAAAACTCTTGTGTTGACACCATCAACCACACCAACTTCGCCGATTGCCGGAGAAATTTACTTCGATAGCACCACTAATAAACCGTACGTCTATAATGGTTCACAGTTCGTAAGTCTTCAAATACCCGCACAGTACGTTGCTAACGTTGGCGGCATCACGGGGAATATCGTGCTTGGCAATGGCCTAACCATTAACGGTAACACCGTAAATGTTTCGAATAGTTTATTGCAATCAATAAGCTCGGCAGCTTCCAGCACTTCCGTTGTCAGCAGCCTGCAAGGCGCTACTGGTAACGTTACGCTATCCTCTGGATCGGGTATATCTATAAATGGTACTACGGTTAGTAATACCGGGGTGCTGAATTTGACGTCTTTGAATGGCAGTATAGTTATTACTAATAGCGGCAGTGGAAGTTATAATTTAGCACTTTCTGGAGGTGGCGGGGTGATTCTTGGCCCTAATGCCGCTCAAATCGATAATTCAAACAACCCGTCTATTTACATAAACAAAACAAACAATGGTAATTTGTTAGAACTTCAGAACAATGGAGTAGACCAATTTGTTGTTAATCAGAGCGGTAACCTAGGTATTAACGGCAGCTTTACGCAAAATGGTACTGGCACGTTTAGTACTGGTTCTGGAGCAGTATCGCTTAACGGTAATACCACCATAACTGGTGGTAACAGCTTAACAGTTTCTAGTGGAGCTACAACACTTAGAGGTACATTGGGAGTAACAGGGGTCTCAACATTGGGCTCACTCGGTGTTAGTTCATTTAGCGATTCCGGTGCGGCGAGCGTTACTGGCAACACTTCTCTTACTGGAACTTTATCTGTACAGGGAGCTGTAACCTTAGGGAGTAACTCTCCAGCCACTCAAGGTAGTTTAATATTTGACAACGGCACCAACAATAATGTTATTTCTATTGTGCCATCAGTACCGACAGGTTCTGGAGACGTCAGTGTTGAGTTTCCAGCGTTAACAGGTGGTTCTTCTGACTATTTCTGTGTTACAGGGCCGGATGCTAACTGTGGTACGTCAGCTACTACTGTTACAACTTCGTCTAGCGGCACTAGTGGCGATATCGCCGAATTCACTGGTGCAAATCAAATTGCGAATTCCCCCATAACAGACAATGGCAGTAATGCTCTGACTATACAATCCGGTTATACCCTAAATGTAGGTACGTTGGCTAGTGTTGGTGATCTAAATATTACGCCCAGTGGTAAAGTTAACATTAATGATACAGCTCAAGAAGTAGAAATTCAGGGTAATGCTAGCTCATATTTCTCTGTGTCAGCAAATGGCAAGACAAATAAGCTGGCATTTACTTCGCCGACCTCTGCTCAACCAACAAACTATACGATAACTGTTCCAGATGAGAGTGGTACGATCTGTCTCGATAATGACGCGGCAAACTGTGGTTTTGCCACCAGTGGGAGTGGTGTAACTGATGTTAACGGCTACACAGGAGTTATATGTATCCAAGATGCAAATGATAATGGCTCCTGCAGCGGCAACAACGTAACTATTAATAATGCTACTTCTTCAGCTTTGGGTATAGCGTCATTTAGTTCTACAGATTTTAATGTATCAAGCGGAGCAGTTACTACTGTCCAAAATATATCTACAAGCGGTGATGTACAATTTGATGGCTTATCACTGGGTAGTGGCTACAACTGTACTGCTCCAGAGACAGGGAGCCTTTGTTTGTCTACTGGCGGCACGGTTTACACTTCGAACATAGTAAATCCGAGCAGTACTGCGCCGCTACAAGTTACCAGTGCCAATTCTATTTTCCAGTTTGATCAAGAAGGTACGACTTTCGAATTCCCAACAGGTTATGGTAACACTACGCATGACATCTGTGTATCTGGTGTAAGCTGTGCAACTGGTACCGGTGCTGCCGTTATTTTACAGCCTAGCTCAGCACAGGCCGATGACGGAAGCATAGCCGGTATATTTATAAACGACATTAACTCTAACTGTACTCTTGGAACAAACTGTAAAGATTTGGTTGATTTACAGAACGGCGGTAGCGATGTCTTTACAGTTGATCAGTATGGTAACGCTCAGTTCGATCAGACTTTATACGCTAACACAATTCAACCAATAAGCGGTGCAGGTGGAATTACTGTCGGTACTTCAGGCACAAGTCAAACATTTACGCTCCAAGGTAACTCTGGTTCAGAAATAGAGATAACTAATCCTAATGGCGGAGTATCATA
Organism: uncultured bacterium; assembly: GCA_963718045.1. Lineage (GTDB taxonomy): Bacteria > Patescibacteriota > Saccharimonadia > Saccharimonadales > UBA4665 > JAJZKE01. The sequence goes on from OY970350.1 coordinate 126,388, forward strand.
TATTGGCATCGAGAACCCTTCTGGCGGCACTGCTTCTAGTCAGAGTGTGTACTATGCCCTAGACGATACGCAAGCACCCTCTTCAGGTACTAATGGTGGCAACGCTGCTGCAAACCCAATATTTATTTGCACGAGTGCTAATAGTTACTGTACGGCAAGCAGTGGCATAACTGGTACAGGTACGACAGGTGACCTACCCCTGTTCAATGGTGCCCACTCATTAGCTAATTCAATACTGTCTCAATCTTCTTCAAATATAGCAATTGCCGGATCTTCCTCAACCTCCTCGCTGACTATAGGCAATATTTCATCGACAGCCGGTCAACTTGTATTTAACAATGGTATCAATAGTAACTCTATAACCTTTACTCAACCGGCTTCCCAGCCATCAAGCGCAATCAATATTGGTTTACCATCTGTAGCTGGGACTGTTGCAGTTAAAGGGACTGGGCCCATATCAGTTGATAATACCGGTACAATAAGTTGTAGTGACTGTGCTGTTACTGGCAGCGGCGGCTCGGGAGCAAACGTAGTCACAACTTTAAATGGCTTAGATAATGCAGTCAGCATAACTGATTCACTTAATAATGCATTTAGTACCAGTGGCCAAAACGTACAAATAGCCAATGCTTCAACCAGCAATTTAGGTCTCGTTAAGATTAACAATGACGGGAATCTAACCGTTTCTAGTGGCGTCGTAGATACCGCACAGAATATCCAAACTAGCTCTAGCCCACAATTCGCAAGCGTATATCTGGGCAGTGCTGGTCCTAGCGGGAATGATGGCCAACTAGTCTTCTATGATGGTAGCACTGGCTACAAACTAACTCTAAATCAGCTTACTTTAACCAATAATCAGACTATACACATACCAAACAACTCTGGTACTTTAATTGTTGCTGTCGGTTCATCTAATAACTTAACCCTAAATAATGGTGTAGTAGATACTGCTAACGCAGTAAACTTCCCAACATCAGTAACTACAGCAGAATTACTATCGGGTTCAAGTTCACTACAGATTGGTTCGACTTCTTCAGTTCAGCCCTTTACCTTAAATGGTACAGCAGGCACAAGTGGTAGCTACTCATCATTGGATTTATATAGCGGCACTTACAACACTAAGATAGATTTTGCAGTACCGGCAACAGGCAATAACGTCTACACATTCCCTGATGCAGGCGGCATTTCAGCAACTGTTTGTTTGCAAAATACAGGCAGTAGTTATAACAGCTGTACCTATGGATCAGGCTTAAATGGTATTGGTAGTTCAAATCAAGTAGCCTATTTCTCGGGTACCGGCACTCTATCAAGCGCAACGAATTTCTATGATAACGGCTCCACCGTAGGGCTTGGTGGTGTATCGTCAGGTTTTGGTACCCATACTCAGTTAACAGTTAATACAAATGCCACAGCAGTCAATAGTGCAGTTACTCAGCTTAACAGCGGCACCAGTAATCCGACTTACATACCTTTAGTTGTTGAAGGTGCTTCCAGTCAAACAGCTGATCTATTAGATATAGATAGTAATGCTGGAACCCCACTTGCCGGCTTTAATAGTACCGGAAACCTATATTTTAGCGGTTCTTCAAATAACACCATTACCGGTGCTAGCAATGAAAACCTTACATTACAGAGTCAGGGCGCTGGTCAGTTACTTCTTAATTCTGCTGGCAGCAGCCTAGCGCTACAAGTAGGCGGTACGACAGAGGCTACCGTAAGCAGTGCAGGCAACTTCAACCTACTTAATGGAAGTTATCAATTGGGGGGAAGTACTACATTATCGTCAGCAGCCTTAACCTTCACAGCTAGTACCGATAGCATTACCGGCCCATCAGGTAGCAGCATTACCTTAGATACTACTGGCTCAGGTATCCTATATCTAGGCAATACTAACGCTCCTAATATATATCTTGGTAATGGTAACTCAACCACTACAGTAGCCGGGCAGTTGTCTCAGAGCTACTCTAGTCCATCAGCTAGCACAGCAGATACTATTGGCTTTACAAATAGTAACAGTGCAGCCGGGGTAGCTATTCAAGGTATTAGTCTAACACCTGCTAACACCACTCCATCCTCAGGTACTAACACTCTGAATGTTCTTAACTTTGTCGCTGGATCAGGAACGAATGCCACGGCCATCACCAATGGTGTTAACTTTGCTAGCAGTACTGGCTATTCTAACTTTATTAACGCACCAAACTTTGTAGTAGGTAGTAATGGGGTAATAACACTTGGGACTGTAGGTACAACAGAAGGAGAGCTTACCCTGAATAGTAGCCATTCTGGTGGGTCATTTAGTATTGAGCCAAGTGTTAATCAGGCTAAATCTACTATCTTATATTTACCAACAGACAGTTCCAGTACCGATACAGTTTGTCTAGTTTCTGATTGTACCGGTGCTGGTGCCGGCTCCGGTGATAGTAGCTATATATATAACACTTATTCCAGCCAACAATCACCTGGCAACATAGATATCGAGAGTGCTGTAGGGTATGTAGCCGCTAGTATTCAGGGGGCTTCTGGCCAAGACATAATGGATCTATATTCTAATGGTGGTACTCTTGTAGCCCACTTTGACAGTAGTGGAAATCTTAGCGCGGGCACTATCAATGGAGCAACTATTACTAGTACTGCCTTTGACGGTGCTACTCTAAGTGGCGGTTCTCTAAGTGGCAGCAGTCTATCAGCAACTCAGTTACTATTCAGTGGCGTTACCGGTACAGTTACTACTAACTCTGGAGATAATTTAACAATTGATACTGGTGGTGGTACTTCCACACTTAACCTTGGCAATGCTTATGCTACAACCATACAAATTGGTAACACCACCTTAAGCTCAGGTACCCAGACAATCAATATTGGCAATAACAACACATCAGGTGGTACTACCAATGTTAATATAGGCAATGGTTCAACGGCTCTTGGTACGGTAGCTATTCAGGGTGGGAACATAACACTTACAACCGTAGGGTCTGGTACTACCACTATAAGCAATATTTATAATAATACCGGTACAGGAACTGCGCTTAAAGATAATGCTTCAGATATCCAAAGCGGCAGTTCTGGCAGCAGTACTGTTAATGCTGACACTATAAGTTTAACCGGCAATGCTACTTCCGGTGAGACTATTAATCTAAACGGTATAAACTTTGCTAATGTTTCAGCAATTGCTAACAACACTTTCAACGGTCTTTACTTTGGTACTGGCTATAATAATGCCATTCAAGGTGTCGGATCCCTTAACATAACCGGAGCAGGAGCCAGTACTTGGGATATAGGAGCTAACACTTTATCTCTCCAAACACTTTCTGGCGGCGCAATCACTACCGGTACGGGGTTATTTACCCTCGGAGGTAACGTTGCCTTATCTGCAGCCGCACCTTCAATATATAGCTCTACTACTAACTCTGGATTAACGTTACAAGCAAACGGTACGGGAGCATTAACACTTAATTCATCTGGAACAACTGGCACAATTGGTGCTATCCAGATTGGTAACGCAAGTACTGCATCTGTAACCCAGAGCATAAATATAGGGAACAACGCAGGTGCATCATCTGTCTCGACCGTTACTGTTGGCTCAGTTCTAGGTGCCAGTGCTCTTACCCTACAAGCCGGAACAGGCAACCTAGCCCTAACTACCGGTAGTACCGGTGGTAGTAATATCACCCTAACAACTGATTATGCCTCTTCTAAAATAATTGCTAAATCTACTATTAACTCTATTACTGCCTTCCAGATACAAGGGAGCAGTAGCACTGTCTTAACGGCTGACACAACGAATAGCCGGCTAGGAGTGGATAACTCTTACACCCAGATAAGTACGCCTGCTTCAGCGCCGACAGTCAACGGTCCATATGCTGGAGGGAGCTTAACATATCCGAATACTTATTACTACGAAATTACAGCTGTTGATTCAATGGGCGGTGAAACTACTCCTAGCTCGCAAGGAGCTAGCGGTACTCAAACCAGCAGTGCTAACAGAACATATACCATCACATGGAGTGCAGTAAGTGGAGCTAGTGCTTATAAAATCTACCGCTGTTATGGGACAAGCGGTTGTACTGAAGTTTACATTGCTTCAACCTCAACAACCAGTTATACAGATAACGGTGTTACAGCTGGCACAGCTATACCGCCAACTACAAATACTGCCTATGTATCGACTAATAGCTCCAACAACAACGGCCAAGTAACCATTGGCGGCAATGGTACTCCGACCGGACAGCTATATGTATCAGGTACCGTGCCATCAACGCTCACGGGGGCAACTGGTTATAATATTAGTAACCCAATCTCTACATATGTCTCTGGCCACTATGCCTACACAATCAGCAATGGCAATAGCGAATTAGTAATTGATGATATTTCCAACCCAGCCAGTCCAACTTATATTAGTGAAATAGGTACTAACATTAGCGGCGGACGCTATGTCTATGTTTCTGGTCACTATGCTTATGTTGTCTGCGGTGGCACTACCGGTGAACTAATAATATTTGATATTTCCAATCCATTCAGCCCGGCATATGTCAGTGAAACAACCACTAACCTGAATACTCCAAATGATATCTATGTCCAAGGTAATTATGCCTATGTAACAAGCGGCACTAACGGCACTAATAGCGATTTAGTAATCTTCAATATTTCCAATGCATTCAATCCAGCTTATGTTAGTGAAATAAGCACTAACCTGAATACGCCAAAAACTGTTTACATTCAGGGTAATTATGCCTATATCACTAGTTATGGTAGTGGTTACCTAGTAATCGATAACATCTCCAACCCCGCCAACCCAACCTATGTTGGCGAAACAAACTCTAATTTAGACGGACCTTGGGGTTTATTTGTCTCTGGCAGTTATGCTTACATTGGTGAGGCCACACTTGGTTACCTAGTAATCGATAACATCTCCAACCCCGCCAATCCAACCTATATTACCAAAACTAGTACTAATATAAATTACCCGGTATCCGTCTATGTCCAGGGCCGCTATGCCTACATTGCCAATAACGAAGGTAACTCTATGTCAATCGATGATATCAGCAACCCCTACAATCCAATCAGTGTAGGATTAACTGTCTCTAATTTAAGCTATCCAAGCGGTGTTTTCATCTCCGGACGCTATGCCTACGTAGATAGCAGCAATAATAACTCATTAGTAATTTATGATTTAGGCGGCACATATGATCAACAGCTGCAAGCTGGCGGGGCAGAATTAGGTACTTTGCAGGTAGATGGTAACTCGATTATGAGTGGCGATGCTTCTGTACAGGGTGGTCTGGCAGTCGGCAGTAATGCCCAAATACAGGGCGGCCTTAGCGTGGCCGGTTCTTCAACTCTTGGCAGTTTAAGTTTGAGCGGACTGGCCACACCGGCTGCTCCGACCGAAACAGTAACTTGTAGCGGTACTTGTGCTACCTCGTACAATTATGCCGTAGCGGCTATCAATGTCAGTGGTGTAACGGCTGCCTCTGCCAGTACTTCAACCGGAGCTACAGCTAATGCCTCACTAAATACCACAACTGAATACAATAGAACTGGCTGGACTGCTGTAACCGGTGCTACTGGCTACAATATATATAGGACAGCCGGCGGGGCCGCTCAGGGCCTGATAGGTACAGTCCCAGCTTCCAGCATTACCGCTCCGACTCCCACCTCAGGTAGTGAAACCGGTGCTACCTTGACCCTAAACTACTCCATACCACCACCATTCGTAATCGGCCAAGCCATTACTCTGGCTGGCTTTACTATGAATACCGGATCAGTTAACGGTACCTGGCCAATCCTATCGGTAACCTCTTCGGCTATTACTATCAATATACTGAGTGGTGTTACTTCTACTATCAGTACCATGGGTACGGCTACCGGCATACTAGGTTTCTATGACACTGCCCAGACTGCCGGAACCTCAGCCCCGACCACGACTACTGCCGGAAGCTTAACAGTTAATGGCCCTGGCTTATTTGAGAATGCTTCTAACTCCACTACAGCCTTCCAGGTACAGAATGCCAGTGGCTATACATTATTGGGGGTAGATACAACAAGTGCAGACAATGACGTAATAATAGGCCAATCTAGTAATCTTACCGGTAACCTTATATTTGCCAACGCTAGTAATTCCTACACATTTAGTTTGACTGCCTCAACTGCGGCGAGCGGAAATATCTCTCTAATCTTGCCGTCTGTTGCACCGTCAGCTGGCCAATGTTTGACAGCAACAAGCAGTACGCAATTAGCTTTTGCAGGCTGTGGTACATCTCACGCTAAACAGATAACGCTAGCAGCCGAATATGCTGGGGCTGTATTGGATAGCGCCGGTGATTCAAGTTGTTCTAGTGCTAATGTCGGGACAATGACTAGTGGCTATAATGATACAGATTCTACACCTCAATCATATTACCAGTGGTCAACTGTTCAAAGCTCGGCACGATGTTACGATGTTGTTGTTCAAATACCTATACCTAGCGACTGGTCTTCTTGGACTGGTACACCAACCATTTATGCATCTGCGGGTACGGGTGGCAGTATTGCCATAGCTGCCATAGCATCAAACGGTACCGAGGAATCAAACTACGGTACCATGTCGGCTGGTGTTGCAGCTTACCATAGCGAGACAACAACTGGCTCTCTGGCGACTGTAACCCTACAAGGACTAACCAGCGCTAGCGATTCTGCAAATGGCGTACTCACTCTAAAAATTAGGATGTCCGCAACCAGTAGCGGTAATACAGAAATAGGTACAATTATCATTCCGTATACATCGGCCTATTAAAAGGAGCTAACTATCAAAGTGCAGAACCTTTTTTAGGATCATAACTTAGGCCTAGAAGTAAAAATTAAACAAAAATATGTCTAAAAAGTCGGCAACATTAAATCAAAAGGATAAAGCAAATGGAGATGTAACTACTAGCGAAATAGCAGCTAGATTAGTTCCATCTCGTAAATATGCCCAACTGACAACCAAAACGAAGTTTATTAATAAATTCGTTCAGACTAAGAGAAAAGTAACCAAAATTGGTAATTCTAAATATCTATTAGCCACAAGAAGGGAACTTAGAAAAACAATTAAACAAATAACCTGTAGTCCGGTGACTATAAAATTTGTATGTATATATAAAGGACTAACTAAAACAGTTATCTATCGGACTGATTTTATTACAAAACCAATTAAGAAAAAGCTCCAGCCACCAATTAGTCTATTTATCCGTCGGTTTAACAAAGTAGTTGACCGGCTTGGCCGAAAACGCGTTAAGTGGGTAAGCTACGGATTATTTAGCACCCTAGTGGTTGTAGCTATAGCAGTTGGTTCCATAGCCTATATCCATAACTTGATTAATTCCAGCTATAATCTGCCGGTTAACGAACAAGCTTTGATCGGATCCCCTGACACTGCCTTAATGAAATCCCAATTAACCTATAACTCTAAAACTAAAACATACTACCTAGACAAATCGGGCATAGACAAGAGTTCCAGTTCTACTCCCGGAGTCCCATCTGGAGATAACAGTATTAGCATCGGATCTAAATCTAATTCAGCCTTTAGTCTAGTAATACCTACTAACATCCATCAAGGCTTTACAGCTTATGACAATACCTACGGACTATCCTTCACCCTAACTCCTGAGTTTGACGCTATGAACGCCAAGATGGTAGACGGTCATCTAGTCTATCCAATGGGACTAAATTCAACTAAAGACGTCTACACCATTAAGGCTAATGGTCTCCAAGAAAACATAGTCTATAACTCTGCGCCAGCGGGAACAGTCAAACTAGCCTATAAACTGGAATTGCCCAGTACCCTCCAAGCTAAAATGATGCCAGGCGGTAACATAGGTATTTATTCAGCCAGTCCATATTTATTCGGTAACATCAGCTACGGCTCAGCTAAAGACCAAGCCCTGGTAGCTAAAGCCAGACTTAACGCCGCTAAAACTAACCTGGTCTTTGTCTTACCAGCTCCGGAAATAACCGACAACGACGGAATGGCTCCAACTAACGTTCAACAACAAACTAAATTCAGTCTTAAAGGGGACATCTTAACCTTAACTGCCAGCGATTTAGGCGGTATCCATGGCCCGATCTCCATCGACCCGAGTGTTATTGATGCCAGTGCCAGTTCTTTTGGCCAGGGTAATAACGAAAGTGATATATCATTTGCCAATTCCAGCATATCTGAAGCCGGACTTAGCGGCGGCGGTCTAGCTGGCAACACCAATAGCTGTGGGGCATCTTGGTGTGCCTCGAACGGTACTGCCGGCACGGGCGCCAACCTGCCGGCTGCTACCTACGAAGCCACCGCTGTCGCCTACAATGGCTACGTCTATCAGATAGGGGGGTATGCTGGCAGTCCCACCGCCGTAGTGGACTACGCGGCACTCACCAGCAGTGGTGCGCTGGCCGCACCGGGTTCGGCTGCCTGTACCGCTGGCGGCGGTTCTATTGCCGGTGACTGGTGTGCCTCGAACGGTACTGCCGGCACGGGCGCCAACCTGCCGGCTGTCACCTCCCAACCCACCGCTGTCGCCTACAACGGCTACGTCTATCAGATAGGGGGGTGTTCTACTGCTTGCCCCACCGCCGTAGTGGACTATGCGGCTATCACCAGCAGCGGGGCGCTGGCCGCACCGGCTTCGGCTGCCTGTACCGCTGGCGGCGGTTCTATTGCCGGTGACTGGTGTGCCTCGAACGGTACTGCCGGCACGGGCGCCAACCTGCCGGCTGCCACCGACTACGCCACCGCTGTCGCCTACAATGGCTACGTCTACCAGATAGGGGGGTATACTACCGCTGCCACCGCCGTAGTGGACTACGCGGCTATCACCAGCAGTGGTGCGCTGGCCGCACCGGGTTCGGCTGCCTGTACCGCTGGCGGCGGTTCTATTGCCGGTGACTGGTGTGCCTCGAACGGTACTGCCGGCACGGGCGCCAACCTGCCGGCTGCTACCTACGAAGCCACCGCTGTCGCCTACAATGGCTACGTCTATCAGATAGGGGGGTGTTCTACTGCTTGCCCCACCGCCGTAGTGGACTACGCGGCTATCACCAGCAGTGGTGCTCTGGCCGCTCCCGGCAGTTGTGCTGGTACTATCACCGGCTATTGGTGTGCCTCAACTTCTACGGCTAACGGCAGCCTGCCGGCTGCTACCTACGTCGCTACCGCTGTCGCCTACAATGGCTACGTCTATCAGATAGGGGGGATGGCTGGCGGTGCCACCGCCGCAGTGTACTACGCCCCGATATACAATGGTGGCAATATTGGCCCCTGGTCATCCACCACTAGCCTACCGGCTGCTACCTACTACGCTACCGCTGTCGCCTACAATGGCTACGTCTATCAGATAGGGGGGTATACTACCGCTGCCACCGCCGTAGTGGACTACGCGGCTATCAGCAGTCCAGGAGATGTTGCTCCTTGGACAGCCTCAACTTCTACGGCTAACGGCAGCCTGCCGGCTGCTACCTACGAAGCCACCGCTGTCGCCTACAATGGCTACGTCTATCAGATAGGGGGGTATACTACCGCTGCCACCGCCGTAGTGGACTACGCGGCTATCACCAGCAGTGGTGCGCTGGCCGCTCCCGGCAGTTGTGCTGGTACTATCACCGGCTATTGGTGTGCCTCAACTTCTACGTCTAACGGCAGCCTGCCGGCTGCTACCTACGGCGCCGCCGCTGTTGCCTACAACGGCTATGTCTACCAGATAGGGGGGTATGCTGGCAGTGTCACCGCTGTAGTGGACTACGCGGCTATCACTAGCAGTGGGGCGCTGGCCGCTCCCGGCAGTTGTGCTGGTACTATCACCGGCTATTGGTGTGCCTCAACTTCTACGTCTAACGGCAGCCTGCCGGCTGCTACCTACGGCGCCGCCGCTGTTGCCTACAACGGCTATGTCTATCAGATAGGGGGGTATACTACCGCTGCCACCGCCGTAGTGGACTACGCGGCTATCACCAGCAGTGGTGCGCTGGCCGCTCCCGGCAGTTGTGCTGGTACTATCACCGGCTATTGGTGTGCCTCAACTTCTACGTCTAACGGCAGCCTGCCGGCTGCTACCTACTACGCTACCGCTGTCGCCTACAATGGCTATGTCTACCAGATAGGGGGGTATGCTGGCAGTGTCACCGCTGTAGTGGACTACGCGGCTATCACTAGCAGCGGGGCGCTGGCCGCACCGGCTTCGGCTGCCTGTACCGCTGGCGGCGGTTCTATTGCCGGTGACTGGTGTGCCTCGAACGGTACTGCCGGCACGGGCGCCAGCCTGCCGGCTGCTACCTACTACGCCACCGCTGTCGCCTACAATGGCTACGTCTATCAGATAGGGGGGTATGCTGGCGGTGCCACCGCTGTAGTGGACTACGCGGCTATCACCAGCAGTGGGGCGCTGGCTGCTCCCGGCAGTTGTGCTGGTACTATCACCGGCTATTGGTGTGCCTCAACTTCTACGGCTAACGGCAGCCTGCCGGCTGCTACCTACGTCGCTACCGCTGTTGCCTACAACGGCTATGTCTATCAGATAGGGGGGTATGCTGGCAGTCCCACCGCCGTAGTGGACTACGCGGCTATCAACAACGGCGGGCCGGCGACGTTGAGTGCTTGGGCTGCCACCGGCAGTCTGCCGGCTGCTACCTACCAAGCCACCGCTGTCGCCTACAACGGCTATGTCTATCAGATAGGGGGGTATGCTGGCAGTGTCACCGCTGTAGTGGACTACGCGGCTATCACTAGCACTGGGGCGCTGGCCGCTCCCGGCAGTTGTGCTGGTACTATCACCGGCTATTGGTGTGCCTCAACTTCTACGTCTAACGGCAGCCTGCCGGCTGCTACCTACTACGCTACCGCTGTCGCCTACAATGGCTATGTCTATCAGATAGGGGGGTGTTCTACTGCTTGCCCCACCGCCGTAGTGGACTATGCGGCTATCACCAGCAGCGGGGCGCTGGCCGCACCGGCTTCGGCTGCCTGTACCGCTGGCGGCGGTTCTATTGCCGGTGACTGGTGTGCCTCGAACGGTACTGCCGGCACGGGCGCCAACCTGCCGGCTGTTACCTACGGCGCTACCGCTGTCGCCTACAATGGCTATGTCTATCAGATAGGGGGGTATGCTGGCATTGTCACCGCCGTAGTGGACTACGCGGCTATCACCAGCAGCGGGGCGCTGGCTGCTCCCGGCAGTTGTGCTGGTACTATCACCGGCTATTGGTGTGCCTCAACTTCTACGTCTAACGGCAGCCTACCGGCCGCTACCTACCTCGCTACCGCTGTCGCCTACAACGGCTACGTCTATCAGATAGGGGGGTGTTCTACTGCTTGCCCCACCGCCGTAGTGGACTATGCGGCTATCAATTCCAGCACCGGTGCTGTCGGTACCTGGACTGCCACTGGCAGCCTGCCGGCTGCTACCTACTACGCTACCGCTGTCGCCTACAATGGCTATGTCTATCAGATAGGGGGGTGTTCTACTGCTTGCCCCACCGCCGCAGTGTACTACGCCCCGATATACAATGGTGGCAATATTGGCCCCTGGTCATCCACCACTAGCCTGCCGGCTGCTACCTACCAAGCCACCGCTGTCGCCTACAACGGCTATGTCTATCAGATAGGGGGGTATACTACCGCTGCCACCGCCGTAGTGGACTACGCCGGATTGCAATCCATGCCCCGAATTGGCTTTTACTCACAGTTAATCGACATGTCCGGCTCATCAACCGAAGATCCAGCCGCCGATTATATACTTGCCAATGGCTCCCAAACAGGGGATCCTGGCATAGGCGGTCTTAGCGGCCCAGGTACTGGGGGTATATCTATAAATTACCAATTTGCCTCTAATGCTTGCCCGACCTTTAATAGCTCAACTGCGCTAACTACTAGCGCGCTAGTACTCGGTACTCCTTACCCCATGACTTCTTCTTCCAATGGCTGCAGCAGTTCTTCAGATACTAATTTTGGCCGTTGGGTTTGGGTTACTGTCAAACTCGATGATTCCCAAACTGCGACATTCCCGGACTCTAGCGGTAACCATGCTACAATAACGGGATTCACGTTGTATTATCACCCGGCGACTAATGGAAGACTGCGTGGCGGAGCCACTTTTAGCAATGGTTCTTTACAAACGCTTGATGCACCACCTTGATAATAATTATCGGCATCATATAAACAAAAACTTAATTTCTACCTACCAAACTGTAGCAAGTTCAACATCAGATTTAGCTTGACCATATCTGTTAAAATTGCTAAAATGTTTATTGATTGTTTGAGTTTAGGTAGAGCCTTAAGCCAGGCTTTAAGTTTCAGTCGTAAACTCAAGCACCTAGAGAGACTTACTTAGGCGGTGAAGATTCACCCTAAGTTTTGGACCGAACGCTAGAGTTTCGATCATTAACAATTTGGTAGTGCAAATCAACGTCAGTTCATTTTGAATTGTTTTAAACAAATTCTTTTTTGGAGAGTTTGATCCTGGCTCAGGATGAACGCTGGCGGCGTGCCTAATACATGCAAGTCGAGCGGTAAGGCTCCTTCGGGAGTACACGAGCGGCGGACGGCTGAGTAACGCGTAGGAACCTACCCTAAAGTGAGGGATAAGCACCAGAAATGGTGTCTAATACCGCATATGCTCTTTGGAGTAAAGCTACGGCGCTTTGGGAAGGGCCTGCGTATGATTAGCTTGTTGGTGAGGTAAAAGCTCACCAAGGCGACGATCATTAGCTGGTCTGAGAGGATGATCAGCCAGACTGGGACTGAGAACGGCCCAGACTCCTACGGGAGGCAGCAGTAGGGAATCTTCCACAATGGGCGAAAGCCTGATGGAGCAACGCCGCGTGCAGGATGAAGGCCTTCGGGTCGTAAACTGCTTTTATATGTGAAGATTATGACAGTAGCATATGAATAAGGATCGGCTAACTCCGTGCCAGCAGCCGCGGTCATACGGAGGATCCAAGCGTTATCCGGAATTACTGGGCGTAAAGAGTTGCGTAGGTGGCATAGAAAGCGGGCAGTGAAATTGTATGGCTCAACCATATAGACATTGTCTGAACTACTAAGCTAGAGGACGAGAGAGGTACCTGGAAGTCCCAGTGTAGGAGTGAAATCCGTAGATATTGGGAGGAACACCGATGGCGTAGGCAGGGTACTGGCTTGTTTCTGACACTAAGGCACGAAAGCTAGAGCAGGGACCCGGATTAGATACCCGGTTACTTCTAGCTGTAAACTATGGATGCTAGCCGTTATCGGTATCGACCCCGGTAGTAGCAAAGCTAACGCGTTAAGCATCCCGCCTGTGGAGTACGGTCGCAAGACTAAAACATAAAGGAATTGACGGGGACCCGCACAAGCGGTGGAGCGTGTTGTTTAATTCGAAAGTAAGCGAAGAACCTTACCCAGGCTTGACTTCCTGCGAATTTCTCCGAAAGGAGAGAGTGCTTTTATTAGAGCGCAGTGACAGGTGGTGCATGGCCGTCGTCAGCTCGTGTCGTGAGATGTTTGGTTAAGTCCATCAACGAGCGCAACCCTTATGTTTAGTTGAATTTTTCTAAACAGACTGCCCTGGTAACAGGGAGGAAGGAGGGGATGATGTCAGGTCCGTATCTCCCTTACGTCTGGGGCCACAGACACGCTACAATGGCCGATACAAAGGGCAGCCAAGTCGCGAGACGGAGCTAATCCCATCAAAATCGGTCTCAGTTCGGATAGTAGGCTGAAACTCGCCTGCTTGAAGCTGGAATCGCTAGTAACGGTAAGTCAGCATATTACCGTGAATACGTTCCCGGGTCTTGTACAAAATAAATGCGCCTGGCAGTGCATTGGACTAGATGGTGTAAATCCATCCTTAGTAGCTGCGAGCAGGACATCTTTGGCAACAAAATGTCTGAAGGGCTCTACATGCGAAGAATAGCCTTTACAGATTGATGACAACAATCAAGTGGCTCTTTCGACTCTACTAACGTGTACGTAGGGGAAGAAAGCTAGATAAGCCGGTAAGGAATGTTTGAAATAGCCCAGTGTATAACCCAGGGAGATCCTCATAACGAGTGTAATCAGTGTGGTTATGAGGAAGTCAGCTGAGTTCATAGTACCTTTATCTAAAGGGAAGGAACGAACTTTATGTCTAACAAAACATAAAGACTCGCTGGATGCGTTAGACGCGCACGTCCAGTGGGGAGTACCCGAGATTACCGGAGTACAGTCACCGCCCGTCAAATCATGAAAGTCGCCAATACCCGACGTGTAAGCTTTGTCTTGCCCTAAGGTAGGGGAGATGATTGGGATTAAGTTTAACGGCTTCTTATGCGAGTAATTGCATATGCCTATCCAACTATATCGGTGAACTCCTATTGCATCTCAAGCTATAATGCGTAGTAGATATGCAAGGACAATACCGAGGGAAGTTGGGCTAGAAACTAAAATGGCACACACAAGAGCAGCTAATTACCTGAAAACTATACAACTACTAGCTTTTGAGAAGGAAGTAGCTACAGCATGTTTAATAGGTGATGGCACGCTCGTAAAGTCTGGCAAACAATATCGACTTAGGATTAGTCATACTATTCGTCACAGTGACTATGTACGCTGGAAGTATCATTTACTTCAGCGTATATGCGTTACCGCTCCACAGTATGTCTCAATGACTTCGTCGCTTCGATTTGGTACAGTAGGTCATCCAGATTTGTCAGAGATGCGACATCAGTGGTATGAAAACGGAGTAAAACATATTCCATCAAGTTTTCAATTAACGCCATTGATGATTGCAGTCTGGTTTATGGATGATGGCTGCAAACATAGCAAGACAGTAGATTTCTCAGTACATTGCTTTTCCGTAAAGAGCATTAATATCCTACAGAGAGCTTTGTCAGAATTCGATATTGCTACAACCATTAACTTCGACGGAAAAGGAAGTAGGTTATATGTCAGACAAAATAGCTATTTTAAGTTCAAAGAACTTGTTAAACCATACATACAACCATGTATGGCATACAAGTTGCCCTAACCCCGTAGAGGCCATACGTTGGCTCCATCGAAAGGTGGATGAAGATATGGTCCGACACCCTTAGTAATAAGGGGTCTTAGAGAATAAGACGCAACAGTAAGCGTAACAAGGTATCCGTACGGGAACGTGCGGATGGATTACCTCCTTTCTAGGGAGTAAAACTAGCAATCAGTTGAGCAATCTCTGATCAGCTAGGTCGATCTCGATAAGTTGTTTATTTCAGTACTGACAACTTATATAGCTAAGATTTATCTTAGACGAGACATCAGTTCTGAGCTAACGAACAACGTTGAAATGCACTACCAAGTTGTTAAATAGAAAAGAGCTCCGATTTACCGAAGCTCTTTTTTTATTCCATTTGGTGGGCGATGGAGGACTCGAACCACCGACCTCGTCATTATCAGTGACGCGCTCTAACCAGCTGAGCTAATCGCCCTTATTTATTCCTATGGTGGAGCATATCGGACTCGAACCGATGACCCCCTGCTTGCAAAGCAGGTGCTCTAGCCAACTGAGCTAATGCCCCGAAGCCAAGGAAGAAACAAACCAAACTACCGGTGTATTTTATCTTAACAGTGCTAGTCATACAAGTTTTACTATCTAATCAAAGGTATACTCTAAAAAGAAGGTCTATAAGTAAATAATATGAATACAAAAGCAGGGTTCATAAATAGTTGTATATATACCAACATTAGTTACCATGTTACAGATAGAGACTTTATTAACTTATAAATTGAATAGTAGAATTACTAAGTATTGTTGGTATCCGTACTGCAAGATAACCGATCTCTTATGATATAATCGTTAGCGTTATGCAAAGATACTCAGTATTGATTATCACTCTATTATCTTTGCCGTTGATGCTTATCGGTCTGGTAAGTACGAATGTTAGTGCCGCATCACCGAACATATCACGATCATATAATTCAACCACTTCTATACCTACCGGCAGCATAGTCAGCCTTGTTAGTGACAAATCAGGGTATGTTGAGCCGTCCAATATTGCTAACGGCCAAAAAATGGCTGGAGTAGTAGTTAACAGCGACGAGTCTCTTCTGGCTGTTAATCCGTCAAGTGGTAAGGTTCAAGTTGCTACCGATGGTAATGTTAATACACTCGTCAGTACTGTTAACGGTAATATAATAGCTGGTCAAGAGATAGCTGTGTCACCGTTTAACGGAATTGGTATGATGGCTAGCCCTGGTGACCGAGTTGTAGGTACTGCTCTGACTAATTTTAATAGTAAAACTTCAGGCGCAGCAGTTGAACAGGTGAGGGATAGTTCTGGCACTAGCCATAATATTACTGTTGGCTACATTAAACTGTCTATTAGCATTGGGGTGGACAATAATACGGGCAATTCTTCACTACAAGCTATTCAACAGTTCATAGAGAGTTTGACTGGTCACTACGTTTCTACTTTTAGGGTTATAGCTGCCATGGGCATATCATTCTTAGCAATTATTTCCATAGTAACGTTGATCTACGCTGCAGTTTACAGCAGCATTATATCCATCGGCCGCAATCCTTTAGCTAAGTTTGCCGTATTAAGAACACTGACATCTGTAATAGGTATGATAGTGCTAATTGCCGGCGTAGGTTCTCTATCCTTATATCTTCTATTATATTAACAAACCCGAGAATAAGTGGCAGAAATGGACTATTCTTGTGCTTATTTTCTTTTATTTATTGAAGGTGGTTACCAAACAGCAAATATACCATATGCCCCGCTTAGTCCCTAAAAGTAACCAATCCTAATTAACAAAACCCAGCATATCTTCATCTACCAAACTGTAGCAAGATCAACATCAGATTTAGCTTGACCATATCTGTTAAAATTGCTAAAATGTTCATTGATTGTTTGAGTTTAGGTAGAGCCTTAGGGTTCATGAACAAACCTTAAGTTTCAGTCGTAAACTCAAGCACCTAGAGAGACTTACTTAAGCGGTGAAGATTCACCTTAAGTTTGGAACGAACGCTGGAGTTTCGATCATTAACAATTTGGTAAGATAAGCAATTAGACAAACGGCTATTGGTTAACACCAATGACCAGTCAATTGCACTTTTTGTAATACCTCGTTTGAGGTATTGCTAATCGTAAAAAGTTACTCAAGCGCGCACAAAGGATGCCTTGACGTAAGATACCGACGAAGGACGTGATGAGCTACGAAAAGCTTCGGGGAGCAGCTACATATGCTTTGATCCGAAGATATCCGAATGGGGAAACCTTGATAGAGTTATGTCTATCAGCATCTGTCTGAATTCATAGGATGGAGAGCGGTAAGTGGGGGAACTGAAACATCTTAGTACCCCGAGGAATAGAAAATAATCAATGATTCCGTAAGTAGTGGCGAGCGAACACGGATCAGCCCAAACCTTAATGACTTTCATCTGGCAATTTGCCAGTTGAATAAGTTGGTAGACGAATGTTTTTAAGGGGTTGTGACACATAAATTACCGATGTGAAGTTCTGGATCTTCCAGCATTTCATATTGGCTATCAGATGCTACCACCAATCTGAATAAGGTCAGAAATTTGCGAGGCGAGCAGAAGTGCCTGGAAAGGTACGCCATAGACAGTGACAGCCTGGTATGCCAAGTATCGCAAACCTTATTATTTATGTTTGTCGAGTAGGTCGGGACACGTGCAACCCTGACTGAAGCTAGGGGGTCCACCCCCTAAGGCTAAATATATCTTACGATCGATAGTGTACAAGTACCGTGAGGGAAAGGTTAAAAGAACCCCGGAAGGGGAGTGAAATAGACCCTGAAATTGTGTGCGTACAAGGAGTCGGAGCCAGTTTACTGGTGACGGCGTGCTTTTTGTAGAACGATCCAGCGAGTTATTTGCTGCTGCAAGCTTAAGGCTTAATGCCGGAGGCGTAGTGAGAGCGAGCCTGAATAGGGCGTAAGTAGTAGTAAATAGACCCGAAACCGAGTGACCTAACCATGGGCAGGCTGAAGCGTAGGTAAAACTGCGTGGAGGGCCGAACCGTAGCGAATTGCAAAACGCCCGGATGACCTGTGGTTAGAGGTGAAATGCCAATCGAACTCGGAGATAGCTGGTTCTCCTCGAAATAGCTTTAGGGCTAGCGTTGTACGGTAGCTGGTAGGGGTAGAGCAATGTTTCGGAATGGGGACCGTAAGGTAACCCACCCTTGACAAACTACGAATACTATCAGTGGAACTACGGCAGTCAGAACGGCGGGGCTAAGCTCGTCGCTCGAAAGGGAAACAGCCCAGACCATCGTCTAAGGTCCCTAAATATATGCTCAGTGGGAAACGAGGTGAGATTTCTTAAACAACGAGGATGTTGGCTTAGAAGCAGCCATTCATTCAAAGAGTGCGTAACAGCTCACTCGTCAAGAGATCTTGCGCGGAAAATGTAACGGGGCTAAGCATATTACCGAAGACATGGATGTGTATAGCAATATATGCGTGGTAGAGGAGCGTTCCTATAACAGTGAAGTTAGATTGTGAGATCTGATGGAGTTTTAGGAAGTGAGAATGCTGGAATGAGTAACGATAAGGCAGGTGAGAATCCTGCCCACCGAAAGAGCAAGGTTTCCTGGGCCACGATAATCGTCCCAGGGTTAGTCGGTCCTAAGCCGAGGCAATGAAGCGTAGGCGATGGACAACGGGTTAATATTCCCGTACTAGTGTAGTTTTGTTTTGTAGTGCGCGGCATGTTAGTAGAAGCGGATTTATGGTTATATCCGTCTAAGTAGGAGAAAAGCCTACTAATGAAAGGACCTTTTGGTTCGATTTCTATGATAGTGCTGACTAGAAAAGCTATTAAACGCATGGACTATACTATCCGTACCGCAAACCGACACAGGTGCTCAGGTCGAGTAGACCAAGGTGTACGAGTGATTCTTCGTCAAGGAACTCGGCAAACAAGCGGCCGTAACTTCGGAATAAGGCCTGCCCTCTTTTAGAGGGCCACAGCTAAGGAACCCATGCAACTGTTTACCAAAAACACAGGTCTCTGCTAACACGAAAGTGGATGTATAGGGGCTGACGCCTGCCCAGTGCCGGAAGGTTAAGGTGAGAGGTTTACGCCTCGAACTGAAGCCCCGGTGAACGGCGGCCCTAACTATTGACATACTAGTAGTTATAAAACTTGGCTATTTGCTGGAAACTCTCGCTAGGCTGATATGCCCAAACAGTAATCCGAAAGAATAAACTGAGTGGCTTAAAGAATATCAGATAGAGACAATCAGCAGGAAAGACTCCTACGTTTCGTTATGAAATATGGAGAATCCTCAGAGACTATACGCCAGGCTCACTCATAGTGAGATGATATAGTCCGCTCTACATGGAGACATGTAGCTAACATTAAGGAAGGGTCCTAAGGTAGAGTGCTGCCTTAGTGGGATGAAAGATCCCCTCCTAGTTCACCTCAGCCATTGAGGTTTTAAGGAGAAAATTTGGCTATATGCTGGAAACTCCGTGCCTTTTTAAAAGGCTCTAGTATCTTGCACTACCTTGTGATAAGCTACTAGGTTTTACTGATTATGGTAAAGCCTATGTAAGTGGAAACGAGGTAACAAAGTGACAAGTGCGGACAATCAGCAGGAAAGACTAGTTAAAAACATAGGATGGATTGTAGGTTTTGTAGACGGCGAAGGCTGTTTTTCTATAGGGTTTGTTAAACAACCCAATAGAATAAATCGCATCGGCTATAAAACTGGCTATCAAGTCGTACATAGGTTTGTAGTGACGCAAGGTGTTAAAAGTATCTCCTGTATCGAGGACATGCAAAAGTTCTTCGGTGTAGGCAGGATATCTATAAACAAGCGTCATGACAATCATAAAGAAGATCTAGCCCAATATATTGTTAATAGTCGAACAGATTTGCTCGAAACAATAATTCCATTTTTTGAGCAAAATAAACTTCAGACTTCAAAACAATATGACTTTGAGCAGTTCGCTAAATGCATACGAAAGATAGAAAATGGTGATCATTTAACTATAAATGGGCTGATCGAAATAATTGAGATCGCTCAAACTATGAATCACCGTAGATCCAGACTTGCAATAATTAGAATCCTCAGAGACTATACGCCAAACCTTGTGAATAACAGGGAAGATATAGTCCCATCTGCATAGCGATATGCAGGTTCGGTAACAGCGAACGTCTACTTGACAAAAGTAGGTAAAGATGTTAGAGCGAAATTCCTTGTCAGGTAATAACTTGCCTGATTGTGTTGTAAGACACATGCACTTAGGAGGTAAACATTAAGCGACGTGCGTTAAGTGTGAAACTTGGCTATATGCTGGAAAATCTCTTAAATTCCAACGGGAAACCGGTTGGACTATGGAGACAATCAGCAGGGAAGGCCTAAGAGTAATCTTAGGAACCCTCAGAGACTACACGCCAAGCCCCATCTATATGGGTGAAGATATAGTCCGATCTCTGCGGTGACGTAGAGAGCACAAATAGCAGTGCTATAAAAACAAGCAAAAGTTAGATGAAGTTCTGACCCGCACGAATGGCGTAATGATATGGGTACTGTCTCGACGAAGAGCTCGGTGAAAGTGCATTGACGGTAAAGATGCCGTCTGTCCGCAGCAGGACGAAAAGACCCCGTGCAGCTTAACTATAGTTTGGCATTGAGCCGGGAGTATACATGTGTAGCATAGGTGGGAGACTTTGAAGCTTGGACGCTAGTCCGAGTGGAGTCTTCAGTGAAATACCACCCTTGTATGCTTCTTGTTCTTACTGGGGCCACAATTTGTACATAATTTGTTTGTGTATAAATTCTGGCTCCAGGACCGTGTCTGATGGGTAGTTTAACTGGGGCGGTTGCCTCCTAAAGAGTATCGGAGGCGTTCAAAGGTTAGCTAGGTTCGGATGGAAATCGAATCGATAGTGTATACGCATAAGCTAGCTTGACTGTGAGGGCGACAACCCAAGCAGGGACGAAAGTCGGAGTAAGTTTTCCGCTGTCTGTACATAGTACAAGAGTGTGGTATCGGCAGCGCTTTCGGATAAAAGTTACGCCGGGGATAACAGGCTTATAGCGCCCAATAGTTCACATAGACGGCGCTGTTTGGCACCTTAACAAATCGGGGTGCTACGGAAGTAATTCCGTACTAAAAATGTGGCTTATAACGGTGAATCCCGACTACTTCAGTGTGATATTTAAGAAGTAAGGGTAATACCGTGGGAAGTCTAGGTTAGTTTAGCTAACTGATGACCCTGTAACGACTGAGTTGAAAAACAAGATCTTGAGTTTATCAAGATAATACGCCACCTCCTATCAAATAAAACTAGAGAATGGTTGAGTACCTTAACTCTGGTGGTAGGAAGAAGATATAGTCTACGCCATAAGTAATTATGGAATGAAGTACGATGTCGGCTCATCTTATCCTGGGGCTGAAAACGGTCCCAAGGGTCCGGCTGTTCGCCGGTTAAAAAGGTACGTGAGCTGGGTTCAGAACGTCGTGAGACAGTTCGGTTTATATCCGCTGTGGACGTTAGGAAATTTGAGAGGATTCGCTTCTAGTAAGAGATTGCTACTTCGCATTGAGAGATGTGATGACAATGTGGCTAATAACGGTGAAACCTTCGCATGGTTAGTTCGTAGAGTCGTATAAATGCTGGTCCATATTATATGATTTGATTGATGAATTAATCCTCTGACAGGTAATACCGTGGGAAGTCGAATGCTAGATTTATTCTAGCTAGTGACCCCGTAACGACTTAGTGCATTTTATGCACGGACTTAGCAGCAAGATTAATAATTAGGCTAGGTAATACGCCGCTGCCCTACTTTTATAGAGGGTAAAGATATAGTCTGCGCCTTTAGAAATAAAGGAACAAAGTGACGAGAGGACCGAAGTGAACGCACCGCTGGTGTACCAGTTGTTCTACCAAGGGCATTGCTGGGTAGCTATGTGCGGACCAGATAAGCGCTGAAAGCATATTAAGCGCGAAACTGACCTCAAGATTAGATTTCCCTATGAGGACACTGAAAGACGATCAGTTTGATAGGCGCAAGGTGGAAGCACGGTAACGTGTGCAGCCAAAGCGTACTAACAGTCCCATTGACTTTTTACGACTAGAACATATGATGCTTTAGCAACATGTGTTCTAGGTAAAGTGTATTGACTGGTCATTTGTATTTGCCAATACGTTTGTTATAATTGCTTTCCGATCTTTGCTATTCTTGGACACCAAGAAATCTTTGAAAGATTCAAGGATTAAATTGGTGCCCATAGCGTGAGGGAAACACCTGTTCCCATGCCGAACACAGCAGTTAAGCCTCATAGCGGTTACAATACTTGGGGTTCACCCCTGGGAAAATAGCAAGGTGCCAAACTATAAAAGCGGCCTCCGAGCGGGGGCTGCTTTTCTTATTTACAAAATAACCTTTATATTGCTAAAGATTATTGACTTAAAAACAATAGCATGATATCATAAAAGTAATTCGCGTTAGGAGGGGATGGTGTCTCTTTAGTCGCATCCTCTTTTTTATACACGAGAAGCATTAACAAGGAGGTCATAACAATGGCTGGAACAAAAGCTGGCGGCAAAGCTGCTGCTGCAACTAACAAGAAAAAATATGGATCTGACTTTTACGCTAAAATTGGCGCAAAAGGCGGTAAATTAGGTCGAACTGGCGGATTCTTCGCTAACCGTGAACTAGCTCATGTAGCTGGTGCCAAGGGCGGCAGAATCTCTCGTCGAACTAAGAAATAAGGTATTTTACCTTGTTATTAAAGGCTTCGGATAACATCTGGGGCCTTTTTGTTATATAAAGACCTGGCGGCTAGCAAGGCTGTTATCGGCCATTCGGTATGTCCGGCAAAACCTTGAAGTAGTAACCCGCCATCTCATATGGCAGTTGAAGCAGAAGTAATGGTTGAAATCACTTTGCTGTAAGCATTTGGTTGAGCATTTTGGACAAATACTTCTTTTGTATAGCCAATCCCTGTAAGTATCCAGGCAATCCTGGATGTGGTTATCATCGATAGAAATATCAAAATTGGTAGCTATTTCTTTAGCTTTTTGCCAAGCCTCTATTTCTAGCTTCAGGAGCATATAGTCGGCGTCATAATGGTGATGGTTCAAAAGGGCATGGCCAACCTCATGAAGCAGTGACCATTTATTAAGCTTTCCCTTTGAATCTGCCTTATAAAACACCTCATTGGTCTCTGGTGACCAATAAAAGCTGTCAGAAGGGCTTAAATTAAGTTTAGGGTACCTTTTTTTAATCTTTTGAACTAACTCATCCATTCTTTAGTGTCTGTTTAATATATTCATAGCAGCCGTAAACTACCGCATCATTAGCAACTTTTGCCTGTTCAAACTGCGGCATCTTTATTAGGGGCAGATTATAGTCATTTATGGCATCTTTCAGAAAATCTACATACTTATAAAGGTATGCGCCGACACTTCCGCCAATAACTACCACTTGTGGCTGGGATATAGCTATCAGCCAGATTAAGCCTTCTGCTAAGTCCTTAGTGAATGATCGCCAGATTTCTGGGTCGTCTATGTCTTTTGCTAATTTGCCATATTTCTTAAGCAGAGATTTGCCTGAAGCTAAGGATTCCCAAGGTACAATTTGATCACCTCTTCTAAGAGGCAGGCTGCTTCCGCCGGGGTCACCAATGTCTGTATCTATTTTCAGATTGTCTATAACGGCAAAGCCAATACCTGTGCTGACCGTTAAATAGAGTACTCTTGAATACTTATCCTTAACCTGAACTGCTTCGTAAAGGCCAGCCATTTTGGCATCATTTTCAACTAGGATAGGGCAGTTAAGTATCTTCTTTAAATCATCAACTACACTGACATTTTGCCAAGGTAGATTAGAGAAAATTATTCCTTTTCCTTGTTGTCTGTCTAACTGGGCGGCAGGAAGACCGATAGCGCCTTTTATGAAGGTTTTATCGTTGAACTTGCTTACAACAGCTTCTACATCTTTTAAGAAATCATCATAGTTTTTTGAGGTTGGAATTCGTACCTTTTCAACAAGATTACCATCATCAGTAAAACTGGCAACAAGTGTCTTAGTCCCCCCGACATCGATACAAATATACATAATGCTAGTTTATCACGTGACTTAACTATTTTGACTTAATAAGGTGTAAAGGTGTATATTCAAGGTAATCTTATTAGTTGGTAATTAATTAAATCATGAGGATTTGGGGATAAATTTATCCCTTTTTGCTAGCTAGGAGATACTTTGAAAGGGAGGATCTTTTTAAGTGAGTAGTACTGCTACAATGGATGATCTGCTTGCCGGTTCAGATATTAAGGGCCTGGAAGTAGGTGATGTAGTCGAAGGAAAGATTACATCTGTAAAAAAGAATGAAATATGGGTTGACCTTGGTGACAAGGGTGTTGGTGTTGTTATGCGCCGAGAAATTGGTCACGGCCAGGAATTAATACCAGGCCAGGATATAACAGTCAGTGTAATTGACCCAGAGCTAGAAAACGGCCAGGTGCTATTAAGCATGAAGAGAGCCGCTAAAGACCGAGGCTGGGATGAGATTCAGCGAATCTTTGATGCCCAGGAAATTATTGAAGTTGCACCATACGATGCTAACAGAGGCGGCCTATTAGTCGAACTAGAAGGGATTAGAGGTTTTCTGCCAGTTTCCCAGCTAGCAGCCGGACATTATCCAAGGGTATCTGGTGCCGACAAGGATGAGATATTGCAGAAATTAAGTGCCTTAACCAATGTCGGTATTAGAGTCCGTATCCTTGATGTTAGCCGTAAAGATAATAAGCTTATATTCTCTGAGAAAGAAGCTGTTAAAGATGACATGCAGTCCCGCTTTGCCGAGATTAAGGTTGGCGATGTAGTTGAGGGAACAGTCACCGGTGTTATAGACTTTGGAGCCTTTGTTAATGTTGATGGCATTGAAGGGCTGATCCATATCTCTGAAATCTCTTGGGAAAGGGTAGACAATCCAAGAAGTTACCTTAAGGTTGGCGATAAAGTTAAGGCTAAGATCATTTCTATAGATAAAGACAGACTAAGCCTAAGTCTTAAGCAGACAACCGAAGACCCATGGCTAGAACAAGTTAAAGCCTTTAAGAAGGGCAGTGTTGTTGAAGGCAAAGTAACTAGAATTACTCCTTTCGGCGCATTTGTTCAGCTAAGCCCAAGTGTTGAAGCATTAGTCCATGTCAGTGAAATGAGTGATGATGAAACAATCGATCCCGAGAAACTCTTCCAGCTTAATGAAAAGAAAGAATTTAAGGTCTTAGACATCGATGCCGATAACCGTAAAATAGCTTTGTCTTTAAAGGATGCTAAGCTTAAGACTAAAGCTAAAGAAGTTAAGGCGCCTAAGACTACCAGTGCAGATAAAAAGAAGAAGACTACCAAGGAATAATATGTCGCTTAAGTAATCCGGGATTAACCCAGAAAGGAGTGTCAATGGCAGCAAGCACACAGATCGAAATCGAAGACATGATAACCGTTGGCACCCTAGCCGAGCGATTATCTATACCTGTTACCAGACTTATAACCGAACTAATGAAGAACGGTGTTATGGCTACTGTTAACGAAAAAATAGACTTTGATACTGCTCAAATTATTACCGAAGAACTAGGACTAGACATAGAGCTTGTCAGAAAATCTGAAGACTCAGGCAGTAATAGATCAGGTTTAACTCATGAGAAAGTTAAACCTAGCGCTAGTGCTGTCACAAGACCGCCTGTTGTGGCTGTAATGGGTCATGTAGACCACGGTAAGACATCATTACTGGATAAAATTAGGTCTTCTCATGTAGTCGACAAAGAAGCCGGCGGAATAACCCAGTACATTAGCGCCTATCAGATAGAGTATAAGGGCAGGGAGATAACCTTTCTGGATACACCCGGCCATGAAGCCTTTGCCGCCGTCAGGGAACATGGCGCTCAGCTAACAGATATTGTTATTATTGTCATTGCCGCTGATGAAGGCATGAAGCCGCAAACTGTTGAAGCAATAAGGTTTGCCAAGAAAGTTGGCGTAAAGATTATTGTCGCCATTAACAAAATAGACAAACTAGGTGCAGATGTTAATAGGATTAAACAGCAGCTATCCGAACAGGATTTACTGGTTGAAGAATGGGGCGGCGACACTTTAGTGGTTGAAGTCTCCGCCAAAACCGGCGAAGGCGTAGATAATTTGCTGGATATGATCCTTCTAGTAGCAGATATCGAAGAATTAAAAGCTGACTTAGATGTACCTGCCAGCGGCTTAATCATAGAGTCGCACATTGAGATAGGCCGCGGACCAGTCGCTAGGGCGCTAGTTGAAGCTGGCGTACTCAAAGTTGGGAGCTATATTGTTGCTGGCGGCGCCAGTTATGCCAAAATTAGAACCCTCGAAGACGACAAAAGACAGGCCATTGAATCGGCTAAGCCTTCGACACCGGTTACAATTACTGGTTTTAGGTCCTTACCTGATTTTGGTGATGAATTTGTCGCCTATAACAGTGAGAAGGAAGCTAAAGAGGCTATCGGCCAGCTGCTTAAACAGAAGAAGAACAGTGCTACCCGGATGGATATCAGCAGCAGCGAGCTTATACGTCTCATTAACCGCAATAACCAAGTGGTTGAGCTTAATGTAATTATAAAAGCTGACGTCCAAGGATCATTAAGGTCTGTTATGGACAGCCTTAAAGCCCTTGATACTGAAGAAGTTGCCGTACGATTTGTCGGTACGGGCATAGGCCCAATTACTGATAATGACATTAGACTGGCTACAACTACAAATGCTATCATCTACGGCTTCAATGTGCATGTTCCGGCTAGTTCTAGGCAGCATGCCAAGAGGGATAAGGTTAATATTAGGGAATATAACATCATATATGAGCTAATAGATGACATTAAGGAAGAGCTAAGTAAGTTATTAAAACCTGAAGTAGTTGAGACTGAGTTAGGAAAACTAACCATAAAAGGTATCTTTAAGACAACAAAGACAGATTTAATCTGCGGCGGTGAAGTTAGCAGCGGCAAGCTCCAAGCTCCGGCGCTAGCCAGAGTCATGCGCGGCAAAGCGGAACTGGCTATAGTCGAGATCACCAATCTAAAAAAAGGACCAAGTGATGTTAAGATTGTTCACCAGGGAGAGATGTGTGGTGTTGATCTGAAAACTAAACAGAAGCTGGATCTTCAAGAAGGTGATAGGCTGGAAGCGTTTACCCGCGAGCTAGTTGAAAGAAAGCTATAGTTTAAATCTTAAGTGATACAATATATTTATGATTCAGATAAATGATGCACTGTTAAATGAAATAGGTTTAGCCAATCTTCCTCAAGAGGAAAAAAGATCTCTTTTAAGCCACATTTATGAGACCCTTGAACTCAGGGTAGGTATGAAATTAGCTGATCAGATGACCAATGAGCAGTTAGATGAATTCGAGAGATACTTTGAAGCACGTGACGATAAGGGAGCTTTCAATTGGTTAGAAACCAACTTCCCTAATTACAAAGAAATCGTCCAAGAGGAGTTCGATAAGCTGAAAGCTGAAGTTGCTCAATCTGTACCCCAGATATTGAGTGCTTCCCAGGCAAATCCGGTCAGTCCAGCCGCCGTTAATCCGGCAACAAACGCCAATCCTGCTCAGCCTCAGCCGCCTTATACTCCTCAACCCGGCATGGATAATAATTCCAATCAAAACGATATTCCACCGGCGAACCCGTCAATGCAGCCTCCTGTCGCTTAAGAAAATATTGTCCGGCCGTAACCCATTACGTATTCTTTGCCAGTCATAGCTTTGCTGCCGGCAGGAATTAATCTGTTAATAACAACAAGACCATTCTGACAGTAGCACGCAAGACAGCCAGCGTGCTCTATATATTTCCCAGGCTGGCCACTTGAGGCTTCAAAATCTGCTTCTAACAAGGTAGCAGAACTTTTACCGATGTTGAATCTGACTCCAGGCCAACCGCTATAGGCTCTTAACTTCCGCTGTATTTGCTCCCAGGATTCCTGCCAGGATAAATAACCGTCTTCTTTATTAATTAATCTGTCATAGGTAGCTAGGCCTTCAGGTTGCTCAGTTGGCTTTAAAATTCCATCCATAATGTTTTCTAGATTCTTGAACAACACATCTCTGCCTAATAGGTCTAGCTTATCTGCTAGCTGCTGCTTTGATTCAATAGACCCTATTTCTATGCTTTCCTGGACAAATATGGGGCCGGCGTCCATTTGAGCAGCCAAACGCATAATTGATACTCCGGTGACGCTGTCTCCAGCCAATATTGCGCTTTCGATAGGTGTTGGCCCACGGTGTTTAGGCAGTAGTGAGGGGTGAATGTTTATAACGCCGACTTCGAAAATATCCAGTATTTCTTGGGGTACTATCTTGCCGTAAGCAGCTAATATGGCCGTGCTTACACCAAATGACCGTATTTCTTGAGCTGACTGCCTTAAGTCGCCGTAAAATTTAACTGTAATATTGTTAGCCCTTGCTAGTTTAACAACCTCTAGCTCATCGCTGTTTTTATCTAACTTCTGAGAGATTATTACAGCCCCGATCTGGTAGCCGGAGTCAATCAAGCCTTTAAATACATTAGCCTTAGTTTGTATGCCGGTGGCTAATTTTTCATTGCCAAAGAATAGGATTTTTCTGGACGATTTTTGCATAGTCTAATTTCTCTAGCTTTCCTTCATCATTTAACTTGTAAAAGGCTTCGCTGCTTTCTTTAATCTTATCTATAAATAGAATACCCTCTGTGTGTTCAATTTCATGCTGGAATATTCTGGCTAGAAATCCTGTAACTGTTACTGAAACTGTCTTTCCATCTAGTCCCATAGCTTTAATACGGGCTTTATTGTATCTGGGAACCTTTCCGTATACGTCCGGCACGCTCAGGCAGCCTTCATATTCTTCGACAATATCGCCATACAACTTAACTATTTCTGGATTAATGTAGGCTTTAAAAGTCAGGTTTTCTTTACTTTCCAGATCACTCTTAATAATTATTATTCTGTACGGCTTATCTATCTGTATAGCCGCTAAAGCGACGCCGACCTCATACTCACGGCTCTTATCCCAGCTAACGGTCGCATCGGTCATGTCAGCTATTATTTTCTTAATTTTGCTGTCAATTTCTTTAACTAAAGAAGATTTTGTGCGCAAGTGAGGATTCGGTAACGTTATGATGTCATCTTTTGTCATTATTGATCCTAGTATATCTTTAGATTATTTGATATGGCAATTACAACAGATTAGCAGGGTCGATGTCATATGTCCACCCAGATGGTATAAGCTTAATAACTTCCAGTAATTTATTTCTGCTTGTAGACTTAACAACGATCTGCCACTGATACTTTCCTTGTATTCGTTCATGAAACGAGGGAGCCGGACCATCGACCTGAATACCAGATTGCTTAACTAACTCGGCCTTTAGCTTATTGGCTGCCTCCTCGGCGCTTTTAGTTGTTGACCGCCGGCAGGTTAGTTTCAGCAAGCTGTAGAAGGGCGGCAGTTTAAACTTTTTTCGTTCAGCAATTTCTTTTTCGTAGAAGGCCTTATAATCCTGATCTATAGCAGTACGTAACAGCAAGCTGGTAGGATTATACGTTTGAATTACGGCAGTACCTTCTTGGTGGCCGCGGCTGATTCTGCCTAAGACCTGGGTTATTAACTGGAAGCTTCTTTCACTTGAGGTGTAATCAGGGATATACAGGGTCGTATCGGCTTGAAGTATACCGACAGTAGTCAGATTGGGCAGATCAAAGCCTTTAGTTAGTTGTTGAGTGCCAATAAGTATGTCGACATCGCCAGCCAGCACAGCAGAGTATAGATTGCCGATGCTTTCGGCCTTTAAATTATCTGTATCAAATCTTTTAATACGGGCACCCCTAAATATCTTCTCAACTTCGCTTAAAATGCCCTTGGTTCCAGCGGTGGTAAATAAGATGGCATCACTTTCACAATTCGGGCAGATAGTAGGAATGGAGTTCAGGGCATAACCGCAGGTGTGACATCTAAGCTGATGCACGTCACCATGATAAACAAGAGGCAGGTTACAGTTCGGGCAAAGGGCTTCCCAGCCGCAGTTCTCGCATAAAACCAACCTGGAAGTGCCTCTCCTATTTAAGAATATTAGGCTTTGTTGGCGGCTGCTCAGAGAATCTTTCATAGCCTTAATTAGGGGGTCGCTTAATATATTTGAGACAGTAAAATAATCCTTATCTTTAAGATCGACGATTTCAGTCTTAGACTTAGGCGATGGCCCCTTGGCAAGTTCAGTAAGTTCAATTATTGGCCTGGAATTAATCTTAGCTAAGTAATAATCGTTTATAGAAGGTGTCGCCGAACCTAATATAAGGACTGAATTTGTTAATTTAGATAGCGTGGAGGCAACCCCTCTAGCTTCATAGTGAGGAAGCTGCTCTTGTTTATAGGCTGTGTCATGGACCTCATCAACTACTATGAGGCCGATGTTTTTTAGTGGTGAGAATAAAGCTGATCTAGGTCCTATTACGACAAGCGGCACGTCACTGGTTAAGCATCTGTACCAGGAATTCTGGCGTTCTTTGGATGATTGTCCAGAGTGAATGGCAATAACCCGGTCTCCGAAAATCTCCTTAAAGTTCTCAAATAACTGGGAAGATAAGCCTATTTCTGGCGACAGGATTATTGCTGAGCGGTTACTCTTAAGCGCTTTTAATGCCAGCTCAATATATACGCGTGTCTTACCTGTTCCAGTCCGTCCGTGAAGCAAAAATGTGCCGCTATCCTTGATTATATCCACAGCCTTCTTCTGCTGGTCGTTAAGTTTTGGCAGCGAAGAAATATTAGGTTCTACCGATTTAATGACCGGCAAGCTGAGCTCGACTGGTATTTTAGCTGGTAAAAACTGCTGGGCAACAATACCTAAAGGGGAAGGGTAATATTCCTTAACCCAACTGGCAAGAGCTATAGAATGACGCGGCAGCGGCGGTATATCGTATAAAGCAGTAATTGGCTTTGTTTTAAACTTAGGCTTGACTGTTTCAGAAATAACAAAACCAGGCACTAGAGTTTTCTTAAGCTCAATACTTACTAAACTGCCAGTTTTTAGTTTCACCTCAGAACTATAGGTTAGCGGATCGCTGGAATGATAGCGGTTAGTTCTTACCCAAACCTCGTAGTAAAACATGATGTCATTATATTCTAATAACAACAAACTTCTTACTTAAGTAATAAAATTGCCTTTAATTTTTTGCCAAAGTATATTAAGATAGTTGTATTAAATAATGGGAACATATATACTTAGGGCGTTGTCTTTATAACAATGGAAAACATGCTAGACATCTTTATTACCTCGCGGGTACGACGTAAAATCATCGTAATTTACGCGAAGTACCCCGACTTCAAAACCCACGTCCGTGGCCTTGCCAAGTTAATAAAAGAAGATGCTGGCAATATCCAGCGTGAGCTTAAGAGATTGGAAAAGGTCGGTTTCTTAGTTGCCGAGAGACAGGGTAACACTAAAGTTTACTCGACCAATAAGCAATTCCCAATTTTTAAAGAATTACAAAGTATTGTGTTGAAATCACAACGTACCAATCAGAAAAGGGTGACCGGGTGATACAAGTATCAAGAAAAGACTCTCGCGAATCTTTAGAAAATTTGCTCAGGCGTTTTAACCGTAAGGTTCAGCAGTCAGGTGTAGTGGCCGCTGTTAAGCAGAATCAATTTTATGAAAAGCCAATTTCTAAAAAGGATCGACGCCAGAAGGCTATTATTAGACAAGAACGCAAGAGCGCTAAGTATAATAAGATTAAATTAGGGCAAAAATTCTAGATGATTGAGGCTCAAATCGAGCAAGACCTTAAGGTTGCCATGTTAGCTCGAGAGACAAGCAAAGTAAGTACCCTTAGAGGTCTTAAGAGTACCTTTCTGTACGCTAAGGTTGCTGCTGGTACAAGAGACAGAGAGCTAAGTGATGATGAGGCTATAAGACTGCTTCAAAAGGAAGCCAAAAAACGAGAAGAAAGTGCCGAACTGTACGCCCGCGGAGGCGAAAAGGGGCGTGCCGAGCAAGAGCTAAGTGAAAAGAAAATCATTGATCAATATTTACCGGCAAAGCTTAGCAAAGATAAACTGGTTGAAGCCGTTAACAGCGTAATATCTGCCAACCCAGACTTTAATATGGGCCAGATAATAGCTGAAGTTAAGAATAAGACTGCCGGAACAGCCGACGGGGCAGACATAGCTCGTATAGTAAAGGAAAAACTAGGCGCGTGATTATCATAATGGGTGTTGTTGGGGCTGGTAAAAGCCTCCAAGGCCAGCTATTTGCTAAAGAAACAGGATACAAATGGGTTTCGACCGGTGAGTTATTTAGAGCTTTTTTACCTGAAGAACACCAAAAGGATCTATTGTCCGGTAAATTACTTGCCGATCAGGAAGTTATTAAGCTGGTTGATAGAACCCTGGACGAGGTAGGCAATAGCCGGATAGTTCTTGATGGTTTTCCAAGGACAATTGTCCAGGCTCAGTGGTTATTAGATCAGATCAATAATAATAGAATAAAATTAACTTCTATTTTTAATCTTGTTGCAGACAGAGAGGTTGTTACGAAAAGACTGCTAGCCAGAGGCCGGGGCGATGACGTTAATGCCATAATTGACGAAAGATTCCATGAATACGAAACAAAAACCATGCCCTTAGTAGATTTCTTTAAGAAGAATAATATTGATGTCGTTTATATCAACGCCGACCAAACACCTGAAAAAGTTCACGAAGATATAATGAAATTAGTTAAAACCTAGGAGACGGTATGGTTACTAAGCCTAAAAAACCCCAAGAGATAAGAGCTATAAAGGTTTCAGGAAAAATGCTGGCTAGCGTGCTAGCTATGCTTGCATTAAAGGCCAAAGCAGGCATGTCAACTAAAGATTTAGCAGATATGGCCGCTAAGGAGCTTACGTCCCTAGGTGGTGCGCCAAGTTTTCTTGGTTACCAAGGTTTCCCTGATGTCTTATGCGTATCAGTCAACGATGAAGTTGTCCATGGTATACCTAGTAAATCTCGGATTCTAAAAGACGGAGATATTGTCGGCATGGATTTTGGCGTAACTTATGACGGTATGATTACTGATGCTGCTAGGAGCATAATAATTGGCCGGCCAATTCATGAATCTCATGTTGAATTAGTTAAAAATACTGAAAAATCTCTGCTGGAAGGCATATCTGTTGTTCATAACGGCGTTAGGACTGGCGACATTGGCCATGCTGTCGAGTCATATCTTGAGCCTTATGGATACGGTATAGTTAAAGACTTAGTCGGCCATGGCGTTGGTCATTACCTGCACGAGGAGCCAAATATTCCTAATTACGGCCGGCCAAACACTGGCCCATGGCTTGAAAAGAATATGACTATCGCTATTGAGCCGATGGTGACATTGGGTAAAGGAGCGGTTAGGGTTGCTAAGAATGGCTGGACCATCTTAACCGTCGACGGCAGCTGGTCAGCACACTTCGAGCACACAGTCTTAATAACCGAATCATCAGCTGAAATTCTGACAGCCTACCCACGCTAATTTGCTTCATCTAAAGTACAAGCGTTATACTACTGTTACCATGAAGCCTGATCATTTTGTTGGCCTGGATGTGGGCACTAGCACCGTGAGATGCGTAGTTGGCATGTTTGACCAGAATGGATCCAACATGCCGTCGATTATTGGCCACGGCAGCGCACCAAACCAGGGTATGCGCCGGGGAACAGTGGTTCACGCTGAGGAAGTTGCTGAATCTATCGTTAAAGCGATTACAGAAGCTGAGAGAATATCCGGTGTATCTATTAGACAAGCGACGGTTAATGTTAACGGCGGACATGTCGAAGGAATGAACTCTGAAGGGGTGATAGCAATTAGTGCAGCTGACAGGGAAATAACGGCCGAAGACCGTCTTCGGGTAGAGGAAGCTGCAACCATTGTTAATCTGCCTCAAAACCGGGAAATTGTTCAATTTTTTGCAAAGAGTTATTCACTTGATGGCCAGAAAAACATTAAAGATCCAGTCGGCATGCATGGTGTTAGACTTGAGGTAGATGCTCATATTGTGACAGCCGCAACACCTAATTTGCGCAACCTGGATATGGCACTGGAAAAAGCTGAAGTTAATGCCTCGCACCACACGGTTTCGAGCCTAGCTGCTGCTGAAGCAGTTTTAACCCGGCAACAAAAAGAAGCCGGTACACTACTTCTGGATATTGGTGCCGGAACAACCAACATGATTATTTTTGAAGACGGTGAGGTACAGCATGTTGCAGTCATTCCAATTGGCGGCCAGCATATAACTAACGACCTAGCAATTGGGCTTAGAACCGATCTTGAAGTTGCAGAGGCTATTAAGCTAGAACATGCTAACTTAAAACCAAATTCAAAAAAGGCCAGTGTCAGCGTAAAAGTTAATAACGAAGTTGAACACTTTAGTAGTGAAGAGCTTACTATGATTGTTGAAGCGCGGGTAGACGAGTTGTTTGATTTTGTTGAAAAAGAACTCCAAAAAATTAAAAAAGTCCGAAAACTGCCCGGCGGAATCGTATTAACCGGCGGCACAGCCAAAATGCCCGGAATTAGTGAATATGCCAGGGAGAAATTGCAGTTGGCTTCACGGATTGCAAAGCTCGAAAACATAGGCGGTTTAGTCGATACGGTCGAGGACCAGTCCTATACCGTAGTAGTCGGATTAATGCTGCTCGATATGCTTTTATTACCGTCACTGCTAACAAGCCGAACAAGGGCCAGCCAAAGTGCCAAGGGTTTAATCGGCTCCTTATTTAAGCGCTCAAGATGATATATTTGTTCGGATGATTTGACTGCTGTAATGGCTTATAAGTAAATTTTAAAAAAGTTGGTCAACTCGTTTGGTGTACGGCCGCAGATGGTTTATACTTCATCATATAAATTGTTCAAGCAGAGGTTAAAATGTCACAAGTAGTTGAGCCAGCTATCGAGACGTTCGCACAAATTAAGGTGATTGGAGTCGGTGGTGCTGGTGGTGCCGCTATCAACCGGATGGTTGAGGCAGGCATTGAAGGAGTTGAATTTATTGCTATTAATACTGATGCTCAAGCTTTGCAGCATTCAAAAGCCCAAACTAAGATACATATTGGCAAAAATACGACAGGAGGTTTAGGTGCAGGAGCTGATCCTGTTCTAGGTCAGAAAGCAGCTGAAGAATCTATCGATGATATAAAAAAGGCTATCGAAGGTGCCGACATGGTATTCGTTACTTTAGGCGCTGGTGGCGGAACGGGCAGCGGGGCCGGACATATTGTAGCAAAGCTAGCCAAAGATCAAGACATACTAGTGGTTGGTTTTGCCACCAAACCATTTGCTTTTGAGGGTGACAGACGACGTAAAAATGCTGAAGTAGCTATCGATAAGCTACGCGATTCTGTTGATACATTAATAATTATCCCTAACGACCGGTTATTGCAGACGATTGATCGCCAAACACCATTACAGGAAGCATTTAAGGTAGCTGATGATGTTCTAAGGCAGGGAGTCCAGGGAATATCTGACCTTATTACGGTTCACGGCCTTATTAACCTTGATTTCGCAGACGTAAAAGCAGTTATGGTCAATGCTGGCACAGCTCTTATGGGTATTGGCCGGGCTAGCGGTGAAGACCGGGCTATTACAGCTGCTCAGCAGGCAATTGAATCACCTCTACTTGAGGTATCGATTGATGGTGCAAGGGGAATCTTGTTTAACGTTATTGGCGGCAACGATCTATCATTGCACGAGATTAATACAGCTGCTGAAACAATCACTACGGCAGCAGATCCTGATGCCAATATTATCTTTGGGGCAACAATCAATGAAGATCTTGAAGGCGAAATGATCGTCACTGTAGTAGCTACCGGTTTTGATGCCTCATATTTCTCTGACGAGGAACGTGCTAAAAAGCGAGCCAGCATGCTCAAGCCAACCGATAATACCCTGACAGATTCCGACGAGCATGACATTGCTGAAATAGACATGGAGCTTGATGACAAACCTCAAGATGACGACCAATTCGGCAGCGGCAATGGCACAATACCTAATATTTGGTCAATTGACGAGGCTGAATCAGATGAAGATTCAAATGATGAACACGACCACGAAACTTCAGATTCAACTAGCGATGAAGAAAAGACTGTAGTTAGTTCTTCAATTGAAGAGGACTTGGAAAAACCATCCTTTTTGAGGCGGTTATCTAAAAAGAAGAAGACTACGAAAAACGACGATCAGTGAACAAACCGTCATAAATAATACACCAAAAATCTTATTGCCAAACGCTACAGCTAGAGCTATATTAATATCACTAAGCACTATATATAGCAGTAAGCTAAACAAAAAGGTACTTAGATAGCTCTTTAACTAACGTTATTTCTGATGCAGCCGGTCAGTTTTCTGATCTGTTGCAGAAGGGTAGGAGGTGATCGAATGAAGTGCAGTCAATGCCAAAAAGATGACATTAAGGTCATCGAATCACGTGATGTGGCAGATGATCAGGCAATTCGTCGACGCCGAATGTGTGTGGATTGCGGCTATCGCTTTACTACCTACGAGCGTATTGAACGACCTCAGCTGATTGTCATTAAGAATGATGGCCGGCGAGAACTTTTTGATCGCAATAAGCTTTTAGGTGGGCTTTACCGGGCATGTGAGAAGACCCAGGTAACCAGTTTGCAGCTGGAGCGACTAGTAAGCGACATCGAACAGGAACTATATGCCTGTGGCGAGCAAGAAGTTAGATCTTCCAGGATTGGTGAGCTGGTCATGAATCAGCTGCCTAAGCTCAATGAAGTGGCCTACGTCCGTTTTGCAAGTGTCTACAGACGCTTCAAAGACATAGCCGGCTTTGAGCAGGAACTATCACACATACGTCGTCGTCAAGGGGTCAAAACTTAGGTTTTGACGGCTTTCTACGGTATCTAAAACCTTGGATGTCGTAGAGAGCGGCGTGGGTCTTTTATAAAGACCCTAAAAAACTCTAACAAACAATAATATAAAAAAGATCGGCCTAAATCTGGGAGGTTTTATACCGGTCACTAATAAATATAAAGCGAGGAAATTATATGGGACAAGCAACCAGCCAGGGTGTGGGTCGGCTTTTCACCCCCAAAAAAAGTCGGGCATATGATCAGTTAAAATGGGTCAGCAGAGATTCAATAATTGAAAACCCGCTTACTTCTAAGCCTGTTTTCGAGCAAAAAAATGTTGAATTTCCCGAAGGATGGTCACTTAATGCTATAAACATTGTGGCTCAGAAATACTTTACTGGAACACCGGAAACGGATTCCCGTGAACGGTCACTGAAGCAGCTAATTGACCGAGTAGCCGATACTATTACGCGCCAAGGCCAGCAAGAGGGATATTTTGAATCAGCTGCCGATGTTGAAGACTTCCGTGAAGAGCTAAAGTATATATTAGCCACTCAAAGAGCAGCTTTCAATTCACCGGTCTGGTTTAATGTTGGAGCTGAAGGCCGTTCCCAGCAAGCTAGTGCCTGCTTCATTCTAGCCGTAGAAGATACGATGCCCTCAATTCTTAACTGGTACGTTGAAGAAGGCATGATTTTTAAGGGTGGAAGCGGTTCAGGTATTAATATCAGTACGATTAGGTCCTCAGTTGAGGCACTTGGTAAGAGTGCCGGCACAGCTAGCGGGCCCTTGAGCTTTATGCGGGGAGCAGATGCTTCAGCTGGCGCGATCAAAAGCGGCGGCAAGACAAGAAGAGCTGCCAAAATGGTCATCTTAAATGTTGATCATCCCGACATAGAACAATTCATTTGGAGTAAAGCAATCGAAGAGCGTAAAGCCCGAGATTTACAAAAAATGGGCTGGGATATGAGCCTGGATGGCAAAGATTCCTTCAGTGTCCAATACCAGAATGCCAATATATCTGTCCGGGTTACTGATGATTTTATGAAAGCTGTTGAAAATGATGACTTTTGGCAGCTAAGGGCAGTGACTACTGGTAAGCCAATAAAGAAGGTTAGGGCCCGTGATCTATTCAGGCAATTTGCTGAAGCCGCCTGGGAATGCGCCGATCCAGGTATGCAGTTTGATACGACCGCTAACAAATGGCACACCACGCCAAATGCTGGCCGTATAAATGGCAGTAACCCTTGCAGTGAGTACATGCACCTGGATAATTCAGCTTGTAACCTTGCTTCAATCAACCTGATTAAGTATCTGAACGATGACTTTAGTTTTGCCATTGAAGAGTTTAAGCACACAATTAAGTTAATCTTCACTGCTCAAGAAATTCTTGTCGGCTACAGTGAATACCCAACAGAAAAGATTGCCAAAACAGCCAGAGCTTACAGGGAGCTAGGAATTGGTTACGCTAACCTAGGCGCTCTGCTCATGGCTCAAGGTTTGCCGTACGACAGCGCCGAAGGCCGGGCTCAGGCAGCCGCTATCACCGCCTTAATGACCGGCTGCTCCTATGCCGTTAGCGCCCAGATAGCCCAGCGCGTTGGTCCATTTGCCGGCTTTAATAAAGATCGCAAAGGTATGCTCAATGTTCTAAGGATGCACCGCGCGGAAGTTTCTAAGATTGATGCCAGCTTAGTAAGCGAAGATTTACTGAATGCTGCTGCCAGTGCCTGGGATGAAGCTGTCGAACTAGGTGAGCTATATGGTATTAGAAACAGCCAGGCAAGTCTGCTGGCTCCTACCGGCACAATAGCTTTAATGATGGACTGTGATACTACCGGTATTGAGCCAGATCTTGGTTTAGTTAAATTAAAGAAACTGGTTGGCGGCGGTACTATGAGTATTGTTAATCAAACTGTTCCAAGGGCACTAACAGCTTTGGGATACAGCGATGGACAGGTTAAAGACATCATAAAATACATAGATGTTGAGAAGACCATACTCGGTGCTCCTCATCTAAAGACCGAGGATGAAGCTGTCTTTGCTTGCTCAATGGGAGACAACGCTATTGAATACATGGGTCACGTTAAAATGATGGCTGCTGTTCAGCCTTTCTTATCCGGTGCTATTAGTAAGACAATTAACATGCCAGAAGAAGCCACCGTGGAAGATGTTGAAGAAATGCACATTCAGTCTTGGAAAATGGGCCTAAAGGCCGTCGCTATTTACCGGGACAACTGTAAGGTTGCTCAGCCTCTAACCATGGCTAAGAAAGAGGGTTCAGAAAACGTCCAGGGAGCAGAATCTGTGGCCGATAGCAAGATAATTCTAAAGGGTGCAGTTAGAAGAACTTTGCCAAAAGTTCGTAACAGCCGGACCTACAAATTCCAGATATCTGATCTGGAGGGCTACTTCACAGTTGGTGAATATGAAGATGGTACCCCTGGTGAACTGTTCGTAAATGTCAGCAAGCAAGGTTCTACTATGTCCGGTCTAACTGATTCGTTTGCCATTAGTGTTAGCAATGGTCTGCAGTACGGTGTGCCACTAAAGCGTTATATTAAAGCACTCCGGGGAACAAGCTTTGCGCCATCAGGCATAACCGACGATCCTCAAATCAGGACAGCTAGCTCAATCATTGATTACATAATGAGGCGCTTGTCTCTAGATTACCTAAGTTTTGATGATCAGCTCGAACTCGGACTTGTCTCCTTGGAGGATCTGCCGGACAAACAGCTGAAATTAATCGAAGACGCAGCCAGTGAGCCCATTAAAGAGGAAGTAAAGTTAGAATTTAAGGCTGAAACAGCTGAACCAAAGATAGCTAGCGAGAAAGAGATAATTACTACTGAGCCTAAGGCATCTAAAATCGCTAGAGATGGCACGGCACCACTTTGCTTTAACTGCGGCAACCAAACTCAAAGAGCCGGCAATTGTTATGTCTGCTTGTCCTGCGGTTCCACAACTGGCTGTAGTTAAAGTTAACTTGACCAAATCTGAACAAATCTATAACCTAAAAATATGAAAGTGATTGTGCTTTATAGACCTCAATCAGAACACGGTCGGCAAGTCGAAGAATTTGTAGATAATTACAAGGCAGCTGGATCAACCTCTAAACTAGAGACTGTTAATATAGATACCAGGGACGGTAACTCAATTGCGATGCTCTACGATATAACACAGTACCCGGCAATCTTGGTTGTAAGAGATGACGGCATGTTACAAAAACTCTGGGAAGGAATAGACTTACCCAGGGTTGATGATGTAGAGGGCTACCTGCTAGCTTAAATAGTTTTGATAGTCCATCGTTAACAGTGTACAATTACCCCTAGATTCCGTTTGAGTGGCGATCAACCACGAATCACCTGATCACGGAAGCAGGAAGAAAGGCATTATGCCCGAGTAGAACCTGCCGCAGGGGTTAGCGTAATAACCGATAATTAAGCGCTTTTTAGGTCATCCTACGAAGAAGCTGGATGGTAACGTCCGGGAACGGACTCCAGCAGACACTAGAGAGGATGACTTTTTTAATTTAAAATCATGAAGTTTAAGCAAAATAGCCGGCGTAAGCCCATAGAATACGAAAAAGACCTAATTGTTTATTGGAAGACCAATAAACTATTTGAGAAATCTGTTGAAATGCGACCTTATGACAACGCTTATGTCTTTTATGACG
This sequence comes from uncultured bacterium, assembly GCA_963718045.1. Taxonomy (GTDB): domain Bacteria; phylum Patescibacteriota; class Saccharimonadia; order Saccharimonadales; family UBA4665; genus JAJZKE01. The sequence continues at coordinate 166,872 of OY970350.1, forward strand.
GCCCGCCTTTTATTACCGGAGTGCCCCATCAGGGGAATCTTCTCTCAAGTATCGTTAAGGATGCCGTGCCTAGGTATTGGACGATGAAAGGCAAAAGAGTAGAGAGAGTTTGGGGATGGGATTGTCATGGTTTGCCGGCGGAGGTATTTACCGAGCAAAAACTAGGCATTAAGGACAGGCGGGATATTGGCAGCAAGATTAGCCTAGAAGAATATATTCAAACTTGCCATAGCAATATGGTTCAGACTGGGAGTGAATGGGAAGAGACAATCGATAGAATTGGCCGCTGGATAGACTTTAAGGGTGCATATAAGACTATGGATAAAGACTATATGGAGTCTGTCTGGTGGGCTTTTAAAGAGCTGTATGAACGGGGCAAGATATATGAGGGTGAAAAGGTCCTAATGTACTGCATCAGGGATGCTACGCCTATATCTAAGGCTGAAGTAGCTATGGATAATTCCTACCAGGACATTACCGATCCTTCTGTCTATGCCAGATTTAAGCTTAAAGACACGGACAGTGAACTGCTTGTTTGGACAACCGTACCATGGACGCTATTAGCCAATACAGCCTTGGTTGTTGATAAGGATGCTATCTATAGTGAAGTAAAAACGGCTGACGGTAAGTTCATTATGGCCAAAAAGTTGCTTAAGGATGTTCTCATTGATGATAAAAATAAGCCGGTAGAGTACGAGGTAATAAGAGATTTCAAGGGTATTGAACTAGTTGGAAAATCTTACGTTCCTTTCTTTAAAGATTATGGACCTAGTGCCCACAAGATCTTTGCTGCTGATTTCGTCACCATGGAGGAGGGTACTGGAATAGTCTCCCAGGCACCTGCTTACGGTGAGGAAGACTATGCCTTAGCTAAAAAAGAGGGTTTCCCCGTCGTTAGCATCATTGACGACAGCGGTATTCTGACAGTCAGCCCATGGAAGGGTCAGCAAGTCTGGGAAGCAGATAAACAGATAGCCAAGACTTATTTAGAAGAAGGTAAGGTACTGCGCATATTTTATTACTGGCACAGCTATCCTCATTGTCATAGATGCGGCACGAAGTTAATTTATAGGGCACATCCCAGCTGGTTTTTCAATATTGAAGAACAGCGGGAGTTGATGCTCGAAAATAACGCCGGCATTAACTGGTTCCCGGCCCATATAAAGCATAGGCGTTTTGTGAACACGATAGAGAGCGCACCGGATTGGAATATTAGCCGGGACCGTTTCTGGGCTACGGCTATGCCTGTCTGGAAGGGTAAGGATAAGGACGGCAACGAAAAGATTAAAATTATTGGTTCATATAAAGAACTGGAAGAACTTTCCGGTGTCACGCTGGAGGACTATCACAGGCCTTGGGTTGATGATATAAAGTTTGAGATAGACGGAATTCGTTACTCCAGAATAGATAAGGTTTTAGACTGCTGGTTTGAATCCGGCTCAATGCCTTTTGCCATGCTGCATTACCCGTTTGAGAATACCGACAAGTTTGAAGATAACTTTCCGGGTGACTTTATTGCCGAATATGTCGGGCAGGTTAGAGCCTGGTTCTACTATCTTCACGCCATATCCGTCGGTTTATTTAACAGCCGGTCCTTTAACAACGTCATCGTAACAGGGACGATTTCAGGAAATGACGGTCGGAAAATGAGCAAAAGTTACGGCAATTTCACTGATCCTAATGAACTAATGGATCAATACAGTGCCGATGCTCTGCGTTTCTTATTCTTATCTTCGCCGCTGTTAAATGGTGAAGATTTTAGTCTTCAGGATAAGGACGTGTCGGATGTCTACCGGAAACTTACAATGATTTGGAACATGTATGACTTCTTCACGCTCTACGCTGCTGTTGATGGTTGGGATTCCGGGCTAAAAGCAGGAGAATTACCGGAAGATCCAATGCCATCTCTGACAAACATCTTAGACAAGTGGATCGTAAGTCGGGTACACAAACTTGGTAGACAGGTTGACAGCTCAATGGAGGCTTATGATATTCCGAGTGCCACAAAGCCTATTTTAAAATTCTTAGATGATGCCAGTAATTGGTATGTCAGAAGAAGCCGTAAGAGATTTTGGAAGACAGATAATGATGAAGATAAAGATAACGCCTATAAAACACTTCACTACGTTTTAGTTCAACTTTCTCTTATCTGTGCGCCATTTACACCTTTCTTAGCAGAAGAGCTATATATAAACCTGACCGGCGGTGAATCAGTCCACCTCCTGGATTGGCCATTACCAGGGCAGATCAGTGAGATCGTTATTAAAAATATGGATTGGGTCCGGGAAGTAATCAACGAAGGCTTAAGACAGAGGGCGGCCAAAGGCATTAAATTAAGACAGCCTCTGTCTAAAGTAACCATAACCAGTGGCGTACCTGAGGATCCTGAACTGACATCAATAATAGCCGATGAGCTTAATGTGAAGACCATAGACTATAAGGAGAAAGAAGGACAGACAAGTGTTGTAATTGATACTAAGATCACTGAAAACCTTAGGCTTGAAGGCTTAATGAGGGAAGTTATACGAAACATACAACAGACAAGAAAAGATGCCGGTCTCGAGGTAGACGATCGGGTGGTACTTAATCTAAATACTAATAGCAATGACCTTAAGAAAGTTCTATCAGATAAAGAACTTAAAGAAGTAATCACTGCAGAGACACTTACCAAGAAGTTGCTAGTGGGCAGCGAGCAAGCGACAGGTGCTTATCTTACGGTGGTCAAAATAGACAGCCAGGAGCTTGAAATAGCTATATCCAAAGTCCAAAAATAGAATTACTGTTTACAGATAGCAACAGATCTGGTAATCTATAGTACTTATGAGTAAGGCAGTAATATCAACAGGCAGCAAACAATATCTGGTCACAGAAGGTGAGACATTTGAGGTTGAACTTCTTAAAGACCCAGGTAAGACCGTTACTTTTAAGCCGCTGCTAGTTATAGAAGATCAAAGAGTAACAATCGGTAAGCCAATTGTCGATGCTGGTCAGGTTGACGCAGAGGTTATTGAAGCTGATAAGCAAGCTGAAAAAGTAGTCTCTATAAGATACAAAGCGAAGAAACGAGTTCATACAGTTCATGGCCACCGACAGAGACATAGCGTTATCAAGATCACTAAAATTGCTTAGGGCTGTGGATAAAATATAGCAGTAATATAGTTTAGTTATCATTTATACTACACATTGTAAATTCTAGCCACACTCAGGCACTCTAAATTATATTTAGTTACCAGATAAAAATCACTACAATAGTTACTATTTACAACGGAATATGCCTATTTTAATGTCGTAAGTGACACTATAAAGTGGGTATAAATATTATTCAAAAAACGCTTGCACAGCACATTCCATAGAGGCATACTAAGACCATAGGGCTGCACCAAAATAGGCGCTCACCCTTGCCAACAAAAATTGGTAAAAATCATATAAAAACAGGGCTTTCCATAACGGGAAGCCCTAAAAATATAGATGACACAGCCAAAAAAGCTGTGTCTTTTACTTTTTAGTGATAATACCGCAACTATTCGCTATACTTGAGAGGAGATATGACACAAAGAGTTACCATAGCTATCGTTAATCAGAAAGGTGGAGTAGGTAAAACTACCACCGCCGTTAGTATGTCTGCCATGCTGGCAAAGGATTATAGCGTGCTCTTAGTAGATCTGGATGCTCAGGCGAATGCCACAAGCGGCCTAGGCATTACTAAGAAGTCTGTTAAGCTCACCACTTATCAATTAATACTTGATGATACTGTGAACCTTGCCAATGTATCTATTCGGACAAGCTACCCAAATTTGTACCTAGTGCCAAGCGATTCCGATCTTTCTGGAGCTGAGGTAGAACTTGTACCCATGCCAAAACGGGAGTATGTCCTTAAAGAGAAGCTAGGTGATAGTAATTACGACTACATTGTAATTGATTGCCCGCCTTCATTAGGTCTTTTAACGATCAACGCACTGACAGCTGCAAGTGTTGTAATAATTCCAGTACAGACGGAATACTATGCCTTAGAGGGGCTAAGCCAGTTATTAAATACCATTCAAGCCGTAAAAAGATCAACTAACCCAGATTTATCCATTCTAGGTGTTCTAATGACTATGTATGACAATAGAAATGCTTTAAGCGGGCAGGTAAAGGCTGAGATAGAGAATTATTTTAGCGATCTTGTATTTCGAACGGTTATCCCTAGGAATGTTCGTTTAGCGGAAGCACCAAGCTTTGGTAAAACAATTTTTGAGTATGATAAACGGAGCAAGGGATCCAAGGCTTACAAAGCTTTAACCAGGGAAATCATCAATCGAACACGCTGACTAAAAGAAAAGGTTAATAATTCTAGTTAAATCGTCATCGTTTTTATATGTAATCTCCAGGCGTCCACCGTGGGCCATACGCTTTAAACTAACAATCGTGTTTAATTTCTTGGATAACATCTTCGTCTCTTTAGTTTCGGTTGCCGTTCTGGCAGATGCTTTCTTAGTTTCTTTAATACCGGTCTTAAGACTGGTAACAAATTGTTCTGACTGACGAACATTCCAGTTTTTTTGGATTATTGCATGTAGTAGATATTCTTGTTGGTCTGGGTATTCGGCTATTGCCAGTATCTGCCTAGCATGACCCTCAGTCATTTTGTTCGTATTTAATGCTTCCTTGGCTTTTTCAGGCAGTTTTAGCAGTCGTACCACATTAATTATGGTTGAGCTGGCCTTACCTAATCTTTTGGCTATGTCATCATAGGAGAAGTTAAACTGAGCGTGCAGTTTCTCAATACTAATGGCTTGTTCTAGGGGAGTAAGATCAACCCTTTGGACGTTTTCTATCAGTGCGATTTCAATTTGTTCTAGTTCTTTCCTTTTTCTCACTACGGCCGGTACGGAATCAAGCCCGGCTACTTTGGCCGCACGCCAGCGTCTTTCACCGGCAACTATTACGTAGGCGCCATCTTGAGGAGTTACAAGAAGTGGTTGTATAACACCGTATCTTTTAATCGAGCTAGCAAGCTCATTTAAAGCATCTTCATCAAAGTGTCTTCTTGGCTGTCCTGGGTTCGGTTTAAGTTTGTCTAAGGGTATTTTTTCTATCCGGTCTTCAGGAGATAAGAGGATGCTTTTATCAAAGTCTAAAGGCAGCAGAGCCTCAAAACCTTTTCCTAACCCTCTTTTTGTTGGCCTATCCATATTATATGAATATACCACGAGATATACTTCTCTGCTCGAATTAAATAACTAATAGACACCCATATGATCTAGTGGATAGATTCTGAAGACTAATTGGCCGATAATTTGATTAGCATTAATTGGACCAAAGGCCCTTGAATCCAGCGAATCAGGCCGGTTATCACCAGAGACAAACAGCTGATCCGGTCCTAATTTCACTGTTAGATCGTCAGAAGTATAAGGTATATTTTTACCGTATGGCAGTGTTTTGTCAGGATCAAAACCATGCGGGTGCTGTTTGTTATAGATCGTATATTCACCATTTCTTAAGACAACCGTATCGCCTGGCAAGCCGATAACCCTTTTTATCAGCTGTTTGGTGTTTTGCTGACCAAATTTGGCTAAACCGCTTTCGGTGAAAACAATAATATCACCACGCTTCGGTATATATGGATGGTCAGTTATGTCTGCCCATGTTCTTGGGACCTTCCAAATAATTAATTTGTCATTGTTTTTTAGTGTCGGTTCCATGCTGACACCGTCAACCTGGTAAGACCGGAAAACAAAATTAATCATTAAGATAGCTACGGCAAACAGAAATACCATTAAAAAGAAGACCCATAGAACGTCTTTAATAGCGGATCTATCTTTTATTATTAGGTCTTTATGCTCTGCCTTAATATCCGATGAGTTACTATCCATAGCTTTAGACTATATCATGAATAAGTAGGCTCTACGGTACTAATTTGTTATCATATTAAGTGCTCATGAGACCATTAGTTGACAAGATTAGACCGACTGCTGGATTTGCTAAAGTCATGCATACTATATTGCTTGTTCTTTTACCAATAGCAGTTTTTATATTGGTCCGGCTAAACTTTGTTCAGCTAGCCTTCAGTCTGGTGTTATTAAGTAAATGGCGTATGGTAGCAGTAAGACCTAGATTTTGGCCAGCTAATATTCGAGCCAACTCTGTAGACATAATTGTTGGCTTATCTATTGTCATATTCATGGTTCATGCCTCTAGTATTGGCTATCAGTTAATCTGGGTTGTACTTTATGGCTTATGGTTGTTAGTTATAAAGCCAGCCAGCAGTCTCCTGATGGTTTCGACCCAGGCCTTTATTGGCCAGTTATGTGGGCTTATGGCTCTTTACCTAGCCTGGGCAACGGGCCCTCTGTACGGTCTCACTCTTTTAACCGGGCTAATTTGTTACTTTGCCGCCAGACACTTCTTTGACGGCTTCGATGAGCCATACGCCAAACTGCTGGCATATATATGGGCTTACTTCGGCGCTTCACTAGCTTGGCTGTTATCCCACTGGCTAATCTACTACCGCTTCTTATCCCAGCCAACTCTCCTGTTATCTACTCTTGGCTATGGCTTATGCGTCCTTTATTATCTAGACCACAAAGACAGACTAAGTAAGGCCATAAGAAGACAGTTTATTTTTGTAATGATCGCAATTGTATTAATTGTTTTGACTTTCTCTAACTGGGGAGCTAAAGTCGTATAACTGAAAGGGAGGGTAAAATGGCGGAAAAAGGCAAAGACGACGGCAAAATAAACAGTATCTCTACTAAATCATCTGGGAAATACAAGACCCTGACTTTTACAGTCCCGACCATTAGAAAGCTCAACATTAAAATTCCGGAAAATAAAAAGGCCAGAGTACTGTTAGTTGTCCTAGCTTTTATCTTGGCAGCTGTAGGCAGTGGCTTCTTGGGAGGCTGGATAGAATCAAACGGCAATACAATTGTTCTTGGCAGTACTTCATTAGGCAACCAGAAACAGATCGTAACAAGTGACAGTCAGTTAGTTACAGATATTGCAAAAACAGTTGGTCAAAGCGTCGTTTCTGTTAATGTGGCTATTAATACCAGTGGTAGCAGTGCGGCTTCAGGCAGTTCGGTTACTGGAGGCTTCGGCTTATTTGGTTTCTCTCAACCGGAGGAAGAGCAAGCTGCTGGTACGGGCATAATCATCTCTTCTAACGGCATCATACTAACCAACCGTCATGTTGTTCCACAGGGAACAACCAGTGTAAGTGTGACTTTAAGTAATGGCACCGAGCTTAAGGATGTTAGTGTAATTGGCAGGACAAACCCCTCTGATAGTCTAGATATTGCTTTCTTGAAAATTAATAATGCAGAAGGTCAAAAAATTGTCCCCGCAGCTATAGGTGACTCATCTCAAATGCAAGTGGGCAATGAAGTGGTGGCAATCGGTAACGCTCTTGGTCAATTTCAAAACACAGTAACCAGCGGCATTATCTCCGGTTATGGTCGCGACGTTACGGCTACAGCTGATACTGGCGGAGTAGGCTCGGCTACTACCGACAGCGAGAACCTAGTTGACCTATTTCAAACTGACGCTGCGATTAACGAAGGCAACTCTGGTGGTCCTTTAGTAAATCTCAATGGCCAAGTAATTGGTATCAATACAGCTATTGCCGGCAATGCCCAAAATATTGGCTTCTCAATCCCGATCAATGACGTTAAGGGTCTAATTAACCAAGTTCTTAAGAATGGTACGTTTGCTATGCCTTATCTTGGTATAAGATACATACCGTTGACCCCTGATGTAGCCGATGAATATAATCTTAGTGTTCAAAACGGAGCATTCATTGCGCCTTCAAATGACTCGTCTGAGCCCTCAATACTGCCAAATTCACCTGCATCAAGTGCTGGGCTTGAAGTAAATGACATAATCACAGCAGTCAATGGTACCCCTATAAACCAGGAAAATAGCCTGACCAGTCTGATCGATCAGTACACCCCTGGTACTAACATCAGCCTAACCGTTATACGGAACGGTAAAACAATACAAATTAGTGCTACTTTAGGTACCGAACCATCATCTTAGCCATGTAATTTATAAAGCTGGATAAAGTCTTCGGTGGTCATAAGTACGTAGTCATGCATAGCGGCTAGAGCCTTTAATTTCAAATGCGAAGATGGAAGTGCCTCAGTGAATATATACAACGGTTTATGTTGTATATTGCTCACTAATTTAAAAAGCTTGCGGTAAACATCGAGTCCGTCTTTGCCACCAAAAATAGCAATTGGAGGCTCATGACCAGCAGCTAAATTAATGTGGAAGTTATCTGGTATATAAGGCAGATTGCATAACAGGATATCATAGCTGTTGTCATTATTAGGTAAAAGGTCAGCCAGGATAGTCTTAGCGTGTATTGTGTGTAAAACAACATTCGTTTTAGCTACTTTTAGTGCTTTAAGGTCTATGTCCATTAGGTCTATCCGTATGTTTTCAACCTCTAGTCTAGCTGTAATACCTATAGCTCCCGAACCAGTACCAATGTCGGCTACATGTAAGCCATTGGCTAGCAGGAGACGTTTCCTATATTTAGATTCGCCATCAACCAGAGACTTAAATAGGTCGATCATAGTTTCTGTTTCTGGTCTTGGCTGAAGAACGTTACTATCTACATAAAAAGTACGGCCATAAAACTCAGTCCGGTGAGTAATATATGCAATCGGCATGTGCTTGGATCTTTTGGATATTGCTTGATTGAACAAATTTATTTGTTGCCTAGTGATGGTTTGATCAGGATTGCTCAAAATCTTAGCCCGGTCAATTCCTAAGATGAACTCCATAAGGATTAAAGCATCTAATCTAGCTGTCGGTACGGAGTGTTTATTAAGAGTGTCAGTGGCTGACTTTAGATATTCGCCAACTGTATTACCGGCTATGTTCATATTTATTTATTCAGATTCGATCAACTGGTGCTCAGCTTCTTGAAGCTTAGTTATAATATCGTCTATTTCACCATTTAGCGCTGCAGGTATATTAGACCGGGAGTAGCCAATCCGATGATCGGTAATACGGTCCTGCGGGAAGTTATAAGTCCGAATCTTTTCACTTCTATCACCGGATCCAATTAATTTTATTCGGGTATCAGAAAGAGCTTTTTGTTCTTCCTCGATCTTTATGGCAAGTAGCCTAGATCTCAATATGCTCATGGCCTTAGCCTTGTTCTTAATTTGGGATTTTTCATCCTGGTTAGCAACAACTAGACCGCTTGGCAGGTGAGTTATCCGGACTGCTGAATCAGTAGTGTTGACTGACTGCCCGCCGTGCCCGCTTGACCTAAATACATCAATCCTAAGATCATTAGGGCTTATCTCAACGTCAGTTTCTTCGGCCTCAGGCAATACGGCAACAGTAACTGTAGAAGTGTGTATACGCCCCTGGCTTTCGGTAACGGGTACTCGCTGAACACGGTGTACACCACCTTCAAATTTTAAGTTCTTATATGCACCATGTCCATTAACGGCAAATATTATTTCTTTAAAGCCTCCGACTTCATTCGGATTCTCACTTAATAGCTCATACTTATATCCGTGGATTTCTGCCCAGCGACAATACATTCTAAATAGCTCGCCGGCAAACAAACTGGCTTCATCTCCGCCGGCAGCTGCCCGAATTTCAATAATCACATTGCGGGCGCTATTCGGATCATCAACCTTAAGATGTTCTTTTAGCTCTTCTTCAGTTTCAGCAATTTTATCTTTTAAACTTTCAATTTCTTGCCCGGCAAGTTCTATTAAGTCAGTTTCTTTGGTATGAGCTTTTAATTCTTCGGCTGCTTCAAGCTGGCGTTTTAATTCGTTTGAGCTGTCAAAAAGGTCAACTAGTTCTTTAAGTTCGGTGTAGCGTTTAGCTAACTTGGGATATTCCGGCAGGGCATAGACGCCGCTGTCTGTCATCTTAAGTTCTAAGTCGGCAAGTTCTTCTCTAAATTTTGCTTCCTGGCTATTCATAATATCTCATTATATGCTAACCGCTTCCCGGAAGATTAAGAGTGCTTAAGACTCTTCGGTTTCTTTAGCAACTTTTTTAGCTTTTCGTTTTGCTTGCTTAGTAACTGCGTTTGCCCGTTTTTCTCTGGCGGCTGTACCAGCTGCTGCCCGCGCTTTAAATTTATCTACTCTTCCTTCAATGTCCATGATTCGTTCTTCACCAGTAAAGAAGGGGTGAGAACTGCTGGAGATGTGGACCTTTACAAGCGGATAAGTTGTGCCTTCGATCTCAATAGTTTCATCAGTCGGAGCTGTTGAACGCGTAAGATACGTCGAGTCGTTATTTAAATCCTTAAAAACGACTAGACGGTAGTTATCGGGGTGAATATCCTTCTTCATAGGCCCATTAGTATATATGAGGTGGCCTCTCTGGTCAACACCTTTGAAAAGGGCGGGCTAAACTGGCCGGCAATTTGTTAGACAGATTAGCTTAAATAAGGTAAGATATTAGGAATAAAATTAATCAGGCTGGGGTACATTCCTCTCCTTGAAAATAGGAGCACCCAGTTGAAGAGGAAGGAAAAGTTATGGCTACAACCAATGAAGTAGATGTTAAGAAACTGTTTGAGGCCGGAGCCCATTTTGGCCATAGGACCAGTCGTTGGCATCCTAAAATGGCCCAATACATCCACTCTAAAAGGGGTGGTATACATGTTATTGATCTAAATAAAACGGCCCTTTGTTTAGAGCGGGCTTTAGATTTTGTTTCTAGACTGGCCTCAGAAAACAAGCAGATTTTGTTTGTCGGCACAAAGAGGCAAGCTAAGGATATTATTAAGAACTTAGCGGACGAAACTAAGATGCCTTATGTTACTGAACGTTGGCTTGGCGGTACTTTGACCAATTGGGCAACTATCGGCAGCCGGGTTAAGCACTTAAAGGACCTTGAAGCCCGTATGGCCAGCGGTGAACTAGCCAATAAATATAACAAACTGGAAGTCCAAAGATTTCAGGAAGAAATAGATGGCTTAAATGCCGCCTTTGGCGGTGTTAAAGAACTTAACGGACACCCCGGAGCAGTCTTTGTGGTTGACACTATTCATGACAACATTGCCGTTAAGGAAGCCAACAAGCTAGGCATACCTGTTATAGCTATTACTGATACAAATTCTGACCCCTCTGTCATTGATTACCCCATTCCGGCTAACGATGACGCTATTAAAACCATCCAGTTAATAGCTGATTACATTAAAGCAAGTATTGAAGCTGGCCGATCAAAAGCCAAGCCAGAAGTTAAACCAGAAATTAATTAGCGGAGGAAAAAATGTCTGCAGATATTAACGAAGTTAAAAGACTCAAAGATCTAACCGGTGTCGGTTTAACCGATGCTAAAGCTGCTCTTGAAGAATCGTCAGGCGATTTCGACAAAGCCTTAAAAGCTATGCGCGAAAAGGGACTGACTAAAGCCGAAAAAAGAAGTGAAAGAGAAGCCCGTGAAGGCGTTATTGGCAGTTATCTTCACGATAACCGCATTGGCGTATTAGTAGAAGTAAACTGTGAAACTGACTTTGTGGCTCGAAATGAAATCTTTACTAGTTTGGTAAAAGACATAGCCATGCATATTGCCGCTTCAAACCCGGAATATGTTAGCCAGAGCGATGTTCCGGAAACGGAAAAGAAGCGGGTTGAGTCTGAGCTTAAGAAAAAGGCCAAAGCTGAAGGCAAACCAGCTAATATAGTAGATAAAATTGTTGCCGGCCAACTTACTAAATACTTCGAGGAACGATGCCTGCTTGACCAGCCGTTTGTTAAGGACCCAGATATTACTGTCGGTGAATATGTTAAACAACACGGCGCCAAGCTAGGTGAGAACATCGTTGTCAGAAGGTTCAGCCGTCTGGCTTTAGGCGAGGTCAATTAACCTACTTGGTGATAGAATTGTCTGTATGGACAGCAATAAAGTTATCAGTGACACGGCCTCAAAACTGAAGGAAGCTTTTGATAGATTTGTAGAAGACCTAAAGTCTATCCGAACCGGACGGGCTAATGCCGCTATGCTTGACGGCGTTATAGTTGAAGCTTACGGCACACCGATGCCCTTAAAACAAGTGGCGAATGTAGTTGCCGTTGGATCCCAAATGCTTCAGCTTACCCCGTTTGACCCCAGTAATATAGCAGCAATATCTGAAGCAATAAGAAATAACCCATCACTCGGCTTAAATCCTAGTGATGACGGTAGGGTTATCAGACTGCCAATCCCGCCTTTGACTGAAGAAAGAAGACGGGAAATGACTAAGCAGATAAACGGCCACGTTGAAGACTGCTTGGTTAAAATGCGCTCTACCCGACATGACGCACTTGATGCCATCGATAAGCTTAAAAAAGATAAAACTATCGGCGAAGATGAGTCTAAAAGACTGGCAAAGTCTATTGAAGAGCTGGTTAGCGAACAGAGAAAAGTCGTCGAAGAAAATGCTAAAAACAAAGAAAAAGAAATACTTACTCTATAAGAATTTAAGAAAAGTTTATATCTATCAGCTCTAATTTAGTAAGCAGGAGTTATTGTTGATATAATTATTTTTAAATCCACAACAAAAAGCAATACTAACTTATTGCAAGGGAGTTAACTAGGGTAAAATGGCGGTTCTAGTTTTAATCATCGGGATAGTTCTGATCATCGGGTTAATTGTTGTCCACGAGTTTGGCCATTTTATGGCTGCTAGAAGAAATGGTGTTGCGGTTGAGGAATTTGCCATTTTCTTTGGCCCGACTATTTATAAAAGAAAGACAAAGAATGGTTGGCTGTTTAGGTTTAACACTGTACCTTTAGGCGGCTACGTAAAGCTTAAAGGCGAGCATGACAGCGACATGGAACCGGGTAGTTACGGAGCGGCAACTCTATGGGTTAAAACTAAAATTATGGCGGCCGGTGTAATTAGTAACTTAATCACGGGCTTCGTTCTGCTTATAATTTTAGGCTTAATCGGCTTGCCACAAATTATTCCCAATCAGTTTACGGTTAGTAGCAACGGCCATATTATCAAAAAGGCGACAACGGTAGTCCAAATCGGCGAGGTATTAAGCGGGACGCCAGCGGCCAGGGCAGGTCTAAAAGCGGGTGAAAATATTATTGCTCTGGGTCCAAAGAACAATCTTGTTAAAATTAACTCTGCTTCATCACTTCAAAAAGTAACTAAAGAGTTTGCCGGCCAAAAGGTATTAATTGATTACAGCAGAGGCAGTAAAGATTACGTGACAACAACCACCATCAACACGGCAGCCCAGGCTAACTCAAACAAAGATAAGATTTATCTAGGGGTAGCTACCAGCAGCTACAGCAGCGGAGTCAGTTTAATCAGATATACTTGGGCTTCGCCAATTGTTGCCCTAGGCCTGACGAAACAGATAGTTGTCTTGTCCTATCAGGGGCTGGGTCATGCTATCCATGGACTAGGCGGAATTATAGCCGGGGCAGCAACACATAATAATGCCGCGAGAAAGAATGCTCAAACCTCAGCCAGCAGCCAAATAGTCGGACCAATTGGTTTGGTTGTAATACTTAAAGACAGCAGTTCAGTCGGTTTTAGCTTTATGATATTTATTATTGCCCTAATCTCTTTAACTCTGGCCATTATGAACATATTGCCCATACCGGCTCTTGATGGCGGCAGGTTATGGCTGACGCTTATTTCCCATGGTCTAAAACATCCTATGAACGCCAACACAGAAGAACTTATTAATGCCGTCGGGATGTTAGTCCTTTTCTTTTTAATAGCGCTAATCTCATACGTGGACATTAAAAGGTTCTTTTGATGGTTAAGGATAGTGCTAGGCCAGTTAACGCAGCTGAAGAAACAAGTCAAAGAGCACCAGGAGTTAAGTGGAACCCCTGGATTGGTGTCCTACTTGTTCTAGCAATCTATGTTTTCTCGCAAATTGTTGGCCTGGTTGTTTTAATTTATCCTATTTTAAGGCACTGGTCTGCCGCTAAATCCTCCAGCTGGCTTAATAACTCAACGTACGCCCAGTTCTTTTACGTATTTATAGTTGAGGCCTTCACAGTTTTAGCTGTGCTTCAGCTTCTTAAATGGTTTAAGGTAGATAAAAAGGTTATTGGGCTTAGAAAACCCCATCTTCGGGACCCATTATATGCTCTGCTGGCTGTCCCTGTTTATTACCTCCTTTATATTATTGCTGTCGCTATCCTATCTAGCTTTGTTAAGGGGCTCAGATTGTCAGAAACCCAGAACGTTGGTTTTGGCAGTGTCCACGGCGCAGCCCAGTTAATAGTCACGTTTATCAGCCTGGTAATACTGCCGCCAATTGCTGAAGAGATTTTAGTCAGAGGTTTCTTGTACTCCAGTCTTAAGAAAGGACTGCCTCAAATTGCCGCTGCTATTGTTACAAGTGTAATTTTTGCCAGCGCTCATTTGCCTGAAGGGACAGCCGGACTGCTTTGGATTGGATTTGTAGACACCTTTATTTTATCTATTATCCTAATCTATCTAAGGGAGAAAACAGACGGACTATGGTCAGGTATGACTCTCCATGGCATAAAAAATGGTGTGGCCTATTTTGTCCTATACTTAGCGCCGCTACTGGCAATACATATCTAGCTAAAGCCTAGCTACCACTTCGCCAAGAGGAACGCTTTCACTTTTTTCTTCATTTCTATGTTTTAATTCAACACCTTGACTTTCTAAAGTCCTGGGACTAACAGTCAGTCTCATGGGGCAGCCAATTAAATCTGCATCGGCAAATTTAACTCCGGCACTCTCTTCACGGTCATCATAAAGCGTATCGATATTAGCGCTTTTTAGCTCTTCATAAAGACTGTCAGCCGCCTTGACGGTATTTTCCTCAGCACCGATTCTGACCAGATGGACTTTAGCCGGTGCAACGGCGTCGGGCCAAACGATACCCTTATCGTCATGGTGTGTTTCAACAATAGCTGCCAGTGTTCTGGCAATGCCAATTCCATAACAGCCCATATAATACTTCTTTATCTGGCCGTCAGAATCTGTATATTCAGCACCTTCCATCAGGTCAGTATAGTGATAGCCTAGCTGAAAAATATTGCCTACCTCTATGCCTCGTTTTTCAATCAGTTCGCCGGCATTATTCGGTGCCTGATCACCCGGACGAGCCATAGCAATGTCATAAAACTTATCTGGTTCTGGGAAGTCCCGGCCAAGGTTTACGTTACGAAAGTGGTAATTAGTTTTGTTAGCGCCAACTTCAAAGTTACGGCGACCTTTGATGGAGTCGTCTAGATAAACTTTTATTTCCTTAGTTAAATTCAAAAAGCCCACGTAGCCTATCTCAGCTCCGGTAGCCTTTTTAACTGTCTCTGGACTAGTTAGTTTCAGCGGCGAGTTGCCTGCGATGTGCTGAAGTTTTGTTAAGTTAACATCATAGATGCCATTAACGGCGGCCGCTATAATTTGACCCTCATCATTTTCAAAAAGAATAGTTTTAGTTGTTTTTTCAACCGGGATATTTAAGAATTCAGCAAGTTTATTGGCACCAATAATTCCTTCACCTAAAACATCCTCTTTGGGTTTTAGCTCCTCATCACTATCATCTTTATACTTAACAAATTTAGCGACATCTTCATGGGCGGCATACTTGCCGTCTGCAGTAGTGAAGTAGCGGCTTTCGCCAATATCGCTTTCAACAATAAACTCATGGCAGTATTCGCCGCCAATATATCCATTATCGGCTTCAACCATGATCGTAGAAAGCCCTAACTCTTTAAATAGGGCAGTGTATGCATCAGCCATTTCTTTGTACGTTTGTTTAAATTGCTCTTCGTTGCCAAAGCTGTAAGCATCCTTCATGACAAATTCTCGAAGTCTAAGCAGACCTCCGCGAGCTCTCATTTCATCTCTAAACTTCATTGAAAACTGGTAAACAGTAAAGGGTAGGTCCCGGTAGCTAATATTAAATTTACGAACCAAATCTACAGCCATTTCTTCAGCTGTACCGCCAAGAGCAAACTCTGCCCCACGGCGGTCTTTAATTCTTTGCAGCTCAAAACCGACTGAGACAGTCCTATTTGTTTCTTGCCATAGTTCAATTGGATGCAGCACCGGCAGCATTAGCTCTTGGCTGCCAATTTTGTTCATATACTTTCTAATAACGTCTGCTATATTCTCATGAACTCGCCATCCTAAGGGGAGGATATAGTATCTGCCGGCGGTAGACTCCCTGATAAAACCGGCTTGCACTAACAGTTTGTGGGAAATAATAGATAGATCAGTGCCTTCTGTTTTTGATGGTCTGCCGAAAGCTTTAGATAACCTCACATATACCTCCAAATTAAAAAACTCGTCCTTAGCCAAACCATATAGACTGGTTTAGCAAGAACGAGACGTCTCGTGGTACCATCTTGCCTTCGCTTTAGTATCGCTACTTAAAGCCTTATTAGGTCTAAAACGACCCTTCTCATGTGACGGTGAGATAACCGGACCGCTATTCACGGCCAGCTCCAGGGCGGGGAACCCCTTCATCGCTATTATTTTTAGTATAACCAAGTATAATATGTAAGGCAAGATAGGTGTTTGGTGTACTCTATTAGATAGTCAATTATCTAGGTAAATATAGATAAGTTATTTGAAAATGTAAGCTGCAATCTAGATAAACAATCAACAAGGTGATATATTATCCAATTATCTAAAAAGCAGGTTTACTAAAAAGGAGGACCTGATGAAGAAATTGTACCGATTGACCCAAGAAGGCGTCGAAGAATTAAAGATCGAACTGAACAGCTTGATTGCCAAGCGCGTTGAAATTGCTGAGGCTATTAAGACTGCCCGTGAACTTGGTGATCTTGCTGAAAATGCCGAGTACCAGGCTGCCCGTGTTGAGCAGGACAGGAATGAAACCAGGATCAGCGAGATTGAAGGCATATTGCAAAACGTTGAGATCATTAAGAAACCCCGCGGCGACAGTAAAGTCCAGCTAGGTTCAAAAGTAAAACTAAAGAATGGATCGTCCCAAGAATTCCAAGTTGTAGGTACGGTTGAAGCTGATCCCTTGTCCGGCAAGATATCTGATGAATCGCCAATTGGTTCAGCACTACTCGGTAAAAAAGTCGGTGATTTTGTTGAGATCAAGACATCTAACGAAGTGGCTAGATATAAAATTGTAGATATTTCTTAAAGTCCGGTTTCTTAAGCTATACTGAAAGCTGATGGCAACACTTAAAGAATTAAGAGACGAACGTCTTAGAAAACTTGAAGAACTCAAAAAACTGGGCATTGATCCCTATCCGTCAAAAGCTAATAGGACAGTTAATCTTTTAGATATAACCAGTGATTTCGAGAAACTAAACGGTCAACAGGTTAATGTCGTCGGCCGGATTGAGAATATCCGGAAGTTTGGCTCGATCGCTTTTCTCGTAATCAGGGACCAAAGCGGCCGTTTGCAGTTGTTTTTAGAAGCTGACAAAGTTGAAACCCTGGACACTACCTCTGATCCCAGCCGTTTGGGCTTTAAAGAGCTTAACTTGCTTGATAATGGCGATTTTATTGAGGCCCAGGGCACGGTTATTAAGACTAAGACTGATGAAATTTCAGTTGACGTTAAGACGCTTCGGATTCTTTCTAAGTCACTGCGACCGCTGCCGGCCAAGCAGGATGGCTTTGTCAACAAAGAAGAAAGATTGAGACGCCGTTACGTCGACATGAACGTTAATCTTGATGTCCGCGACCGTTTTATTAGACGAAGCAAGTTCTGGCAAGCTACCCGGGACTACATGAATGAACACGGCTTTATTGAAATTAATACTCCGGTTCTCGAGCATGCAACTGGCGGAGCAGATGCCAATCCGTTTGTTACCCATATGGATTCTTTGGACCAGGATTTCTACCTTAGAATTAGTCACGAATTGCCGCTTAAGAGATTAATTGGTGCCGGCTTTGAAAAGGTTTATGACATTGGACCAAGATTTAGGAACGAGAATTATTCGGACGAACATTTACCTGAACACGTCGCCTTTGAAAGCTATACTGCCTATCAAGACTATGAAGGCGGCATGAAATTCTACGAAGATATGATGAAGCAGGTTGCTTCCCGTACCTGGGGGACTCTGCAGTTTAAAATTGGTAATTTTGATATTAACTTAGACCAGCCTTGGCCCATTGTAAAGTATGACGACATTATGCGGGAGAACTATAACGTTGACGTGTTTAATCCAAATCTAGACCAGCTTAAGAAAATACTGGCCGATAATAAGGTAGAACTTGACGGCGAGGTGGGTGTAATCAGAGCCATGGACAGCGTCTGGAAGATATTCAGGCAAAAATCTGCTGGACCGTTTTGGCTGATTCATGAACCGGTTGTTATATCTCCATTAGCAAAAAAAGATCCTAACGATCCGAGAATTTCGCAGCGTTTCCATCCGATTATTGCCGGTACCGAAATGGGCAACGGCTATTCTGAGCTCAATGACCCCGTCGACCAGCTAAACAGGTTCATGGAGCAGCAAAAGCTTAGAGACGAAGGAGACAAGGAAGCCCAGATGCTAGACATTGACTTTGTTGAGATGCTTGAATACGGCATGCCTCCTACCTGCGGCTGGGGATACAGCGAGAGATTCTTCTGGGTACTGGAAGGCGTTACAGCTCGAGAGGGCGTGCCTTTCCCGCAGCTAAGAGAAGGAATTGATGAAGTTACTAAAAGCATTTATCCTGAGATCTTTAAGAAAAATGTTTAGAGTTAGTAACGAACAATTTCATGATTACATTAATGAAGCGCTGACGAAGTTACCCAAAGAACATATTGACAATTTGAAGAATGTAGCCCTCATTGTTGAAGATTTTCCGACGCCTGAACAAAGGCAAAAACTTAATCTTCATGAGAGAGAAACACTCCTCGGACTGTACGAAGGAGTACCCCTAAGCCAGAGGCAAGGTGTTCAAAAAACACTGCCGGATAAAATTACTTTATTCAAGCTGCCAATTGAATCTAATGCTAGCAGCCTTGATGAACTAAAAGAGCAAATAAGGCATACGCTGTGGCATGAGATCGCCCATTACTACGGACTTGATCACCCGGCAATAAAGGCTTTGGAGTAAAGGTGAAATATATAATTTTTGATTTTGATGGCACTATTGCCGACACATTTAAGCTATTTATTGAAATAAGCCATAACCTAACCGGTCATCCGTCTTTGCTTGACCCGATTATTACGGAAGAACTTAAACACGAAAACATAGTTGATGCCGCAGCAAGACTGGGTATAGCTAAACACAGATGGCCCATCTTATTAATACGCGGCCGGAAACAAATGGCTAAAAGACTGGATGAAATTAAACCATTTGAAGGTATAGGTGAAGTTTTAAGCAGCTTACATAAACGAGATTTTAAGATGTATATAATGAGCACTAACAGCACATCAAATATTAATAGCTTTCTATCTAGGTTTGGTTTTAGCGAATATTTTCAAGCTGTTTACGGCGGTGTAGGGCTGCTTAATAAAGCAGCGGCACTAACTAAGATTTTAAAAAAGAATGATATTAAGACCGAAGACGCTGTCTATATTGGTGACGAAGTCAGAGATATTGAAGCTGCTAATAAAGTTAACATGAAGGTAATAGCGGTTGCTTGGGGCTTTAATGACCCGGAAAGGTTAATCAAAGACGAGCCAATGATTATTGTCCGGACAAGACCCGCGCTGCTTAAAGTGCTGGAGTCTTTCGAAGTCAGATAATCTAACCTGCTACAATATATTTAGATGTCAGACAACTATAGAGGCTCAAGTGCTTATACACCAGGGCAAAAAACCCAGTTTAAAATCAGCCGTTCTAAAATCGAGCTGTTTATGCAATGCCCGCGCTGTTTTTGGCTGGACGCCAGGCTTAAAATTAAAAGACCAAACGGGCCGCCCTTTAGTTTGAATAAGGCAGTCGATGAACTCTTAAAAAAAGAGTTTGATTCCTACCGGAAGCAAGCTAAACCACATCCCTTAATGCTCGATAACCAGATAAAAGCTGTCCCATTTATGCATGAAGATCTAGATAAATGGCGGGAGAATTTTGTTGGCGTAGGCAGCTTGCATAAACCAACAAATTTGTATGTTTTTGGTGCCATTGATGACGTCTGGGTAAAAGAAGACGGTGAATTGATCATTGTCGACTACAAAGCTACAGCCAAGAGCAGCGAAGTTTCACTGGACGCAGAGTGGCAGTTAAGCTACAAAAGACAAGTTGAAGTTTATCAGTGGCTGCTCCGCCAAAATGACTTTAAAGTCAGTAACACGGCTGTATTTATTTATACCAATGGCCGGCTAGAACTTGACGGTTTTAATGACCGCCTGGAGTTTAATACCAAGTTAATTCAATACGAGGGTGATGCTTCCTGGGTAGAGCCGGCCATAAAGAAAATGAAAAAGTGTTTGGAAGGGGATATGCCAGAAGTTGGCGTAGCTGCCATGGGTGGTGTTTGTGATTATTGCGATTATGCTAAAAAGCGGACTGAGCTAACAGTTAATGCCTTAAAGTCTAAATAATATATAATTCAAGCAATGATAGACATACAGCTAATTAGGGACAACAAAGAACGGGTCGCACAAAAGGCCAAAGAAAAAGGCTACGAAGTAGACGTTGAGTCTATTCTTCGTTTCGATAAAGAGCGAAAAGAACTGCTGGCTGAAGTAGAAGAATTAAGACGGCAAAGAAATAAACTAGCTGGTGAATCGAAAGGCCAGAAACCAACTGATGAAGTTTTAGGACGTGGCAAACAAATAAAGGACAAGTTACAAGAGAAGGAGCACCAGTTAGTAGGTACAGAACTTAATCTTGAGAAGTACTTAAGGAAAGTTCCGAATATGCCAACTGACGATGTGCCGGTCGGATCTAGTGAAGATGAAAACCAGGTTGCCAAAGAAGTTGGTCAAAAGCCAGTCTTTAAATTTAAACCTAAAAATCACGCCCAAATTGCTGAAAACCGGGGCTGGCTGGACACCGCTAGGGCAGCAAAAGTTGCTGCCAGCCGGTTTGTTTATCTAAAAGGCGATTTAGTTAACTTGCAGTTCGCCATAATCCGGTTTGTGCTGGACACTTTAGGTGACCAAGAGGTAATTAAGAAAATACTGGCAGATAATAAATTAGATTTAAAACCTAAAACTTTTGTACCAGTGATACCGCCAGCTCTGATTAATACAGCCATATACGAAGCATCAGGCAGATTAAATGCCGAGGAAATGACATATAAGATTGAGCACGATGACCTGTGGCTCAATGCATCGGCTGAGCACAGTTTATGTACGATGTACGCTAATGAAATTATCCCTGAAAGTGAGCTGCCTATTAGATACGTCGGCTACAGCACTTCATTTAGAAGGGAAGCAGGCAGTTACGGTAAAGATATGGAGGGAATGTTTAGAAACCACCAGTTCGATAAACTGGAGATGGAAGTCTTTTCAACACCGGAAACCTCATTTAACGAACACCTTTTCCTTATCGCTATTGAGGAGTACTTAATGACCCAGCTGGAGCTTCCGTACCAGGTTTTGCTAAAATGCACGGCCGATATTGGCTTTCCTAATGCCCGCGGTGTAGATATTAATACCTGGCTTCCGGGTCAGGATAAGTACCGCGAAACTCACTCAGCAGATTACATAACTGATTTCCAGACCAGAAGACTTAAAACCAGGCTTAAACGAGCTGACGGCGGAATTGAGCTAATCCATACCAACGACGCCACGGCGTTTGCCCTAAGCCGAATACTTATTGCTATTATTGACAACAATCAGACGGAAGATGGCCACGTCAACATACCGAAAGTCTTACAAAAGTACATGGGCAACGGCACAGTCATTTAATAAACAGGAGCAAATGAAGTTATGATTGAAAAACTAGATATTGAAGGCATTCATATGACTGTCGATGAAAATACCCGCAGGTATGTCGTTAAAAAACTCGGCCAAGTAGATAAATACCTGCCTAAAAAATCCCGGGAATCAGCCCAAATGGAAGTTTATATAAAGTCCGCTCAGCCTAAAAATAATCAGTTTGCTTGCGAAGTACTACTGCATCTGCCTAAAGAGAATATAAACATTGAAGAATCAACCGTTAATATATTTGCCGCCATAGATATTGTCGAAGTTAAATTAAAGAGTCAGATCGAGAAATACAAAGAGAAACACGACACGGCCAAATTAATCCGTCACTTGACCTTTAGATTTGGTAAAAAAGCTGCTTAAAAATCAGTATAAGCAGGTATAATATTTAGCAATAGAACAGCCGGAGACTTTAACCGGAGGAAAATGGAAGTTATAAGCTTAAGATGAATATTGTCGTTAAGAAAATTCTTGGTGATCCCCAGGCTAGAACCCTGAAACGCCTTAGAAAGAAAATGGTAGCTATTAATGACCTGTCTTCAAAGTATCAAAAAATGACAGATAGCCAGCTTAAAACTCAAACGGACATATTAAAGAAAAGACTAAAGGACGAATCACTGGATGGTATTTTGCCTGATGCTTTTGCACTTGTCAGAGAAGTAGCCACCAGGACGTTAGGCCAAAGACATTTCGATGTCCAGCTTATTGGCGGCATCGCTCTTCATGAAGGCAGTGTTGCTGAAATGAAGACTGGTGAAGGCAAGACCTTAGTTGCCACAATGCCGGTTTATCTCAACGCTCTCAGCGAAAAGGGAGTACACATTGTTACCGTCAACGATTTTCTAGCCCAAAGAGATGCCGGCTGGATGGGCCAGATCTATGACTTCCTTGGTATGTCTACTGCCGTAATAATTGCCGACCAAAGCTTTATTTATGATCCAAGCTATTCTAACAAAGAGCACGATGATGAAAGATTCAGGCACTTAAAACCGGCTACCAGGCAGGAAGCATATAACGCCGATATAACTTATGGCACAAATAACGAATTTGGTTTTGATTACCTAAGAGACAATATGGTCAGGGAAGTAGACCAATTAAGGCAGCGGGATCTTAACTTTGCCATCGTTGACGAGGTTGACTCAATTTTAATAGATGAAGCCAGAACGCCTCTTATTATTAGTGCCCCGAGTGCTACCAGCGGTTCGGCCTACAGCCAGTTTGCTAAAGTGGTCAGACAGCTAAAAAAAGATGAGCATTATGAGACTGACGAAAAGCGAAAAACAGTTATTCTGACAGATAAAGGTATAGAAAAAGTTCAAAAGATATTAGGCCTTGAAAATCTATACGGCTCAGAAAATATACGAACAATTTACCACTTGCAGCAGGCTTTAAAGGCCCATGCTTTGTTTCACCGTGATAAAGATTATGTGGTAACAAAGGACGGCGAAGTAGTTATTGTCGATGAGTTTACCGGAAGACTGCTGCCTGGAAGAAGATATAACGAAGGTCTTCACCAGGCGATTGAAGCTAAGGAAGATGTTGAAGTCCAGCAGGAAAGCATGACGCTAGCGACTATCTCTTTCCAAAACTATTTCCGTTTGTACGACAAACTATCCGGCATGACCGGCACAGCTGCAACTGAGGCTGAAGAATTCCACCAGATATATAAACTGGAAGTCATTGAAATACCACCCAACAAACCAATTGTTAGAACCGATCGCCCAGATAGAATCTACCGATCTGAAATGGGCAAATTTAGTGCCGTAATTAAGGAAGTTAAAAAACTTCATACCAAAGGTCAGCCGGTGTTACTGGGAACGGCATCAATTGAAAAAAACGAACTCTTAGGCAGCCTGCTATTAAAAGCAGGTATTCCTCACCAAGTATTAAATGCTAAAAACAATGAAAGGGAAGCAGCCACAATTGCCAATGCCGGCCAAAAAGGTGCGGTCACCCTAGCTACAAACATTGCCGGACGAGGTACAGATATTGTACTAGACGAAGAGGTTAGAACAGAACTAGGCGGACTGTTTGTTTTAGGCAGTGAAAGACATGAATCAAGACGAATAGACAACCAGCTGAGAGGCAGATCAGGCCGTCAGGGGGATCCGGGTACGACCCAGTTCTTTGTCAGCACGGAAGACGAGCTTATGAGAGTCTTCGGCGGCGATAGAATAGCAGCTGTTATGGAGAGAATGAAAGTAGACGATGAGACTCCTATTGAGAACCGAATCATCTCAAAATCTTTAGAAGGTGCCCAGAAAAAGGTCGAAGGCTTCCATTTTGATCAGCGTAAAAATGTCGTTCAATACGATGATGTTATGAACCGGCACCGCCGGGCAACATATGCCATGCGCCGCGAGATTCTAAAAGCCGAAGACATATCTAAACGAATAAAAATATTCATTGACGAACAGATTACACTGCTGGCAAAATCGCCGGAAGTAACAACTGACCAATTCGAGGACATCATAACTGAAATATTCCCCTTTGATGAACCCACCTTAGATCGCCTATTTGACGCCGATGCATCAAAGTTTATTGACGTCTTTAAAACAGAAGCTAAGGAGCTCTATGCTGCTCGGGAGCAAGCTTTTACTCCCGAAGTAATGCGTAAGGTAGAAAGAGAAGTCTATCTGCAGGTGCTGGACAATCTTTGGATGCAGCACCTGGAAAACATGGACCACTTAAGAGAAGGTATTCACTGGATGGGCGTCGGTCAGCAGGATCCGTTAGTTGAATATAGACGAAGAGGCCAGTTGTTATTTGATGCTATGCAAAACAGCTTAAGGCATGACGTACTTAGGGCATTATTCCACGCCGAGCCATTGACCCAGGAACAGGTAGACAGAGCGATGGAGACAGAACTAACAATTGCTGCTAGAAGCTCAGTCGAAAACGCTGGTCAAATTGTTGAAAACGAGAAAGAATTTGAAGAGAAAGACTTTGCTAAACCTACTCAAATACCAAAGAAAAAACAATCCGAGAACATTAAAAAAGCCCGTAAAAGCGAACGCCAAAGAAAGACAGCAGCTAAAAAAAGGCGACATAAGTAAATGAAGCATACCGTCAGAGAGGTAAAACTCAAAAATGGCGCTAAAGGTTTAATTATTCATATTCCTGATGCTCTGGTTATGACTTATGACATTAACTTTCGGGCTGGTGAATATTTAGTTAAGGAAGACAAATGGGAAGTGCCGCATCTTATGGAGCATGTACTGCTGGGAGCCAATGAGCTTATCCCAAAAGCCCGGGATTTCCATGCTGAATTAGAAAAGAACGGAGCATATTCAAATGCATCAACCGGAGTTTATGACATTATCTATGAAGCTGAATGTGCTGAGTTTGAATGGCTAAGGGTCTTAAACCTTCTTCTAATATCTATTGCTAAACCCTTGTTCTTAGAGGACGAATTTAAAGCAGAGTTTGGCAATGTTCAGGAAGAAATGACGGCCCGGGCCAACAATCACTTTAGAAGGCTATCGCTTGAGATGAGACAGGTAATTGGTTTTATTGCCAAAACTGATGCCGAAAGACTTAAACTGATGAAAAATGTAACCGTTGAAGACGTTAGGGAGCACCACCGTAAAACCCACTTCACAACCAATATGCGCTTTGTTATGGCTGGTAACTTTACGCCGGCAAGAATGAAGGCCTTAATTTCTTGTCTTAGTAGTATAGAACTGCCAAAAGGCGAAAAACGATTTGCCTTGCCGGTAGAAAAACCCAAACTGCTTAAAAAGCCTTTATATATCCATAATCATACTGTCGAAAACTTGTATTTTTACATCGATACCTTTAAACACAGCCGTCTTAAAGATTCTGAAGCCGATGCCCTTAATCTGCTAAACACGTACTTAACAGAAACTCTTTATTCTAAAATCTTAGGCACGGCTAGAGAGCGGGGATTAGTCTATGACATGAACTCTGGGCTGTCTCAGACAAAAGATGCCTCAAACTGGTGGTTTGGCGCCCAGGTTTCTGAAAAAAACTCCAAAGCGCTGGCCGATATCTTTATTAGCGAACTGTCTAAAGTTTGCCGGGATGATTTAAATCAAGATGACATTGATGCTACCAAGCAGTATTCTTTAGGCCGCTTCCAAAGATCTGCCCAAACCGTTGGTGCGACCGCCAATGGTTACAGTAACCGTTACTTTTTTGACGGTGTCATAGAAGACTATTACCGTATTCCAGAAAGAATAAAGTCTGTCAGTAAAGAAGACATGGTAAAAGTAGCTAACATGATGTTTGATGAAAAGCTTTGGCTCCTCGGCGTACTAGGCAACTGCGGCAGTGATGTAGTTGATGATCTATATAAACAACTATCTGTCCTCTGGTAGGATTAAACTATGGCAGATAACAAACTCGATGAGCTAGAAAAAGAATATCTGGCACTATCTAAAAAACTGAAGCTAGTTGAAGCCGGCAAAGAATTAGATGATTTAGTTAAACTCTCGGAAGAACCGGATTTTTGGGCGGATAACCTTAAAGCCCAGAATACCATGAAGCGGATTGCTAAACTAAAAAACCGGCTGGAACCATGGCGGGAATTCAAAAAATCCCTTGATGAACTTAAGGAACTGTCTGGCTTAAAAGACAAAGAGATGGAAGAAGAGATCTCTAGCCAGCTGGACGATTTAGAAAAGAAACTGACTGATTTAAGAGAAGAATTAAAACTATCTGGTATTTACGATGATCACGATGCAATATTGAACATCTACGCTGGGGCAGGCGGTACAGATGCTATGGATTGGGCCCAGATGTTACTTAGAATGTATAACCGCTGGGCCGAAAAGAACGGCTACGTAATATCTTTACTTGATCAAACAGATGGTGAGGAAGCTGGTATTAAGAGTGTATCGCTAGATGTTTCCGGACCGTTTGCATACGGAAAATTAAAAGGTGAAAGCGGTGTTCATAGATTAGTTAGATTAAGTCCCTTTAATGCCGATAACTTAAGACAAACTAGTTTTGCTAAAGTTGAAGTCTATCCCAAAATTGACCAGCCGGACGATGTTCTAATAGATCCCAAGGATCTAAAAGTGGATGTCTATAGAAGCAGCGGACACGGCGGCCAAAGTGTTAACACAACCGATTCAGCTGTCCGTATTACCCATCTGCCAACCAATATCTCCGTAGCCATTCAAAATGAACGTTCACAGCTCCAGAATAAGGAGCTGGCAATGACTATCCTTCGCTCCAGACTTGCCAGCATGCAGCTTGAACAGCATGCCGAAAAAATATCTTTACTTAAAGGACCTAATGTTTCTGCCGAGTGGGGCAATCAGATTAGATCATACGTCCTTCATCCATATAAACAGGTGAAGGATTTAAGAACTGGCTTTGAATCTGCCGAGCCGGATAAGATTTTAGACGGTGAGATTAATGAAGTTATCGACTCCTACTTAGATTTTGCCGCTAATTTAGACGACTAATTTATCAAGGTTATTAACTACCCTAAAAGTCGGGTATAATATATCAAGATGATACTTCTCGACAGGGTAACAAAAACCTACTCTAAAGCTATGGGACCGGCTCTTAACCGAGTCAGTTTGCATATTGAACCCAAGGAATTTGTCATTGTTGTCGGTGAAAGCGGTGCCGGAAAGACCACCATGCTCAGACTATTAACCAGAGAAGAAGCGCCAACCTCAGGCAAGATAATTGTTGGCGGGATGGATTATGACAAGCTTCGTGACAGGGATATCCCGATGCTCAGACGTAAGATTGGTGTAGTATTCCAAGATTTTAAGCTTCTGCCCAATAAAAATGTTTATGAAAACGTCGCTTTTGCCCTGGAGATAGTAGGAGCTAGCGGCCATGAGATTAAAAACATGGTTCCAAGAGTGCTGGAGATAGTTAACCTCAGCAGTAAGACTAAAAATATGCCCTTAGAGCTAAGTGGTGGCGAAAGACAAAGGGTAGCTATAGCTAGGGCTATAGTCCGTCAGCCGAAGATACTGATCGCCGATGAGCCAACCGGAAATTTAGATCCTAAACATGCCTGGGAAATTATTAAGGTCCTAGAGAAAATTAACCGTTTCGGTACTACCGTTCTTCTAACTACCCACAATGTAGCAGTCGTTAACAAGCTAAAAAGACGCGTAGTTACGTTAGAGCACGGGAAACTAGTTTCCGATAGGGCACATGCCAGCTATAAGCTTTAATGAGGGTTTTGAATAAATAATTTACTCAATAATATGAACATCAGAAGACAATTAACAACATTTTGGAGAATCATTCTAACTGGGGCAATTAACTTTATCCGCAACATGAGTATTGCCGTTGCAGCTATTGCCATTATGGTAGTCACTTTGACGGTCTTACTGCTGTCATTGATTATTAATACGACTTTCTCCAATACCATATCCCAGATAACCAATAAAATAGACATCTCTGTCTATCTAAAAGACAGCGATACGACAGTTCAAACCGACAGTTTAATAAAACAAATTAAGATCTTACCGAATGTTGCTTCTGTCCAGTATCTGGATAAGGCCCAAGTTCTAAAACAGTATGAAGCACAAAACGCTGGAAACCAGCAACTAGCCCTAGCTATTAGTGAAACGTCTAATCCTTTGCCGGCAACAATACACATCAGGCCAAAGAATTTAAACAAAATATCTAGCATAAAAACATTTTTAGTTCAGCCGAACATTATGGCCCTGCAGTCGAACCCGCCTTCATACTCCGGGAGCTTGGAACAGGCGATTAATAACATAACGCATGCTACTAACATACTAAAAAAGCTAGGCATTATTGCCGTCATTATCTTCGCTGTAATTTGCGTCTTAATTATCTTTAATACGCTTCAAATGGCTATTTTTAACCGCCGTGACGAGATCGGTATCATGAGACTTCTAGGAGCTAACAAAACCTACATTAGGGGCCCGTTTATTGTTGAAAGTGCGATTTACGGACTTCTAGCGGCTGTTATTTCAATAGTCATAATTAACTTTATTTTTGTTACTGCCAGCTCAACACTTCAGGCCACCACCTTAGGTTTACTAGATATCGGTTATGCTACCACCTATTTTGATAATCATTTCTGGCTGTTTTTGACTTTCCAGATCCTAATCGGCATAATAATTGGAGCCGCATCAGCGACAATAGCGACCAGGCGGTACCTAAAATTCAAGCTTAAAAAGTAGATTTAACTTTAAGGGGTGAGGATATTAATGCCAGTGAAAAATGGCTATTTTTTAACTAACAAATTAAACAGAGGAGAAGATGTGTCCTATAAGAGGTTTACATACTCTTTGACAAGGCGTATATTTACTATTGTCAGATCAAAAAACAAAAACATGATAAACAAAACACCTCACACCCAATCTTTTATTGACCGCCTGAGATCAACACCGATACTAGTTATCTCAAGCATTATGATTATTTGCGCTGCGTTTTTTATTGGTCCGATAATAGTTCATGCTGCCAGCTGTAGCAGCGCTGCTGATTGTCAAGCCCAAATTAACAACTTAAGCAATCAGAATGCTCAAGCACAGCAGTCGGTCAGTAGTCTTGAATCACAAGCTCAAAATTATCAGGAAGCTATTAATTCATTGGGTTCTCAGATCTCTAGTTTGCAGCAGGAAATTAGTAGTAATGAGGCTAAACAAGACAGCCTAAACACTCAAATTGCGAGCAACCAGGCCGAATTAGTCCAGCAAAAGGCTATTCTAGCTAACGACATCGAAACCATGTATGTCAGCGGTCAGTTAACACCTGTAGAAATGCTGGCAACCAGCGACAATCTAAGTGACTTTATTGACCAGCAAGTAGCATATAACGATGTTCAGCAAAAAATCCAAGGCACTGTCGATCAAATAAATACTCTTCAGCAAAGCTTACAAAACCAGAAGATCCAAGTCGATCAGCTGGTATCCACTGAACAGACGCAGAATAGTCAGTTATCTTATGTTGAATCTCAGCAGCAGCAGTTACTTGGATACAACCAATCGCAACAAGCAGCTTATAATCAGCAGATATCTAACGATAATGCGGATGTCTCACAGCTCACGGCTCAATTAATAGCGCTTAATAATGCCGGCAACACTACGGAAAGTAGCCTATGCGGCGGTGGTTATCCCACGTCTACCAAGAGTTCTATCACCGGTGTTGATTGGGGTTGCGATTTGCCGCAAGACAACACAGAAGACAACTGGGCCATGTTAAATCGTGAATGCGTAAGTTACACGGCCTATATGACGGCCACTAAATATGACGTCTCAACATTAAATTGGGGTGACGCCTACCAATGGATCGCGTCTGCAGAAAATGCTGGTTATTCCGTAGATCAAACGCCATCGGCTGGATCTATTGCTATTCGTAATCGCGACTATAGCCAGCCAGGTGATGTTGGTCATGCCATGTATGTAGTATCAGTGAATGGCTCTGACAGTATTACTGTAGAAGAATACAATGAGCACTATAACGGTACGTTTGACGAACGCACGTTCGCACCTAGCAGTTACGATGATCGTGGGGGCCTGTACTTCATACATTTCCAGTAGAGGCAACCAAACTTATATGTACATAAACCCTTAATAATCTAGTACAATAGAGGTCTATGATTGGTGGTTATAACAAAAAGCATAGGTCGAGATTTGCTCGTAGCAAAGTTATAAAATGGTCACTTATATCTGTGGCGGCAATAGTCGTTGCCGTTGGTTTAGTAATTCTAGGCATTAATATTGGTAATGGCCAAATTTCTTTCGGCAGGTCTAATCTTACTGGTTTGCCAAGCCAACTAAACTACACAACCGTTAATCAGGTATACCAGTCGCTAAGGGAAAACTACGACGGCAAATTAACCGAAACACAAGTTCTAAATGGCATTAAAGAGGGTTTAGCTGCTTCAGCCAATGATCCTTATACCGAATATTTCACTCGCGCTGAAGCATCATCTTTTAACGATGAGCTTAATAATTCATTCAGCGGCATAGGTGCTGAGCTTAGTCAAAACAGCCAGGGAATTATTGAGATAATAGCGCCTATTACCGGCACGCCAGCCGCAAAAGCAGGGCTTCAGCCGGATGATCTGATCGCTTCGATTAATGGTCAAAGTACAAGCGGCATGACAACCGATCAGGCAGTCAACCTGATTCGCGGTAAGGCTGGAACTAAAGTAACCCTGGGGATTATAAGAGACAGCCAACAGCTGAACGTTGCTATAACCAGAGAGAATATCACCGTGCCAAGCGTAAACACAAAGATACTTAACGGTAATATTGGCTATATGCAAATAACTACCTTCGCCAACGATACCTCGTCACTAGCCCAGCAGGACGCCCAGAAATTTGCCAACGAACATGTTAAGGGCATTATCTTAGATCTTCGAGATGACCCGGGTGGCTTGGTTACGGCAGCAGTTAACGTTTCCAGCCTGTGGCTGCCTAACGGCCAAACCATATTCTCTGAAAGAAGAGGCAGTACGATCTTACAGACTTATTACTCTGTAGGTGGTGATATTTTGCACGGCATTCCGACAGTCGTATTAATAAACGGCGGCAGTGCTTCAGCTAGTGAAATAACAGCTGGCGCACTTCACGATAACGGTGACGCATATGTAATTGGTAACCAAAGCTTCGGTAAGGGAGTAGTACAGCAATTAATTAACTTTAGTGATGGATCAGAACTTAAGGTAACTATAGCCAGCTGGTATAGGCCAGACGGCCAGAATATTGAGCATAAGGGTATTACTCCTGATAAAGTAGTTAATATGCCTTCGAGTAGTTCAAATACTACTGACACCCAACTAAATGCTGCTCTAACATATCTAGCGGCTCACTAGAGATTTATATCTTGATATTGATCTAAATAAGATGTAGCATAAAACCAATAAGACAAAGAGGAGAAGGTGGCAAAACAGCCGACCAAGTTTATTTTTGTAACCGGCGGGGTGATATCCGGACTGGGCAAAGGAATCACCGCAGCCTCGATAGCTAACCTCTTAAAAGCCCGAGGTTTTAAAGTAAACCTCCAAAAATGTGACCCTTACCTAAATGTTGATGCTGGAACACTAAACCCCCGTGAACACGGTGAAGTTTTTGTAACTTATGACGGTGCTGAAACAGATTTAGACCTAGGACACTACGAAAGATTCTTAGACGAAGAGTTAACTCAATCTAGCTCATTAATGTCCGGTCGGGTACTGCTTAAAGTTATCCAGGATGAAAGAGCAGGCAAGTATGAAGGCGATGATGTCCAGATCATTCCTCATCTGACAGCTGCAATCCAGAAGTATATTACCGAGGCTAGTGAAGGCTTCGATGTCCACATAATTGAAATAGGCGGCACGGTAGGGGATTACGAACAATTAAGCTTTATTGAATCAATTAGGGAACTAGGCCTAAGAGTCGGACTAGATAACTGTCTATATGTTCACCTTGTTTATCTGCCGTTCTTGAGTGCCTCACAGGAAACTAAAACAAAACCTGCCCAAAATTCAGTCAGGGATCTTAGGGGGCTTGGTATAAAACCAGATGTGCTAGTTGCAAGATGCGACAAAAAGGCCAATGGTGCAGTCATTAAAAAACTTAGCTTATTCACTGGTGTCAGCGAAGAAGCGGTTGTTATACTGCCAAATGCTAAATCAATCTATGAAATACCGCTGACAATAGAAGACACGGGCATAGTTGATGTTATTACCAAGCACTTAGGTTTAGAAATAAGGAAAGCAAATCTTAAGCAGTGGAGCGAGGTGGTAAATCTGGCGACGACAGATTTTGACCGTAGCATTAACGTTGCAGTCATTGCTAAATACATGGATAACACAGACACATATCTATCTGTTTTTGAGGCTTTAAAATCTGCCGCGTGGTGGAATAAGACCAACATCCAAATAACCTGGATAAAGGCGGAAGATTACGATAAACCAGGCTCTAGTATAGAAGAGACACTGAAAAACTATGACGGTATCCTGGTGCCTGGCGGTTTTGGCCAAAGAGGACTGGAAGGCAAGATTAAAGCAGCATCATACGCCCTTAAAAATAAGACGCCATACCTTGGACTTTGTTTAGGCTTACAGATGGGTGTCATTGCGGCTGCCCGTAATGCCGGTATTAAAGATGCCACAACTTTTGAGCTAAATCCTGATTCAAAAAATCTTGTTATTAACACTATGGCCGATCAACGGGGCATGGAGATGACCGGCGGAACAATGCGTCTAGGTAACTTTAGCTGCCACCTAGAGACCGGTTCATTAGCGGCCAAGGTTTATGGTGCGTCAGACATTGTAGAAAGACATAGACACCGCGGAGAATGTAATAACGACTTCCTGGATCAATATGCTAGCTGGGGTATAAAGGCTTCGGGAATCAATCCCGATAATCATTTGGTTGAAGTTATTGAAGGTATAGATCATCCGTTTTTCTTAGCTAGCCAATTCCATCCTGAATTTAAAAGCCGCCCAATAAGGGCCCATCCAATGTTTGACGGCTTTATTAAAGCCGTGCTGAATAACAAGTAATAATACTGCTATCCTGGAGCACTCGTAGAGAGCGCATAACTATTGCCATTTTATTAATAAGAAGTTAACATAGGCATAATGGAACCGAATCAAAAACAACCTACTCCGCCGCCAGTGCCGCCTGCACCTGGAACATCTCCCAAACGAGTCCTCTTGGTTGAAGATGATGACTCGCTAGCAAACGTTTATGTGACCCGGCTGCAAGCCGAGGGAATCGACGTTAGGCGTGTTGCTAATGGTGAAGATGCCTTAGCGGCCGCTTTAAGCTACCAGCCGCATCTAATATTGCTAGACGTTATGATGCCTAAGGTAAGTGGTTTTGATGTCCTAGACATCCTTAGAAATACCCCTGAGACGGCTGATCTTAAGATAATTATTCTGACCGCTCTTAGCCAGGATAGCGACAAAGAACGGGCCGAGGCTCTTGGTGTTGATGAATACCTAGTAAAATCTCAAGTAGTTATTGCAGACGTTATCGACCGGATCAAGCATCACTTGAATATGTCTTAAGATAAATTAATTAACTGAAACTTCGCTGCGGCGGACACTGCTTCCACTGAAAGTCTTAACTTTACGCAGTTTAAACTCAACAACACCGTCACGAGCGGCGTGAATAGTGTAGTTGCGGCTCATTTTGGTACCACTACCAGGTCTTTTAGTCATACCGACTTGGCGGACAATTACTTGACCTGTTTTAACTGGCTGGCCACCAAATACCTTAACGCCTAGTCTTTGACCAGGAGAGTCATGAATATTTTTGGCTGTTCCACCGGCTTTAACGTGTGACATAAATTAATTCCTTGTTAGTACGAGCAGCTGA
The DNA here is from genome assembly GCA_963718045.1 of uncultured bacterium. Lineage (GTDB taxonomy): Bacteria > Patescibacteriota > Saccharimonadia > Saccharimonadales > UBA4665 > JAJZKE01. Next base: position 200,921 of record OY970350.1, read on the forward strand.
CGCCCAACCAATTGCTGCGGCCGGTAATATATCAACCGAGTACTTACACTTTTAAAATCTATAGCATTATACCCGATATCTGTTAAATGGTCAATTACCGGCAGAGATTTAAACTGGTCATTAGAAACCTGCCAGGCAGGCACTGCCAGACAAAGTCTGAGTCCCGGTTTTGTCTGGCCGGCAATATTTAAAAGTAAGCGTTTTAAAAGATCGTCAATTTCCTTAGCCATCCTATCCAGTTCGCTAGACTGAGGTATCGAACTTAGCGGTTTACCGAGGTTCATTTCGCTAGCTATAAAATTAAACTTCGGCCAGGTGGTCTTAGTTGCATCCTCGATAGTAACATCTTTTGAATCGATCTGGTGATTATAACGTTCAGACAGCCACTTCAGATTATTTTTGGTATATTCAACCATTTTAGGGTTAATATCACTGCCCAAGACCTTATATCCCATCAGGGAGGCTTCCTGAAGAATGACACCGCTGCCGCAGAAAGGGTCTAAAACTGTTTTACCTATGTCTGGCAGATAGTTTTTGTCTTCTGGCAGATCGCAAATTGATTTCAGTTCATTTTCCGGTAATGGTCCGCTAGCCAGGTTTAATATTATCTGGGCTAGTTTAGGTGGCAGCATGCCAATTCGAGCATCTCTAAATGGTCTTTGCTGATCACGTTTTGCATACGCTTCAATGTCCTGGACCATAACGGTCTGGGCAATATATGTTTTATTGCCGGACCTAACAATTAAAAGCTCCCAGGAACGTTCTTTGGTTAGTTTGTTATGAATGACCTGGGCGGTATTAAGCTCAAGGTTTTTGTTGGGTACCAAACGAACACTTCGGCCTGTAGATGTGATGGCTCTTTTTATCTTTAAAGCACTTTTAGATAGTTGTCTGACATCTAAGTTAAAGCCGTATAAGCTCAAGCCGAGGGTCATCTTACCTGGGGGCATATTTTTAACATGCTCTGGTGAAGATACGGCTAAGAAATTCTCAATGTCTTGCCATAAAACAGTCTCTAGAACTATCAAGAGCTTACCGAACTTAAGGCTGCCGCCTAATCTTTTAAAGGCTAGTAAACAAGGATCAATATCTACTAAGACTGCTTTGTTGTCTAGGTTAGATATTCTGTTTTCACCGTAGAGACTTTCCAGTTCGCTAAGGCCTAACTCTGGCTGACGTCCAAGTATTAGAAGACTTTTCATATTATCCTTTATAATAGTTGAATATGTCTGAGAAATCGATTCTTCGTAGACACTGGAAACTAATATTAAACATTGCCACCATCGTTGCCTTAATCATATTAATTTATGCCATTAGGCACCAGCTGGGATCAACTATTAAAAACATAACCCATGTAAATGGTTGGGCACTCTTCTTAATTATTCCAGTTGAAATTATAGACTACCATGCCCAAGCCAAAATGTATCAGCATTTATTTGCAATTGTTGGCGATAAGCTAGCTTACGGCTATCTTTATGCCAGGGCACTGGAACTTAATTTAATAAACCACCTGTTTCCCAGCGGCGGTGTAACCGGTATCTCTTATTTCGGCGTCAGAGTAAGCGGCCAGAATGACATTACTGGGGCGAGAGCGACTCTTATCCAGCTGATGAAGCTGGTTTTAACCTTTATCTCTTTTGAAGTCCTGTTAATTTTGGCTGTTTTTGATCTGGCAGTGGTCGGCCGGGTAAACGAGCTTACCATACTCGTCGCCGGTGCTCTCTCAACTTTGCTTGTTGTATTAACTTTCTTATTTGCTTATGTGGTTGGCAGCCGGCAGAGAATTAATAGTTTCTTTGGCGGGCTAACCAGAGCTATTAACTATCTCATACATAAGATTTTCAAAAAGAACCCCGAGACTATTAACATGGCTAGCGCTAAAAAGGTATTTGATGACTTTCATGAAAATTACCATCTGCTCTTATCCCACTGGAAAGAACTAAGAGCGCCGTTCTTTGACGCCTTACTAGCCAATTTGGCCGAAATAATGGCCATTTATGTAGTCTTCTTGGCTTTTGGCAAGGTAATTAATCCCGGCGCGGTTGTTCTTGCTTACGGCGTAGCAAACTTTGCCGGCCTAGTGTCTGTGCTGCCCGGTGGAATCGGTATTTATGAGGCCTTAATGGTTGGTGTTTTAACTATTTCTGGAGTACCGGCCCGTATAAGTTTGCCGGCCATAATTATGTACCGGGTAGTCAACACCATTATCCAGTTGCCGCCAGGTTATTATTTCTACCATAAATCTGTAAACAGTGGTGAGATAAGGAGACACGGAAAACCCCAGCATGTTTGACGACCAGGGTGTAACTGTCAGTGAATTTGTCGAAGCTCTTAACCAGGCTTTTGAAACTGTTTTTCCGATAGTTAATATTGTTGGTGAGCTAGCCAATTTCAGGGTCAGTAAAAACAAGTGGGTATATTTTGACCTTAAAGATGAATATAGCTCGCTGAAGTTTTTTGGCAGTGTCTTTCAGCTAAAAGGGCCGTTAGAAGACGGCATGATGCTAAAAGTTACTTCCTCACCGCATTTACATAATAATTACGGCTTTAGTATGCAGATACATAACATTGAATTAGTTGGTGAAGGCACACTAAGAAGGGCAGCCGAACTGCTGCAGATTAAATTGACTAAAGAAGGCATTTTCGATATGGACAGGAAAAGAGAACTGCCATATCCGCCCTCTAAAATAGCACTTATTACTTCGGGCCAGTCTGCTGCCTATCATGATTTTGTGAAAATAATTAACAGCCGCTGGCGGGGACTTGAAATATCTTTTATTGACGTTCAGGTCCAGGGTGAAATTGCCCCCGGTCAAATAGTCCAGGCTTTAAATTACTTTAATATTCACTCCGACAATATTGATGTCCTGGTCTTAACTAGAGGCGGCGGCGGTCCTGAAGATTTAGCAGCCTTTAACACCGAGGAAGTAACTAGGGCAGTAGCCGCTAGTAAAATACCAACTTTGGTTGCTATTGGACACGAGATAGACATTAGTCTGGCTGAACTTGCAGCCGACAAAAGGGCTTCAACGCCTAGCCATGCGGCTGAAGTTTTAGTACCAGATATTAGAGTGGTTGAAACTAACATTAAAAACAGCCGTAATTATCTTAATGTTAGAACAAAAGAGTATATAAACCTTGTCGCTCAGGAACTAAAGCATCAGGCTAAAGATCTATATAATTTAACAAGCGATATTTTGGCTGATTTTACCAACCTAGTAACTCACCGCATTGAAATACTCAGGGCATATAACCCGGAAGCGATTTTAAATAGAGGCTATTCAGTAGTTCGTAAGGAAGGAAAGGTTGTCCGTTCTTCTGCTATCCTCAAGATAAATGATATATTGGATATATCTTTGGCGAAGGGAAGTGTAAGCAGCCAGGTTAAAGGTATCAAATCATGAGTGATTCTAAAAGCTACCGGGTCTTAAACGAAGAACTGGAAGAAGTTATTCAAAAACTGCAGTCCGAAGGTCTCGATGTTGATGAGGTTGTTTCTGAATACCAAAAAGGGATAAATTTAGTTGAAGCAATGGAAAAGTACTTAAAATCAGCAAAGAATAAAATAACTAAAATTAAGCCCTCTAAACTTGCTTAAATGTTATTTATTTGGCTAGTCATTGTTCTTATTTTGTTAATTAGTCTAGTTGGCTTTTTTCTTGGAGCGCCATATCTGCCGACACTAAAAAAGCAGGTCAATACCATATTCTCCCTAGCTGAAATGAAAGAAGGCCAGACATTAATTGAACTAGGCTGCGGCGATGGCCGGGTATTAGTTGAAGCAGCCAAGCGGGGAATTAATTCTGTAGGCTACGAGATAAACCCCGTATTATTTCTAATAGCATTATTAAGATCTAAGAAATATAAGGACAGAATAAGAGTTATCTACGGTAATTATTGGCAAAAAGAATGGCCGCAGGCAGACGTTATATTTGTATTTTTAATCGGTCGATACATGAGTAAGCTTGATAAGCACGTAAAGATGTATCCGCATAAACCTGTAAAACTTGTTAGTTTTGCCTTCAAACTGCCAGATAAAAAGGTCTCAAAACAACAAGAAAACCTGTATCTGTATGATTACCACAGTTGACAAGTTGATATATTAGGATATGATTTATAAATATAGATTGAGAGGTTAAAATGGCTGGCGCAGAAGAACTTATTTATCGTGCAGTAAGATCACATGATTTATCTGAAAGTAATATTCGTATAATAGCAGCTTTAACAAGTTCATCGGTGCGGCTTGATTATCCAGATCTATCCGATGAAGAAGTTGATGAACTTTGTTCAGAGACGAAAAGAGGTGTTAAAGACTCCAACAAACTTGTTCCTAAATGGGGTCTTAGAAATGGCCGTCGCTTAAATCCTCATCAGGCTTTTGCCGAGTCAGTCAGTGTTATTGCTGAGGATATAGAAGGTACGATAGAAGCACATATTACTTTTGCTAATAATGCTTCATCCTCAACATTAGCCGGACCCTTAGAAAGATGGGCCAAATTACATCGCGAAGAGGTTCATGGTAGAAACATGATAGAACATAGGATTTTTCGTATCGGTCATCCTGCTATGAGTGAAGAAGTGCATAAGCAAATGGAAAAAGATCCTTCCAAAATAAACCCATTTGATGTGATGATTGGCAAAGTTGCCGATACTAGGGACCCTGGGCAGCCTGCTCGAGCTTATATTTGGCTAGGAGAGACTGTTTGGCGAACAGAATTGGAGAAACTTGGGGCTTTACCGGTGATGAAAAAAGATGAGGAAACCGGAGAGCCAGTCCCAGACATACGAGATTCAAAGCCATTCGGTGATAATGGTAGAACTGTTGAGCAGCAAACATTGGAAATTCCGTCACTAGCAATTCTAATGACAAATATTATGAATATACCTGGTGCTGAAGAGCTAATAGGTGCTGCAAGTCTCCAACAAGAATCATAATAGATTGAATTTTATTCATTTCTCAGATACGATTGTTACATGAAGCTTAACCATAATGGCGCTATCAGAGCCGCAGCTGTTAGTTTAGTGCTAGGGATTCTTCTAATTGCTAGTCTAATATTTGGCTTCTGGGCCTTTTCCGGCCGACAAAAATATAGGGATAACAGTGCCCAGCTGGTTAGTCAGGCTGTTAGCAGTGCTGTAGCCCAGCAGAAGGCTGCGGATAGTAAAGCTTCTAGTAGTAGTAATACTGGACAGAATCCTCTGCTTGAATACGTTGGCCCGCAGGAGTACGGCACAATAGAGTTATATTATCCGGGGACGTGGAGTTCATACGTTGATCTTTCTGATTCAAACGGCAACCCGCTTGATGGCTACTTCTACCCTGGCACATTACCTTCAGTGACTGATGACGGTACCTATAACTTTGCTTTAAGGCTGCAAGTTAATGGTAATAGTTATGCTAGCCAGCTGCAAAACTACCAGCAGAACAATCAGGTAACCGTATCGGCTTATTCTTTACCTAAAGTGCCGAGTGTGGTTGGAGTTATGATAACCGGCCAAATTGAAAATGAGTCTACCGGTACTTTAGTTATCTTGCCGCTTAGAACCGAATCGCTAGAACTATGGACCGAAGGAACGGCTTATGAGAGCCAGTTTACAAATGATATTTTAGCTAATTTAAGCTTCTCGCCTTAAGCCATTTATCACCAAAATGCTGCCCTAATTGGTGATATAATTGGTTTAGAATAGAAAAAAAGAGGGTAGCAAATGGATAGTACTGAGGCTAATCAAAATAAAGCGTCATCCTATCTGTTGATGATCAATTTAGCCGAACAGCTTAAGCTTCCATTCATGCAAATACAAAGGCAGGCAGAGCTAATACGTTTAACCGGCAAGCAAGATATCTCCTCGATCGAAACTTCAGCCGACTACGCTTTAAAACTTATAGACAATTATTTGCTAGGCTTAAAGCTTAACCAAGAAAAAATGGCTTTAGAACAAGAGCCTGTTTCGGTTGCTGCCGTTCTTTATGATAGCGGCCAGCTGCTGGATCGCCTGGCCAAGAAGTATGACGTAAAGCTGGAACTTAATATTAGCGGCAAGTATGAGCCGGTTATGGCCCATAAACAGGGGCTAGAATCTGCATTGGTAAGTCTAGGCACATCGTTAATTGAGGCTGCCGGCGTCCAAAACACTCCCAAGTGTTCACTGCAGCTGGCCACCCACAGGTGCCGCTATGGTATTGTTGCCGGTGTCTATTCAAATAATCCGGGGCTTACTACCGATCTCCTTCGTCAGGGAAGAAAGTTAATAGGCAGTGCCCGCCAGCCGCTAGTCAACCTAACCTATTCAGCAGGTGCTGGCATATTTGTAGCCGACAGTATCCTAAAAGCCATGAGCCTTAGTCTAAAAGCCTCAAGACATCACCGTCTTTATGGTATCGGTGCTGTTATGAGGGGTAACCAACAGCTTCAGCTAGTTTAAAATGAGTCAGATTCTTCTTATTGAACCAGACAGGCTGCTTGCCGAAACATATAAAAAGGCTCTCAAAACGGCTGGACACAAAGTATCAGTTGCCTCAGGCAGCCAAGAGGCAATCAACCTAGCCGATAATATCTCGCCAGATTTAATAATTCTCGAAATCCAGCTAGTTGGTCATTCTGGCATAGAGTTTTTGTATGAGTTTAGGTCATATCCGGAGTGGCAAAATATCCCGGTTATTATCCATACCAGCGTTCCATACGCCGAACTAGCTAATGGCTGGCCTATACTGTCAGGATATCTAAATACTACAGAGTATAGGTATAAGCCGAATACTACTCTAGAGTCTTTAATATCCAGCGTAAATGATCTAGCCTTAACTACGTGAATAAGCACACCACAAAGGCCATAGTCCTATCTAGAGTGGACTATGGCGATAGCGACCGGATTATTACTATTCTGACACCTGAATATGGCAAGCTCAGCTTAATGGCCAAGGGAGTAAGAAAAATCAACTCCAAACTGGCCGGCGGCATAGAGCTGTTTTCTGTATTTGACGCCGGCTTTGTAATGGGCAGGGGAGAGGTTGGCCGGCTGACATCATCTCGGCTAATAAAGTTTTATAGTAACGTCATAAATGATATTGAAAGGGTCCAACTCGGCTATGAAATCCTTAAATCCTTTAACCGCAATATCGAGGATAACGTTGAAAGTGATTATTTTTACTTGCTATGCCAACTTTTAAGTTTACTAGACGAACCGCTAGTTTCAACCACCAGACTAACAATCTATTTTAAGTCTAAGATGTTATCTTTGGCCGGCCACAGTCCTAATCTCAGAACTGACGAGAAAGGTAAACCGCTTAAAGAAGACGAGACATACGACTTCAATATTCTCTCAATGGGCTTTTATCCGGCCAAGCAAGGCAAATATACTTCGTCACACATTAAGCTTATGCGGATGCTGTTTGATACAGATGATGAGAGTCAGATATTCAAGGTGAATCTTAAAAATAAAGAAGATGAAGATCTTAAACCTCTTATAGATGCTATGTTTAAGGCTCATCTTTCGGTATAATTGGCCTCATAATGAGTGATTTCACACTTGAAGATATAGTCAGTTTGTGTAAAAGGCGTGGTTTTATTTTCCCCGGATCAGAGATATACGGCGGGTTAAGTGGTACCTGGGATTACGGTCCGTTAGGGGTAAATCTAAAGAGAAACATCTCTAATCTTTGGTGGCAAACATTTGTAGAGTCAAGAGACGATATGTACGGTATTGATAGCGCTATCTTGATGAATTCTAACGTTTGGAAAGCTAGTGGGCATATTAGCAGTTTCAATGACTCGCTAATTGAAGATGTAAAAACCAAGAAAAGATATCGTATTGATCATCTGCTGGAAGAAAACAGTATTAACCCTGAAGGTTTGTCAATAGAGCAAATGGTTGACCGGATAAAGGAGAAGAAGATCCTTAGTCCAGATGGTAATGAATTAGGATCAGCTGCTCAGTTTAATATGATGTTTAAGACTAATATTGGATCTGTTGAAGATGATAGCTCAGTTGTATATTTGCGACCTGAAACAGCCCAAGGTATGTTCGTCAATTTCCGGAATATTGTTGATACTTTTTATCCGGATCTACCATTTGGGATTGCTCAAATAGGTAAGAGTTTCAGGAATGAAATAGCCGCCCGAGACTTTATATTCAGAGTACGTGAACTTGAAATTATGGAGTTCGAATATTTTATCCGAGCAGAAAACTGGGAAACAGAGTTCGAAAAATTACTTGAAGATCAAAGACACTGGTATATCGAAGTGCTTGGATTAAATAAGGATCACCTTAAAGAAAGGGAACTACCAGAGCAGGAACGAGCTCATTATAGCCAGAGAACTATCGACTTTGAGTATGATTTTCCGATCGGTACCAAAGAACTAGGTGGTTTTGCCTATAGGACAGACTTTGATCTTAGTAATCATCAAAAGCTTTCAGGAAAATCTATGGAATATATTCCAAAGGGAACTAACGAGCATATTATCCCTCACGTTCTGGAGCCGACGTTTGGTCTGGATAGACATGTTCTGGCCGTTTTATGCGAGGCCTATGCTCAAGATGAAGTCGGTGGTGAGAAAAGGACCGTCTTAAAGCTAAGACCCGATCTAGCGCCTTACAGAGTGGCTGTCAGCCCACTACTTAAAAACAAGACGGACTTAGTCCAAAAAGCCAGGGAAGTATTTAATGAAATTAAGAAATTCTGTCCCAATATTACCTGGGACGATAACGGTAATATTGGAAAACGTTACCGCAGGCAAGATGAAATAGGAACGCCTTACTGCGTAACTATAGACTTTACTTCTCTTGAAGATGATACGGTAACCGTCAGGGACCGCGACACAACCAAACAGCAAAGAGTAGCTACAAAAGACCTCTCAGACGTTTTGACTAGTTAATAAGTTATTAAATCGGTTTTAAATAGATTTTGCTAGACGTCTAACTTGCTGTTAGCATACTAGCCAAAATGACTCAGCAACAGGCTCTTAAGATAATGCTTTCAGGCACCAATGTTTTTTTAACTGGACAGCCGGGATCTGGTAAGACTTATCTTCTTAATGAATATATTAAGTTAGCTAAAAGGCACAAAAGAAAGGTCGCGGTCACAGCTACTACCGGCATTGCAGCGACGCATTTAAACGGCATAACCGTTCATTCCTGGGCGGGTATTGGTATAAAAGACAAGTTGAATAGTGAAGAAATGCTCCGTTTAAGCAGCAACAAAAAACTCATTAACAGATACAAATATGCTGACGTTTTGGTAATCGATGAAGTTTCGATGCTTGATCCAAACCGTTTAGGTTTAATAAACAAACTGGCAAAACAAATTAGGCGCAGTGATAAACCTATCGGCGGCATCCAGTTAATACTGGTCGGCGACCTGTTCCAGCTGCCGCCAGTTGAGCAGATTAAAGGTCCGTACTTATTTTGTTCTGATATATGGCGTGAACTTGATCTTAAAATCTGTTATCTAACAGAACAGCATAGGCAGCAGCTAGGCGATGAGCTGCATACTATTCTAGAAGCCGTTAGAGCCAACAGGGTGGGTGAAGTGGAGCTAAATGTTCTTAAACCGAAAGTTAATTCTTCCCGTTCCAGCAATAGAAACATCTTAAGACTCTATTCACATAATTATGATGCTGACCAGGTAAATACTATGCGCTTAGATACTCTTAAAACCAGGCAGAGGGTATATAAAATGTTTTCTGCCGGCTCAAGCGGAGCTATTAAGACACTTAAAGACAACATCTTAAGCCCGGAGATACTAAAATTAAAAGTTGGCTGCGAAGTAATCTTTACAGCCAACAACTACGCAACTGGCTATGTTAATGGTGACAGGGGCAGAGTAGTAGATTTTGTATCTGATTTACCGGTAATTCGCTTAAAAAGAGACTCATATATTGTTGCCGGGCTATATAACTGGCGGACAGAAATAGACGGCCAAATACTTGCCGAAGTATGGCAGCTGCCGCTTAGATTAGCCTGGGCTATAACGATACATAAAAGCCAGGGGATGAGCTTAGATGAGGCAGAAATTGATTTAAGCCGCGTATTTAGTCCCGGCATGGGTTACGTGGCCCTGTCCAGACTTAGAAATATAGATGGACTACATCTCCTTGGACTGAATAGAATGGCTCTTTATGTAGACAGTAATATATTAAAGGCCGACAAATTACTGCGTGCCGAGTCAGACAAACTAGTGCTAAGATAAGGGAAGGATAATAAAGGATTACTTTGAGAAATAGATTTAGAAAACCAAAAGAAGTCTATGCATTCATAGATAGCCAGAACTTAAACTTAGGAACCCAGCGAATGGGCTGGAAGATGGATTGGCGCAAATTCAGGAAATGGCTGAGAAACGAATACTCAGTTACCAAGGCATATATGTTTATTGGTTATATGTCTGAAAATGAGTCGCTTTATGAGTACATGCATAGCCTAGGGTATTTAGTAGTCTTAAAACCAACACTGGAAATTCACCATAACCAACCAGATTCTAAAGATTATGACCCCAATAAAGACCCGGAGAAGAGCACCGTTAAAGGCAATGTTGATACGGAGATAGTTTTAACCGCATTAAAAGAGATGCCAAATTACTCCAAGGCCATAATTGTATCTGGTGATGGTGATTTCTATAGCCTTATAGAGTATTTGCAGCAGAAGCAGCACCTAGCCTACGTCATGGCCCCCAACTGGCAGTACTCAACACTGTTAAAACCGTTTGAGAAGTATATTATTAACCTGGATAAACACCGATCGGTACTAGCTTATTACACTTCAAAGAATAAAAAGGCCCATTCGAACTCCCAGAATAATGACAAGTAGACCAAAAGTAGTTGTTATAGGTGGCGGGACGGGCAGTTTTGCAATTCTAAGCGGACTAAAATATCTGGACTGTGAGCTAACTGCTTTGGTTAACATGGCAGATAATGGCGGCTCTACTGGCCAATTAAGAGACGAATACGGTGTTCTGCCACCCGGAGACGTTCGGCAGTGTCTTATTGCCTTGAGCGACTCAGCTATGCCATTGCGTCAGTTATTTAACTTCCGATTTCCTGGTGACAGCTCTTTAGGCGGTCATTCCTTTGGCAACCTGTTCCTATCGGCAGTTGAAATGATGACAGATAACTTCTCTGAGGCGGTTAAGATGGCTTCAAAAATATTAAATATTCGCGGCACAGTTATTCCTATAACTACCGAAAAATGCCAGCTTATCATGAAGTTTAATGGCAGGGAAGTTATCGGCGAGGAAGAGATAGATGGAACTAAGCTGCCAGCGGAAACTAAACCCTCTTTGTCGCTCAAACCCAAAGCAGCTATAAACAAAGAGGCAAAGGCAGCACTAAAAGAAGCGGATTTGATAGTAATTGCTCCCGGCAGCCTATATACCTCCATAATCTCAGCTTTAGTAGTTGAAGGCGTGTCTTTGACTCTAAAGCAGGCCAAAGCATCTGTAGTCTACATCTGTAATCTAGTCAATAAGCCCAATAATACAGCCGGATTTACAGTAAATGATTACGTATCCGAGATAGATAAATATTTAAAACCAAAAATAATCGATTATGTAATATATAACTCACATATACCAAAAGATGTAATGCGCTCTTACGCCTATCAAGATGAGCATCCGGTCTTAAAAGGTGACGAAGATCCAAAGAGTCTTAACTATAAGATTATAGAAGGCAACTTCTTGTCTGTCCCAGCTCTAAACCAGGCCGATCTAACGAAGTCCCGCGGGCAATCATTGCTTAGGCATGACGGAAGAGCAGTATCTCTTACGATAAAGAATATTCTGTCTAATAACACTTGAAAATAACTATAACTTACTCACTGTAGGTATAAATAATAAAAAAAGTGTTCAAAATCTTGTATCTAAAGGTTATCCCCTAAAATCTGTGGATAAGATTTCTACCCAGGTAATATTTACATCTGTTAACTTCGTATCTGTTAAATAGATAAGCATAAACCCAAAGTTTTTTCAAAAATTGACCTATCTGTGGATAAGTGGTGTCATTAGTACTACTCTTTTACTATTTAATACTTGTAGTGGGGAGCTGTGGGTAGTATGCTCGATCTAGTGGGTTAACGTGGGTAGACCAAAATAGTCTCTCCACCGAAAAATAAAAACCACTAAATTTAAAGGGATGGCGAAAATGGATTATTTCGAACGAAAGCTCGATAGCAAAAGGCGGTTATCTATACCAACTGAGCTAAGGCATGAGTTCGCAAGTGGAGTTGTCGTCACCCGCGGCTTTAAAAAATACCTGCACTTGTACCCGAAAACAGTGTGGGACCAAGAAGTCGAGCCCCTTCTCGTCGGTAAGATACTAGACGAGGCTACAGCTGATTTGAACATTCAGTTTAGAACAGGCAAATCAGAAGGCCAAATTGACCTAAAACAGGGAAGATTTAGTCTTGAGCAACACCTTTTGGATTACGCCGGCATAAAACATGATGTTATAGCTATCAGAGCTGGTAAATACTGGCGCCTGATTGCTAAGTAAAGTTCTTTAACAATTTGGATGGTTAGTTAATGATCCCTCGAAGTTAGCTAACTGGCAGTCAACAAGTGGAACAGGATAGGTAACCACTTTAAAATAACCTTGCTCTTTCTTTAAAACACCTCCCAAAACTCCACCTCACACATAAGTCTCTCAATCGACATTTAGTTAATAAGAAGTTCTAAGATTTTTTAAATCTTGTTTAATCTTCTTTACATACAAACTATTTGTCATCTAAAACAAAAATATTAAAAAAACAAAAAGTTGGCTGCTGGTTAGGTGACCTTGGAAAAACAAAAACAAGCAAAAAGGATACACCAAAATAAAAACCAAAACAAAAAACAAACAGCATGAACCAGTTCTTTTTAAAGAGGTCTTAGCCGTTCTTAAACCCAAGAAAGGTGAAAGCTATCTTGATTTAACAGCTGGTTATGGTGGCCATGCTTCGATGGTAATAGATGAAACTGGTAGGCCAGACCTAGCAGTCTTAGTCGACCGGGATAAGCAGGCTTTTGCAGAGCTATTGAAGATCTTTGGACCAAACGGGCCAGAGATAGTTCATCAGGATTTTTACTCTATAAGTAAAGACCTGGCCTCAAAAAACAGGCAGTTTGATTTAATTTTGGCGGATTTAGGAGTATCGTCACCGCACCTTAACGAGGGTACACGTGGATTTTCGTTTCAGCATGACGGGCCTTTGGACATGCGAATGGACCAAGGACAGGCATTTACCGCTGATACGATAGTTAACAATTTCTCTAAAGAGGAAATTAACGAAATCCTTAGGACTTACGGCGAAGAGCCAAGGGCTGGTCTAATAGCTGATGCTATTACGAAGAACCGGCCAATTAGGTCAACTAGTGAGCTGGCAGCTTTAGTAGCAGCTGTTTATGGCGGTCATAACCGTCATCATCCGGCAACTAAAACGTTCCAAGCTCTTAGGATTTACGTTAATGATGAGTTAAAACAACTAACAGAAAGCCTACCATTATGGCTAAAGTTATTAGCGCCAGACGGCAGAATGGCGGTTATAACCTTTCATAGCCTTGAAGATAGGATTGTTAAACAGTTTTTCGCTGAATATGGCGGTAACCGCTATGACAGCATCTTAAAACACCTCACTAAACATCCTATCCGCGCTGGCCCATATGAATTAGTCCATAATCCGCGAGCTAGAAGCGCAAAGCTTCGGGCCGTAGTGAAAATAAAAAGAAAGGGAGTTGTCTCCAATGCCCATACAGGTAAAGAGCAGATCCCGCACGTACAAAGTAAAGGTTAGAGTAGTCTAACAAAGTTTGTACAACTGCCTAGCTTGAGTTTTCTTAAGCTAGGCGCCACAAAAACAAATATAAAAATAAAAAGTAGATATAAAAATGACATATTCATCAAGTTTGGCCATGAACAGAACGAGGTATTCTGGCCGTAACAAGAATTCGGTAAGTTTTGCCATTCCAAAAGGAAAAATTGGTCCAGTTAGCAACACTATTATTTTAGTAGTCCTGGCTTGCTTGCTTGGTTTAATCTATTTAACTCAAGTAACCAAAACGAATACCTATGGTTATCAGATAGAAGGTTTGCAGTCTCAGCAGCAGGCCTTAGAAAATCAGAAGCAGAACCTGGAAGTTGCTCAGTCTCAGCTGCAGTCTTTAAGCCGTGTAGAGAACAGCACAGCTGCTAAGTCAATGGTTGCCGTTACTCCTACTGCCACCGTAACGCAGTAATTATATCTGTTAGACGAACCCTTGAGGGCGTATAATGGTAGAGCATGTCTCCCAAAAACATAAACATAAAATTCGGTGCCGTTGGACGTATCAAACTTTGGTATGGAATTTTAGTATTAATCGTCGCTATTTTCACTGTCAGACTGTTTTATGTCCAAGTTATCAAATACAATAAATATAAGGATGCAGCCTTAAGTGACCAGTTAAAAGAGTATCAAATACCAGCAACTAGAGGGCTGATAGAGGCCACTGACGGTAATCAGATCGTACCAATCGTACTAAATAAGACGCTTTATACGCTTTATGCCAACCCAGAATATATAAAGAATGCTTCGTCAATTGGTAATAAGATCGTTAACGTTATTGGCGGCAACAGCTCAACCTATGCCAAGGAGATGACGGAGCCCAATAAGCAATATGTCATCCTGGCTAAGCAGCTTACAGCGAATCAAAGTAGTAAGATCTTGTCATACAAGATCCCGGGTATAGGCACTCAGGGTCAGGACTATAGAACCTACCCAGAAGGAAGTTTAGCTTCACAGGTCCTTGGATTTGTTAATAATGATGGCGTAGGCGAGTATGGTATTGAACAAGCTTTAAACCCGGAACTTGCCGGTACGCCAGGGCAGGTTAAAGCTATCACTGATGCTAATGGTGTACCACTGTCTTCCACCAAGAATAACGTTGAGACAGCACCGATAAATGGTGATAACGTTGTTTTAACGCTGAATCTTGGTATGCAGGAGCAGATGGAACAAATACTTAAAACTGAGTACGGGGCTACTAAATCCCAAGGTCTAAGTGCCCTAATAATGGATCCTAACACTGGACAAATACTAGCTATGGCTAATTATCCGACATACAACCCGGCCGATTACCAGGACGAAACTAACCCCGAGTTATTTCAAAACGCAGCTGTAACTAACGCTATTGAGCCAGGGTCTTCTATGAAGACCCTTACAACCCCAGCTGCTTTAAATCTAGGTGTCATACAGCCAAATACTTCATTTTATGATCCAGCGCACTGGGTGGTGGATAGCTACAACATTACCGATATAGAAGAGGATGGTGGTCCTAGGGAACAAAATATTCAAAGCATATTATCCCTGTCTCTTAATACTGGTGCCGTATGGATGCTTATGCAGATGGGTGGCGGCCAAATTGACCAAAAAGGCATAGATAGCTGGTATGACTACATGGTTAATCACTACCGACTGGGCCAGGTAACCGGTATCGAACAAGGTTATGAGTCTGCCGGTTACGTACCACAGCCCAATTTCTCTGATCCTAGTATTGATTTAACATATGCCAATACTGCTTTCGGTCAAGGAGTACAAGTAACAGCACTGCAATTGGCGGCTGCTGACTCGAGCATTATTAATGGCGGTACATACTATAAGCCAACGTTGGTTAGTGAAACTATCAGTCCGAGTGGTAATGTAACAGTTAATAAGCCTAAAATTGAAGAGAGAGATGTTGTTAGCCCACAGGTTGGTGCTGATATGATACCGCTTGAAGAGAACGTCGTTACCACGTATTTAAATGAAGGCTTTGCTTTTATGAACTTCCCGTCACAATATATGGTTGGCGGCAAAACTGGCACTGCCCAGATAGCTCAGCCCGGAGGCGGGTATTACGCTAATTTATATAATGGTACATATACTGGATTTGTTGGCGGTAATAAGCCACAATATGTAATTACGGTCTTTAATATTAAACCAAATGTTCCTGGATACGCTGGTTCCTACGGCGGGCAACCAGTTTTCGCTGCCATAGCTCATATGTTAATTAACGAAGGCTACGTAGTGCCAAAAACAAACTAACCAATGGTATAATCTTTAGAAATATTATGAACTATATATTGCACTTCTCAGTCTCCAATCACGTCTTACTGCACATGGTCGCCTTAGGTCTTGCCAGCTTCATTTTAAGCATGTTAATCACGCCGCTGTTTACGACCTTAGCTTACAAATATAGTTGGTGGAAGAAGCCTAGAACCGATGCTTGGTCGGGCGGCAAGGCAACAGTTTATGCCAAACTGCATGCCGAGAAGCATAAACGCAATATTCCTACAATGGCCGGGCTCATTTTTATTATAAGCATTACCTTAGTTACCCTCATATATAATCTGCATCGAGCTCAAACCTGGCTGCCGCTAGCTGGAATGTTAGGCGCCGGTTTAATTGGCTTAATTGACGATATTATGAACATTCGGGGGGATAGCTTAATTGCTGGCATGAAAGCAAAAGTTAAGTTCTTCTTATATAGCATGGTTGCCTTAGTTGGCGGCTGGTGGTTTTATGCAAAGCTAGGCAAGACATCGATTTATTTGCCGCTTGTCCATAATTGGCACTTAGGTATTTTTATTATCCCGGTTTTTTGGCTCGTTGTTATGGCTACGGCTAACTCAGTTAATATAACAGATGGGTTGGATGGTTTAGCCGGAGGTTTGCTAACTTCTTCGTTTTTGGCTTACGCTGTTATTGCGATCATATTAGGCAGATATGACCTTGCCGCTTTTTGTATAACTGTAACCGGAGCCTTACTTAGCTACACCTGGTTTAATATATTCCCAGCCCGGTTCTTTATGGGAGATGTAGGTGCCTTTGCTTTAGGTACATCGCTGGGGATTATTGCCATGATGACAAACACGGTTTATGTCCTTCCTGTAATTGGCATTGTTTATGTTATGGAAACTGGCTCGGTTATTATTAACAGAACTTCAAAGCTGTTAAGACACGGCAAAAAAGTCTTTCTATCCTCGCCAATACACCACCATTTTGAAGCAAAAGGGTGGCCAGAAACAAAAGTAACAATGAGATTTTGGATACTTGGCCAAGCTGCAGCCTTCTTAGGTTTGGTCGTATTTCTAGTCAGCAGGGCGCATTAATGGAAAGATCTGTCAGGCGGCCGAAGTTTTTATCCCAAACTAATGACCTTAACCTTGGCCGGCGGCACAGGCCAGATTATTGGTTAGTTATTATCTGCGCCATCCTACTAGTTATCGGTGTGATTCTTGTTTATGCAATCGGGCCTGCACTAACAGTTACAACTCATTTGAGTGCTAGTTACTACACTAGCCGTCAGATTATAGCCATACTATTATCGGTGGTTGTCTTTTTAATTACTTCATCTATTCCTATAGCTACTTGGAAGAGAATGTACAGGCCAATTGCATTTTTAGCTCTTGGTGCAACATTACTGGCTATTATTCTGCCGGTTAATCCTTCTTATCCAGCACACCGTTGGGTAAGACTGGGGGGTTTATCTTTTCAATCTGTTGAACTAGTGAAATTTGCCGTTATTATCTGGCTGGCAATGTTTCTGGCCAACGCAATTATTAATAATAAGATTAAAGATATGCGCAAGACACTTTGGCCCATATTGGTTGTTATAGCAGTACTAGGAGTGGTTATTGCTGGCATGCAAAAAGATTTAGGCTCTATGGGTGTAATTGTGGCCATTATGGCGGTAATGGCCTTTGTGGCTGGTCTGCCGCTTAAAAAGATAGCTATTATCGTCTGTATTATTGCTGCCGGCCTGGTGTTGGCTATAGTTGCTTTCCCTTATAGAATGGAAAGACTTGAAGCTTATCTGCACCCGTCTTCTAATTGTCAGAACGCTAGTGATTACCAAGCCTGCCAGGCCCTTATTGGCGTTGGTTCGGGTGGTTTATTTGGTTTAGGTCTAGGTCATAGTATCCAGGCATATGGCTATGAGCCGGAAGCAGACAATGACTCTATCTTTGCTATCTACGCTGAGACGTTTGGTTTTGTTGGCTGTATAGTTCTTCTGGCACTGTTTGCTGGTCTATTCAGCCATTTAAAGAGTATTGCTGAAAGAGTGGAGGATGACTTTAGCCGGTTAATTGTGGTCGGTGTACTTACTTGGCTAAGTATCCAAACTGTTATTAATATTGGCGCCATGATCGGGCTGTTACCGTTAAAAGGGATTACCTTACCGTTTATTAGCTACGGTGGCACATCAATAGTCTTTTTAGCAGCGGCAATTGGTATAGTTTTCCAGATTTCTAGATATACATCACGCAGTCCGAAGGATAATATTGATTATGAAACTAGGGAAGGTAGGAGGCAATTAAATGACAATCGTCTTGACAGGCGGCGGGTCAGGGGGGCATATCACCCCGCTCCTGGTAGTCGCGTCTGAACTTAAGAAACAGAATCCAGCCATTAAACTAATTTATATCGGTCAAAAAGGCGATGCCATGGTGGATATTCCGGCCAAAGACCCAAACATTGATGAGGTATATAAAGTACGGGCAGGGAAGTTCCGAAGATATAACGGCGAGGGTATTAAACAGTTCATCGACATTTCAACGATGATTAAAAACATCAGAGATGGCTTCTTAGTAATTATCGGTTTATTTGAGAGCATTTCTTTGATGAGGAAATTAAAACCTGATTTGGTCTTTTCTAGGGGAGGCTATGTAAGCGTACCGGTCTGTTTAGGCGCTAAATTTAACGGTGTTAGATATATAACCCATGACTCCGATCCAGTACCCAGCTTAACTAATAGAATAATAGGCAAGTGGGCCACTCTTCACTTTGTAGCGGCCGATAAATCTGTCTATAACTACCCGCCAGATAAAACAATAACAACCGGTATACCGCTCAGCAGCTCATTTAAGCCCCTGACTAAAGAAATCAGGGAAGGGTATAGACAAAAACTGAACATTGGACCAAGGGAAAAGATGGTTTTTGTTATCGGGGGAGGGCTGGGTGCCCAGTCTTTAAATGAAGCGGTTATAGAGATAATGCCAAACATGCTGGCTGAATTTAAAGATTTGAAATTCGTCCATGTAGTTGGCAAAATTAACTTAGATCAAGTAAATAAAGCTTACCAAGAAACGTTAGATAAAGATCAGCTGTCCCATATAGAAGTCATAGACTTTACCGACCGTGTTTATGAATTTAGTGGTGCCGCAGATGTAGTAGTTACTCGGGCAGGAGCTACTAATCTGGCAGAGTTTGAACTCCAAGGCGTGCCAATGATTGTTATTCCTAGCACATTTTTAGTTGCCGGTCATCAATTAAAGAATGCCGAGATATTAAGTAAAAGTAATGCTGCTATCGTTATTAAAGACACAGATTTAGTCACAAACCCGTTTGTATTGGCTAAAGAGCTGAGCATGCTACTAAAAGATCCCAGAAAGAGACAAAGCTTAGCTTCTGGGTTATCTAAATTTGGCCATTCGGACGCCCGTAAGAAAATAGCTGAAATTATTCTAAAGACCGCTGAGGAAAAATAGACATGGTTCTCGGGAAAAAGAAAGAAGATATACCCAGAAGATTAGATGCGTCTTTAAAAACTTCTATGCCGACATATTCTTACCGTAGCGTAAGAGCTAATGAAGACCGTCAGACAGCAAATCGTGACCTTAAAAAAGTTAGTACTAAACGGCTTAAGATAGCCAGGAATATATGGATCGAAAAATTTGGCCTCATTATTCTTGCCGTAGTTATTGTCGTCTGTCTTTTTAGTATTTTATATCTATCAAGCACACCCAATGTCGTTATGCTAGGTGATGATAACAATCCTTTATTCACCAGTTCTAAAGCTGCAGTAGGCCAAGAAGCTCAGAGGCTATTATCTAGCTCGCTGCTAAATAAAAATAAGATAACAGTTAACACTCATAAAATAACCGATAACCTGGAAGAAGACTTCCCAATGTATAGCGATATATCGATTGGTTTACCGTTCATTGATCACCATCCGGTTATATACTTAACGCCCGCACAGCCAGAAGTTAGTCTGACTAACGTTAGTGGACAGTATGTTTTAAATTCCAACGGCCAGATTATGCTAAGAAGCATCAATCCCAAGTATTTTAACGACCTAGATCTGCCAAATGTAACGTACCAGCTGCCGGGTTATCTGTCTGTCGGCGAGCAAATACTGACTAGTAACGAGGTTAGTTTTATTCAAACAGTGATCTACGAGTTAAACACCAGAGCTGTAACAGTGTCGAAAATTACCTTACTACAGGCAACATCAGAGCTAGATGTATATATAGCTAATGAACCTTATTACGTTAAATTTAATATAGAGAATAATGATCCAAAGCAACAGGCAGGGAGCTTACTGGCAACGCAGCATTATCTTAAAGAACAAAATATAACGCCGTCTAAGTATATCGATGTCAGGGTAGATGGCAGGGTATATTACCAGTAGATATTAACAGCTTCTATCACCCGTTACCCTTCTAGTTCGCAAATTGTTCAGTTAGTAATAAATACTTAATTTTGATAAATACATATATTAATATATCATAATGACTAAAAGTCAAATTATTGCCATATAGAGCAGGAAAGGGAGGTAACGGAAAATTTGGCGGTATCTATGGTAAAAGAATAATTTCACGACATAACTGTGGATAAGTCAAATAGTGTTTTATCTCACACTCCAGACCATAGAGGGATTTATGTATGACGAGTGCGAGTAAAAGACTGTATAGATGAATCTAGCGCTTGGGGTATCTAGTATATTAGTGTGTTAAGTATATAAACAACCAATTATAGCTGGGACTACATAATAGTCCCCTGCAGTAGAGGTATTAGTTATCATCTTTTAATCCAATATAAGAGTCGTAAAAGATATATTGTACGACATTATATTTATCGATCAGTCTTTGCTTTCCTACCATCCCTTGTATGCCTATATTTTGTGATTTGCCCTTCGTTTGGTTGTGTTTTGTTTTTGCCCTGCCTTATTCATGTGCCCTGCATAATATACAAAGCATTATCGTACCCTACTACTTTCCCTACTGCATACGTGTTCGTAAAATGTTTATTCTATTTGTGATTTCTAGTTAAACCCAACGATATAGTCGGCCAGACCATTCATCGAATCTCATAGAATACACAATCACCTGGGGACCCAGTGTCGGCAATTGACTGTTCTGCAATAAGTGGTCCATCAATCTGTGGATCTAGAGATGTTTGGCGGTCAATGCCAAAGCTACCCAGATGTTTTTCAATCTGTTGCTGAACCTCACGATGTTGCAGTATTAATAAATCTTTATCTATATCAACAGGTATGGTATTTGCTCGTTATTCAGACAGTTCGTAGGTAGCCTTAGCAACTCGTTTGAATTGAGGCTTGCCTTGAAGATTGAGTAAAATAGTTGTTTCTTTTACGAAGCGGCTCTTTAAAACTCTTTTAACAATCTCATCCCGATGCAGTGGCTGCTTAGCTTCTCTGAGTACATTTGCTATAACATCGGCAACTGTACCATTTTGGTAACCCCATTCTTTAAGGGCGTAGATGCCACGGCCAATTAAGACAAATCTTTTATCTTTAATAAGTTCGTTATGGATAGCCTGAGTGGTAACATCTTTTCTTTTGAAATCACTTTGCTTTATGGCGCTAGCAATATCATTAAAGTGCATATGCTTGCCGTTTTCCTTTAAGATAACGTAAATTTTATCCCTAATATTCTTGGGGTTAACTTCCGGCCACTTAACCAAACCCCATTGGCCGTTAAATGAAGCCAATTGCTTGGATATACCGGCTAAAGCTTGGGTTTGCTGGACATCTTTTGTCCCTGCACTTTTAGCGATGGTGGCAATATCCTTTGGCACGGCAAATTTAGTAATAACACCTATGATCTTCTCGACATTAGTCTTTATACTGTCCTCGTCGAAGACTGATTTATTAGCAATTGCCGGATAGAAGTTATCGTCCTCAGATAATACTGTTAAGTTAGGGCTAAGTTCAGCCAAGAATGTTATACGAGACTGCTCTTCCCTGTTCTGGTTGCCGATTAGCATTTCAGCAAGGTGTACAGTTTTTGCTATCTGTCCAACAGATGACAATTTTTCAAGTATAGTTTTCTCAAAAGATGATATCTGGCTTAATTTACCTTGTTCGGCATACTGTTTTAGACGGCTAACAACAGACTTTTCAAGCTGTCTTACCCTTTCCCTTGTTATACCTAGAGTCTCACCAATCTGTTCCAAAGTTTCTTTTCGGTCAAATAGACCAAAACGCTTTGAAACTATTTCTCGCTCTCTCTCGCGATCAATAGTTGCTAAAACGTTATTGACTAACTTTTCGGTTGACAGATCGGTCTTTAATGATGGCATATATTATCCTGTGCTAAAGTTAATATAACTATACAACTTTTGCGTTATTAAGTCAACTCATATATTAAACAATGTTATTGTAGCACAATAATGACGTCCATGCATACTTTTGGTTTAAAAACGTTAGCATAGCACTGCTTTTACTGACTGGCAAAAACATCCGTTAAATATATTACCTCTTATTACGGCTATACCTAGCTTGCTTTTTTGCTAATAACTCCTTAGCTTGGGCTTCTGTCAGATCTTTAGGATCAATGTTTTTGGGTAACCTAACGTTCTTTTTACCGTTTGTAAGATAAGGGCCGTATGGGCCGTTTAGGACTTTAAGCTGACTAGAAAATTCCTTTATTTCCCTTTCGGCAGTTTTCGTTAAATATTCCTCATATATCTCATTAGCTTCTTCATTGGAAACGGATAAGGGGTCAAGCTTAATAGATATGAACTTCTTTTCTACTAAAATGTATGGCCCGAAACGACCTATGTTAGCCATTATTACTTTACCGTCTTTAGTTTTTCCGACTTCTCTAGGCAGAGATAACATTGAAAGAGCTTGAGTAAGAGTCACATCATCTAATGTGGTGTTTGCCGGCAAAGCTGCAAAAGCTGGCTTCTTGGTCTTATCTTCAGCGTCACCTCTTTGTATTACCGGGCCGAACCTACCCAAACGGGCGTAAATCGGTTCATTAGTCTTCGGGTCGTTGCCAATGAGCCTGGCTTTAGATACATCCTTCCTTGAGACGTCGGCAGATTTTTCAACTAGTTCATGGAAGTAATCATAAAAACGTTTAAGCATATCACTCCACTCTTCTTTGCCCTCGGCTATGCTGTCGAAATCTTCTTCTACCTTAGCCGTAAATTTGTAGTCAACAATTCTTGGGAAGTGTTCGACCAGAAAATTGGTTGTTAAATCAGCCATAGGTGTCGGGACAAGTTTATTCTTGTCTGCTCCGGTTACATTTGTCTCTGTTCTTTCCCTAATTTTGTCGCCTATGAGTTCAATGATTTTTGTTTTACGCTCTATGCCGTCAAGATCCTTCTTCTCTATATATCCTCTGCTTTGGATAGTAGATATGGTCGGAGCATAAGTGCTAGGACGGCCAATACCAAGTTCTTCAAGTTTTTTAACCAGTGAAGCTTCACTGTATCTGACTGGCCCTCTAGAAAATGTCTCATTAGCCGCAAGCATAAAACAGTTAAGCTGTTGGTTATTCTTAAGAGCTGGCAGTAAACTGTCTTGGCTGGACGACCCGTATACTCTAACAAAACCATCAAATACTAAAACTTCACCTTTAGCGACAAACATATCGTAAGAGCTGGCTTTAGAAATTGCTATATCTACTTCTGTTCGTTCAAATTCTGCTGGCGTCATCTGGGAAGACAATGTACGCTGCCAGATAAGTTTATATAGGCTATCTAACTGCCTGTCTCCGGATACGGATTGCTGGCGAAAATCCGTTGGTCTGATGGCTTCGTGAGCTTCCTGGGCGCTTGCCTGCTTTGTCTTATATTGCTTAGGACGAGAATATTTTTGTCCAAAGTTTTTAAGTATGTAATCTTTAGCTGAATCAACGGCGAAGTTAGACAGCAATGTACTGTCGGTTCTCATATAGGTAATGTCACCATTCTCATAAAGTCTTTGAGCTAAGGTCATTGTCTGTCTGACCGAAAAGCCTAATCTTCTTGAAGCTTCCTGCTGAAGACTGCTGGTGGTAAATGGCGCGCTAGGGTTTCTAAGAGACGGTTTTTTTCGTATGCCGGTGACCGTATATTTGGAGCCGGCAATATTCTCGAGCCATTTCTTAGCTTCTTCGTAATCTGTTAATGATCTGTTAAGTTCAGCTGTAAACTCCTGGCCGTCTTCTTTAAAAGTAGCAATAATCTTGAAAGTCGAAGCCGCTTCAAAGTCTTTTATTTCCCTCTCACGGTCGACAATCAGACGGACTGCAACAGATTGTACCCTGCCGGCGCTTAATCCGCTTTGAATTTTTTTCCAAAGCACTGGGCTTAATTCGTAACCGACTAAACGGTCTAATATTCGCCTTGCCTGCTGGGCATCAACTAACTTTTCATCTATGGTTCGAGGATTTTTTATGGCTTCATCTATCGCTGGCTTTGTTATTTCATGGAAGACTATTCGTTTTGTAGTAGATGGGTTTAACCCCAGTGCCTTAGTTAAATGCCAAGCAATAGCTTCCCCTTCCCGGTCTTCATCGCTTGCTAGCCAGACTTCTTTATCTTTAGCGGCTTTCTTAAGCTCGCTAACGACCCTTCTCTTATCCGCGCTTATTTCATACCTAGGTGCAAAATTATGCTCTATATCTATATTTAGACCCTTCTTAGGTAAGTCCCTGATATGACCAAAACTGCTTTGGACCTCATAATCCTTGCCTAGAAACCTGGCAATAGTCCGGGCTTTAGCTGGGCTTTCAACAATAACTAAATTCTTAGCCATAGTATTACACTTAAACTCATTTAACTTGATAATGCAAATAACTTATTTTTAACTGATGAATAGTAAAAATCTATAAGTCAGACTAGTTGTTATCTTCACAGATAAGCTTAAGTGGTAAAATATATAAAAATACTAATTTGCTAATATTACTAATTTAGTAATTAGTATTGACATTAGACAATAAATTCGTTAAAATGGCAATCCGTGAGTCATTTTTTAGACTCAAGTACCTTTACCCCATCTAACAAATGTTAGATTGTTTTAGAGCGAAAAGTAAGTTGTTACCCTCCACTTATCTTTAATAAAAAACGCTCTAAAACAAACTAATCCCTTTAAACTCCCGCTTTCAAGTGAGCCTAAATGGTGACCGCAAGGTCGACGAAGGTAATTAAATATATTTTAAACCTTTATCGTTTCACCGGGATGGGTTGAAGGGTGCGGAGATAACCTAAAGTTATCTCCATTAAGAGACTTCGGCGGTGCCCACCCCCTCCGAAGTCTCTTTTTTAAATAAGAAATGATCTTGATTCATTTGTTATATCGTTCGACCCGTAGATGTATTCGGTTAGAATGGCGGTTACTTCACGGAATAGATTTGGCAGTTCTTTTTGTTCTTCACTCGAAAAGTTTTGAAGGACAAAGTCTTTTGAATCTATTTGGGCTGGTTTCTTAGGACCGATGCCTATTCTAATCCGGCCGTAGTTATCTTCTCCAAGTGCCTCGGTAATTGACTTTATGCCATTATGTCCGGCATCAGAACCGCCTAGTCGTGTTCTTATCTGTCCGAAATTAATATCTAGCTCGTCATGAATAACTAAGATACTACTGCTTTCAATCTTATAGAAATTTGTAACTAAGGATAAAGCTTCCCCGCTGTTGTTCATAAATGTCAGTGGTTTTATAACAATTACCCTTTTATCTCCCATCTGTGCGGTATTCATCTGGCATTTTAGGTCTTTCTTAACTACCCAGCCGCTAAACTCCTCAGTAGCCTTAATAAACTCTTCAACTGATCGGTAGCCAATATTATGCCTTGAAAAGACGTATCCTTCACCAGGGTTGCCTAATCCGGCAATAAGAACTGTTTTATGAAGCCCGACAGTATAAAAAAGAGACGGGTTACTTACTTGCGGGCGTTTTTGTAGCCAGGACATACTTAAGAGTATCTAGAACTTAGTAGCCTATAGTCAAGAGGCTTGTTCATTCTTCTTTAGTCGGCGAGTATCCGTGACGGTGTGCGACGTGTTTTTCAAGAAACCAAAATTCAATTGGAGTGCCAGTAAAATCATAGCGTTTCCTGAAACTGTTCTCTAGATAACGACGGTAGCTGAAATGAATGAACTTAGTATTTGAGCCGAATACCTTAAATGACGGCACTGGATTATCTGATTCCTGGGTTATGTAGTTAAGCTTAGGATTTCGGTTTTTAAGACCAGTCGGCGGTAAGTTGGCCGTTGTTTCTGCCAGCCATCTGTTAAGTTCACTGGTAGATATTCTTTTATCTCGGTTCTTCTCAATTTCAAGGGTCAGGTCAAATATCTTGGTAACGTTTTGGCCGGTTATGGAACTAACGAATATTAGTGGTGCCCAAGGTACAAAGTCATAGTTACTTACTATTTCTTGAGCTAGTTCGTCCCTGGTATAAGGTGTCTTATCTTCGACTATATCCCATTTAGTGACAACAAGTATTAAACCTTTGCCAGCATCTTTAACAAGGCCGGCGAGTTTAAGATCTACACCAACATTTAGTTCTTGGGCGTCCATTACCAGCAGACAAACATCGGCCTGTTCAATAGCAGCAATGGCTCTTAGCACACTAAAATGTTCAACTCCTGTGCCTATCTTGCCCGGCCTTCTAATGCCGGCCGTATCCATAAGCTGGATTTCTTTAGAGTGATATTTAATGGTTGCCCGGTTTACATCCCTGGTTGTACCGGCACGATCAGATACAAGGGCTTGCTGTTTCTTAGCTAGCGAGTTAAATAGAAGAGACTTGCCGACATTAGGCCGGCCAATTATGGCTACCGCCAAGGCGTTAGTCTTTGGTTTTGCTTTCGGTAAATGCGGAACTGAGATTGTTATTTTATCTAGTAGCTCATCAATGCCTTTATTTTGGGTAGCAGATACTGTCACATAAGTACTAATTCCTACTTTGTTAATATGATCGACATCTTTGTCTTTTGCCTTATCTATCTTATTAATGACTAGTATTACTGGTTTTTTGCTCCTTAAGGCGATATCTGCCAGTTTCCTGTCGTCGCCGTTTATCGGCACATCAGCTTCGACTACGACCAATATTATGTCGGCACTCTCAGCAGCCATAAATATTTGTTCTTGGATGGTGAACTCAAATTCATCCTCCGGATCTTTAAGTCCGGCCGTATCTACAAGCCAGAATTCCTGGTTTTGCCAGTAAGCCTTAGACATCAAACTATCTCTGGTTGTACCGGGTTCACGGGCTACAATTGCTTCACGGCGATTAAGTATTGAGTTATATAGCGAAGACTTGCCAACGTTAGTCCGGCCAACTATAGCTACTATTGGTGTATGGGATGTCATTAGTTAATTCTATCAGATGATGGTGTAATACTGACTTCTTGGTATTCACCGGGCTTTAAATTACCTAAACTAAACTCACCAAAGTTTGTGCGATTAAGACCGGTTACTAAGTAACCAAGAGCTAATAGCGTCCGGCGAATTTGTCGGTTCCGGCCCTCGCTCATAGAAACTATTATTTTATTCTCAGACAGTTTTTGGACACTTAATTTACTAATGTAATTCTCTACCTTAACGCCAATGCCTAGTTTTTGGATATCCGATTCTTTAAGCGGCTTATCTAAAGTGACTTCATATATCTTCTTCTTTTTGAAGCTGGGGTGTGATAGTTCAAATACTAGCTGGCCGTCATTGCTTAGAATTAATAAGCCAGATGAATCTTTATCTAAACGTCCAATAGGATTGAGATTCATATATTCTTTAGGCAAAAGTGTATAGATGGTCTCAGAACCCTGCCCTTTGCGGCTGACTATATAGCCAATGGGTTTATTTAGGATAACCGTAGTCTTCTTAACCGGCAAATTTAATAACTCACCATTTAGTGTCACTTTGTCGGTGTCTTCTACTCGATAGCTTAAACCGGCCGTCATATCGTTAACTTTAACTAAGCCATCAGCAATTAACTTGTCTGCCTGACGGCGGCCAATACCCTTTGCGAGGGCAACGTATCTATTAGTTCGCATTTATATATTTATAAGGCAATATTGCTAGGGTCGAAAGTGTTCGGGTTTGATTCTGTCGGTGCTTGGCTAGTTGGAGCCTGATCTTTAGGCTCAGAATTGACTGCTGGGGCCGGTTCGCCAGACGGCTGGTCGGTTAATGATGAGGTAGCCATTTCCATGGCTGCTTCTTTATCTAATAATTCTTTAATATCTGGCTTCTTTTCTTCACCGGACAGTGGTTCAATTACCTTTTTGCCTACTGGATTAGGTGAGTATTCTGCCGGCTTGTCCTGTAGAGGATTTGACATTGAACTTAATTCTCCGGATGGTTGAGGTAACGAAACGTTTGCCGCCCCGTTAGAGTTAGAATTATTCATAATGCTGTCTATCTGCGAGCTAACGTTCTTCTCTTCTTGCTTAGCGGGTTCTGCTAGTTTCAAATCAGCAGGATTATTTACCGGACTAGCTGAGGGTTCTTGGGCTGTCTCTGTGCTTAATGGTTCAGTTGCTGGCGCAGCGGCCGTATCATTTACCGGCGGCGTACTTACTGGAGTAGGAACTGAGTCGTTTGGCTCTGAAGCTAGACTATTTTGAACGGCTGGTCCATCTGGGTCAGTTGCATTAAGGGCGGTAACAATCGGGCTAGTAGGAGGATTGCTAGGTTCAGTAGTTGGAGCCGGCAATGGAGACGGAGCTGCCATAGGAGAGACTGATGAAGCTGGCGAAGCCGAAGGATCTGCTAAGGGCATGGTTGATGGTGCTGGAGCTGCCTGAGGAGTTAAAGCAGCAGAAGTGGTAGGAACTGCAGACGGTGTGCTAGGCATGGTTACATCAGCTTGTGTCCCGGGGTTCATGAGTTCATTGGCTACATTAACAATGTCTTCCAGTGTAACTTGTGATTTAACTAGGTATCTATCAGCACCCAGTTTGTCTGCTCTTTGCTGGTCATCGCTTTGGCCAAGAGCGG
This sequence comes from uncultured bacterium, assembly GCA_963718045.1. Taxonomy (GTDB): domain Bacteria; phylum Patescibacteriota; class Saccharimonadia; order Saccharimonadales; family UBA4665; genus JAJZKE01. The sequence goes on from OY970350.1 coordinate 229,857, forward strand.
TTAACATTATTACCTTTACATTCTTTAAACTGTCAGTATTTCTAAGAATATCTAACATCTCAAAGCCGCTAATCTTGGGCATCATAACATCAGATATAACAAGATCGGGCTTTTCAGACTTAGCAACTACTAACGCTTCTTCGCCGTCATGGGCGGAAACAATATCATATCCCTCTGCCTTGAAGCGGGCTTCATATATTTCCCTTAAGTTGTTGTCGTCTTCGACTAGTAAAATTTTGGCCATAGACTAATTATACTTATGTTTAAAGATATTGTATCACGTTGTATTAATTGTTGGCGCAATAGTATCGCTTTTATGCTCAAGGAGATCGGTGGCTTTTTGACTAGATAGTCTTGGTAGGTTTATATAAAAGGTACTGCCTTTTCCTTCTTCACTTTCGACCCATATTCGGCCGGCGTAAAGTTCAACTATCTTGCGGCAGATAAAGAGGCCCAGCCCATTGCCGCCGATTGTTCTGGTGGCTGAGTTATCTACCCGGTAAAACTTCTGGAATAGATGAGGAATATCTTCACTGGGTATGCCTACACCAGTATCTCTTACGTAAAACTGAACTACTTGGTCATCGCCGGTGATGCCAACAGTAATCTTACCGGAACTCGTGAATTTAACAGCGTTATCGAAAAGATTGGTCACGACTTCTCTCAGCCTGTCTGGGTCAACGTAGACATAGTATAGGGGTGCAACTTGGTGCTCATCTGATTGCGGTAAGGCTGTTTTAACAGCCGAGGCAGTACCAATAATAAACTCATTACTTAATCCATGTTTATCTGAGGCAAACTTAAGATCCTCAGTCAGCTTCTTTAAGAATTCAGCTAGTTCGACTACCTCTGGATGACTTACCAGACGGCCATCTTCAGCTTTAGCACTGGTCAATAGGTCTTGGAAAAGTGTGCCCAGGTGCCTAGTTGCGGCCTCTGCCTTCTCAATATAGTCTCTGGCCCTGTCATCAATGGTAGCTACCTTATTATTGAGAGATAAGGCTAGGTACCCTTCTATGGCAGCAACCGGAGTTCTCATCTCGTGAGAGGCAGTGCTAATAAAATCTGCTAATCTGCTCTCCTGCTCCTTTTCATCGGTTATATTTCTGATAAGAGCGACTGCACCAGTAACCGTACCGCTATCATCCTTGAGCGGTGATATGCTTAAGCCAACAGCAGTCTTTTTGTCTTCACGGTTGATAAGGTCCATTGAGTTATCTTTCATTGACTGGCCATTTCCAAGGACTTTATTAAATGGATACTTCTGGCCTGAATATATATTGCCCTGAGGATCCGTTAACTTAACGACCACTTCAATATTAATACCGATGGTATCTTCGACGTTCCAGCCGGTTATTGTTCCAGCTGACGTATTACATAGAACAATAGTTCCTTTAGAGTCGATTAATATTAAGCCATCTTCTATCGAACCAAAGATGGTCGCAAGTTGTGCGGTATTTCCTCCCAGGGTCTTTGTTTTTGAATTGGTGTTAGGCTTTTTCTTTTTGAGTATATAAAACCTGGCGAGTATCCCCACCGCGACAAGAATCACAAGAATTACTATATATATTAAATAGCGCATATGCTTATTAAACTATATTATCCCTGTTTATTTATTCATATGCAATCTAGTTGATAAGAGATAATTAATGTATTATGTTGTCACGAAGAATGTGGCCCCTTCGTCTAGCGGTCCAGGACATCTGGTTCTCATCCAGAAAATCGCGAGTTCGAATCTCGCAGGGGTCACCAAAGTCATTTTCTATATACGTCTTTTCGATGCTGAACACGGAGAAGCAATATAACGTTATTCTTTACATCAAAGACTAATCTATAGTGTCCAACGCGCCATCGGTAGTCCCCTCCCGAAGTATCAATGAGCCTTTTTGAAAATTGAAGTGGGTCTGGTTGTGCAAGAAAGAATCTTAACTTTTTGACTATGCGTTTTTGAACAACGAAGTCTAATGATTGCAAGTCCTTTTTAGCTCGACTCTCAATTATTAGGCTGTACTGCATTATTAATCAGTCCAGATATCCCCAAAAACTTCTTCGGGTGTATACCATTCTTTACTGGCGCGTGCTTCTGCGATACTTTTAATATATTCAGGATCCTGCACGGCCAATAAATCTTCCAAAGTATCTATATCAACTAGAGCTGACTCTACATTCCCACGTCGCTTTACAAGAATGATACTTTTACTATCACGTACTGTGTCAAGTGCTTCTGATAGATTTTTACGCATCATCGATGCGTCTATAGTTTTTGTGCTCACCGTAATCTCCTAACGTAATACTTATAATTACTACCTAATTGTACATTATTAGCAACACTTATGTCAAGCACATCTGTTATTATATATTCGTTATTGATAAGCTAGACCATTGAATTTCGGCTAACACTTTGTACCACCTGAGTATTTCGGAGCATATAACTACCCAATTCGAGTAGAATGAGGTCACCAGGCCGGGATATTACTTACATCTTATTGATATGTTACGTCTGTATCCGAAGTAACTGCCGTAATCCAGACTTCACCAGGGTCAAGCGGCAAAGGCTGGTTAGATGAATCGGTGAATAAGATTTGGGAAGTATTGGAACTTTTAGTCCACTGGCCTATCGTGACGCCGCCGTCCTGGAAAATATAGGCTGTGCCGCTGCCGATTGTCTGATATTCCGAATAATATGCACCAATGCCGTCCAGCGGCCCGTTGCTTTCATCGATGACCATAGCTACAACAACAGGCACACTAATTTGCTGGTTGGTATCGGCATCTATATCAGGTGACCCGCCATTATCCCTTTCATACGTATTTGCCTTCGGGTTATATGTGTAACTAGGGTTATAGTCTGAACTAGCCATAGTCAGGCTGATAGTTGTCGCTGTTGGCTTTTTAAGAGGACTGGCAGCTTTTCTGGGCCAGCCGGTGAATGTTGAGCTTGTATATCCTTTAGACTGTTCAAGCTTGTAAAGTTCAGTCGGTGTGGTATAGACGTTATGCGGAGCTTCACGGCTTGATACCCTTTGGTAATAATTACCGTTATAAAACTCATCGAGGTCCTTTACTCCCCAGCTGGTAATGTCCGTTAAAGCTTCTGGGCTACCGCCGACGTGGGCATAAGCGGCATCAAAGCCCAGTATCCAGGATATAAAGTAAGGCCTGGCACTCCTAATTGGGCCAATGCTGGTTGAAGCGTCAGATTGATACAGAGCTACATATCTGGTAATGCCGCCCTCAGCCAAGGCTTCAAAAACTACGCCTGCTTCACCCAGCCCGGACTGTGGTCTAGCTTCAGTGCTGTTCTCAACCATGACAGCTGTGATGGGTAGATTATTGGTTGCCGGACTGACCTGAAGTCCGCTTAGACTTGAAGCGACCGTTACCGGAACAGCAACTTTAGGTTTAACTAAAACTACAGCTGCTTTAGGTTTTGTTTTATGAAATACTGTGTACCCTCCATAGCCAGCGCCGGCTAAAATAACAAGTAAAATAGCCAAACTAATATACGTCCATTTGGTAGGCGGCCAAAGTTTTAATAGTCTTCTTTTTTTTGGTCTCTCCTCTTCTTTTTTCATAATTTCATGTTGTCTAATAATTGGCGTACCTGTCTTATCTTCGTCTTGCGCCGCTACTTGCTCGGGAGTTCTAAATTCATTAGATTTTGGATAGTGGAAAGAACGTGCTCTCTTGAACTGATTGTCCATTCACCTATTTTAACAGTGCTTAAGATTAAAAACCATCAGGACTTAAGCGTCTATTTGTTTGTTAAGTCTATTTAATACTTTTTCTTTGCCTAGGACTTCAATAGTTTCAAAAAGACCAGGGCTTGCCGGACTTTCAGTTATGGCTATCCTGATTAAACTAAATAAGACAACTGGTTTCTGGTTAGTTTCTTTAAGTAAGTTGTTAAGACGGTTGGTAATGTCTTCAAGGCTGAAGTCGGATTGATCTAAGCTGTCCCTGGCTTTAATCAGGAGATCTTTTAGCTGCTCTTTAGGCAAATCTTTAAGAGCTTTATTTTCCCGGATTAATGATTCATCTACTTCCGGTTCAGTAAAGAAGAACATCGTTAAAGACTTAATTTCTGACAAATATTTCAGCCTGTCTTTAATGGTTGACAATACTTTCTTTAAGTATTCCGCGTCAAAATTCTTGGCTTCTTCAGGCCAGTAATCCTTGGATCTATTAAACAGTTCATTTAAGTCCATATTTCTAATGTGTGCCCCGTTCATCCAGATCAGCCTCTGATCATCAAAACGGGCTCCAGAGTGCTGGACTTGGGTCAACTTAAATTTACTAACTAATTCATCAAGGCTGAATATTTCTTGGGTTGAGCCGTCATTCCAGCCTAGACTGGCCATAAAGTTAATAAGGGCTTCAGGTAAATAACCTTCGCTTATATACTCTAGGATATCTTTGGCACCGTCTCTTTTAGATAGCTTTCTTTTCCCATCAGGGGCCAGTACGGCTGGTACGGTTGCCAGCAGTGGTCTTGGAATATCTAAGGCTTCATAGAGATTGAGATATTTGGGGACACTGGCTAAGAATTCCTGGCCGCGGATAACATGGCTTATCTCCATTAGTAAATCGTCAATAATGTGGGCGAAATTGTATGTTGGGTAGCCATCACTCTTTATTAATATGAAATCATCTACGGCGTCGGCTTTAGCGCTTAAGTCTCCCATGATTTCATCATGCCAAGAATAATCTTTAGGCTCGGACAAAAATCTAAGCGGGCGGGTATGATCCCATTCCGTATTCGTTTCTGGCCTATAATCTCTATATAGGTATGGTTTTTTAGCCGCCTTAGCTTGGTCTCTAAATTTCTCTACTTCTTCTTCTGAATACGGATCAACATATGCCCTTTTTAGGCTAAGCAGTTTTTCACCCCACTCTTTATATATATCCAGTCTTTCACTTTGACGGTAAGGGCCAAACGGCCCGCCGATATCCGGTCCTTCATCGAAGTCTAAACCTAAGGTCTTTAAGGTTTGAATAATGTGCTGTTCGGAGCCTTCAACCTCGCGGTCTTTATCCGTATCCTCAATACGTAAGATAAATGAACCGCTGCTTTGTCTGGCTACTAACCAGGCAAAAAGGGCTGTTCGGACACCGCCAACATGCATGTATCCGGTTGGACTAGGTGCAAAGCGAGTTCTTGTTTTCACTGATCTCAATTATATAGGAGGAAGGCTACCGAAAGCTACATGCTATCGGCGATGTCAATGATCTGGTGGTTGCTGAGAGAGTTATTGTCAGAAACAATATACCAAATACCATTGCTTACCCAGGTGGCGTCCTGGCTGCCGTAAATATAGATTATTTTGCCCTCAGTTTGAATGGTCTCATAGTTCTCACCTGTTTTTTGAAGGATGTAACTGGTTAAAAGCTGATCGCTGTTTACTGATGATTTGCTTTCACTAATTGAGTAAGTTTGGTTATCTGAATTGCTCTTAAAACTGGCCTCAATTGCACCTTTGCCTGTACTAATACTGCTCAGAACATAACCTGATGGCTTGATACTCGGTAAGGTTGCTTTAAAGCCAGCCTTGGAAGAAGCCATATATAGCTCTAATTTGCTAAAATTACTGTTAATAAAGATACCGGCGCCGACTAAACCAACTAAGACTACAGCCAGTAAGGTCCAGCCTGATACTTTTTTAGCCGTGTGCCATCTACTAACCGGCTTAGATCTAGCTGAGCTGCTTATATCAGCCGGCATGTTGTTAGCGAATACGTTAGCTATAGTCGGCCGGTCCATAGTCAGCTCGACTGGCTGGACTGCTTGCGGTTCCTGTTCGGCAACATGTAGAGGCGCAGTGTGTAAATCAGCCGGGGCATCCATACTTGGGTACTGCTGCTGCACGGTTTCTGCTGCGTCAGTATTAGCAGGAAAACGGTTAATTAGCGGGCTTCTGTCTGTTAGGCTGTCTGAAACTGAGTAATCTCTCTTAGGGGTGTTAATTAGCGGCATCATCTGATTATCCAGAGGGGTAACATTAACTGCAGTGATTTTGGGGGCGGACTGAACTGGCTGTGGTTTATGGACAACCGTTCTCATTAATGTTTCCGAGCGGGCTGGTGTTTTTGGCATGGGATTCTTTACCCTACTCGGGACCATAACGTCCATAAAAGTATTTGGCTGGTGCCATGGTTCAGTTCGTAGTGTATCGTCCATTATTAAACTTTTGTTTTATCCTCTTGATTTATTCACTCACAAATATGGTTATCTTTATTTTAATGCCACTTGAGATATATGGCAATAGGGAGAATAATAGGTGTTAGTATTCTCCTAGAAAGCTAATATTTCATTCATTTTGTTTCTAAAGCTTAGGTATTTATATGGATTTTTTAGACCCTAAAAAGCAGCATCGGCATAAGATAATACTGATTATGGGCTATATATTAATAGCCTGCGTAGTTGCCGGTACAACGACAATTTTACTTTATGAGGCTTACGGTTTTGGTCTTGGTAAGGGAGGAAATATTATCCAAAATGGTCTTATTTACTTATCTTCACAGCCAAATCCAGCAACTGTTTATCTGAATAACTCTAAATCAAAAAACTCCACCAATACTGCCCTGACTCTGCCCGAGGGAATATATAACGTTAAGTTAACGAGGCCTGGATACAGGACATGGATCAGGCAGATTGAGGTAGACGGCGGTATGATTGAAGACTATACTTACCCGCTTTTAATTCCTAATGTGCTTCAGACTAGCAGTGTAAAGTCTTATTCATCCCAGCCCCAACTTGCTACTCAAAGCTTAAATAGAAGATGGCTGGTAGTAATGCAGCCCGGCTCGGATACTAATTTTGATCTCTATGATCTGTCTAACCCATCACTTGCTTCGACCCAAATAGCCATACCAGCCGGCGTTGTTACCCAGCCGACTACCAGTGAAAGCTGGAAGCTGGTAGCCTGGGCGAATGATAACCAGCACGTACTTTTAAATCACCTATATGACGGTAAAAATGAATACATCATGCTGGATATCGCTAATCCTAGCCAGTCATTTAATCTTTCTAAAGATTTAAACGGCGATTCCTATACGCTAGTTACCCTAGATAATGAAAATTACAGCCAGTACTATCTTTATGATCAATCGACCGATACGCTGTACCAAGACTCGCTTAGCTCACCGACTACGCCGACAACTGTTCTGTCGGGAGTCCTTGCCTATGATACTTACGGCACAAATACAGTCCTCTATGCAACAAACGACAAAGCACCTAGCGGCAAGGTATATATTAACGAGCTAGTTGGCACAACTGTTTACCATATTAAACTGCTTGACGCCGGTACTACCTACTTACTAAACATGGCCGGCTACAGCGGCTCGCTTTACGTTGTTGCCGGTGCGGCCAGTGAAAATAAAGTTTATATTTTTGATAACCCGGTGGGCCAGCTGCAGGCCGATTCAGACCAGGCTCCGGTGCCCGTACAGGTACTGTTTGTTAATAACCCCAACTATGTTAGCTTCTCTATTAATTCGCAGTTTGTGGTGGCCGAAAACGGCCAGAACTTCGCAGTCTATAACCTGGAAAATTCATCTGGCTATAACTACAGCGTAAACCTGCCGCTTGATAGCCCTGGGACAAATGCTACCTGGATGGATGGTTACCGCTTAACTTATGTTTCCGGCGGTAAGCTTATATTGTTTGAATATGACCATAATTATCAGCAGACTTTAATGTCGGCTAATGCTAACTTTGTGCCTTTCTTTACACCTAGTTACGATTACGTATACAGCCTGGCAACTGGACCTAACCAAACGTACTCGCTAACAAGAACCTCACTCTATACATCTGCTGACCAGCCGCAAAAACTTTAGAACGGTTCTCTTTTCGATACTCGCCTAAAGACAAGAATTATAGCTAAGGCGACTATGGCGATAATCGTTAGTTTGCCGGCCGCACTAGATATAAACCTGGACCATAGCGATGGGCCGTTACCCGGCAAAGAGCTAGCCGACTGTATGGGACTGATGGCAGTGGTACCCTGAATGTCTGAAGAAACAGACGGGCTTATCTGCTGGCCAATAACAATTAAACGGTTAATGCTGGTACCCGGCGGATCACAGGTGATAAGGGTGGCAGTTGCCTGCTGATCTGGTACGGGACCAAGTACAGCTGTGTCGCTAGGACTAACTATAAAATGGGATATTACCTTGTATACATAAACTGTGTGGTTGTATGTCATGTAAAAAGTATCGCCATCAACTAAAGTATGAAGAAGCACAAAGGCAAACTTATACTGGCCGGGGTTAAAGATATTGTTCGATGAGTGGCCAAAGAAAGCGGCATTGCCAAGCTGCCCTGGATCAACGGTTGTTGGGAAATGAATGACACCTTCTTCAAGGTCATTCTCAATAATATTTTCATTGGTTGTATCAACGTTATAGTCAACAGGTATTTCAACGTTTATTTTAGGGATAATAACTTCCGGTGTAGAAGTTGGTGGCACGGTATTCTCACCAACAATAACCGGCACACTGACGTTCCTGCTCGGCTGGATAAACGGGGCGATGATTACTTCATTAAAGAAACCAAAGAGGAAAATAAATACGGCCAGTAAACCAATACCTAGGCCGAATAGAAGTGACTGGATGTGGTGTTTTGCCTGCAGTTTAACCTTCGGCTGCTGCATCTGACTGGTGTGCGTTCTATGGGTTGGCTGTTTTCTTGGCCGGTAATGGGTTGAAGCTAGTACCTGGTTTTTGACTTCGCCCATTTCTTTTGGCTGGTCGGGAGTAATTACTTTTGCCTTCTGGGTGTTCTTGTTGCTTTTATAAAACTCGTCCCAGACTTCCAGTTTTTCTTTATCCGACAGCGATAAGTAATATTTATGCCACTCAGTTTGGATAGCGACGACACTTTTTCCGGAGTTAACCAATGCTTGCATAAATTTTTGGTGCTTTGATGGAGTGACCGTACTCTCGGCTTCAATGGCTTCTGATCTCGCATCAGGCTCTTCGTTATAAATACCGGCGACTTTTTGCCTAATAAGCTCAATAGCCTCTTCGTTATGAGGCTTACTGTTAGAACCGCCTAGTTGTCTGTTCCCATCCGCCATTGTAAAAGATTGTTATATACCCCTGTTTATATGGTTTCTAGCTCTGATTCTTTAAGTATAGTACAATGACCAATTGTAACCTACCTGTCGGGCGAGTGGCGGAACTGGTATACGCGCACGACTCAAAATCGTGTTCCTAACGGATTGAGGGTTCGATTCCCTCCTTGCCCACCATTTAACAAATATTTCCATCATCTCATCTGCAATGGATTAAATCGACACTATAGATTTAGAATCAAATATACCCCATCGTACTATTATTCTAGAGAACGTGGAATGTCTGTATGGCCACGCTATCAGGAGGAACCGATGCTTCGGTGGCCATGGCGCCCATTAGAAAGGACCTGACGACAGCCGAATCGTTACCAGCTGATATAACCTCTAATGACGTATGATTGCCTCCGCCGGTCTCAAGGACAACCGTGGGGCCGTAGTCATATCTGAGGAGATTGTTGCTAAGGTTACGGCTAAAGTTCGATACATTAACTGTTGGTGATATCGGGGTTTCTGCCATCACCCCCTCTTGACCGCCACCAAGTAGGTCTTCGGCTGAGTTAGCTCCAGACATAATCTTGAATTCTTCTTCTGCAGCTGTCTTGAGTTGAGATCCTTCAGTGGTTGCTGCCTTCAAAACATCTTTCACTGCCGTATTACTAACTGATGCCTCGAAGAATAAGAGTAGGTTTTCGCCGTCTGACCATGTCTGTACATTGCAGTTTGCGGCGACGGCAGCGCCGTGAGCAGAAGCCGCTGCATTGGACAAAACGCCCAGGTCCTGCGTTTCAGCATCTGAGGCTGGAGCTAGTATAATTTGGAGCCCGTCAAGTTCTTGCTTGCTATTTGCAAGTGTGGATGAAGTTGTACTTGGTTTGATAGTAGTGACCGTTGTCGTGCTAGGATTCGCTGCTGTTTCCGACGAGCTACAAGCAGCATTGACCAGTCCGGAGACGCCTAGCGTGCCAGCAATTAACAAGCGCCGAAGACCTCGGCTATTTCGCAGCCGAGAAATAACTGTTTCTGTATTTGTTTTTCGGGCCATACGGAGAGAACTGTCGAGAGCTTCTCCTAACGGTAATTGTTCGTAATCCAATGAAATGACCTCCTCGTCTATTTTCCCTTATTCTATAATATCGACATGCAGATGTCAATTATCTGGGAGTGCATATTCGAATGGTAGTGATGAAGTTCGTGACCGAAAGTCCAGTCTTGGATGGCGCGCTATCATATCCACTACTTAGCTAACTTATAGATTCATAAATACCGGTCGCGGCTGCCTTAAATGGTTGATCTTTATTTTGCATCCACCAGACAGAAAGATATGAAGCAATAACTAAGGTCCAGTTTTTAGGAACAGCCTCTGCTTCCGTGGTTGCCACCTGCCCTTCATATCCTAGGACATAAAATGGACCGTTAGATATAACTAGGCCCACCGGATACTTGTCTGTTAGTTCTTTCATAAACTCGACGGTTTGAGTCAGGTTCGTTGTTGATAGAATAGCTTTATTTAATCTTAGTTTAGACAAAAGCTTTTGCAGCTTAGAGACCTCAAGAACTATAAATGTGCTGGGTCTTTCAAATAAGGTGGATGGCATAGCGAAAAAGTGATCTACTGAATCATTTGTTAAACATAGCTCACCTTTAAAGTCAGCCAGGAATGATTCGAGGACAATAGCTGTTTCTGAGTTATGGCCGAAATCTCCGGCAAGCAGTGTCAGGTCTGCCCAATTTGCCTGGTCAATAAAGCTAGCTAAACTAGAACGGCTAAAGCTGCCCGTTGCATTTGACGGAGCAAAGACGGCGTCTTCAAGATGACTGCCGACACTAGCTTTCAGACTACCCGGCAGTAAGACATTGATTCTGCCGGCACCAGCCTTGTTGGCCATTGTATAAACTAGAGCCGGATCACTAAAACCGTGGGAACTGCCGCCGGCTATTAATAACTTGCCTGCTCTTAATTTATGTTCTGGCCTGCTCCAAAGAAGGTCTTCAAATAACGGTCGGTTAATAGATTGCTTAAGCCAAGATGAATCGTTCATTTAAACTTCAATGTCTACACTAATCGGACAGTGATCTGAGCCCATATATTGGCTGTGTATATTAGCTGCTTTTAGCTTATTTTTAAGACTGGCAGACATCAGCAAATAGTCTATCCGCCAGCCAATGTTCCTAGCTCTGGCGTTAGCAAAATGTGTCCACCAGGTATAATGGCCATTACCTTTAGTGAATTGTCTGAAACTGTCAATAAAACCAGCGTCTATGTATGCCTGAATGCCTTCACGTTCTTCATTGGTAAAGCCCTTTTTGCCAACATTAGGTTTAGGGTTGGCCAGATCATCTTCGGTGTGGGCGACATTTAAATCACCGCAGAAGATTACCGGTTTCTTCTTATTAAGACCTAACACATATTTTAAGAAAGCTGGGTCCCAGTGTTTATGTCTTAGTTCCAGCCGGCTTAAATCATCCTTAGCGTTTGGTGTGTAGACGGTAACTAAATAAAAGTTATCGTACTCCGCTGTTAGTACTCTTCCCTCAAGATTTGGATCACCATAGTTGTCACCAGACAATTTATATTCTTTGACAATATCTATTGGTAAACCATCAGCTACATTAAGCGGCTTAGGTTTGGTTAATATACCTGTACCTGAATAGCCGGCTTTCTCGGCCGGGTACCAGAAAGCTTGGTAACCGTCTAAATCCAGATCAAATTGTTCTGGTTTGGCTTTAATTTCCTGCAAACATAAAATGTCCGGCTTCTCTTTGTCCAGGAACGCACTTAAAGCACCTTTAGTGATTACCGCTCTGATACCGTTGACATTCCAAGAATAAATGCGCATTTATTTTTTTAGTATAGCCTTCAGCCTACTCATTTGCTAGACTGTGAGTTTAGATGAGAGAGCCGTATAAAAGACTACTTCTTAAAATATCTGGTGAGCAGCTGGCAGGACAATTTGATGTTGGCATTGACCCGGACATAGCTAGTTATCTGGCCAAAGAAGTTAAAAAAGTACATGAAGAAGGCTGCCAAGTGGTAGTGGTAGTCGGCGGCGGCAATATGGTCAGAGGTGCGAAAGTAGCCGGCCACGGCATCAGACGGGTTACAGCCGATCAAATGGGTATGTTAAGTGGCCTTATTAACTCCATGTTCTTAACAGACATATTTGAAAACAATAATATTGAAACTAGATGTTTAAGCAATATCTTTGCTGAGCAAGTTACAGAATCATACTCTTACCGCCGGGCTATAAAGCATCTGGAAGCAGGCCGGGTATTAATTGTGGCCGGCGGTATTGCCAGGCCTTATTTCACTCACGACACGGCAGCAGTTAGTATTGCCCTTGAACTTGATTGCCAGGTAGTCCTAAAAGCAACTAAGTTTGAAGGTGTTTTTGATAAAGACCCTGCCCTATTTCCTGACGCTAAGAAAATTAAAGCTATGACTTTTGAAGAAGCATTAAATAACCGGGCGATAAATGTTCTGGATAAGGCAGCTGTCGGTCTAGCTTATGAGCACGATATGCCAATTATTGTTTTTGATCCGATGACGGCAGATAACTTCTTGAAAGTTGGTCTCGGTGAACAAGTCGGTACTTTGATTGCTAAGTGATTTCAGTTTGGCGGTATCTCAGCCATGGCCCATAATGCTGGCAAATTCCGGCTGTATTCATCATTAGTCGGGCTTTCCAGCTCAACTTCAAGAGCCGGCAGGTTAAGCTTATCATTCAGCCAGTCTTCATAAGCGCCGGTTGTCGTGTAGTCAAAAAAGTTACCTATCTCATAGGTGGGGATTGCTTCATAATCTGCTAACTGGGCATATTCTGCTCCTAAAGCAATAGAGTCACCAGCATCATTGGCCTCGACAATTCCGCCGTGAGAATGCATTGTTAAGGTTAAAGTAGGCTGATTGTTTTGAGTATAAGCAGCAATAGCCTGTGACTCCGGCTCAGACAATGGATATGGGCCGCCATCGTTAGTCCAAACATCAGGAGCCGCCGGCTCAGTAACCTGTTCTGACCAGTTGTCGGCCGGGAAATTACGATTTAGGTCGACACCGTCAGCGTTTAGCCTAGTATTGGCAGCATAGCCATCAGGGTTAATCTGCGGGATGATAACCAAGGTGCGGTAAGATGGAATTTTGCCCGGGTTCGCATCAACATTCGGAATCCATTGCCGCAACAGATTGGCTGAGTTTTGTTCATTACCCTCCATGGCGGCAACAAATAGTACCATACTCGGACCATTGCCAAACTGGTAGGCGGTTATTGGGCGCCCGTCAACTGAAGTACCTATACTAAAGGTTGTATAGCAATGTGACCGAGTATTGTAGCTCCAAGCAGAATTACCAGAAATGCCGTAGTTACTTTCAATTCCTGATGATATTTGTACTTTCACTGTCGCACATACCGGGTAGGAGTTTGTTGGCGTTATGGTAACCTGCTGGCCGCTGGCGGTAATAGTAGCCGGCTGTTCGGTGCCGTTTACTAGTAGGCTTACGAACTGGCTTGGGTCCTGGCTTGGCATAAGCGGCTGGTCAAAATCTACAGTCATAGCCTGGCCGGAGGCTAAACCAAATGACGGTATGTTACTATCTATTACTGCCGGACCGCCAGAGGTAGTAAAGGCTAGATTGTAGGCCTGCTCTAACTGACTTTGATCACTAGCGGTCATATTGGCTATGTGCAGGTTGAACTGAGTTTGTCTAGGTAAAGGGTTGGCAAAAGAGATATTAATATTCTCGCCGCTATATTTAACTGTAATAGGAACATTTATAGTCTTATTGTTGGCAGAATAACTAAGCGTCGGTTCCTCTAAATTAATCAGCGTTTTATTGGTTTGTAAGGTAATGTCTGTCGGAATACTATAAACGGTTGAACCGGGCGAGATGGATGACTGAGTTATCTCAGTTGCGGTAACGGTCTGAACCGGATTTTGATAAGCGGTTGAAACAAGTTGATTATTAAATTCCCTAACGACCGCTAGTTTATAGGTTGAATCGTAGGATAAGGAAAGAGGCGTTAAACTGCAGTCTAGCGTTAAATTCTCTTTAGAGCACGGACTGGTTTTCCCGTTTCCAGACAGGACATAATTAAAGGTTTTATCCTGCACCGAGAGTTTAAACTCTAGCGGATGTATTAGCGATAAATTCTTAGCACTGGATGTAGTTATGGTAATAGCATCCACTTTTGGGTAAGACTTTGTGACTACGGATACTGTTTTATCTACAGCTAGGTCAACCAGATAAACAGTCTGGCGTCCCTCGTAGCTGCTAAAAGACACTGGTGCCTTAATTGGTGCTGCGCAAAGACGATCTGAAAAAATTGTTACGCCCGATATAGACCATAACGAAGGCCGGCTTAACTTAAAGTTGCTGTCGGTATAATGAAAGAAATCTGGGAATAAACCAGGGCTCACTATGCAGCTTTCGGACCTCGAGAAATTATAGTTTATAGTCTGAGGTATAACTGTAAACATTAAACCAGCCGTAATTAGTAGCAGCAAAATGAGTGAAGCAGCAGCTAATGACAGCTTTGGATAGCCAGTTATGACGTGTTTTACAGCTTTTGATACATGTCTATAAATAAACCTTGCTAAAGCTATTATTTGGCCTAAGAGAATAAACAACAAAAGCTCTGGTTCTGTGGTAATTTTATTCAGTTCTTTATCGGCTTCAATCTGTCTGAAAACAGCCTCTTCCAATTCTAAACGAGCCGTCTGCAGTTCCACCTGCTGTTTATAAGCTTGATTCAGTTCGTTAACGCCGTTACTAGTGGTTGATTTATGCTCTTCTGATGGCTTATCTGGTTCTGATGAAGCGTTCGTAGTCATATAAGTCTGTATATTTTGATCTTATATTAATAATAACACCTTGTAAGTAATATGAATTTCTAAAACTTTATTGTTGGCGGAGCGCTTAGGTCTGGGACCTTACCCCCTTATCATAGATGAAAGCGTATAATTTTGTATTATGTCAAAGCCATATGTTATTGTTTTTGCCGGCGTACCAGGCAGTTCTAAAAGTATTATTGCGTACCATTTGTCTATAACCTTTTCATTGCCAATATTTAGTACAGATAATATTCGCAACGAAGTTAAAGAAGACTTGCTTGTAAATAATATTAATGAGCCTGAAGCCCTTAAAGAGTTTGAGTTTCGTCAGGGCAAACGATTTCAGGAAATACTGGGGCGTAAACAGAGTTTTATTAGGGATGGGAGTGTAGATCGACATTGGCAGGAAATCAAAGAACAGCTCGCATCTGCTGGCTACAGCTTGTGTTTAATTGATATGGAACTGTCGAGAGATTTTATGATCAACCTTTATAGCAAAACCAATCGAGTGAAGGCGATTGAAGAATTAGATATTTATTTAGCTCAACACACAGATTTTATGAAAAAATACTCAAGTGATGTAACAGTAAAAATCACTGATCAATTGTTTAAAGATAGAAACTCAATAGCTGAAGTGGCAGTGTGTAAATTCCTAATGCAGCTTTTTTAATATATTTGGCGGAGAGGGTGGGATTCGAACCCACGGTACCCTTGCGAGTACAGCGATTTTCGAGATCGCCCCGTTATGACCACTTCGGTACCTCTCCAGTATGTAGATATTATATTAAAGTTTTACCACGAAACTAATCTTTTGGCATTTCAAGATCACTGGCGTCAAGTCTAACATGATCACCCGGCAGTATTTGTTTTTGCAATATATGCCTGGCAATACTATCTTCTACGGCACTTTGTAAGACTCGTTTCATGGGTCTGGCACCAAGACGAGGATCGTAACCTGCTTCGACAATTTTATTAACTGCCGCTTTAGTTAGTTCAACGGATATATTCTGGCTGCTTAAAGTCTGATTAATCTGGTTCAGCATTAAACCAACAATTTGAGATAGTTCATTCGGCAGCAGTGGCCTGAAGAGAACTACTTCATCAAATCTGTTCAGCAGTTCTGGCTTGAACTGACCGCTACTAATAAGATGGTCGGCAAAAGCTTTTTCAAAGCTCTCCAAACTCTCACCCTTCTCCACTCTGTCCCGTATTTCCTGGGCTCCAGCATTAGAGGTGGATATAATTATACAGTCTTTAAAACTGGTTGGCCGGCCGTTATCGTCAGTCAGCTGACCCTCGTCTAATAACTGCAGTAATAAATTGAGTATGTTTGAATGTGCTTTTTCAATCTCATCAAGCAGAACTACGCTAAATGGCTGTTTCCGGACCGACATTATTAGACTGGATGATTCATTCTTGCCATTGTCTAGTATGCGTTTAACATCTTCTGCCTGCTGATACTCACTCATATCCAGCCTTATAAGGCTATTTTCACTGCCAAAATACTCAGCAGCTAATGATTTAGCCAGTTCGGTTTTACCAACTCCCGTAGGACCTAAAAATAGAAAACTGCCTATAGGACGATGCGGGTCAGCTACCCCCGCTCGGGAACGTCTTAAGGCTGAAGCCACTATATTCACTGCGTGGTCTTGGTTAATCATCCGCTGGTGTATACGGTCTTCGAGATGAAGCAAAGCATCCGCCTCAACCGGAGCAGCCGAGCCGACCTTCACCCCAACGGTTTGTTCAATTGTTTTCTGGATAGAACTTGCAGTCACGATTTTGTCTGAGGCATTAGATACAGCTTGTTCGAGCAGTGTGATAGCTTTACCGGGGTACGCTTCATCCTGGTTATATTTGCCGCTCAGCCTATAAGCTTCGACCAAGGCCTCAAAAGTGATCAGTACTTTATTCTGACCTTCCAGCTTAATAGCAGTGTCCTCAAGTATTCGCATTACCCCGGCTTTTGGCTGTTCGGTGAGAACGATAGGCGTGATGAGGCTGGCTAAAGCCGGCGACGAAGTTTTAAGCCCTTGGTATTCTTCAGGCGTGAAAGCTAATATAAAATGTACCCTGCCGCTCTGAAGTATTGGCAAAAGCACATTGCCAGCATTAAAGGAGCCCAGACCCTCAGTAAAAAATAACTGGGAATTCTCTAAAAACAGGACAATATGCCCAGCCTTAGCAGCTTCATTCGACAGACTGTTAATAAGATACTCTATGTCACCAGTCTTCTTGGTGTTGGTCAGAATGAAAGCAGCATCCAGGCTGATAATCTGGTGATACTCCAGCGACTGCTTGGTCCTTCCTTCTATAAGTTTTTGAGCTAGAGCATATACATGACTCTTTTTGCCTATGCCTGCTGGGCCTATTAAGGCTACTGCTCCGGCGTTATTATTAAAGGCTGCTTCGATGGCTTGAACGCCACTAGAGTTAGTAAGCCAGCCGAAATTAGCCCCGTACTTAGCAATAGATAAGCTAATATTGTCGCCAAATCGATTAAGCATTGGTGTAAAACCGAATGCCCAGTCCCGGCCAATACCGCCGAAGGATTGTTTACCGCGTTTCATATTCTCTGACAACCGGCATAGCCAACTAGCCACTTCAGATATATCTGATGGTTGCAGTTTAGAATGAATTAAGAGTTCCTTAACTGACGGTGAGCTGGAGAGTAAACCAGCTGCCACATAGCCCAGCTCAATAACAGGGCTATTATTCTCCTCGGCTAATTGAGCGGCAAAGGTTAAGGCCAGATTAAGATCACCCTCACGGTTACTTAAATTGAGATCTGCGGCATTGGATGGTATCAGTAAGTGATTAGTAAGGAAAATAACCTGCCAATGGCCGGCAATACTTTGCCAAAGTGTAGAAGGCGTCATTGCCTGGTTTGGCTTTAGCCTGGACAAAACGTCAACAGATAACTTGCCGTCCAGGCTGTGTCCTTCCGGCGGTAATACTGAAAGGTCACGCTTGTACCAGGTAGATAACATATAACAGACAATAGTCAGGGCAATTAAGAGGTAGATAAAGTGATATTGCTTAGATAAAACAAGCCCGATGATTACTACTAAACAAATATAGATAATAACTAGCAGTAGGCCATACCCCAGGCGTCCTATATGACCTGCCAGGCGGGCTTTCTTAGCCCTGGTGCTATTAAGATCTATAACAGGTTTCATAATTTAATTACTCCGATCACCAGAAAAACAATGAATGCCGGCGGCAAAAATGGCCAAACAACTAGTTCTATAAAACTAAGCAGTGAGACTAGAGCAAGAGTAATTAGAGCTGCAATAAGGACAATCAAGCGTACAGTGAAGCCGATAACGCGGCTTATTAAATTATCTATAGCGGCATAAAAATGGGCTTGAATACTACGACCAGGAAGACTGATAATCCTTCGCCAAGGTGAGAATAAAGTACGCAGCAATGTTGAAACTGAGAAATAGGTCAGTACGTAACTAGTTCTCTTTTTAAAACTATTTAAAACTGTGGCCCATCCTTTTTCATACCACCAGCTCAACATGCTTATGACTGACATACCATAATTCTATCACCTAGCATTAAATGGGACGATATTGCAAACTGTCCGGCTGGCGGAGAGGGAGGGATTCGAACCCTCGCGGGAGCTTGCACCCCCCTAACGATTTAGCAAACCGTCCCCTTCAGCCACTTGGGTACCTCTCCTTGAACTGAAACCATTATATAGGTTGATTTGTTTCTTAGAAACTGTAAATAGATTTTATGTGCATTATTAGCGCTAGCCGCTTAAGGCGGCATGGCCTCAAATGTGAGTAATCAACTTTATGGAAGGCAGCAAAGCGTGCTTAGCGGGTCTACCCTGTTTTAGATACTGCTCTAGCTCATCTGGGTACATCCATTCGCAACTCTTGAAATCCGAGGTATTGTAGTCAGGCACCGAATCACTTCTATATGAGAACACACCCGTGAAAAAGTAAGGGTTTTCCGGAATCGGTGGTACCTTTCCTAACCAAGTCAGATCACTTTCCTGTATGCTTTGATTGGTTTCCTCAGCAAACTCTCGGACAAGGGCTGCTGCATAAGTTTCGCCAGAACGTACATGACCACTGACGCTATAATCTAAGCCTCCTGGTGCTATTTTCTTGTCGTCAGTTCTGATGGGGATCCACAGCTGGCCTTTACTATTTTGGATAAAAGCCCCAACACCCCGAACCAAGCCTTCTTTACTGTTAACTAGCTCTGGTGAGTCTCCATGCCTGATTGTCCCAATCACTCGATCGTTGTTGTCTACAAGATCGAGCAGCTCATCAGATTCGTCCTTTTCTGGGCTATGCATATCAACCATTTATAGCACTTTTTAAAACTTTCGGACTTAATACAATCACTTATTATTTGGCGGAGGGAGAGGGATTTGAACCCTCGAGGGCTATTCACCCTACACGCTTTCCAAGCGTGCGCCATAGGCCACTAGGCGACCCCTCCAAGTTTAGACTATGCAGGCTTAATATTAGCAATGCTGGGGCATTATTGAAAGCAGCATTAACAGATACTTGACACTCCTCCTAATATTACTAGAAAATAGCCTTGCTCTTTTAACAACTAAGGGTTTAAATTAATAATACAATGGCCCTAATTAAACTGGAAGACGTCAGTAAATTGTACGGCTTCGGCGATGCTACAACTGTGGCATTAGACGAGGTAAATTTACTTATTGATAAAGGTGAGTTTATAGCCGTCATGGGTCCTAGCGGTTCTGGTAAAAGCACGCTAATGAATATTATTGGGCTCTTGGACAGGCCGAGTAACGGCCGGTATATGCTTGAAGGCCGTTCAGTTGCCAGATTAAGACCCAATCAATCAGCCAAGATAAGGCGTGATTCAATTGGTTTTATTTTCCAGTCGTTTAATCTTATTAATCGCTTGACTGTTCTTGAAAACGTTGCCCTTCCCTTGGCATATAAAGCCTTGCCGGTATCTAAAAGGAAAAAGCAAGCCAGTGCCATTTTGGAGAAAGTCGGCATTCAATCCAGAGAATACTTCTACCCTTACCAGCTTAGCGGCGGGCAGGCCCAATGTGCGGCTATTGCCAGGGCGCTGGTTAATAACCCGAAAATTATTATTGCCGATGAGCCAACCGGAAACCTGGACAGTGCCGGCTCCAGGCTTGTTATGGAGCTTTTAAGTGAGATTCACCGTGAAGCTAACACCACTATCCTTTTCGTTACCCATAACCCGGAACTAACCAGGTATGCTACGCGCGTTGTTTACATGCATGACGGGGCGATTATTCATGATGAAAAAACAGCTTACGGCAGTGTTGCCCCAAGAGCCCGTCAAGTTCTCTACACTATACCGGTAAAAACTGTTGATGACGATTTAGCTGGTGTTTCAGCTCTCATGAAAGCTATACCATCCGGACATATTAAAAGAAGGCCCAAAAAACATAAGGCTAGAAACATGACAGCCAGCAGAGGACGTTACGTAAGATGAAGTCAATAACTAAGGGACAAATCAAAGCCGGTATCGACGCCGTCAGGCAGACCAAACTTAGAAACTTTTGGACAATGCTCGGCGTTATTATTGGTGTGGCTTCGTTTATCTCCGTTGTGGCTATTTCAGAAGGAGTCAGACAGCAAATTACCGGACATATTGCCCAGACCGGCAACGATGTTATAACGGTTGAGCCAAGCACTATTAAAGTTAGCGGCTCGAGTTTCAATACACTGGATTTACTAACCGGTTTAAGTGTTTCCGGGTCGTTATCTAACTCCGATATCTCTAGAGTGGCTAATACCAAGGGAGTTTCAGAAGTTACCCCTTTAAGTGCTCTGTCGGCTGACGTTCGGGGCAATCAGTCTGCCTATTCAAACGGCCTAGTAATTGGTGCCTACCCTGACTTTCCGAGCATTATTAATAACAGCATGCAATACGGCAATTTCTTAGCCAGTTCCGATACCGAGAGTAACGGCGTTGTTCTCGGCAGCCAAACCGCCCAGGATCTATATAACGAAAATGTGCCGCTTGGTTTGCCGCTAACAATAAATGGTCAGACATATACAGTCAGGGGTATATTAAATCCCTTCCCGGCTACACCTCTAAGCAGTTCCTCGGCCTTCAATAAAGCTGTCTTTATATCCTACGCAAATTCTGAAAACCTAACCAATAACTCTATAACTACCTACGAAGTTCTAGCCAAGCCGACCGATCCAAAGCAGACTGCGGCAGTTACCAAACAGATATATAACAACTTACTGGTTAGTCACAACGGCCAAGTAGACTTTAGCGTTCAAGATCAGGCTCAGAATATTGCTAACAGCAATGCTGTTCTTAATTTAATAACCAGACTGATTATTATTGTAGCCGGCATTTCACTGCTGGTCGGTGGTATTGGCATTATGAACGTCATGCTTGTTTCGGTTACTGAGAGGATGCATGAGATTGGTATTAGAAAAGCTGTCGGTGCAACTAACCGGCAAATCTTAAACCAGTTCATGCTTGAATCTATAATGCTATCTACAGTCGGCGGTATGATCGGTGTTATTCTAGCTGTCTTAATAGACATTGCTCTTCGGGTAATTAGCAATCTCCAGCCAATTATTAGCTGGGAGATATTAGTTGTAACTTTGTTTATCTCAATTCTTATTGGTCTAATATTTGGTTCTATCCCGGCACTTAAGGCAGCCAGAAAAGATCCTATCGAAGCTTTAAGGGCTGAATAATATTCTACTGGGCGCAGCCGCCGGTACTTCTGGCAGTATTTTGAGACTCAGCGTGGTTAATGGCCGGAATAATTTGATTTGAGGTCAGAGCGTAACCAACGTCCGGGTAGACGGTCGATTCAGCAAAAACCACACCGTCAACTTGGCCGTTTTGGAGTATTAACGGCCCGCCAGAATTACCCGGTATAACTTGAGCTTTTAGTTCATAAACACTACGGCTAGTATTGCCTGTGCCGTAGATATTCCGTCCAGTTGCATCAAATTCATTGAGTATTGCAGCAGTGGTAGCGCTAAAAGAACCGCCGCCCGGATAACCAAGTACCGCTCCACCGGTGCCGTTATCTATTATCCCGGGATCAATTGTTAACGGTTTACCGGCCAAATCGGTAGTTTTTAGCACGGCAAAATCTAAGTTAGGATCAAACCAAATAACCGTTGCCGAGTGTTGGCCATTTGAGTCATATATATAGGGGTGTAATATGCCGGCAACAACATGGGCGTTGGTAGCTACTATATTGGGCGCAACTATAAAGCCCGAACCTTCGACTATACCGCCGCAGCCTAAGCCTTCAATCTTAACTACTGAAGTATCATCGGCATCAACAGCCGGCTGCATAGCTGTAGCACTAGGCAGCGAATAGTGTGAATTAGGGGCTGGTTCACCGCCAACAAAGACTTCCGGGAAGCCGTTCGGGTCTATTAGTGAGCCAATTTCTGAAATTACTGAAGGTGCGCTTGGCAGATGATGATTTAAGAATTTGACGACTGATGAACTATCTACATCTGCCTGGAGAGTCGGGACTGCCAAGGAGCTCAGCATGGCTGCACAAAGCCAGACGCTAAATAGGACGGTTGCCAGTGACAATACTGAACCCAGGAAGCTGTCGGCTGTGTTCAGCTCTCTTATATGTATTTTTGCTTTTAACTTATACCCTACTATTTCGCCAACCGATAAAAGACAAAAAGCCAGGCCTAAGGTTACAGTTAGGGTCAAGACAGTTCGCGACAGGACTGTATGGGTAAAATTAATTATTGATGGCTGGATAGCAGCGCCGATGAATAGACCGCCAAAGAAACCGGCCGTTGAAAAGAACTGTCTAACCCAGCCAATTTCCCAGCCTCTGGCAATAGAAATAACAAGGAATACAAAAATAACAAGGCTAATAACAAAACCGGCCGACATTTAGAAGTGTCCTCTACCCAGACCTACTAAAAAGATTAGGATGCCAACTACAATACAGTAGATACCGAATGGCCGAAGTGTTGATTTTTTAAAGTATCTATCCAGAAACTTAACAGCAAAATAGGCAGCTACGGCTGCACATACGGCACCCAGCAGCATCTGCCCATGCATGCCGGCTGACTTATGACTAAGAGCTGTCGGCAATTTATATAGCCCGGCCGCTAGGATTATTGGTGTTGCCAGCAGGAATGAAAACTCGGCTGCTTCATCTCTTGAAAGGCCGCTAAAAACACCGCCTACCATAGTTATGCCTGTTCTAGATATACCGGCTATTAAAGCTCCTACTTGGGCAATGCCAATCGTGATTGCCTGTTTGAAAGATAAAGTATGGGATATAGCTTGTTCCCTTTCCATATCCTTGACTTCAGTATTAGCCTTTCGGTTTCTAATATACTGGTCGCCGATGAGTAAGATAATGCCGTTAATCATAATAAAGATAACTGCCGACAGTGGCTTAGCAAACTGGTCCTGCAGTTTAGTTTGAAAAGCTAAAGCTATGAGTCCGGCCGGAATAGTAGCGGCAATAAGAAGCCAAGCAAGCTTAGCTTCCCTTTGTTCCATGGATCTAGTGGCAATCGATTTAAACCAGGCTTTAATTAATTTCCACCAGGTTTTTCGGTAAAAGAATAGTAGAGCCAGTGCAGTAGCAACATGGATAACAACTAGAAATAACAGGAAGTTCGAAGCTTTATTTACGGTACCATTTAGAATATTGGTCCAGTTAAATAGGTATGCAATTAAGACCGAGTGGCCGAGGCTAGATACCGGGAATAATTCTGTAACACCTTGAAAAAGACCTAGAATTAATGCCTGGAGGTAGGTAATCATAGAATCTAGTTTACCACCTTAAGAGCGATCTGGATTGCCACTTCGGCTTATATATATTTTTACTCTGGTGGGTTTGGGGCCTATCTTCTTAGTCGAGTGTTGTTATTTAGCATGTTTATGTTATAATAAAGCTATGGCTTATTTTGATGCAAGGTCAAACGCTCTCGCTTTAGAGATGGCTGTTGTTGGTACGCACTTATCAGGCAAAACAACATTTGTTAATTCATTTAGAAATCCTGAGCTTGAATCTTATTGTGATGTCACGGAACCTTTTGGGCTGGGTGTAATAGAGCTAGATCACACAGATATAGATATGCCAGAAGGATCTTCAAGTCTTACTGTACCCATTGTAACGATCGCAGAAGCTGCAACTGATTACGCCAAAAGTAAAGGTAATATTGCACTTCTAGGCGACGAATATACATTCGAATCTCAAAGACAGATTGACCTTAAAGCCGCATTCCGCCCACAAATGGCCCATGTTATTTTTTCAGAAGCACATCGTAAACTACAATCATACGGTTTCACTGGCCGTGTTGCTAATCTAGGCGTAATACTAAGTGACAGGGAAAGACTCGATGGCAAGGCTTACTCTAGCATACGAACACCAGAAGAGGATGATGATACGCTTGGTATGAAGGCGCCGTTAAGGGAATGGTTCAGACAAGCGATACGAAGCTCCTTAGATTGTGTATTTATTGCTAGTCCTTCTGACGTACCGTTTGAATTAGACGTATCTCACACGGATAATCAGCAAGTAAGAAATGACGTTCAGACTAAGATTGAAGAGCTATACCACAACGCAACTGGTGGGCTCCTTCTGGAACTAAGTGGAACAGTAGAGAATCGTAGGGAAACCCTACGGTCAGTAGTTAGCCTTTTTGTTGATTACCCGCTCTTAGTAAGTCTGCCGATTACAAGTCTGCGTGAATAATTTTTGTGTTTGTGGGCCGATTAATTAAGAGCTTGCCAATTTCTTTATGGCAACGATAAAAGCTGCTTCGGACAGATTGGCAGCATTATGTTCCTTGGCAGCTTCAACCATGTTTTTAACAGCTTTAATCATATATTCATTAAGTAATTTGTTTACTTTTGACTCCGGCCATTTCTGACCTTTTTTATTCTGAAGCCATTCAAGGTAGCTAACTATCACACCGCCGGCATTGGCAACGATACCGGGCAGGACTACGACATCCTTTTTAGTCAAATAATCTAGAGCAGTTTTAGTAACTGGTCCATTGGCCATCTCAACAATATAGCGGGCTTTTACGTCCTTCATATTATCTTTTGTTAGCGTATCTTCCAGTGCAGCCAAGACAAGCACATCTACATCTAGTCCTAAAATATCTTTTTCGTCCAGGTGTTTAATGCCCGGGCCTTTATAATCAGAAAAATGGCTGCTTCTGTTCTTATAATCTGCCAAGTCTTTTGCGTCTAAACCGTTTTGTTTATATAAAGTCTTAGACGAATCGCTTACTGCTACCAACTTCCATTTAGGATGTTCGCTGCTGGCTACAGTAGCAAAGTATGAACCGACATTTCCATACCCTTGGGTGGCGTAAGTTAAAGGTTTATCTGCCTTGCCTTTATATTTAAGCAGCTCGGCTAAGGCAATTACTCCGCCACGCCCAGTGGCTGCGTCCCTGCCTAAGCTGCCGCCAGCCTTGATACTCTTACCGGTAAAACTGGCGTGGCTTTTGTCACCGGTTAACTGCTCATACTCGTCAACCATCCAATCAATAACTGTTGAGTTGGTATTCACATCCGGAGCTGGAATATCTTTATCTGGTCCAATGTATGGATGCAGGTACTGGACATATTTACGGCTTATCTCTTCTAGCTGTTTACGGCTTAAGTCTTTTGGATTGACCGATACACCGCCCTTACCGCCACCTAGTGGTAATCCAGCCGCCGCAGTCTTAAGACTCATTAAAGTAGCAAGTGCCCTGGCCTCGTCTAGGTCAACGTTGGGATGAAACCTAATACCGCCTTTATATGGTCCGAGCTTATTGTTGTGTTGAACTCTGTATGCCTTAAGTTTCGTGCCATCATTTAAAGTAATTTCAAATTGATGCTCGGCATCCATTTTAAGCAGTGAGTTAATAGTTTTTCTATTTAAGCCTAGTTTTTTAGCCGCCTCTTCAATAATTGTCTGAGCAGTATCAAGCATAGTACCCCTCCTTTTATAATCTGTCCCAATATTATGATACTCATCCGTGAACTAAGCAAAGCAAATAAAACTATGGCAATTTACTATATATCCTACTGCTATTAGGCAACATGCAAGGTATTGTATACTGACAAATGATGGTATCAACAAGGAGATATTACAGTGGCTAAAGCACAGG
Source organism: uncultured bacterium (assembly GCA_963718045.1). Classification (GTDB taxonomy): domain Bacteria; phylum Patescibacteriota; class Saccharimonadia; order Saccharimonadales; family UBA4665; genus JAJZKE01. The sequence goes on from OY970350.1 coordinate 255,877, forward strand.
GGCCTTTGTCAGGGTTTAGAGACCTATTATCTGCTCAGATGATAGCTAGAGAAAAAGTCTTAAATATCATTACCTCAACTTATGAGCTATACGGTTTTATGCCCATTAAAACTCCGGCTATCGAACTATTTGAAACTTTAAATGGCAAATACGGCGACGAGGCTTCAACCCTAATGTATGACTTTGTAGACAGAGGTAGTAGACACTTAGCGCTGCGTTATGACCACACAGTTCCACTGGCTAGACTTATGGCCATGCAGGGCCAGTCCCTGCCCTCGCCATACAAACGTTATGTTATTGGTGATGTTTGGCGCGGCGAAAGTCCCCAGGCCGGTAGGTATAGGGAGTTTACTCAGATCGATGCCGATATAGTCGGAACTAATAGTTATCTTGCTGATGCTGAAATACTGGCTATGATGCACGATGTCTTTAGGGCCCTTAATCTCGAGGTTAAAATTAGAGTTAGTGATCGCAGAATACTCGATGGTCTGGCTAACAGTGCTGGCGTCACCAAGGAAGCCGACTTTAATAAGTTTGTGACGGTAATAGATAAAGTTAGTAAGGTTGGTCCAGATAAGGTTAATAAAGAGATCGAACAACTTTTTGGGTCTAAAGCTAAGAAAGTTGTCAGTGAACTTTTGTCTAAAGAGCAGACTTTTGATAGTGTCTTAAGTTTACTAGACAATGAAAAAACCCGTGAAGGCCTAGAAAACCTAGAAAATATTATAAGTACCCTAAAACCACTAAAGCTGAAAGATATTATATTTGATCCGACTATTGCCCGCGGACTTAACTACTATACGTCAACAATTTATGAAGCTCTTATTGTAAAAAATGAGGCTTTAGGCAGTATCTGCAGCGGCGGCCGTTATGACAACCTTATTAAGCAGTTGGGCGGACCTGACAGCCCGGCCGTCGGCACATCTATTGGCCTAGACAGATTGATGGATGGATTGTCCCAACTAGACGGTGGGAAGACCAAACATACTAAGACCGTTATCTATATTTCTAATCTAGACAGTACTTATAATAGTGATCGTCTGGCGATAGCTCATCGCTTAAGAAAAGCTGATATCCCTGCCGAACTAGTCTACTCTGAAGCCAAGCTTGGTAAGCAGCTGGAATCGATTGATAAAATGGGCGTCAACCTAGTCATAATCTACGGTAAGGCCGAACATCAAAAAGGTATTGTTTTAGTCAAAGACTTAGCTAACTCTACCCAGCAAGAAGTAGCGATTGATGACCTTGTTACCTTCGTCAACAATTTAATTTAACTTGGGCATAAGCAAGCTACTTTTCATTTAGTCATCTTCGGTATACTATTAGCGTATGTGGCAACTATATGTTTACAGCTTTTTAGCTGGACTTATCGGCGCTAATGGTGTCCCTCATTTTATTAAGGGAATAACTGGGCAGAAACACCAAACACCTTTTGGTAAAGGCTCGTCAGCAGCGGTCAACGTTGTCTGGGGCTGGGTGAACTTTGTTGTTGCTGGCCTGCTTATCTATGAAGCCCACCCAAGGGCTAACCACCACGTGCTCCGATCATTTGGGATGCTTGCGCTGGGTGCATTGATCACCGGCGTAATGCTAGCAATAGTCTGGTCTAATCATCCTGAACACAACAAATAATCGTCTTTAACCTCTGGTTTTATTGACAGGTGTTGCTTTTGTTTTCTCTGGAAAAACCCAGTACTTATACCAAAAATAGCTCCAGACAGTGAAAAAGCCAGCCGATATAAAGAAGCCGATATATGGAGTGATACCAATAGATTTAAGCCCCCATATTATTAGGTAATCCATTATAAAACCGATTGATTCAATAAAGAGATACCGGCCGGCATGTTGCATTTCAGTAAGGTGTGCGCGGTCAGAAAAGGCCCAGAATCTTTGAATAATATAGTTTGAAGTCCAGCCGATTAAATCAGCCATTATCTTTGCCGGGAACCAGTTCCAACGCAAACCGCCATAAAAGATAGCGAATACTATGTAGCCAAGCCAGAAGTAAACACCACCGCCGACCATATACTTAATAAATCTATTGATTTCTTTTCGTACTTCAGATTTAGTCACTAAAGCTTATGATATATCAAGCAGAATCTATTATCTATTGTTTCTGGCGTTTTCGTTTTAAGTGGTCTAGTTCTGATTTTCTTAGCCTTAGAGACAGGGGTGTTACTTCAAGCAGTTCGTCATTTTCAATAAAATCGATACATTCTTCTAGGCTTAGGACTACTGGCGGTGTTAACTGGACAGTACCGTCACTGGAAGTACTCCGCATATTAGTAAGATGTTTGGCTTTACAGGCATTCATCTCAAGATCATCGTGTCTTTTATTTAATCCGATTATCTGGCCGGCGTATATCTTAACAGCCGGTCCGACAAATGAGGTCCCTCTTTCTTCTACTGTTTGAAGGGCGTAAGGAGTAGTTAGACCGCTTTCATAGGCGACTATGACCCCGTTTCTGAGTTGTTTTAGCGGTGCGCCCAAAGGCTCATAGCCAGTTACTAAACTGTTCATGATGGCCGTGCCTCTAGTTTTAGTCATGAGCTCCCCTTTAAGTCCAAGTAAGCAGCGGGTCGGTATCTTATATACCAGTTTTGTAATGCCGTTACCGTTTACAAAATGCTCGGTTAAAATGGCTCTTCGCAGTCCTAGTTCCATTTGAACAGTACCGGCATGTTCTTCCGGCACCTCGATTATTAATTCTTCGACCGGTTCAAGTTTAAGGCCGTTCTCTTCTTTTAAGATTACTTCTGGCTGGCCAACTTCAAATTCATAACCTTCACGGCGAAGAGATTCTATCAATACGCTTAAATGCAGTTCACCACGGCCGCTAACCATAAATCCGATACCGCTTTCTTTTAAGCGAAGTCCGACGTTGCTTTCCAGTTCCCTGGTTAAACGTTCGCCTATTTGGCGGCTGGTGGAAAACTTGCCTTCTAATCCCTTAAACGGACTAGTGTTGGGCCCGACATATATCTTGAGTGTTGGCGGTTCGATTTCAAGAACAGGCAGAGCCTCTGGGTTATTGGCGTCGGCTATGGTTTCACCTATTTCAACATCACGAACTCCAGATAATTGAACAATATCTCCGGCTATGCCTTCGCTCACCGTAACCTTACTTGTGCCTCTGGCTATTTGAATGCTGTCTATCCTGGCATTAACCTTTGACCCATTTTTTTTACATAAAACTACGGGGTCGTTCTGTCTGATTATTCCACGCCTAATTTTACCGACAGCATACTTGCCTTTAAAAGAGTCCCACGATAGGGCTGAAACCAGCATCTGGAATGGCTTGCCTGTTTCTGCTTCTGGCGGTGGGACCTGTTCTATGATGGCCTTAAATATGACCGATAGATCGGCATTTTCTTCAATACTAGCCGGTATTTCTGCCCAGGCCTTGCCTTCCTGGCTGACAGAATAATACGTTGGGTAATGAAGCTGGTCTTCATGAACAGCCAGTTCTAGAAACAGGTCGGCTATTTCATTCTCAACTTCTTTAATACGGGCACCGTGTTTGTCTATCTTATTAATAACGACAATTGGTTTTAGATTGTTAGTTAGGGCTTTGGTAAGAACGAACTTAGTCTGAGGCATTGGTCCTTCCTGGGCATCGACTATTAAAAGGCAGCCGTCAGCCATGTTGATTGTTCTTTCTACTTCACCGCTAAAATCGGCATGTCCCGGGGTGTCTATAATATTTATCCGGTAGTCTTCATACTGAACAGCCGTAACTTTAGCCGTTATGGTTATGCCGCGCTCTCTTTCCTGGTCGCCGCTGTCCATAATTAACTCTTGGCTCATTTCAGCTTGGTTGTCTCTAAAGGTTTTGGATTGCTTTAATAGGCCATCAACAAGAGTAGTCTTCCCATGATCGACATGGGCGATAATAGCAATGTTGCGGATTTTAGTTGGATCAGTGGTCATTAATAAAACAGCGGTGACTTAAGACACCGCCTCCTAATTATCTATATTATAACATAAGCAAAACAGGGTAGCTAGGGTTACGTATTAATCTTGTTGATTAAACGGTATAACTCTACGGGTCTCTAGTAATGATAACGGCATGATGTAATTCTAATTTCGTCATCATTTACGACATATACTAAACGATGCATGTCGTTGATTCTTCTTGACCATGAACCCGAAAGATCTCCTTTCAGTTGTTCTGGCTTGCCGATACCGGAAAGAGGATCACGTTGACAAACTTTTAAAAGCCGATTGATTTTTTTAAGTAGCTGCTTGTCATAACTCTGCCAATACAGGTATTCTTCCCACGCCTCGGGTGTAAACGTAATTCGTCGACTCATGAAACTAATTCTCTATTAACTCATGTTCTTGGACATTGCCTTTGCGAGCATTTTCCATAGATTTTAATAGTCGCTTAGCATTGGCCGGGCTGCTTAAGAGGTATTCAGTTTCAGTTTTTGAGTTATATTCGTCCAGGGTCATCACGACTACTGTTTGTCCGTCATTGCGAGTAATTAGAAGTACATCACTATTGTCTATTACTTGGTCAAAATAATTCTTAGAATTTTTACGGAATTTAGATATAGTTGTAACGTTCATAATACAATTAATTGTACGCCTGACAGTACTTTAAGTCAACGATTTTATACGATCTAAGCCATGATTAATAACCGGTTTTATTAAATTCGTGGGAAACCTTATTGATATCGTTGAAAAACTTTGGGTTGAGCTAAAGTAAAGCCTAGGTCATCTAAGCACTAGCTGGAAGTGGCTGAGGGTCTATTTCGGCAACTGAATGTATGCCAAGTAAGAAATTACCATCATCTAAAACCAGCTGGCCTACACAATTAACAAGGTTATAAGTATGTGGCTGTTCTGGGTCGGCTTGTATATAATTGCCTAATACGGCGACGTCGCCTAGTTCCATAGCTAAAATATGATCTGGCTTCATACCTGTAACCCTAATCTCATTGCTAACTTTTCTCTCGCCCTTAACGTTTACAGCAAACAGACCGTCCGGGTCATCTGGCCTTAGCACTACACTTGGGCAGTCGTACCATCTATAAGTTTTCTTTGGTCGCATTTTTATGTCTCCAATAAGTTAATATATTAATAATATACTAATTAGCGCAATAGCAAGAACAAGCCTTAATGCGCCCTACCCATTACTTGGTTGGTATGAGCAGCAATAACCTTAGCTTCGTTACTGTGCATAACGTGAACTCCGACTCCAGACTGTTCTCCAGATATTAAAAATTCATGGTTGCTATTTCGATGTTCATCAATGGTTATGCCGAGATAATCAAGGCCGTCACAGATCTTTGCTCTTATTAACGGCTCATTTTCACCTATGCCGCCGGCAAATATCAATGAGTCTAGACCGCCTAATGTGGCAGATAAACCGCCGATGGCTTTTCGTGCCTGATAACAAAAAACATCAACTGCTTCGCTAGCTGATTTGTTTTTGTCTGATTCATTTATTAACTCTTCCATATCTGCAGATAAGCCAGATATGCCGAGCAGGCCTGATTCAAAGTTAACCATTCTGTTAAACTCAGCAATTGTCATGCCGGATTGACGATGCAAGAAAGCTAGAACGCCAGGATCTAAATCACCTGAGCGGGTACTCATTGGAATACCGGAAGCCGGTGTGAAGGACATAGTTGTATCAACTGGCTTGCCGTTTTTAACAGCTGTTAGACTGGCACCGCAGCCTAAGTGAGCTAAGATAATGCGGCCAGTCGCCGCATCTTCGCCGGCGTAGGTACTAAAGTCACCTAGCAGAGACTCATAAGAAAGGCCATAGAAACCATATCGGCGAAGCCCAAGTTTCTCGTACTTTCTAGGTATAGGCAGCAGTTTAGCGACAATCGGCAGGTCTTTATAAAAGGCAGTATCAAAACAGGCCACCTGAGGGATGTCCTTAAATCGATGTTTAAAAATCTCAGCGACGCCAATAGTGGCGTGCAAGCGGCTGGGATCGAAGATAGGCAGTTGTTTTAATTGGCCGATAACCCCACTGGTTAGTTCAGTCGGCTTAAAATAAGTCATTCCGCCATGAACAACCCGGTGTCCGATGGCTATTATTTGTTCAGCAGATAACTCGCCGTTAGCAACGTCTAATAGGGCGTCGACAGCCTCTTCATAACCAGCCATGCGTATATGACGAATTTGTTTATCATCCGGGGACGCTTCAATTGTGATTGCCGAACCAGGTTGGCCGATGTTTCTTGCCGAGATGTTAAGTATGGAGTTTAAATCGAGCGTAAAAAAATCAAGCTTAATACTCGATGAACCGGCATTAACGGTCATTATAACTTTTAACTCAGTGCCCACTTCTTAATGATACCAGACAGCCTCTTTATTTAATATTTGGCTACTTATTAAAAAGATCTGCCTTTAAGCTCTGTCTCTAAGCTTTTTGGTATCGGTCTGCAGTTACAATGTTTTTGGTGTTCCCGGTGCCATTTTATTCTTTGACTTTTCGTCGGGTTATTCGGCATTTTATTCTGCTCGTGCCATAACTTATTCATAAGCTAACTATATGATTAACAAATAGCTTATGCAACAAGAGACGCTTTCAAGGGGTTACTCAGCTATTTTCCAAGTAACTTGTCGAGCTTATCAAACTGCTGGTTGAAGCCAATTTGCATACCCTCGATTGCCATTTGAGCGTTTGGCCCTAGCCTATTGACTGAAACCTTCAATGTCATTTTCGTCTTACCATTATCTCCACTTAAAGCTAGATCGGTCGACTGATCAATTTTGGTAGTGTCTTCTTGGCCTTCGGTCCAGCCTTTGCCTTCGTAGGACAGCTTCGAATTCTTCTCTACAAGAGTATACTTACCTTCCATTGGCCATCTAGTACCCTTATACGGGCCCATGCCTTCGCCTGCTTCCATTACAATGTAAATTCTGCCGCCAACGCGCAAGTCTACCAGACACTCTGGAATACTAACGTGGTTAGGTCCCCACCAATCTTTTATCTTCACAGGATCAGTCCACGCTTGCCAGACTGTTTCAAGGGGGGCGTTAAATGTTCGTTCGAATACTACTTCTTTAATCGGTGCCATATCCGTCTCCTGACTTAAATTAATTTAAATAATTATCATATATTAAGATGAGACCATCCGGGCTCAACTAGCTGCTTTCTTCACAAGTTCTTTAATCTTTGCTTCATCAGCAGCAGTTAACTCTGTGAGGGCGTAGTAAATCGGCCACATATGACCTTCATCAAGCTTCGCGCTGTCGTTAAAGCCAAATGTCATATATCTCTCACCGAACTTCTGTTTGCTGCGGAAAAAACAGATTATCTTATTGCCATCACTGTATGCCGGCATGCCGTACCAGGTTCTAGGCATAAGGTCTGGAGCGGTGGCTTTTATAATGTTATGGAGCCGTTTGCCAATGGTCTGGTCTGGTTCCGGCATCGCCTCAATTGCCTCTAGTACTGCTTTCTCATCGGCGATCTTCTTTTCTTCTTTTTTATCCGGCATAATTCCCCCGTACTGCGTTTAGACTGTTTATCCCTGTTTAGCTATATGGTTAAAGGTTGAATAATATGTTAAGCCCGAGCTAAAGTCAGTTATCTTTTTTACAAATAAGTTATTACTAAGTGCCGCAATAATAAACAGCAAAGATTGAATATTTCCGGCGAGATATTATACTTAAATTATATGGGCCCGAAAGATAAACAAAAACTGCTTTACGGGACTTTGTCTATTGGCGCATTGATTGGTCTTATTGCTTCTTTTTGGGACACAATAGACAAAATATCTCTTCTTAAAAATGCTCACACTTCACTAACATGTAACCTGAATAACGCTTTTAGCTGCTCGACTGTTTTAAACGCTCATCAGAGCTCGGTCTTTGGTTTCCCGAATTCTATGATGTGCATTGTCTTTTTCTCACTTACCTTATCTGCCGGATTAATTGCCTGGTTTGGAGGGAGTGTCATTTCTCAGATCCGCTATGCTTATCAAGCGATTGCCCTGTTTTTTGCCGGCTTTGGCTATTGGTTCTTCTGGCAAAGTATATTTAACCTCCACACCATATGTATTTCATGCGTCTTTTGTTACGCCGGCGCTTTGACAATTAATGCAGTCTGGGTCAGGTTAAATTATAAGGATTTGCCGGTTAATAGAAAATTTGCTAGGATATTGAATCGAATAGTTTCAAGTGGAGCCGATATCTTTTTCTGGTTTCTGGTAGCTGTGTCGATAGTTGCCGAAGCTTTTTTAAAGCTTAGATAGATTTTAGTTATTTTTGTAAGTTTCTGGTCAAATTGCTGATATTGAAAAGGAAATTCCCTAGACAGCGTATTTAGAAGTCTGTATAAGCCGCTAATTGTGGACAACTAGCATATTATGTTAGAAAATTTACAGTATTTTTAGTCATAAAAAGATTAGTATGTGTTAAACGCAAAAAGATGATGGAATATATATTTTCAATTTTAAACAGAGGGAGACGATACATTTGGATAAGCTTATACCCACAAGCCGTTACAGACACTCATCGGATTCAAATGTACACCGATCCATAGTATCTTTTAGCCATTTATTCATTAGACGCTCCAGCTTAATCTTGTCTGGAGCTTTTATATTAATAGCTCTAATTTTCGTAGCTGTTTCTTACGGCTCATCGAAAGATACGAAGACGTCCATACTGTCTGCGGCACCGTCATCAAGTCTCGAAGGTTCGGTCTCTAATACTTCCAGTCCAACTACTATTCCAACAAACCTGGCTCCAGTTACTGTCCCAACAGACTCAGCTACAAGTAGCAGTGTTACGACAAATGTCAGCAGTACTTCCAGTAACGGCAGTCAGTCGGCAAACGTTAATGTTAATGGGCGGCCTGTAGCAGTACCAGCTGACGGAACGACAGAGACCACAGTCGGCAATACCAATGTCAAAGTATCACACAGTCAAACAAACATCGGCAGCAGTTCTAACAGTTCCGTGACCTCAACGAGTCTTAATGTTGAGGATTCAACTAGTGACTCTTCGGGAGGTGAATAGGCGTAACCAATATAAAAACATAGTCGGTCAGTCGACTTGAGGCAGCTTCGATAAAACTACCTTAAGTCGGGTGATCAAGCCCGAGTAATATTAATAATAATATCTAAAAGGAGGTATGTATGAAAAAACAAATCATACGTGCCATAGCCACCACCATGCTCGCCCTCGGTTTAAGCACGGGTGTGGCTGCAGCACAATCGGGCTCGATCAGTGATACTGGTGCGAGCTCAACCAACACTGTTAACGCCGGTGTTACCAATAAGGCGGACGTAAAGGACCAGAATGAACTAGGTGTATCTAGCGACAACTGGCAGAATTCAAAGACTGGTGATGCAAACACTAAGGACAACACTACTGGCGGTGATGCAACTAGCGGTGACGCTAGCAACATGAATACCGTAAGTGCAGCAGTTACTGTTGATAATACTGGGGTAACATCGACACTCGGTGACGTGACTACAGGCGATCCATCGGGGACTATTGATACTACTGGCTATGAGTCTTCTAACACTGTTAACGCCAGTGTTAGCAATGACCTACACGTAACTAACACCAATGACGTTACAGTCACTAGTGAAAATGGTCAGACTGCAAGCACTGGAAGCGCACAGGTTGAATACAACACAACTGGCGGTTCAGCTACATCTGGTGATGCAAGCAACACTAGCTCTTCTAGCACAACGATTGACGTCTCTAATTAATAGAGTTCATTTCAATTTTTTGTCTTGAGGGTTAAGGAAGCTGATTAAACAAAAAACTATACGTTCCGATATAAGCGGGTAGTGATAATGAGGGTTGACCTACCCGCTTGAGGGACGGAAGCTAAAAGTCTACAAAGTATTCAAGTTTAACTGGAAGGAGGTTCTCGGTGCTGAATACATTCAGGTGGCTAAGGTTAAGCCTGCACGGTCCAAAGCTGATACTGGCCGGCGTTTCTTTAATAGTCTGCTTGCCATTAACGGCCACGGTCGCTGCTAATGCTGACTCGACATGCACTCCCCCAACCTACACTACTGGAGTTCATCAGCCAGTCGGAGCAGATGCTTCACTTTATTCCTATGACTGCGACACTGGCCTTTGGGAAAGCGAGTACTATTCTTATGATCCGGCAACAGGCGTTTATGCGCCTCTTTATCAAATTGTCTATACTTATGACCCGACAACCGGTTTATACGACTACCCAAACTATGTGTTTGACGCGCCGACTAATTCTTATCAGCTAGTCACCGATACGCTGTCCACACCGCCGTCCGGTGCGACAGTTGTCGGCGGGCCTACAAGCGATCCCGACCCTTCTGATGGCACCTCAGCCTCTGACCCATCAAATACAATTACGGATACTGGCGATGGTTCAACTAATACTATTAATGACAGCAATGACCCCGGAGGCAGTAACAGTATCTCTGATACCGGTGCTGACTCTAATAACACGATTAATGCCAGCGACGACAATAATACGAATGCTAGTGATACAAGTGATGTCGGCGTAGACAATAATCTATCGGCTACTGCCATAAGCGGTGATGCCACAGTACTAGCCAACACTACAGGCGGCGATGCTACCACCGGTGATGCCACTAACGAGGCCAATATTGTCAACTTGCTGCAGTCGGCCTCCGATGCTTTAGGCGATAACGCTGTTACCTTTGTAGCTAACATTGACGGCAACGTAAATGGTGATTTATTACTGGATCCTTCAACGCTATCTGATGTCCAGGGTAGCACTGATCCAAGCGGTAACATTACAGTTAATAATTCAGACAATTCGACTTTAACTAATAATGTTAACCTGGCATCTGCTACCGGCAATGCTAGCGTGTCTGAAAACACCAATGCTGGCAATGCTACCAGCGGTACAGCTAGCTCAGTAGCTAATGTGGTTAATATGATTGATTCGGTTATTTCAAGCGGCCAATCCTTCCTTGGCGTTATCAACATCAACGGAGATTTAAACGGCAACATTCTATTACCGGCAGATTTCGTTGACCAGCTGTTAGCGGATAATGTACCAACGGTCAATGTAATAACCGATACAGGTGCTAGTTCGGATAATACAATCAACAGCAGCAGTCCGAGCAGTACAGATATTACCAATAGTAACAATGAGGGTATTAGCAATAACATAGACTCCACGGCTACAACCGGCAGTGCTGATGTCTCAGATAATACTGACGCCGGCAGTGCCACCAGCGGCACCGCTAATACTTCTATAACCGCCTTTAACCTTACTGGCAGCAACGTTATAGGCAGCAATGATCTGCTGGTCTTTGTAAACGTTGCTGGCGGCAGCTGGGTCGGTCTAATTATCAATGCTCCAGCCGGGGCATCTGCCGCTGAATTTGGTGGCGGTATTATAGAAAACACTGATGGCAATACCACTGTTAATAACAGTAATAATGAGGCTATAACTAATAATATTGATTTGGCGGCAGCTAGCGGTGATGCAGATGTTAGCTATAATACCAACGCTGGTAGTGCTACCAGCGGCAATGCTGACGATGCTGCTAACCTATTAAATATTGAAAATAGCGACCTATCACTGTCTGGTTGGTTCGGTATCCTGTTTATAAATGTTTTCGGGACATGGAATGGCAGCCTGGGCGTATATAACCCTACTACCGACCCATCTACGTCATCTGACCCAAGCGGCAGCAGTGCTGGTTTGCCGGCTTCCTTTATAGCCGCCCCAGTATTCAGCTTTAAGCCGAGCAGTTCAGGCAATTCTGGCGGGAATTATACTGACCCCTCCCTGTCGTCTACTGGTAACGGCTCATCAAATGTTGACGATGCCGTACTGGCATCAATCATAAAAACTGCACCAGATAAATCGCCAGTCTACCCTAACTCTCATGACAACAATACTTCAGGCTTCCACTATATTTGGGCATTAATAGTCGGTTCGATTGCACTTTACCTTTTGTACTGGGCTGGGGATATGGTCTATACCAGGAAGCACCCTAAGGTTAAAACTTAGTCCAGTCGACAGATAAGGCTTTTATACTGACAACTACCAAAGTCAAATACCCGAGTATTGATACCAGGCACAACCAGCTAATATATACCGGCGATAGGAGTATAGAGATTATTTTACCTCCTATACTAGATTGCTCATCCTGAGAAACTGTAAAGATAAAGTAGATACCAAGCAGTACCAGACTGACCTCAAGAAAATCTGGTTCTTTTAGGGCTATTGCCAGATAGGTAAAGTAGCCCAATACTATCGGCACGCATAAACATATTAAGGCTAAAATAAATACTGATGCGGCTTGGATTTGCGGCCATAGCTGAATTTTGTGCTCTGTTCTAGGGCCGGCAGACTTAATGCCGGCCATTACCCTGGCCAATGAAAGCTGTCTGTTTAGAGTCTGCTTTACCAGACTGGTTAAACTGACTGGCGGCGAATTTGTTACTAAATCGCTGTTATAGGCTACCATAAGACCCTTAGGCACTATAAAAGGCTCTAAGTCAGATGTGTTCTTTAGCAGAGAAGTTCTATAAAAGGTGGAGTGATTATGATCGATAAAATAAGTAGCCTTAAAAAAGCACTGCGCTTTAAGCGAGACATTGGTGGTTCTGCTGGCAAAAGAACTGTAAAGCCCGGCGACAGTATGATTTTCTGAGGCAATATCATTGGCTAGCAATATTCCAAGATCTGACGTTTCTTTAAAGCGCAGCACTGCTTTTTTAATAATGTCTTTCTTAATAACCGGACAATTACTCAGCACCAAGACAATCTCACCCTCAGTCTTATATGAGGCATATTTAAGTATCTCTACTCGGCTGTTCATTTTAGGTTTATGCATAAATCTGATCTGTTTCGTTGGATGATCAGACATAATCTTGTGAACAACTTTTTTGATCGAACTACCCGAACTTGAATCGATAATTATAATATCTAGCCTTGGGTAGCGACTGGCAAACAAACTTTTCAAACAGGCGGATATGTCAGAGGCAGAGTTACTTATAGGCACTATTACCGACACAATTGGCAGTTTCCTGTATTTGCTTTGATGCGCGGTCTTAGCATGCGATTTTTTTAATTCTGACAATGTGTAAAAACTGCTGCCGGCAATGTTTAAGAATAAGTAGATGGCAAGTACCAGGGCGCAGATAGTCAAGGCTATATCTAATATCATGTCAGCACCTTATTGAAATTAAAGATATACATGGTTCGCCATTCATTTAATGAGCCGGTACAGGTTTGAATGGTAAGAGTTGGCGGTCCGCCAGCAAATAAAACGGACGTATCAGTCGGGCCGATGGAGTAAACCTGCGAAAAACTGTACTGGAATATATGACCGTTAGCTGTATAAACATAGGCTATAGCACCAATTTGAGGTGTTGTATGTCTGAGCGACCCAAAGACGAAATCGTTGTTATGGCCGTAAATGAAGCTATCTCCAGCGATATTGTTGGCAAGCGTTGAGGACATATCGAACTGGGCCCTATAGCCGCTTAATGTCCATGTGTCAGTGTCCGGATTATAGTAACCAGGATCAACCGGTATATCGATGGCCGAGGCGGGTATCACGACCCGTACCGGTAGTCCGGCAATAACCTTTATGGCTTGGTCGGCTTCAAGCTCTGGTCTGGTAGTTTTGGTTAGGTTAGTTAAACTTACCACCTGGTGATAGGGGCGAATGCAATACCAGCCAAAGAATATAGTTAGGCCATATATGATAGCCAGCTTTAGAAAGTAGTGAGCCTTAATTACCCACTTTGAACCGTTATTCATTTCTAAGCCCTAGATTGACTACTTCGACAGGTGGCGCTTTAAGGACACGATAGTAGCACCGATTAAAGATAGTCCTGCTAAAGAGCCTACACCAATAGTTGCGGCATCAAGAGCGCTATTGCTGCCAGTGTTAGGCAAACTGACTGGAACTGTTGCCGGTGTGGTTGCTGCTGGAGTAACAGATGCCGGTGTGCTAGGTGTTACAACAGCGCTTGTTGTAAAGGCCGTAGTTGTCGCTGCTACTGGCGCGCAACTGGCACCCAACTGGACTGTTACGTTGCTGCTGTTGCTGGAGTTACCAGAAGTCGCATTGCCGCCACTAGTGTTATTACCTGTAGTTGCGCTACCGCTGGTAGCGCTTTGACTATTGTTTTCAGTAATCGTGCCTTGATTACTGCAAGAGACTGATACGTTGTTTGTGTCGACACAATTTACGGTGTTGGTTGATCCTGCACCAGTGCCTGAAATGCTGCCGTTGCAGGTAACAGATGATGCGCTGGCGACTCCCGACATCAGTCCTATCCCAATTATTGATGATGCCAACGTTAATAATAGTTTTCGCATAGTATATTCCCTCCTTAGTAATTGTTTATCAGGATATATATACAATAAACTTGGTAAGAAAACAGTAATATATTGTACTAAAAGCTTTATGAAGAGATTTCTGCCTGGACGTCAATTATTGTCAGAACATTAACCTTTATTCTAATTGCCTAAGGGGTAAACATAGAAAATAAGATAGGTGGCGAAACCAAGGGGCTGCACTTGCCCAGACTGTTTAAATAATTAGAATACAGAAGCTGAACTTGAGAGTTATAGGCGGCAAAAATATTGTTAAGCTGTTCGTCGAACGCTAGATAAGGTTCACCGCTAATTTCGCTGTTATTACGAATACTGTCGGCAGATTGATTGGTATTGGCTAGATCTTGAAACAAGGATTTGTTATAGGCAGCGGTCAATGCGGGGACTTTCTGACAACTGGACGTTTGGTCTGACGCAGCAGATGTTTTAGGGGGACTAATTGTCGTTCTTGAAGGCTGAGATATAGCAATGTACTGGTTTTGGTTATAACTATTTAGACAATCTTTAGAACTCAAAAGACAAGTATTTTTAGAAAGAGCTGAATTCCTACCAGATATCTGTTCGTTATGAGTCGTAGTAGTAGGTTCAAGATCGATAGCCGTTCCTAAAGCTGCCATTATTAAAGTAGCTGCAAGAACTATTCTGAATAATTGCGGCAAGGGCTGTAGTTTTACAAATAGTCTGGGTTCCGTTCTCTTTGGCATATAGACGATACCTCCGAAAGATACATCTTAAAAGACTATGTCACAACTATGACTTAACATCAATAATATATCTTAGTAAATATAATAGTCGGCATTCTTTGTGATACACTGAACTTACTTAACAATTTAAATATAAAGAGTGCAGTGAGAGATCTAGCTCTGTGACCTGCCAGCAACCCGTTATGATGGGTGCTCCATCTAGTCCGCCATCGACGGAAAAGATATTTTGATATTTATCCTTTCTGAAGAGAACTGGCAGAAAGGATTTTTAATATGAACCTAAGAACGGCTGAGTCGGTATCACCTAAACATCCGGATAAAATATGCGACCAGATATCCGACAGTATTCTAGACGCGGCACTTAAAGTCGACCCTAGCTCTAGAGTTGCCATGGAAACAGTCGGCGGCCATAAGCTGGTGGTGCTAATTGGCGAGGTTACATCAAAAGCCAAAATAGACTACGAAAAGATAGCCAGAAGATTTGTTGATGAGAGCTACAAGGTCATAGTTCGCATTGTTCATCAGAGCCCAGAGATTGCCAGCGGTATCGATACTGGTGGTGCTGGCGATCAAGGTATTATGGTTGGTTATGCCACAAATGAAACTGAAAACCTCATGCCCTTAGAAGTTGATTTAAGCCGGTCGTTAAACCGTTTTATATATGATAAATTCCCTTATGACGGCAAAACTCAGATAACTACTTCTGACGGTAAAATAACGGCCATTGTTGCTAGCTTTCAGAATGCTAAAAAAGCCGAGCTTAAGGACATGATTAATGCCTGGGTTAATACCCAGCCGCATAGCTCCAAGGTTAATATATTCGCTAACCCAGCCGGAGATTGGGATATGGGTGGTTTTGATGCTGACAGCGGGTTAACCGGCCGAAAGATTGCTATAGACAGCTACGGTCCGCGTATACCTATTGGCGGCGGAGCATTCAGCGGCAAGGATGCCACTAAAGTTGATCGCTCGGCTGCCTATATGGCCCGTAAAATAGCTGTCGATTATTTAAAGAAGAATAATGCTCACGAAGTATATTGCCAGCTGGCTTATGCCATAGGCGTAATTGAGCCTGTAGAAGCAGTTGTAACTGTTGACGGTAAAGAGAGAAATGTTAAGGGCTATGACCTTTCGCCTCACGGGATAATAAAGTTTTTGGAGCTAAATAAGCCTCAATTTGAAGTTACCGCCCAATACGGGCATTTTGGCAACTCTTTTCTTTGGGATAGGCAGAGCTCCTAGTTACATATCTGAACAGGCTTGGCTCAGACGCTGACGAGCTCTTGAGCAGCACCGTAGTTACTTGTCAAGGCTACGGATAGTTTGCCTAAGTATGCGTGGTGGGGACCCGGCTGATCAATAATGCAAAGAGGGGTTTCATCTAAATTATCTAAACTGCTAGGGACAAGAACATTACCTGAGTGGAGGGGTTCCCTTTTTTCAAGACCGAGGTCGTTTAGGCCGAGCCGAAGCCACGGGTCACGAACTGTAGTTAGTATGCGTCCTTTCACAGTTCCATTAATATCTCTTTCCTGCTCTCTAAGGTTTTGGTTAGCAACAAACGATGCCAACGAAATCCACCCTTCCATTTGCTCCTCAACCCGAAGATGGCTTCCATATGGGGTGAGGAAGGCTAAATATTGATCTGGTGTAGTAATCGACCTGTCGGTTTCCGACATTAAGTACCGTCCGAGTGTAACCAGAAAACGAAACTGGTCGATAAGATTTTCATGCTTAAATGGCCCCGACATGCCAGTTTTTCTGCCCGTAGCTGGAGAAGATATTTTTATTGCAGCCCCAGCCAGGCTTCTGACTTCGGAATATATACCTGAACCAATATAGTTGCTATGCTCTCTTAGAACGATTTCTGGAGCACTATTTCGGCACAGTTGGTCTGCCAACTCAATGAATGAAGGATTTTCTTCAAGCCATGCTTCTCCCTTTTCGGAGCATACAAGAGCTCGAGCCCTAGCACTTTTTAGCTTATAAAGCTCACCTGCCATAATAAAACTGCCTGTCTTTAAGAATTATCTATCTGTGACGGCTAAACTATTACACAATATTGAAATAAAAGCAAATAACCATGCTTGCACTTTGACAGTATATTGCCTACTATTGAGATTGCTAAAGGAGGTAAGAGCGCTACCGCTTTTAAAGTAACTATGCAGTTTTTAAATGGACAACAACCCTCGTATGACCTTACCTTCAGAGATGTTTTTATAACTCCTAATTTAAGCAATCTTGAGTCACGTTTTGATATCTCCATAAAACCAGTCGATAACCTAGGCATGACCATTCCTATAGTAGTAGCCAACATGAATGCTGTAGCCGGTAAACGGATGTCAGAAACTGTGGCACGGCGCGGCGGTCTGACTGTCTTGCCGCAGGATATGTCCCTGGATTTGGTGGCTAAGATCGTGTCCTATATTAAAGAGCGGCATCCGGTTTATGAAACTCCTGTTCTGCTTCATCCGTCAGACACCATAATGGATGCGATGAATATTATGTTTAAACGGGCCCATGGACTGGCGGTCATAGTAAATGATAAAAATGAACCAGTCGGTATATTCAGCGATGAGGACGGTGCGGGATACGATCGGTTTACAGAGCTTGCTTACGTTATGACGCAAAATCCGGTAACCGTTCCCTACGGCACGCCTCCAGCCGAGATATTTAACATTTTACATAAATCACATGTCACCATTGCCCCCGTCGTTAAGAACGGTAAGATAGCCGGCATTGTTAGCCAAAAGGGGCTGCTAAGGTCAGAAATATACGCACCTGCCTTAAATAAGAAAGGTAAACTACTAACTGCTGTCGCAATCGGCATTAACGGTAATCCTAAAGAAAAAGCGGAACGTTTACTCAAGATGGGCGTTGACGTTCTTGTTATCGATACGGCTCATGGCTATCAAGAAAAGACGATTAAAGCCATCAAAGCAGTTCGTTCCTTGTCATACGATGTACCCATAGTATCTGGCAATGTCGTGACTGCCGAAGCCACCCGTGAACTTATTAAGGCCGGAGCCAATATAGTTAAGGTTGGTGTAGGCCCAGGAGCTATGTGTACCACTCGTATTATGACGGCTGTTGGACGTCCGCAGTTTAGCGCCGTGCTGGAGTGCGCCACGGCGGCTCGAGAACTTGGTGCTAACGTCTGGGCTGACGGTGGTGTTCGTTACCCCCGCGACGTGGTTCTAGCTTTGGCTGCAGGAGCAAGCAGCGTTATGGTCGGCACTATACTAGCTGCTACTTATGAGAGCGTAGGAGACACCCTGATTGATGAAGCAGGCCGCCTCTACAAAGAAAGTTTTGGTATGGCCAGCCGCCGAGCTGTTAAAGCTAGGATCAAGAATATACCGTTATTTGAACAAATGAAGAAAGAATTCTTCGAAGAAGGTATTAGTACCAGCAAATTATATATAAACGAAGAGCGGCCTGGTGCCGAAGATGTACTTGATTACATCGTAGCCGGCCTAAGGAGCGCAATTGCCTATAGCGGAGCCACTGATCTAGACACTTTCTATGAGAAGGTGGTAGTCGGTATTCAGTCCCCGGCTGGCTTTGATGAAGGTAAACCGGTCGATAGCTCATGGGAAAGAACATGATATTTCTATTGGGCTAAATTCCTATGCCTGTAGGCAATAAAACCGCCAGGTAACATTGGCAGCCAAAATGATATAAACCTATATAAAATTGTTGCTGCCACAGCATGAGTAACATTTAAACCGGAACTAGTTAGACCTAGTACTAAGGCAGCTTCAATGCCGCCTATGCCTCCCGGAGTTGGCATCATACCCCCCACTGTTGATGCGACTATGTAAACGGCAATTGCATCCGTGAAACTAATGCCTGAACTAACCCCGAGTACTGAAACAAAGAGGGTTAAGCTAGAAAATAACGTGATTAATAGTGAACCAATGAATAATGAAAGTATGGCGCGAACATTTCGGATACTTCTTAATGCTTTCTTCCCTTCCTGAAAAAAATCTCTGATCTTATTTCTATAGAAAATTAAGCCGAGTACGATAAGTAGAACAAGTAAAATAAAACCAACGAGGATCCATTTCTTATCAGGAGAGTTATGCATATAACTGATTATGTGTGTTATTGCTGCCGGCGATATTACTACAAGCAATAAGCATGAAGTGATAAAACCAAATATGATTGGTAGTGTAGCGATAGTTAATGCAGTTGGTGATTTATCCCCCAGTTTCTTATAGTAAGCAGTAAGCAGACCCATACTGCCCAAATTTAAGGGAAATATCGAGTTAAGAAAATTCCCCTCCACTTCAATGGTAAATATTTTTTTAATTTTGCCGATAAAATTACCTGCCGAAAATTGGGTAAAACTAGCTGCCATAAAAACTAGTAACGTTAACACCAGGCCTAGTAAAATCCACCAATAGTCGGTGTGTTCAATAATTGCGAAAGTACCTTTTAATTGCTTAATTTGGGGAAGCAGAAAATAAAGTCCAACTAATCCGGCAACTAGAATTATAATTTGCCAACGTTTAGCTTTTATATTCTTCATAACTAATCTGATTTTAACCCTTTAACGGTTTGTAATAAATAGGTACGGCTATTACAAATAGCAAACATATTTTAGTTTTTTCAACTGTAAGCACTACCGACACTATCGGCAAGTAGGAAAAGATTAAGAGTATATAAACTTAGAGTAAAATATATGCTATTAAGTCAAGATTAATCTAAGGAGATTTAAATGAAAAAACCAGCCTATGGTTATACAAAAAGCGGCCAACCTGTCCATGCAAGAACAATTGACCACCACCGAGTAGATAATAGTTATCAGAGATTTAATAAGTGGGCGGCTATCTGGGTAACTAAGAATGTCGGTACTATGACGGCTTTTTGGGTGTTCACGGTTCTAGCAATGTTTGTCGTACCTTCCTGTCTCTACGCCGCTGGCTATATTCATACCAAAATATTTATTGCCACCTTTGGGTTTAATCTTCTAGCAACCTTAATTCTATCTACCTGGTTAGAGTTAGCATTAATGCCAGCAATTATGGTCGGCCAAAATCTCCAATCAGCAGCTGCTGACGCTCGAGCCGAAAAACAGTTTGATGACACCGAAATTATTGCTGACAGGCTTAATACCAGTACAAAAGGCGGTATAACAGTTATTCTTGATAAGCTCAATGAAATGGACAAGAAACTCAAATAGTTTCTCATGCTTATAAGCCGTATCACATTCACATTCTGACTGTGAGAATAATGCCCAGGAAACAAAAAATCTAACAGTTGCTTACACTTATGCTTGTAGAAGTTGAATTATAACTACTGGCGTTACCGCTAGCGGCTGAGTTTGAGTTAGTAGCTAAAATATTGTATAGTATCCTTATGAGTGAACCTGCAGCTAGGCCGGAAGTGTTATTCGATATTCGTAAGCGGTCGCCGAGATGGTTAGACTTCGCTACTGTCAGTAGCGTGGCTCTTGGCCTGACCGAAGCATTTGTTGGCAGGATTGGCAATAGTAATGTGTTGCTCGCCAATGCTTTTGAGACACTAGACAACACTACCTATGGTTTGGATTCTCTGGCGGCAAGGAGTGAGCAGGATAGGCGCAGGAATCATAGGTTACGAAGGTTTGCCGGCTCGATTATTTGTGCAGCTTCACTATATGTGGCGGCTAATTCTACTTATGATTTAGTGAACCATGAAACACCAGAAATAGGGTCAGAATTCGCTATCTTAACAGGAGCTGCTGTAGCACTTAATGGTTCCTATGCATTAGGTTTACGAAAATATTCACAGCGAGGAACAACACATCGAGACGCTTTCAGGCATGCCGTAGCTGATACTGCAAGCTCAGTAATAGCTACAGGTGCAATAATCGCAAGTGCACATGGCTACCCCGGAGTAGATGCCTGGACGGGTATAGGCTTAAGCGCGTGGACAATTGCCATGACCTTTCCAACCAATAATCGTATAACCAGTGCAGACACATTATTTGTTAACGATTATTCAGCCAGCCAGAACAAAAACACTTAAGCACATAAAAAAGTGAGCCTTGGCTTAGCTTTCTGGTCTTGAACTTTCAATGAGTATATCTTCTAGAATGGCCTTCAAAATTTGATCAAAGAGTTTTTCTTGCTTAATTCCTAGATAGCGTGAACAATTACTGGGTTTAGCTTCAACTTTATACTCGCGGCTCCCATTACCGGCTCTGTTGCGGGCAAAGTATTACCGGTATGTTGTTGAGCTATCTAGGGAAATTGGGTTGGACAAGGGTCGGAGTTAGTCTGAAATTTTGCGGGAGTTTGTATATATATAAAAAATATATTGTAGTATAATACATTCACCTAAAATAGTAATGGAGAAACAGCATGCCCGAGACCTACGAACAACAGGATACAAGCCCAAGTTTCAAACGAAAGGCAACCGTATGGATTGTCGGCATAAGTGCTGTAGTCCTTGCGGGAGTTGGTAGTAGTGCATACGCCGAGTATTCGCAATCAGCGCAATCTGCTACCTCAGTGACGGCCACACCATTACCCACTGAAAACTGCACTAGCCTTGGGTCGACTTCGGGAGAAACCACCCCATCAACGAGCACTACGATTACAACTGAACCGGAAGCTGCCGCCACAGGAAGCAGTCCAGTCTCAACCACCGTGCGGATAGTTATTGAGCCTGCAATCGGTCTACAGGTAAATGCCGAAGACGTACCTAATGCCTTCATTACTAACTTTAAAACAGCTACGACGGAAATTGGCTGCAATGACTCCTACGAGGTCTATAACAGCGACAGTACCCAGAACGGACGTCCCGCGACGATCGGGGAAGTGGATAGTTTTCTAAGCCTCATGAATGAGCAGCCAAACCAATCAGTACTTGCTGAGGGCACGACGATCGGGGAATGGCATACGATATCACTTAAATAGAGTGACAGCTCTCACGCTCCTGCAAAAACCAATAAAGAAATAGAAGCAATAATTGCTTTCAGGGATGACGGTGCAACACGTAACTTTGCTGACAACATAGCCATGGCTATATTATTGATAACTAGACAGTTACATTATATAGATAACACCCAGTGGTTTGAATGTTTAACGGGTCTTCACTCAACTTTATACTGTAGTTAGTCTTGGCTCTTCGCGCCGGTCTAAAACTCATAACTTTACCGTTTTGATATATAATATTAAAATGCCGAAAAACAGGGTGGTTAGGAATTTAGTTTACGCACAGCTGAGCTTTTTTATATGCCTGACTGGTACGGTTTTCATAACTAAAGCCGGCTTTGTCTATAATCACGGTCTAAGCTTTTACGGCTCTCATCTAAAGACGGTCTTACCGTTTGGTCTAGGATTTGTTTTATGTGACATTTTTCTGTTGAGAGCAGCTAGTATCATGTCTGACAGCAAGTCGATGGTTAAAAATCTTGTGCCATACTTACGCACACTAGCTATTTTATTGATGCTGATTATATTAACCCCAGACTCCTTAAACCCGCTTTTTGGTTTATTGCATACCGTTGCCAGCAGCGTGCTGTTTCTATTTGAGATTAGCTTAGCAATTTGGCTAACCTTACGCTGGCACAGCGATAAATTAACTTGGGTTCTGCTTGTTGCTCAATTCTTGGCCGGTATTGTCGCTATGTTGTCAGAGCTTCAATTGTCTAGATACTTAAGTGAAAGTACTGTGTTCTTCCAGCTCTTCTTTGGTATGCTTCTGGTTTGGACATTTTCTAATCTAATCAAGCAAACAACCGAAGAAGATAAAGAGACGGTAAGCAAGCCTGTTATCAGCGAGCTATAGTACGAAGAAGCTAACACATCATAGTTATTAACCTAATCTAACTCTATTAGTAATTAGCCTGGCTTAGTATTCTGGTCTTGAATCGTATAATATATACCATGACAGATCTAGATGACGCTTTTAATAAAATAGAACGTAAGAATTTCCTCCCGAGTTACGAGGTTAGCAACGCCCACCTCGACATTCCGATACCGATCGGGTTTGGGCAGACGAATAGTCAGCCTAGTACTGTATATATGATGCTCGAATGGCTTGAACCTGTTTCAGGAGACAAAGTACTTGATGTAGGGTCTGGCTCTGGGTGGACAACTGCGCTGCTGGCTTGTCTGGTAGGCAGTAAAGGAAGTGTGTTTGGAGTAGAACGGATTAAGGAGCTTGTAGAATTTGGTAGAGAAAACTGCAAAAGGTTAGATATTAGGAATGTAAAATTTTATTTGGCTGGGGATGAGTTTGGCTTAAAAAAATATGCACTATATGACCGAATATTAGTCAGTGCGTCATATGACAAAATACCAAAATCACTTATATATCAGTTAAAAATTGGCGGGAAGATGGTTATACCTGTCAATAATGACATACTTGAAATTACAAAACTTTCTGATAACAACTTAGATATAATTACCCATCCAGGATTTGCTTTTGTCCCTTTAGTTAAAGGAAAGGGCTAATTTTTATTAACTTTACTAAACTCTTTACGCAGTTCAACCTTAGCTTGTTCTAGTATGGATTTCTGCTTAGCTGGCAATTTATTGCCGGATCGGTTGATATAAAAGTTTAACATTGACATAGCTGACTTATATGAACCGCTCTTTTTACGATTACTGTTTTCAGCAGAACGCTTCAGTGATTGTGCAATTATTTTTGGGCTGGTCAATGTGAATACTCCTTTTTCAAGGTCTAAGGCGTTGCTCGTTAAGCCAACTTGTTTTGACCAGTATTGTTGTTTCACTTTCTTATAATAAGTGGAAAATATATAAAAAATCCAATAAGCTGAATGCTTACTGGATTCTTCTTCAATATTCCTGCGCCAGTAGGCTTTTGAGAGCGGCATTTACCGGCTTAACACTGATGCCGCTGCTTTTTAAATAGACCATTTGCTGTTTAAACTGAGTTGGAGTAATCGCATATGCTGATTCTTCGTCGCTTGAAGGAGTGGTCGTGATGTCGTGGTAAACCAAAACTAGCCAGTCGTGATCGGTTTTTGCTTGGGTAATCCAAGACTGTACATCAGCTAGTGTGGTGGTCGGCAGGACCAAACGAGCATGAATCTGGTCAACATTAAGATTGGCCTTGGTGTTCATTTCGCCGTCTGTCGTGCGGTCGGATTGTTCGTACTGCATGATAGTCGGAGTCTCACTGGAGACGTATGAGCCGAAAGGGCTGGCGAAATCAGTTACCGGGTACTTCGAGCCTAAAATCTGTAGCAAGGTGACGTTATTGCCGGTTAGCTCACTGATGATCGTTGGTATGTCCAGTTCCACCATGTCCGATAAGTGGTAAAGATGAGAAGCGATTTCATTGCCGTCGGCAGCGGTTTTTACTAACTGGGCATCGGTCATATAGCCCGAAGTACCCAGTGTTCCGGCGGTGACGTAAAATGTGCAGTCGAAGCCTTCTTTGCTCAAAACACTAACGGCATTGGTGTATTGATCGGCAAAATTATCATCAAGCGTCACGCTAACCATACCGCTACTGAAGGTAGCCGGTGTTTGGTTGGCCAGAGGCGTCAGAGCGACATCGGACAACGATACCATGCCTTCGCCACTGGTAGCCAGCACAATTTGCAAAGAAGCTGTCTTGGACGGAGTGACAAAATTATCCTGGTATTCCGACCAGGTCGGTGTTATTGTCCCGAATATTCCGGCGGTTGCCGGTGCCGACATTAGTGATACTGCCTGTGTTGTTCCATTGCTTAATGTTTCAATGACGTAGGCGTAAACGTAGGTCGTGCTTTCCTGCCAAAAACTCAGCTCGTAGCGTTGACTACTGAGCGGACTGGCGACAGTGGTTGTCCAGCCGGCTTCGTCATTGATGGAACTGGTAGTCATACTGACTGCCGCTGCTCCGTTATAGCCATTGACGCTGTAGCCGTAAACTACCGGATCAGAGCCATAAGTTTGGGTTGTCCAGCTGGCCGGAGAGTCGGGATTGTCCGCGCAGGTTTGTTCAAAATTGCCGTTAGCTAGTCCGTTAATTAGAGTCGGCGTACAGGGGATGTCTTGAACCAGGCTGGTATCATCAATGATCAGCTGGCCGTTGGCGTTAAGGACATGAAAGACGGTTACCGTGCTGACACCGGTAGGGACAATGAAAGATTCGGCTATACTCTGCCAAGACGAACTTGCCGACTGGTTGCCTAGCCACTGGTAGGTCAGGTTGCCGTCGCTGCTGGCATATTGTGCCCAGATATTGGTGGTGACGCTTGACTCGCTCCAGTCGCTGTAAGTGTAGAAGTCACCGCTAGTTACTACCACAGGCGTAAACATCCATTTTGCATCACCACTGACATAGTCGGCGACGGTTGTTTCGGCTGAATAATTGCCGCTGTGGCCGGTATTTAAATATGTAAACGTGGCGATATTTGATCCCCAGGAATTGGTTGTCCAATCGTCCGGCTGGCCGGGGGTGGCGATCGAAGTTTCAAATCCCGGATTGGCGATCAGGTTAACTGGTGTCGAATCCAGAGCCTGAGCTTGCGCCAGCGGCATGATAGCTTCCATCGCCAAGACCAAGCCAAGCGTTATTTTAATGCCCCTTGATAATACCTTCATATAACTAACTCCTTTACACTTTTAAATTATTAGCAGCGCCACTGCGTTCCGGAGAAATCCAAGTAGTTCGCTGACCGGATACGCTCCTGGCCAGGTTCGGTAGCTTAATAGCTGTCAAAATCAAGGCGGCATATTCCGCCAAAGACATCAGGTACATGACGATATACATTGCTGGCGCAAATACTGATAGACGCAGCCGGTCTTTAATGCTCAGATGGGCACTCGACCAGACGCAAACCAGGATGTAGCTGGTAATAACTGCCAGAGCGGCCATTAAAGTGATTGAGCTATGGTAGTAAATACTGACAAAGATAATGAAAGTTACCACAATCGGCTCCAGTACAAACAACAGTTCCATCAGCAGCGCATAGGGTAATATTACCCAAGTTAGAGCTTTGGAGTAGCGGTTGCCGCGGGCAAAGAACAGCTGGTAGTTTTTATAAAATGTCTGCAGACGGCCATATTTCCAGCGGTAGCGCTGGGTAATCAGGGACCGCAGCGAAGGCACCGCTTCGGTATAGGTAATGCAATCGGCCGCATAAAGGATTCGGTCCTGCTTGTTGCCGCGGGCAATAATCTTCATCGTCAGATCGATATCCTCGGTCATGGTATTAGTGTCGTAATAGCCGACTTGCTCCAATTTTTGGCGCCTAAACATGGAACCGATGCCGCCGATAATGTATTCGATACCGTATATGGTCTGGGCTTTTTTCATATGGTAAGCAATCAAGTATTCAAAGCGCTGGGCTAAACCAAGGATTGAACCATTTTCAATAATGTTGACGTTGCTGGCTAGGGCTACTACTCGCCTGTCGCGGAAATAAGCCACTGCTTTTTTGACAGCGTCGGGGGCAATCAGCGAATCAGCGTCCAGACACATAACTAAAGTGCCGCTGGCTTTATTGCGAATGGTGTTATTGAGTACACTGGCCTTGCCGCCGTTACGTTGCCCATAGAGTACCATATTGATTTCACCTTTATGGGCCTTGATAAATTTTTGGATAATTTTTGACGTTCCGTCGGTCGAGCCGTCGTTGACTAAAATGATTTGCAGTTTGCTTTTGGGGTATTTCAGCTTTGCCAGGCATTCCAAAGTTTTTTCGATAACTGGCGCTTCGTTATGGGCCGGGACGATCAGGCTGACGCTTGGCCGATATGGTCGTTTGGCCCTACGCTTGCCTGACTTGGTACTCTTAATGCCGTAAATGTCGCTGCCCACCAGATAGATTGTCATGCGTATAATGTTGAAAATACTCATGCCGATGATGTAGGTTATAAGAATTTTCATGAAACCGTTCATACGTTTGCCCCGCTGGCCAGGATCTGGTTAGTACTTATATTCGTTACGCTGATCAAATGGAAGTACATGACGTGACGAAACTGATACCACAGACCAGTGCAGGTCATCAGTTCAACCGGGTTGCCGATGTTGGCTTGGCTCAGGATGGCACTATCGGTCGGCGGCACAATAGCTGAATCGGCGTAGTAATAGCTGAAACGGTAGCCATTGTTGGTGTTAATGGTCATCAGATCACCGTAAACCAGTTGCGAGGTCTTGATTAAAATGCCGGGGATATCATGGCCGTAGAGAAAAGTAACTTGTTTTTGGTCGGTGGAGATAATGGGGTTGGGATTAATGTTGTTATCGGTAAAAACGTCTTCACTGTTAAGCGTCCAGGTCTGCGAAGCTGGCCGGTAAAAACCCGGCATAATCGGTAAATTAATGCTCAGACGGTTAATCGACAAGGAGATCGGCGTGCCGCTGATTAGTGGCACTGCCGCCGCTGCTGCGGCAGGGCTCTCGGGAGTGGTTTTTAAGTACTGCATCAGCTGGGTTTTAACTACATAGACAGCGTGATCGTGATTGATAATTGGCACTACTATCAGGCTGAGTATGCCCAAGTATACCAGTACCACTAGCGTGTAAAGCCTTAGCTGTGGTTTACGAAGAAACGCCAAATGTGTGCCTGTATTCATGGTACCATTAAAGCCTGGCCAGGTTTAACTGCAATAAGGTTAGTTGCTATGATAGTGTGTAACAATATTCTTGATAACCTTGCTCAGGATGACAATCATCGCACAAACAATGGCTACAATAATTACATACGATACCAGCATGCTTCCGTGGGTGAAGGGTAATACAACTGCGCCGGTGGCTACTGTCCCGGCACTGGCTACGTTACCACCACCTACTACAGATCCGCTCATTCCTACTCCTCATCAACAGTTCTTTAGTTGAATAATATATATAGTAATGAATAGATGCAGAACTGTCAACTATATTGTAATACTGGTTATGGTAAACAATTTTTTGATATTTGTGATACTAGGTTGCGTTGTATGGTCATACTTGTTGTACCCCTATAAATTATGTGGTAATAGAATCCAGGAGGCAACCATCCCTTCGTGGCAAGCAACATTTGATGCTTAATATTAGCTCCCCCTAGCTGACATGTTACGAACCAAATACTATTTAAATATAACTAATATAGCTACGCAACTGACGTCTATTAAATTAGAATTAAGTAATGGATTGCGTTGGGATTAATTAAGTATCCTGGTGTTAGTCGTGTAACCATTCCCAATTATGCACGTTATGCTGTACCCAGCTTATACAATCTCCCTGATTTTTAAAGCTTGGTTTAGTAAAATCCTTCCATCCATCAACCTTGCACTGGAATAATCTATAGGGAGTTTTACAATTTATATTCCATACCACTATGTATTTATTGCTCAGTAAGTTTGTAAAACTCGGTGCAGTTTTATTATGTACTCTGGTTGTTTCTGCCTGCGCTAACGTATTACCCGTAGAGTAGCCCTCCAGGGCATAAGGAGCACCGTCTAAAGTACATTTCGTGGCAACAGTCGAACCCATTACTTCATTAGTGGCGTAATTAGCACCTAGAGACATATTGCTGGTAGTCGCCATATACGAGTTAGGATTATTAAAACCAGCGGGGCCTAAGTTGTACGTACCTGAACCAGTGCTGATGTTAGTAGCGCTCCACGAAGATGCCATAGGAAATGAGATATTGTTAGCGTTAACCGTAGTTGCCTGTTCGCCATCAATGAATTTGTCGATTGTAACAGTCACAGTGTATGGAGTTGCTGTACCTGTCGGCATTGTAAAAGATTGGCAATTGTTATCTACGCTACCCGAAACCGAGCCATCAGATTCAATAGTCCCAATGCCATCTAACGTATATCCAGCATTTGAGCCTGTATATACTAATGTAAAGCTTATGCTATCGCCACTTACATTACCTGTAATGTTCCAGGTATATGTATTATCGGCGTTATAGTAACCAGTTCCTGAAAAATTTCCTGTATTGTTTTCTGAAATTGTATTCAATGTGTGTGCATAGTCTGCGCCTCCACAACTAAATGTAATCTGGCTCGGAGCATTAATCTCCCAGTTGGGTAGTGGTAACGCGGTAGCGTTGGCAGTGCTAAAAGTAGCTAACGATAGGCCTCCGCTTCCCAATAATAGTCCGAACACTGATAATGCAATGAATACTTTCTTTCTTAGTTTCTGTATGCCTGTACGCACATTATAATGATACCGCATATAACCCTCCTTAATTATCATTTACATTGTATCACTATATTTTTGCTAAAAATACTTATGTATTAAATAGAATTTTATTAATTAACTTTTATAATTATGTCTGGCTCCGGAGGCCGGATTCGAACCGGCAACCATCGCCTTAACAGGGCGTTGCTCTACCGTTGAGCTACTCCGGAAGATTAGGATAGGTTGATTATAGCGTAGCCTAAACCAGAGTACCAATATTTTAGCTCTTTATATCGCTATATCGCTTAGCTGGCTAGGATTGTCTCAAGATCAATAGTGGCCGTACAGATTCTGGTGTCTCCTGCTCCGTAGTAAAGTCTAATAACATCATCCTCTTCAAGGACTGCACCACAGCAAAAGATAGCTTTAGGCAAATCATTTTCCTCAGCTAGCTCATTAATATCGTTATCTGACATACTGCGAAGTGCCTGATACCCTCCCGGTATAAGATCGGCATAACCAATGGTTTCGTATTTTTCCTCTGGTTCAAGTATTGGTTTATTGCAGCGCCACAAAACTTCCATTGGGTCACTCGGACTAAGCAGTGCAGCTCCCAGCCGGTAGGTTCGCTTATCGCTAATTTCATCAATGCCATGATAGAAAACCAGCCAGCCCTTAGCAGTACGGATTGGTGGCGGTCCCATTTCTACATAGGCCGCATCGAATAAACCGGGCCTAGCACTAATTACTGGAATGGATATAGGATGCCATTTCATAAAGTCGTCTGACATGGCAGGCCATATATGATTATCGCCAAACAATAGGTAGTGGCGGCCATTAATTATTTCCGGCAATATGGCCGCTGCCTTTGACCAATCGACTGGCAGGTTTTCCCTTTGGGGGTGAGCAAGTCTAGGAAATAATAGGTTGTGTTTTTGCCAGTGATAGAGATCGGGGCTGGAAGCCATGGCTGCTCGGGCCGTTTTACCGTCGTAAGCTGTATATGTTGTGAAGTACTTGCCTTCAATGTACACCATTCTGGGGTCTTCACAGCCCTTATCTTCCCAAGGATTTTCGGGAAAGATAACTGGTTCAGGTTCGATTTTAAAGTCAACGCCATTATCGCTAGTTGCCAGTAGGATTCGGGAAATCCAATCTTCGCCAACTCCTCTAAAGAGCATGTGATATCTGCCTTCTCTTTTAACTACTGTTGGATTATAAACTTTTTTAGGGTACCACTTGCTGCTGGGATCGCCGGATATTATGGGATTATTGGCATAGCGCTTAAGCATACATATAGTGTATACGATATAGGAATATTTAATGCTAGATTGTTGTTCTTAGGTCTAACATAAGCAGCGACAGCAGCAGACAAATATTCGATTCAGCGCCACTGTTATAGTGGACGCCACCTCTATCGATTCCGTCATAGCATTTTAAGGTCAAAGGATCATACATTCTTTCTTTCTTAATGTTATGGCCGTCAAACCACTCCTGCCATTTTTTTGCTTGGACGAAATACTTTTCCTGCCCGAAGCATTGGTAGGCGGCCAGCCAAGCCCAAATCATATAGGCGGCATCAATCGGCTGCTGGGAATATTCGGGAACAACCGTGGCCGACTTAGCCAGCCAGCCTTCGTTACCGATTGGTCCTAAGATGTGTCCGCCAAGTTCGCACTTGGACTCTAAAAACTGGCATACTTTCAAGCCGAATTGGCTGATTGTCTTATCACCGCTAACTAGCCCGTAGCGCAGCAGTGCGTATGGGATTATCCCATTGCCATAAGTCATAACTGGTTCAGGCCACAGCCATTTATGATCTGTGTCGGCAAAAAAAGACAGTAATTTGTCGGCCAGTTTTTTTGACAGATCATTATCGAAGTAGACTGTTCCTAACAGGGCGTAAGCATAGCCTCGCATATGTTCAAACTTCATAATAGTTGGCCAGCAAGTTTCTATAATCTCTTTAATTTCTTTGCGGTGGAAGTCCAATGAATAAGCAAAACCCAGAGACCAAATTACCTCGCCAATGGCGTCTTCGGAAGCTGGATATTGTATTAATTTATGTTTATCTGTGGCAAAACCGTAAAAGCTTTGATTGTAACGGGATTTTTTAATGTATTTAAAGAGCACTTCGGCCTGCTTAGTTTTTTGAAGAGCTAAGCAAAGCAGCAGACCTCTGGCGGCATCGTCAAGGGCGTAACCTTCACCCTTATAGATGGTTTGCCCGTCAGTATGCTGCCAGATGCCATAATCATCTATTAAGCTGTCAAAGAACGGTGTGTTCATTGGGCCTTTATAATATAATCCTCAATTATTTTTAAGTAAGCTTTGCCGACAACTGGCCAGGACATCTTCTTAACGTAAGGCAAGAGGCTTTTTCTGGTCCTTTTTTGCAAGTCAGTATCATCGATTAGGCGGTTGACGGCATAGACAATACCGTCTGGATCCTCAAAGGGTACTAAGAGGCCGCGGTTTCTAGCCAGCAGTTCCTGGGCGTATCTGTAGGGGGTGGAAATGATTAGCAAGCCTGTGCCAACAGCATAAGCCAAGGTTCCCGAAGCTGCTTGTTCAGGGTCGCGGTGCGGCGTTAAGTAAATATCAGCTGCGGACATATACTCCATTAACTCTTCAGTTTCCAGATATTTATTAATAAATGTCAGATGACTTTCTACACCAAGCTCTTTAGCTAGGGCCATTAAGCTTTTACGGTAGGTTTCATCATTAGTTGCCAGAACCTGAGGATGAGTTTGGCCAATCACAAGAAGCTGAACATTAGGGTGTTTTTGAAGTATTTTTGGCATTCCCTTAATAACAAGATCAATGCCTTTATTAGGGCTCATCAGGCCGGTAATAACGAGGTAAAAGTTATTGGCATCAAGGTTTAGATCCTTAAGTATTTGGGAGCGGCTTTTGCCAACTTTATTAGGTACGCCGTGATGAATTACGACTATCTTGTTTTCTTCTATTTGGTAATCGGCACAAAGAATTCTTTTAGAGTCCTGACTCATGGTAACAACCATAGTGGAGTGGTTAGCAATTTTACGGGTAACTTCCTTGCGGTCTGGATCGGGATAAGGCAGAACAGTATGCATGGTCGTTATTGTCAGTGCGTTTAGGGAATTAAGTAGAGCAAAAATATTATCTCCGGTCGGGTCCACATGGTGAACGCCGTCATGGATAAACTTGGTCCACTTACCTCCGAACAAGCCAAACTCGTGCTGAAGTAATACCGCGTCAAGGTTCAGCTGGTTAAGTACCGTTGCAGCCTGGCGGTACGAGCTTTTCGAATTATCCTTCAGCACGGCGACAACGTTATGGCCGTAAACATATGATTCGTTAGCTTTTTCGGCGGCCACAACAACCACTTTAGTGTTTGGCAGACTGAACTTAATACCGTCAATCAGGTCACGGCTAAAAGTAGCAATCCCGCACTTCTTGGGAAGAGAGGAACAGATAAAACCTAAACGCAGATCACTACGCATTTTTAATTGATATTCTCTTTCGTGAGCGATAGTTTAAAATCCCTCTAGGGCAAGGGAATAACAGAATAAACTACCTTAACGTGTCCTAGATGACGTAATTATACCATTAACTGAGGTTGATAAGGATAAATCTAATAATAGGCTTTGTGCCGGGCAGCTGCATTCTTAGTCTATAAACCCTACATCTATCGGCGTCTGGATTCAATCACAATGCGCCTGTTGGCGTCACGTTCTTTTAATTTCTGACGTTTATCGTAACGTTTCCTGCCCTTACCGACAGCTATTTTAAGTTTTATGTATCTTGAGCCGGTTAGTATCTCCAGCGGGACTATTGTTCTGCCCTGTTTTTTAGCTTCTATAAGAGCATCGATTTCTTTTCTTTTAGCCAGTAGCCGGCGGGGTCTTGTTCGGTCTGATTCTTCTATCGGTATGCCGCCGCTTCCAGCTATGGTGGCATTAATTAAAAACAGTTGGTCATCTTTAACGGTAACGTAGGCTCCTCTTAGGTGGCCGTGGCCCATTCTTAAGTTTTTTACTTCAGCTCCCGATAGTTCCAGGCCCACAGTTAAACTATCGCCTAGTTCGTAGTCGAATCTGGCGCGGCGGTTAGATATTCGCTTAGTTTGAGCTTTAGTATTTTTAGCCATACAATCATTTTAACCCACTGATCCCTTAAACTCTTGTTTAGCAACATTCCAGAGTGATGGATCGTGCAGAATTTCCAGGCGGTAATACCAGTATTCTGCACCCCAGAGAAGAACATCTCTCATGCCTGTTGCTTTTCCGTATTTAAAGCGGTTAAGAAGCCGGGTGGCATCGATTGACTTATTTTGTTCAGCTAGAGATGTTTTGGTTATTGCCTGGCCATTAGGCGGCCAGGCTTCAGCCTGCAGTTCGCCAATGATCATATTACGGTGAAAGAATATCTCCTGTACTCCGGCAATGAAGGCGTAGTACCAGGCCGGGTATGGGTATTCGAAATATCTATGGGTTACGCCGGCATCCCATACTCTTTTATATACCGAGATACTAAATTCATTCGGTGTTGGCTGGCCAACCGGAAAACCTATGGCATTATTGCTCCGGCCTAGAATTATTGGGTGGTTAGGGTCTAGTTTCTTGACCAGGTTATATTCGCTTATTAAACGGCTTCGGCTGAAATTAGTGCATTCACCAAAACCCTTCAAAAAGTATTCGTTTTCCAGCTGGTAGCTTTCCAGGCTCGGGGAGTTCTTATACCTATTTATAACAGCGGTCATGAAGGCTTCAAGCTGGGGCTGCCAGACGCTCTGCGGTTCATTTGCTGCCCAGGTGGGCATAAAGCACTCCGGCCAGCGGGGCTGCCTTAAACCAACTACCAGAATTACTTTAGCGTGGGCCTTCTCGGCCATCTTAAACTGCCAATCAAGCGTACTGAAATCATAATGTCCTTCAGTTGGCTCGAGGTAGCTCCAGTAACTGTCAAGTCTGAATTGTTTAACGCCAATATTAATTAGGGCCTGCATGGTTTGTTCGGGGTTAAGGCCTAAGCTCTCGGCATAATACGGGCTGAAGCTAACACCCATCTTAAGTGGTGTCGATGATTCGGTATAGATATACCACCTGGCAATGCCGTACATCGTGCCAAGAATTAATAAAACTACAATAACAAATATCATCTTAACCTTGTGCCATGGCCCCTTACGCCAATACTTAACGGGGTAATGGTAAATATATTTAGCCGCTCTTATTAAGCTCTTATTAAGCTTACCTGTATACAGTTTTATCTTTAGTGACATATAATTTGAGATAACCACCTATGCGAAATTTAAAACCGAAGATATCTATAGTTATACCAGCATATAACGAAGAGAGCCATATTGGCGCTTGTCTTGAGGCTATCTCTAAACTGGAATTAAAACCCTTTGAAGTTATTGTTGTCGATAACATGTCAACGGATAAGACGGCTGAAATAGCCAGGTCTTTTGCTTTTGCTCGAGTAATTAGAGAAACCAAGCAAGGGCTAGTTTATGCCAGGGACTGCGGCTTTAACGCGGCTAGAGGAGATATTATTGGCCGTATAGATGGTGATACACTGCTGCCAAGTGACTGGACTTTAAAAATTGAGGAGATATTTAAAGATTATAACGTTGATGCTGTTTCTGGCGGCATTCATTTTTACGATATCGGCCTGCCGCATATTATTGATAGCGTTGATGCCTATTGGCGGGCTTGGGCGGCTAGAAAAATGGCAGCCAGGAAACGGACATTTCTTCTTGGATCTAATATGGCTATTAGGCGTTCCGCTTGGCTCGCTGTTAGAAACAGGGTTTGTCATAAAAAAGGCATACATGAAGATCTTGATTTGTCCTTGCACTTATCCTGGATAGATCTAAGGGTAATCTTTGACCCTCACTTAATGGCAAATGTTTCAATCAGAAGAATTGACTGCAACTTCTTCAGTGTAGTCCACTACTGTTTTGAAAGCCCGAAAACCTACATCAAGCATAAAGCTAGGGAGCATTGGTATGCCTATCCGATTATCGCCATTGTACTAGTTGACTATGGCTTCTTATGGATGCTCTTTAGGGCTTTTGACGAACAAACTCAAAAATTAAATTTAAAAACACTTCTAACCAGCCATAGCGCCAGCCGGGTCAACCCAGCAGATTTTATCCAGTCTTAGCGGATAACTTTAGATACAGCCGGCGTAATCTTTTTATCGAAGGGACTGGGGATAATCATCTCGGCAATTGGTTTTTTAACTAGTTTGGCCAATGCTTCAGCGGCGGCAACTTTATGTTTTTCGGTTATCTTGGCGACGTTATGATCTAGTGCTCCCCGGAAAATACCAGGAAAAGCTAAGACGTTATTAATCTGGTTTGGAAAGTCGCTCCGGCCTGTGGCTACAATGGCAGCCCCTGCTTTTTTAGCGATATCGGGCATTATTTCAGGTATTGGGTTAGCCATAGCGAAGATGATCGGATTTTTAGCCATTAATTTAATGTCGCTTGCAGTTAATAAATTAGCTTTAGACACACCAACAAATATGTCGGCATCTTTTAGAGCATCCTTTAAGCTACTTCCTTGATGCTTGATTTTATTTAGTTTAGCTAGGTACTTCTTTTCAGGAGTTAGATCTTTTCGCTTACTTGTTATTATGCCTTGGCTATCGATAGCCGTTATGTTGGCCTTTGAGTAGTCATAAATTAGTTTAGCGATAGCTGTACCGGCAGCTCCAGCGCCGGAAATTACTATCTTACAGTCTTTAAGTTTTCTGCCCGTTAGCTTCATGGAGTTAATAAGGCCAGCTAAAACAACTACAGCCGTGCCATGCTGGTCATCGTGCATGACGGGAATATCTAGAGCTTCAATAAGTCTTCTTTCAACTTCAAAGCATTCTGGAGCCTTAATGTCTTCCAGGTTAATAGCGCCAAAGCTTGGTGCTATGGCTTTGATCACTCCAACTATTTCATCAACTGTGTGAACGTCTAAGATTATTGGTACAGCATCAATGCCGGCGAATTGTTTAAACAGCATGCACTTGCCTTCCATGACGGGCAGTGACGCTTTTGGACCAATGTTGCCTAGCCCAAGGACAGCTGATCCGTCACTAATAACGGCTAGATTGTTATTAAGCCAAGTGTATTCTTTGGCCTTTTTAGGATGTCCGTATATATAGCTAGATACTGCCCCGACTCCCGGAGTGTAATAGATACTCAACTGTTCCGTAGATGTTAAGTTGTCTTTAAGCGTAACCTCGAGCTTACCGTGAAGCTTTTTGTGTTGGGCTAAGGCCTTCTTTGAATAATCCATAGATATGAAATTATATCATGATGGGCCGGTCTACTATTTGACTAGGCGGCTTGATCGATTAATGACGGATTAGTCGAAAAGACTCTGAATGGTTCTTGCTGGGGGCTAACATCAACCCGTATCCGAACTTCCTTACTGGGGTGGCTTGGCAGTAGGTACGGCTCGGCATCTGCCTCTATTAATAACTGTTGGCCTGGCTGAGCTAGAAGTTCGTATCTTAGTACCTCATCTCCCTCAACCTTCCGCCAATCTAGACGGCCAGCTACATGCGAGACAAGCATTTTTCCTAAATATGCCGTACTGCCTTTCTCGATCATGGTCTCATAAAAAGCTTGCTCGGCTACACTAGCGGGAGTTTTAAGCACGCCTAGGTAAACCTGACTACTAACTCCTATGCTACCGATACATTGCACAGTCTCTCCGTTGATAGTCATTTCTATCTGCTCACTGTGTTTAATTGCCTTCTTGACGGCAAAGCCATCAACTATATATCTGCAAGCCTTAATGTGACGAAGGCCATTCCCGCGAACATTGTTTAGGGCTTCCCCAACCTTCCCGCCAACTTGCATACTGTGACAAGAAACTGAGGTATACTCTGTAATATCCTGGTCTATGCCATCGCTTTCGGGGTGATCGCTGGATACCCTTAATGTTGCTCCGTAAGCATCAATTACTCGTCCATATTGAAAGATGTCTTGGATGCGAGGCTTCTCTCCCCTAGGGGATGGAGTGAGTTCTGAGGCTGTGTTATTTGCATTACCAAAGGGAGCAAGGACTAAAGCAGTTGAGCGTAGTCCATCATCTATAAAGGGGTCAGTTCTAAGAAAGTCTGCGACTTCAGCAACTGCTCCTTCACCGCCGCCTATGACTACTATGGATCTGGGTACTATAAGTTTCCGACGATTCTGTTTTCGAACTTCGGGATCACTGTTCAGCCTAACGAACACAACTCGGTCGTTATACTCCTCAGTTAGCATAGATAAGAATTCTGCGCCGACGTGTTCTTCCTCTTTCTTGGTTCGGCTAGCACTAGATGTAGCAGTAGCTGTCGGATTAAAGTCTAAAACTATATTACCGTCGAATTCATCGAATCTTCGGGGTAAAGCCTCAGTTGACATATTTGAATATTATGTACTACTTAAGCTCAAAAATCAATACCCTTATTGGCTAGGTACTTATCGTCAAAGTGATGCTTGATTTTGTCCATAGAAGTGATTATATCCACTAAATCATTAAGTTTTGCCGGGAAGTTACGGCCTGTTAGGCAAAGACTGGTTTTCGGGCTTTTTGCAGTAATTAGTTTCTTTAGATCATTAGTAGTTAATAGTCCGTTGTGTACGGCATTGTTAATTTCATCGCAGATAACCAGACCGAACTCGCCGCTTTGACTGGCTTTAAAAGCTTGGTCTAAAGTTTCCCTGGCTGCTTTTTTATGCTGGACTTCAGATATATTCTTAGCGCTTAAATCGCCGGCTTTATAGAAGCCCTTGCCGCCTTTATAAAAGTAGAGCTGATCTTTATATAGTCCCTCAATGTCGCTAATAAAGACATGTTCGCTAACTTCCCAGTGTTTAATAAACTGGATGAATGCGACCTTTTGGCGGTTACCTAAAGCACGGACCATAAGTCCTAGTGAAGCGGTAGTTTTACCCTTGCCTTCACCGGTGTAGACAATAACAACAGACTCTTTAGTCTTAAAATCCTCAAATGCCACTGTCTTTTAGTTTGGCTTATTAGCCGGTTTCTGGCAAGCTCGTATAGTCAACGCCGGACTCAGCCAATACGTAGCCTGTAAATTGTCTTAGTCTAATAAAGTCTGCCTCATAAAAGTCAGTTGGATAAAAATCAGCAGCTTCACTTTCCATTAATTCAATCTCCGTCAATGCTTGGTCTCCAAGGTATTCGACATAGCCTGGACGTGTTCTGGGATCTAAACTGTCAAATTCACGCCTAGCTGCAGCCAAAGCCTCAATAGTTCCCTGTTTTTCTCCATATGCAATTATACCCCGTCGTCCCATTAATTCAGCCAGCAGACGTTCAGGGCTGTCATCCTCTCTGGTTTGCTTCAGTAATGCCCATTCTTCATCACGTATTTGCTTTACCTTAGCTATTTCTTCCGTGATTACCAAGCCACGTCTTTCAGTGGCATTGCTGGCTTCTTTTTCAAGCCTGGCTAATTGATCCGTAAGTCTCGCAACCCTATTGCCATGTATCATTGCCTGTCCGGACTTTTTTGCCTGGTGCCGCCCCATGTCACCAGGGAAATTGCTCCGATAATTCCACAAAGCTACTACATCACTTTCAGGCTTGGGTATGGCCGCTACAGCAGTTGCTAACCTTCTAACATCTTCGCTTAATCCTGATTCTGCTTCCATTATTTCTAGCATCGATTTCCCCTAGTAGCTATATTGAATCAGAGGTGCTGATGAAAGACAGTTAGAATTAATACAACTATTAACCTTCGCTAAAAGTGCACGTTTAAGCTAAAAGTTTGTGAGACTTTAAGGCTGCGTCTATTTTTGGTTTGTCAAAACCAATAATAATATCGCCGCCAATATCTATAACCGGGATGGCTCTTTGGCCGCTTTTCGCTTCCGCTTCTTTAGCTGCTGTTGGTTCGTGATCGACATCATGATCTTCATATTTGACACCTAATTTGTCTAGGTATTCTTTGGTCGCATGACAGTAGGCACACCAGGCAGCACTATAGATTATTACTTTTGAATCCATAGCTCTATTTTAACATGGTTAAGGTGTTGAACCTATACTTTAAATAAGCAGAATTCATGATTGCGTGACAGATGTCACAAATGTTATAATTTAATAGATGAAGCAGACGAAAGCGCCGAAGTTGACGCCCTCGCCTAGCCGTAGAGATAAATCTGGAGCGATGGCAGGTAATGTTAAAGCCTCCTCGGTGTTCGTATCGATGGCTCTTGATATGTCCTGGAGGCTGGCCGTGGTTGTTATAATTCCGATAGTAATCGGGGCTACGATTGATGATCATTATAAGGTGGGAGCACTCTATTTAATCATTGGTTTAGTTTTAGCCCTTGTCCTAGCTATTTTAGTTGTTTACCAGAGCTACCAGGAAGCTAATAAATTAACGTCTGCCATGTTTAAGGGGAAGAAGAATGCTCGCTAGGCTGCTGGCTTCAAGCGGACCGGTAGTTCACATTGCTCCTGGCAGCGTTCTAACGATTGACGGTGTTAGTATTACCAACTCTGTTCTTTACGGCTGGATATGTGCTATTGCCATTATTATTACTTTAGTGCTGGTTGCAAGACGGGTCAGCGTTAAGCCCAAAGGCGGTCTGATTCAATATGTTGAAGTTGCCGTTGAGTTTATCCGTAATATGGTTGAGGGTGCTTTTGAGAATAAGCGAACAGCTAAAAAATACACGCCTTACTTTGTTACCATCTTCTTCTTTATTCTGCTCAATAACTGGCTGGGTCTGCTGCCTATTGTTGGTGAAGGTATTAAATCCAACAACTACCCTTTGTTCAGGCCTTTCACAGCTGATTTAAGCGCTACCCTAGCTATGGGTATTGTGACCATGATATTTGTTTATGCGGCATCGATTCATGAATCTGGGGGCTTCAAAAAATATATGAAACATTTTTTTGTCGGCAGCCCTAAAAACCCGCTGTTTTTAATTATCGGCATACTTGAGATGATAACCGACTTAACCCGGGTGATTAGCCTGTCGCTTCGACTTTTCTTAAATGTAGCTATTGGTGAAATAATAATCGCTGTCTTTTCTTATTTAGGCCATGTGTTAGCGCCTATTACTGCTCTGCCCTTCTTCTTAATTGAGTTGTTTATTTGTGCCCTTCAGGCCTACATATTTACAATCCTAGCCACTATGTACTTGGCAGTGGCTGTTAACCATTCATTAGCTCATGACAACGGCCACTTGACCAAGGAAGAAGTTCCTGAAACAATGGGCCAGTTGACAGGGGAGAACGCATGATAAGTAAAGTTAATAAAATAAGGAGTATAAGCAAATGACATTTGCAGATGCAGTCAATACTGCCATCATCGGCAAGGGGCTGATGATTGGCGGCGGGTTTATCGGGCCGGGTGTTGGTATTGGTTTAATTGGCGGTAATTACCTTCAGGCTGTTGGCAGGAACCCCGAAGCCGCTAAGTTCTTAGGCCAGGCTCTAATCTTCGTGGCTATAGTTGAGCTGTTTGGCCTTCTTGCTTTCGCTTCAATATTCATCGTTAAATAAAGGAGAACCGTTGATCATACCTGGACTTCAAATTATGGGGACTAGTTCGAGCGGCATAGGCGCGCTGGGCTTTAGTTTGTCCTCGTTTGTTATCCAGCTTATTACCTTTATATTAGCCTACTTAGTTCTTAGGAAGTGGGCTTTTAAACCAATCTTGAAGAGATTAAATGAGAGACGCGAGCTTATTTCTAAAGGTGTCAATTTGGGCGTGGAAATGCAGAAAGAAAAGCACACCTTAGAAGATAAGCTGGCTAAAGAAGTGGCTAAAGCAAGAGCTGAAGCCGATGATATTATCTCATCAGCTACTGAGACAGCTAAAGAGACTGTGAATAAGGCCCAGGGTGATGCAGCTACTAAGGCGGAGATAATTTTAAGCGAAGCCAGGCAGCAGACTAAACAGGAAATGGCCCGGGCTAAAAAATCGCTGGAAGGTGAAATTATTAGTCTTGTTTCTGATGCTACTGAAGTTATTGCTGGCGAGAAGATTGACGCTAAGAGAGATGCCGCGCTTGTATCTCGTGCTTTAGCGGGGGGAGCTAAAGATGAGGCCTAAACGCGGTCGAATTGCCGAAGTAATTACCGAGAAGCTTGACCACGGTCAAAGCTTAAAGAGCTTATCTAGGGAAATTGCCGCCTATTTATTAGCTGAGGGAAGATCTAAAGAGCTCAGTTTAATTATACGTGACGTTATTAGGCTAAGAGCAGAAAAAGGCTTTATTGAATCATCGGCTACTACAGCCCACGAACTCAAGCCAGAGGCAGAAAAGTCGCTCCATGACCTTATTAGGACCGTTAGGCCAAATGCCAAGAAGATCATTATTGACCATAAGATAAACCCTTATGTAATTGGCGGAGTTCGACTAGACATTATTAACCAAAGACTGGACTTATCTGTTAGGGCCAAGCTGAACAAACTTAAATACTTGACAATTAATGGAGGAATAAAATAGTGGCGGACGTATCTATTCGTGATTTATCCCAGGATATTAGAAAAGCTATTGAAGAGATTAAGACCAGACCAGCCATAGAGGAAGTCGGTGTCGTTGCTAGAATTGGTGACGATATCGCCTGGATTTATGGACTGTCTAAATGTGGTTACAGCGATATGATTGAAATTGAATCTGCCAGCGGCCAAAAAGTAATAGCCTTTGCTCTTAACTTAGGCGAAGATGAAATTGGGGCTGTACTTCTTGGCAGCGAGCTGGATATTAAGGCTGGCGACACTGCCCGTCTGGTTGGCAAGGTTCTTGAAGTACCAGTTGGGCCCGAGTTAATTGGCCGGGTAGTCGATCCGCTTGGTAATCCGTTGGACGGCGGTGGGCCTATTAAAGCCAAGCATTATTCCCGAGTCGAAAGACAAGCTCCGGGCGTTCTAGACCGAAGGGTTGTCCATGAGCCGATTATGACTGGTCTTGTGGCTATAGATGCTATGGTGCCAATTGGCCGGGGACAACGAGAGTTAATTATTGGCGACCGGCAAACTGGTAAAACAGCTATTGCCGTTGACACAATGGTTAACCAAGCCAGACAGAAAACTGGAGTTATTAACATTTATGTCGCTATCGGTCAAAAACTGTCAAAGATTGCCGCTTTGCAGGAAAGATTAAGACGCGAAGGCGTTATGCAGCAGACCATAATTGTGGCCACTTCTCCGGCCGACCCAGCTGCCCTTCTATACCTGGCTCCATATGCCGGCTGTGCTATGGGTGAGTACTTCCGGGACAATAAGGGACATGCGCTTATTATTTATGACGACTTATCTAAGCATGCTGCTGCCTATAGGCAGATGTCGCTGCTTCTTAGGCGTCCGCCGGGCCGGGAAGCTTATCCTGGTGATGTTTTCTACCTTCACTCTAGGCTGCTGGAAAGAGCGGCCAAACTTAACGATGAATTAGGCGGCGGTTCCTTAACTGCTCTTCCTATCATTGAAACTCAGGCTGGCGATATTAGCGCTTACATACCAACCAACGTTATTTCTATTACCGATGGCCAGATATTTCTCGAAAACAGTCTTTTCTACCAGGGTATTAGGCCGGCAATTTCAGTTGGCCTGTCTGTTTCCCGGGTCGGCGGTAAAGCTCAGACTAAAGCCATTAAAGATGCCGGCGGCGGTCTAAAACTAGCCCTGGCTCAGTTTAGAGAGTTAGCTGCTTTCTCCCAGTTCTCAACCGATCTTGATGCCGAAACTAGGCACATCATTGAGCATGGCCAAAGATTAACCGAGCTACTTAAGCAGCCGCAGTACAGCCCGTATTCTGTTTGGCAGATGTACGCCCTGCTTTATGCTGCTAACGAGGGAGCTTTTGATAAAGTGCCTATAAATAAGATTGCCCACGCCTGCGAAAACCTGCTTGACGAACTTATTCAAAAGCATGTAAAGGTCACCGAGAGAGTAAATAGCGGTGACAAAGTTAGCGACAGCGATAACGAGGTAATCCATAAAATGGCTAAGATGATTGCCGATAGCTATAGCGAGAAGGCCGAACCTGAAAACGGGAGTAAGAAAAATTAATGGCTTCGACAATAACCCTTAAAAGACGGATCACGTCTATTAAAAATACCCGCCAGATTACTAG
The DNA here is from genome assembly GCA_963718045.1 of uncultured bacterium. GTDB lineage: Bacteria > Patescibacteriota > Saccharimonadia > Saccharimonadales > UBA4665 > JAJZKE01. The sequence continues at coordinate 299,049 of OY970350.1, forward strand.
GGCGATGGAGCTGGTATCGGCTTCTAAACTTAGGCGGGCTCAGGATTATGCCAGCCAATCTAAAGCCTATGGTGATCTGGCCCGGGAGCTGATTATCCGTTTAAGCAATATTAAGGAAATTGAAAACCAGCCGCTGTTTATTAAGCGTGAAGTTAAAAAGAGGCTGTATATTGTCATTACCTCAAACAGCGGTTTAGCCGGAGCATATAATTCAAATGTTCTTAAACTTTTGACTTCATCTTTATCTAACAGCCAGTCTATAAACCAAGTAATTGCTGTCGGCAACAAAGGCGCCCAGTTTGTTAGACGGATAAAAGAGGCAGAGCTACTAGCTGTCTATCCGTCATTTGGTGATCACCCGTCGGCTAATGATGTCCGGCCGCTTCTAAATACGGTTATCGAGGGATATAGGGATAAGTCATTTGATGAAGTAGTGCTTATCTATACCATATCTAACTCGGCTATTTCCCAGGATACCAATGAGGTGATACTGCTTCCGGCTCATAAGCTTGAAGGCGGCGAGAACATGCCTACTTTATCTAACTTTGAGCCTGATGTTGAAACGGTTGTCGATCAAGTGGCTACCCGTTTAATCGAAGCTCAAGTTTGGCAGGCGGTGATAGAGTCACTGGCAAGTGAGCATGCCATGCGGATGGTGGCAATGAAGAATGCGACAGATAATGCTAAAGATTTAATAGATGATTACACGCTTGAACTTAACACTGCTAGGCAGGCCGGCATCACCCAAGAGCTGGCTGAGATTAGCGGCGGGGTTGAAGCATTAAGGGGTTACTAGGAGGATATATGGCACAAGCTACAATGAACGTAAAAGGACGAGTCAGCCAGGTTGTTAGTGTGGTTGTTGATGTTGAATTCCCGGAAGATAAACTGCCGGCTATCTTTGACGCTCTGGAACTGGAATTAAATGGCCAGAAGATGACACTAGAAGTGGCCCAGCATTTGAGCGAATCTTCTGTTCGTGCAATCGCCTTAAGTTCAACTGACGGTCTAGTAAGAGGCACCGAAGTAACAAATACCGGTAAGGGTATTTCTATGCCCGTTGGTGAAGAGACGCTGGGGCGGATGTTTAATGTAACCGGCCAGCCGATAGATAAAAAAGGCGGAAGTTTCAAGCATTTTGCACCAATTCACCGTGAACCGCCAGCTCTCATTGATCAGTCCGGGAAAGTGGAAATATTAGAAACTGGCATTAAGGTTGTCGACCTAATCTGCCCCATGACTAAGGGCGGTAAGGTTGGCCTTTTTGGCGGTGCCGGTGTTGGTAAGACAGTTTTAATTCAGGAGCTAATTAATAACATTGCTAAGTTCCACTCCGGCTATTCTGTTTTTGCCGGTGTTGGCGAAAGAACCCGTGAAGGCAATGACCTGTACGGTGAAATGGAAGAGTCCGGAGTGCTTAAGAACACTTCCCTGGTTTTCGGTCAGATGAATGAACCGCCGGGCGCCAGGCTTCGGGTCGGCTTATCTGGTCTTACTATCGCTGAAGGCTTTAGAGACGAAGGCAACGATGTTCTTCTTTTCATAGACAACATATTTAGATTTACCCAGGCTGGCGCAGAGGTCTCTGCCCTGCTAGGGCGGCTGCCCTCAGCCGTTGGTTACCAGCCGAATCTGGCCCAGGAAATGGGTGCCTTGCAGGAGCGTATTACCTCAACCAAAGAAGGTTCCATTACTTCAGTCCAGGCAGTCTACGTTCCGGCTGATGACTTTACCGACCCGGCACCGGCTACCACATTCGCTCACCTTGACTCAACTATTGTTTTAAGCCGGGCCTTAACCGAGATTGGTATTTATCCGGCTGTTGATCCGCTTGATTCCACTTCGACTATTTTAGACCCGGAAATAGTCGGCGAGGATCATTATAAGGTCGCCCGGGAAGTCCAAAGGGTCCTGCAAAGATATAAGGACCTTCAGGATATTATTGCAATACTCGGCATGGAAGAATTGTCCGAGGAAGATAAGCAGACTGTCGCCCGCGCCAGACGCATCCAGCGGTTCTTGTCTCAGCCGTTTTTTGTGGCCGAGCAGTTTACTAATAACGCTGGTATTTACGTTAAACTAGCCGATACAATTCAGGGTTTTAAAGAAATATTAGACGGCAAGCACGATGACAAGCCGGAAAGCGCCTTTTATCTTAAAGGCCCTATTTCTGATGTCAAAGCTGGTCCAAAAGAGAAATAATGATTCGTTTTCAGCTTATATCAATTACCGGAAAAAAGTTTGATAGCGACGTCTATGAAGTTGTCCTGCCTACTGCCGACGGCCAGATAGGCGTGCTGCCAAAGCATATGCCCCTATTTAGTGTCGTTACTAATGGGGTAATCATGGTTAGGCTAAATAGAACCGACCCAGACTATGCCCGTGAGTTCTTTGCCACCAATGGCGGCGTTATAGACGTTAACGGCAATGTCCTGCGCGTTTTAGTTGATGAAGCGGATAAAGCCGAGGATATTAACTTAGCTGAGGCTCAGGCGGCTTTAGAGCGGGCTAAAACAATGAAAGCTGAAGCCAAGGATCAAATTAGTCTGGCTCATGCCCAAAGCCTAATTGACCGCCATGAAGTCAGGCTTCATGTAGCCAGCCTAAAGCACCACCACCAAAGACCATCTAGCTAGCAGTAGGCTTAAGTTTAACCGTACAAAAAGCACATCGGGTTGCTTTAACTGGAATACTACTTAAACATTCCGGGCACTGCTTTTCTGTGGGTTCAATTGGTTTATTTCTTTTTGAGAATGCTACCAGCGAGTTAACAGGTTTTACTATCAGGAAGAAGACAATTAAGGCAATTAAAATAAATGAGACGGCGGCGTTAACCACTTCACCGTAAGAGAAAGTTGAGCCGTGGACTTTAAAGTAGTAAGTTGCGAAATTGGCCTTACCGCCGGTAATTAAAGTTATGAGCGGGGTGATCATATCTTTTGTGAGCGACTGCACAATGGCATTAAAAGATGTGCCTATTAAAACGGCGATAGCCAGATCAACAACATTCCCGCGCAGTATAAATTTCTTAAAATCTTTCCACATATATAAGTCCTCTTAATATATAAATAGTAGCACTCTAGCGGCGGACAAATATGTCTTTTACGCCCAGGAACTTAACGGTGCCAAATTATATGATCCTTAGACCGATATAGCAAATAATAGTACCTATCCATTTTTCGTCTTACTTTACAAATAGGTTATTTAAAGTTATTCTGAGGTCATAATTATATAATGGAGGTGACAAAAATGTTAGGAAAACGGAAAATAGCTACCGTCGTAGCTGAGTTTCTGGGTACAGGCTTTTTAACACTGCTTGTATTAAGTGTGCAGCGTTCAACAATAGGCGTGCCATTCTTCGTGGCTCTAATTGCCGGACTGACGGCCATTGCCATGATCTTTACGTTTGGCGATTTGTCCGGTGCTTATTTAAACCCAGCTATTGCCATAGGTTTATGGACAGCAAGGCGTTTATCTACACTAAAGACAATTGTCCTAGTTGCTGCTGAGCTGCTAGGCGCTTGGGTTGCTTACTATGTTTACACCTATTTTGTTAACAGTAAGCTGACAAACATTGGTGGACACTTTAGCGGCCGAACTTTAGCTGCTGAAGCTGTTGCAACTGGTGTTCTAGGTCTGGTATGGGCAGCTGCATCATTCAGGAAATGGCCTCGAAGCATTACCGCTCCGGCAGTTGGTCTTGGCATTGTTATCGCCATGATTGCTGCTTCAACAGCCGGTATTGGACTTGCTAACCCAGCCTTAGCACTAGGTGTCAGAGCATGGGTATGGGGTACATACGTACTAGGACCAGTTATCGGTGCTGTAGTCGGCGTAAACCTTTACGGCATACTATTTACTGACGGCAACAAGTTTGATTTTGCCAGCCTAGTAGCCATGCCAAAGACTAGCAGTTCAAAGTCTTCGGTTGTCTCTGCTCCAGCTAAGAAAGCTAAGCGAAGTGCTAAAAAATAACGTTAATTAGTTAACTTATTTAGCTTAAAAAGTGCCGCCTATAAAAGGGCGGCATTTTTATATCCTGTCTTCTATTAAATCCTTCTCAAATTTCTTAATGCCAGTCAGATTAGTTGGATATGCTGAAACATCCGGAAAATTAAGATCAGTAATATGCGCCCAGACGGCTTCAATGAGACGGGTTAAGAATTCCTGGTCTTTATCTGTAAAATCAAGCGGCAGGACACTACTTGCCTTAATTTCGGGCTCAATAAATTCCAGTTGGCTAGACACTACCTTATAGTTTTTAAACCTAGTAGATCTTTCAACCAGGAGCTTATAGAAATACAGCTGGTGGCTATTTAGGTACATGCTGTCACCCTCGTTCCACTTGGTTTTAGCTTTACTGGTTTTATAGTCGACAATAGTAATTTGTTTTAGGTTATTATCTATAACTAGTTTGTCTATCTTACCGCCAATTCTAAGGCCGTTTAAAACCGCCCCTTCGCTTCTATACTCACTTATATCTTTAAGCGATAAAATTGCCTTATTTTGGTTGTAGTAATTAGTTAGGGCGTTAATACCCTGCTCTTTTAAGAGCTTAAAGTCAGTTGGCAGTATGCGCCGTTTAGTCAGAGCTGATTCAAATTGCTCTAGCAGCTGTTTTAATGACGGCAGGCTGGCAGCTTGACTTAGGTTTTTCTGGAGCCAATCTAGACTAGCGTGTATAGCTATACCATAGTCTTGCTTTGGTGTAATCGGGGTTGCATAACCTAAGATTACTGACTTTAGAAAAGTTTCGGGACCGTCATAACTAATACCTACGAAAGTATTAAGATCAGTCGGACTTAACGAGTAGTTGCTTAGCCGGTCTTTAAGGAGAGTTTTAAGTTCAGGCGTAAGGTCTGGAATATGCTCATAGCTTTGCCATAGCGGTACAAGATTAATTGGGGTTTTGGATTCTACTGGTTTAGGTATAAGAGTTGAGTATTTAAGAGGTGTAGTTAGTTTGCCTCTTGTATCTTGGTTATAACTTAAAGTAAAGACGTTATTTTTAGCTCTGGTTAAGGCAACGTAAAGCATTCTTAGTCTTTCATCGTCACGGTCTTCAGCACCTTCTTTAATGAACTCAAGGTTTAAGGGCAAACCTATCTGATTATGAGAGGAGCGTTTAGCAGCCCAGACCTCGTTTGTATACGAAGGTAAAATTACAGTGTCAAATTCTAGGCCCTTTGAGCCGTGAACGGTCATCAGTTTAACTTTAGCTTCGCTGCTGCCAATGTTTATATTGCTGGTGAGCTTAACAGCTGAGAGAGTCAGCTGATCAACAAACCGAATTAGGTCAGATACTAAAAGAGCTTTTGTATTATCTAAGTTAAAGTCAATAAACTGTTCTCTTAAAACAATTAGGTTTTGCAGTAATCTAGGAATAGGATCATCTTCAAGATGGCTATGGTAGTTAAGAAACGGGGATCTTGTAACTTTCTTTTTAGAATCATTTATAACGATGTCACTCAAGCCAATTACCTGGTCAATCAAGGTGTCATAGCGGTCAATCTTAGAACTTGCTGCCAGTTTAATAAACATTAAGGCAATATCTTTAGTTTTCGGGCTTTCAAACAGCAGTTCTAGCCATGGCGTATGTGTATCCCAGGCCTGCCAGGATAGCCGCCAGATGTCTTCTGTCGGCAGGCCAAAAAAGTCATAGTTTAATACTTGTGATAGATAAGAATCGGTTAGGTTGTTGTTTTGATCTGCTATTGCCTGGACTACTCTTAGCATGGTTATTATCTGGCTGACTAGCGGGTCTTCTAAGATATTCTCTTTACGCTCATAGCTTATTGGTATGTTTTCGCTTGCTAAATAGGCTGAAGCTCTTTCCAGGTACTTATGTTCTGGAGCTATAACTGCTATTTCTTTATCTGGCGCATTTTTTGCCTCCTGGGCTATCCAGTCGTATTGCTCTAGCTCGTTATTACATATAAGGCTAGAAATACTGCCTGTTTCTTTTCTGACCGATTTAAAGTGCTTATTTACACCGCTCAGCAGATTAGTTAAGCGTTCCTTGATTTGCTCGGCAGTTCCAGCCGATAAGTCGATAATATCTTGAGTAGAGCGGTAGTTATTTTTAAGCGTTATCTGCTTAACATTTTTATACTGGCTGACAAAGTTCAGCATATTAAAGTGTTTAGCTCCCTGGAAGGCAAAAATAGCCTGATCGTCATCACCAACGGCCATAACATTCGGCCGGCCTTCAAAGATATCGTTATCCGTTAATAGAGTTACCAGTTCGGCCTGGGCAGCGTTAGTGTCCTGGTATTCATCAAGCATGATGTATTGGTATTTTTCCTGCAGGTTATATTTAAGATCATTGTGATTTTTCATGGCTTCAATTGACATTAAGACCATATCGTCAAAGTCATATAGACCGTCTTTAGCTAGTCTTTTGATATAGCTTGAATAAAAGCCAGCGAACTTGATTGAGGTCTCATTAGTTTTTTTGCCTTTTGGAACATATAGCCCGTCTTCATCCTTTTCTAAGAACTTTAATTTCCATTTAGACAGGCTAGACGATTTTTTAGTCTCCAAACATTCGACGATTACTTCCTCTAACTCCTGGTTCCACATGGAGGCTATAGATTCGACGCCGCCTGGCAAATTGGCTGTTTTGTCTCCTAAGATCAGCTTTTTAAAGTTATTCAGGTACTTATTAACTGCTCGAAGTTCGTCACTTGTTAGGGAGCGTGTAATCTCACTAGTCTTATAAATAAAGTCCAGATTAGATCTAGCTACTTTAAATATATCTTCTGGGCTAAGCAAGGCTCTTTTAGACCAGCTGATGAGATCGGCTAAATTGGTAACTAGATCAACATTTTTTAGTTCGTTGGTATACGGAAGATCATCTAACAGTTCACGGATAATTGTTTCTGACTTTAATTTGTTTATTGGTCTTAAGTTTATGCCTGCAAAGGATTCCGGAAACTCCCGGATTATTTCACTGCCGAAACTGTGATATGTACTAATGGTAATTTTGTATGCCTCATCTCCAATCATTTTAATTAAGCGGTCACGCATTTCTTGTGCACCAACTTCAGTAAATGTTAGACAAAGGATATTGTCTGGCAGTGTGTCAGTCACTCTAAGAATATTTGCTGCTCGAAGGCTTAATAGCTGGGTTTTACCTGTTCCGGGACCGGCAATAACTAGAAGCGGACCGTCAATATAGTCAACAGCTGCCTTTTGGTCCACGTTAAGCTTTTTATACTCTTGGTTAAAGTCTGCTTGCATTTATACCTATTGTATATTGTGAGTTTAGGGTAAGCGAGTTCTTATCCGATACACGCTATTAATTCAAGTTGGCATTAGACCAGGCATTGGTTTTAATACGAGTCTTAGCTTTGCCTGATTATTTAGAAGATTTTCTGAAAATATTATTGAGTAATGTGCCCATTCAACTACCTATTTGTCTGAGCCAATCTCTTATGTACATACCAACACGTTCGGTGTCAGTTTTTTTTAAGGCACCCCCATGCATTAAGACGTTTCTCGATTTTTCAATCGTGCTAATTATTTCTTTAGCCCAATCTATATTGCTAATATGCGCTTCAAATAGTGGCCAGTTTCCCGAAATTATTGATACTAAATCACCAAATTCCGTGTAGTCTATCAAATTTTCGCCTCTTGCTGAATGCCATCTAATGGATTGTTCAGAGTCCCTTCTATTCTCAGCTCTTGTACGAACTTCTTTTTTGACAGATTTTTCCCACCATCCTGTACCTTTTTCTTCCTGCATTTTCTGACTTATAAAGCCACGGACGGTATTTTCGAACGCATGGATAGCTGTGTAGACAATTGCCATTGTTTCTGCCACACCAACAATATTAGGATCCATATCGTTTAAGCCAAGTTGCACATACTGCATCTCTAGCTCTTCTGATCGCTGTTTTCGCTTATTTAGTCTACCTGCATTATCTAGTGACTCCTCGGTCACAAGAGCTCTGAAAACGTAAGAGTATAGATCAATCATAATAGGTGATCTCGCAAGCTCTTAAAAAGTGCATCAAACACTGCAGGATCTCTCGTGTCGGGCAGATGTATCTGAATATTGTAATGTAGGCCCATTCTCCCAGCTAATTCGATATCGTTAGTCAAATTCGACTTGCTGGAATTTGTTGTCTTAACCTCATCTTTTTCTGTATCTGCTTTTGGTGTGGCTTGTGTTGAAGGTTGATTAGATTTTTTTGCACTCCAAGATGCATAGGCCGAGAGTGCTTTAAATGTCTTTGCCATCATTGCCAGGACGTTATCTGTATATTTACCCTGCGTTAGCGTTCTAAGCTTGTTTTTGACCTCATCATCAGTTAGCCTGTAAGCCTCCACATTGACATTGAATAAATCTTCATAAGCTTCCATGATGGCTTCTGATAAAACACTTTTAGAACGTGTTTGATCCATAAAATCATAGTAGCGCTTAGTCGGCACCCCCCCCTCGTCAATAAAACCTAGACCCTTCAGTAAGCCAATATAAAGTCGATCATTTGTACTCTTGAATTCAAGGCTTTCCAGAAATTTCTGTGTAAATCGCTCAGGGGCTCTTGCGCTAATTATGCCATTAAAAAATGGTTCAAGATTTTTTGTTGTTATAAGATATGATGTTGTTAATGCCATGATTCCCTCACTTAATTATAGTTAATTATTATATACCCATAAGGCAAACGCCACAACTAGTAACCGTTATTTGATGCGTCAAACATCACAGAACTATAATATAAAGTTACCGATCTACTTCGGATATAGAAGGTCAGTTGTAGGTTTACCCGGTAAACTATCGTGCCCAATCTGACTCCAAAAACTGAATTCTTACCGACCACTCATTAATCGATATAAATTGATATATTCTAGCCAAAAGCTAGGCTAAATCTCTACTTATTTATGGGGAAAGACACTTCTACTTCGGTGCCTTTATCTACCTGACTTTTAACCGTTATAACTGCATCATGGACATCGGCTATCATTTTAGCGATAGATAATCCTAGGCCATAACCTTCTTTTTCACTTTGTTTATTTCTTGAATCTTCCTCACGGTAAAACCTGTCAAAGATGTGATCAAGTGCTTCCTTGCTTATGCCGGAGCCGTCATCTTTTACCTTAAAGACCAACTTGTTGTCTTTGGCTCTAGCCTCAATCTTAACTTCTGAACCCGATGGGCTATATTTAATGGAGTTATCTAGTAGTATGACTAGCAGCTGAGTTACGCTATCTTTATCTCCCATAAAGTGCTGGTCGACTACCTCTTTTTCAATAGTTATCTTTCTCTGTTCAGCTGACAAGGCAACTTGTTTAACTGCCAAATCAACAACCTGTTTGGAGTTAATGGGTGTAAAGTTTTGTTTTAATTCATCAGCCTCCAGACGGGATAACCTAAGCAGATTGTTAATTAGACTTTCTAGCTTATCTACTTCCTCTAAGCTACTCTGCAGTGTTGCCTTGAGCTCTTTAGATGAAGCTTTAGGGTTAAGTAGCGCTACTTCACTCTCCATTCTGAGGGCGGTTAAAGGTGTCCTAAGTTCATGGCTAACATCTGAGGTAAATCTTTTCTGCTGTTCATGGGCTTCCTCAATTGGTTCCAGCGTCCTTTTCGCTAGCCAATAGCTGGCAAGACCAGCTAGGATTAGAACTAAGATATTTAGAAAGATTAGCCTAAACAAGAGATCATGATCACTGCTAGATATATATGGTCTCGGATGAAAGAGATCGTCGTTATCAAAAACCGGGAACTGGTTATATATACTGGCCGATTGAAGATGCAGGCTTCTAGCTATTTCATTAGACCCAATATGATAAACAACAAAACTAAACAGCAGGCTAATAAACATAACTATGCCTAAGTACCAGGCGGTTAGTTTTAAGGTTGCAGAACGAAACATGGTTTCTCTTTCTCTTAAGTGCTTAATTTATATCCAAATCCTCTTAAAGTATGTATTAGCGGCTTCTTATCGGGGAATGGCCGGTCTATCTTGTTTCTTAAATAACCAATATATACCTCAATTGTGTTAGGCAGTATGTCTGCGTCTTCATCCCAAATATGACTGACAATCATTTCCTTGGTTATTACCTGCCCTTGGTGATGCATTAAGTATTCTAGCAGCGAGAACTCTTTTTTAGATAGCTTAACCGGCTTATTGCCTCTTGTCACTTCATAACTTTGAGGATTAAGACTTAAATCATCAAGCGTTACAACTGAGCCAACGTTAACTGGCGGTCTTCGAAGCAGTGCTCTCGCCCTAGCCGTTAACTCATCAAAAGAGAATGGTTTAACTAAATAATCATCAGCACCGCTGTTTAGGCCTTCAACTCTGTCGCCTATGGTGCCTCTGGCAGTCAGCATAATTACAGGTGTTTGAATGCCGCCGGCTCTAAGTTCACTGCATAGCGCAACTCCGTCCATTTTGCCAGGCAGCATACGGTCTAAAACGATAAGATCATAATCTGGATCCTGGGCATAAGCAAGGCCGCTGTCTGAATCATAAACAGTATCGACTGCGTAACCTTTAAGCTCCAGACCTTTCTTAACGGCCTGGGCTATCTTAGGCTCATCTTCAATCACCAGTATTCTCATACGTTTAAGTATAATCTGTTAAATGAGAAATAGCTTAATAAAGAGCGGAAGCTATTTCTTGACCAGCTTACCGTCATTAAGCGTGAAGGTTACATCCGTCTTGCCGGCAATAGCGAGATCATGGGTAACAACAATAATGGTTGTGTTCTCTTTCTTGGCTAGCTGATGAAGCAAATCAAAGATCATCTTGCCTGTTTGGGAATCTAGATTACCAGTCGGCTCGTCAGCCAGGATTAGTTTTGGCTTGTTGGCCAGGGCTCTGGCTATAGCTACTCTCTGCTGCTGGCCGCCGCTTAAACGGCTGGGCTTTCTTTCCATTTGTTCGGGACTTAAGAATACTTCTTCCAGTACAGCTTTGGCTCTTTTTAGCCTTTCATCTTTACTAACACCGGCAAATTCCATTGGCAAACAGACATTTTCAATAGCCGTTAGGTTTGGTACAAGGTTATAGTTTTGGAAAACAAAGCCAATTTTCTGACCGCGGTAGTGAATCAGTGAGTGATCGGTCATATTTGTTATATCCTGGTTGTCAACAACTATGGAGCCGGCAGTCGGTTTGTCCAGGCCGCCAAGAAGGCACAGAAGCGTAGTCTTGCCGCTGCCGCTTCGGCCAATGACACTGGCGAACATGCCGTCAGATATTTCAAGGCTGACATTATCTACGGCATTAACTTCACCGGCGCTTGTTCTAAATATTTTGCTAATTTTATCTACTTTAAGCATGTATTCTCCTATTCAACCCTCATGACTTCAGCTGGGCGGATCTTAGAAATAAGCAGTGACGAAGCTGTGCTGCCGATGATGGCAATAACTAAGGCCGCACCGACACCGTATAGAACTATTGACCAGCCGACTACTGTCTGAACATTACCCAGGCTGTTTCTGATGCCTCCAAAAGCGCCTCTGTTAACATCTCTTACTGTGAAGTTGCCGCTGCCTCTTGATATGCCGCCAAAACCTCCACCGCCTGAGAATCCGCCGGTACGCGTTACTGGGCCTCCCGGAGTAACTTGAGTAGATGTGCTTGTTTCATTAGTTACCAGAAGATGGGTAATTGGGCTAGAGGCTGCGACGCCAATAATAATGCCGATAATTGAGCCGGCTATAGTCAAGGTAATAGCTTCACTCATGAACTGAAGGACTACTTTAATATTAGATGCGCCGATAGCTTTTAGGACGCCAATCTCTCTTCTTCTTTCCCTGACAATCATGATCATGATGAGGAAGATAATAACTATGGCGGCAATTAAAGCACCAATCAGGCTATATAGAGTAATGGTCTTAATGTTATTAAGCGGTGAAACGGTAGCTTGAGCTTCCTCTAGTGAGCTGGTGACTGTAGCTGAAGAACCTAGAGAGCTTTTAATATTGTTAGTGGCCGAGGTTAAGTTGGTCAGTGAATCAATAGTAGCTACGGCGCTAGTAACATCACCGCTTTGACCGCTCAAACTTTGCTCTAGCGGCAAGGAAACAATTATGTCGTCAGCTGCGATGTTGGTAGATGAGCCATTAAATATGGCTGAAACAGTTAAGTTTTGGCTGTAGGCGGTGAAGGTTGAGCCGACTTTTAAGTTGTTCTTGCTGGCCATAGATGTGCTAACCATGGCGTCGTCTGCAGTTGACGACCCGCTAATAGCCTTGCCGCTTGATATGGTCAGACTAGTGCCGTTTATAGATAATGGATCGTTTGTGCCAATAATAGTTATTGGTGGGCTGAAGTTGGTTGGCAAAGTAAAGCCGCTGCTGCTGCCACCACTGACAAACAGGCTGGGACCGCTGCCGTTAGATTGGTTAACTTTAATGGTAACTGGCGAGGTTAAGCTGGTTTGGTTAGTACTGCTGCTTGAACTGCTGCCTGTACTGCCAAATGGTGAAGATGCCGAGCCGATGGTTGTCAATCGGTCTGTCAGAGTTTCATTAAGCGCAGTTACATGGGGCAAAGCGGCTACTTTAGCCAGTTCAGAAGTTGTCAGAGCATTATTAACTGATGAAAAGCTGCTGAAGCCGGCTGGGGTAATATTAATCGTGTTGCCGACTGAACTGTTAACAGAGTTTATTTTATTTGATACTGCCTGGCGGGCTATAACCATTACCAGGCTTAAGCCAATAGCCAGGCCTAAAATAACAATAATTGAGGCGCTTCTTGTTATATTTCTGAAGGCATTACGGATACCCCGGCTAACTACGTTCATTTTTTATAATTCCTTTTTCAGCTACTAATCCAGATTTAAGTGCCTCTTGCTTAAATTAAGCTGTGACATTCTTACTAATACTACCAGCCTATCTTATACTTTAGTATTGTTAAAATATGTCAGGAACTGATACGGGAAGCGATTTCCAAGCGTCTTATCTACCTAATGCCTAAGGTTCAGCCAGAGCTTCGCTAACTAGTTTGTTTAGATTCTGGGGCACAGCCCAAGACTTAATAACGCAGTTTTGAACACCTAATACGTTGGCTTCTCTAATTTCGGGAGCGTCTTCCAGGTTAGTAAAGATAACTACCTTAGCCTTATTTTTAGGGTCTTTTTTAAATACTCTTAAAAACTCCAGGCCGCCCATGACGGGCATAAGAAGATCAAGCAGGATTATATCGGGCGCAAATTGCTTACTTTTCTTTAAAGCCTCCTGGCCGTTAAAGGCTGATTCAACCTGGTAATCAAAGTGATTAAGTATTAAGCGGTAGGCCCTGTTAAGATCTTTATCGTCTTCAACAATTAATACTTTTGATTTCATAAATCTCTCCTTGAATGGGTCAGATTATATGCTGCCTATATAAGGCAAGAATATAATAATTATTACTAAATTGGTTTAAATTTACGGGGTAAACTAAACCTAAAGGTTGATCCCTTATCTTCTTGAGAAGTAAAGGAAATATGTCCGCCTAGTTCATCAACCAGACCTTTTACTAGGTAAAGTCCCAGACCGGTACCATTAGTTTCTATCCGCGTGACATTAGTTGCTCTAAAAAACTTAGAAAATATCTGTTTTTTAGCTTCAGCTGGTATACCTAGCCCATTATCTTTGATGGTTACCGTTACCTTGTCTTTTAGCGCTGTAACAGTTATGGTGACTATGCCGTCTTGTTTGGAGTATTTAATAGCGTTTGATACAAGGTTAGACATTACTTCTTGAATAAGCGGACCGTCAGATCGTATCTTGGTAGATTCTTTGCATTTTACAACCAGCTTTAATTTTATTGATTTATATTTGGTAAATATCTCCATTTCATCTAGGATTTCCTGGATAATCTGGATCATATCGACTGGTTTCTTTTCGATCACAATAGTGCCGCTTTCTAATCTAGTGATATGAAGCAGCGTGCCAATTAGTTCATTCATTCGGTTTGTAGCAGCCACGATAGTTTCCAGAGCCGGTTTCTTTTGTTCATCAATCTCACCCATATAGCCATCAAGCAGCATATGTGAATATGTTTTAATTGATGAAAGAGGTGTTCTGAGCTGGTGTGAAGCGAGCGCAATAAACTCACTTTTCATTTTATCGACGGCTTCTTCCATCGATATGTCCCTGAATACTAGAATAAGGCCAATTGGTTTGTCGTTATTAATGATCGGTGCAGCACTGACAAATAGCGGGATAGTTTTTTTGTCTCTGGTTTCGTAGTAGACGTAATCATAAGCCGGACGGCCAGATAAAATAGCTCGAACCATTGGCCGGTTAATCTTATCAATAGATTTTTTGTCGACATTTAAAATTTTAGCTTTAGACATAAACCTTTGCCCCATTAGTTCTTTTTCTTTATATCCAAGGAGATTAAGGGCTAATTTGTTGGCTCTAATAACAAGACCATGCTGGTCGATAATAACAGCGCTCTCACCCATTGATTCAATAACTGTCTCTAGCTCATCTTTAGTTAAGTTCGGTTTTGTAAAATTAACCATTTGCCCCTGCCAACTTATTTACACTAGTAAGGTAATTCCTGGCTGTTTTTTGGTTATCGCTTAAGAGGTAGACGGTTATCTCTAGCCAATCAATTATCTTATTAAGTTCAACCTTGGATAAATCTTCGGGCTTTATTCCTAGCTGGCGGTCTATTATATCATCAACAAAAATGTGTGAATTAAAGTAGTGGTCTGTCAGTTCCTGCAGCTGGCGGTAAATACTTTTGGCCAAATTAGACCTACTTTCAGGGTTGTTATATCTAACAACACTTATATTATACATAGTTTTTAAAGTGATTCTAAAAGGAGGCCTCTTTTTATGGCTTCTTCGCCCACCTTGATCATAGCATTATGTAATATGGCGTTGACTTCATTTACTGTCATATTATGGCTCCGGGCTATTTGTTCTGGCGATAGTTCATCCTTATAGCTTAATTCCAACAGACTGCGCTGTTCGGGAGTTAATACAGCTGCTAATATTCCATTGATACATATGCTTGTGTCACATTGTTCCTGGCTTGGAGGTAATACGAACAGACCAACTAGTGCATCTGGGTTATCTTCAATTAATCCCTCTAAAGCATCTTGGTCGAATGGAGTCTCAGCACCTGAAGGCCCTATGTCTTGGCTATCGGCATAGAATGCGGCAGCCAGTCGCTTAGCTTCTATAGGGTCGGATATTGGTTCTGCGTCAGGGTATCCTAAATATTTAGATAATTGTTCTACGTCAGCAATCGGAGTGTAGATATAAGGGGCAAGCTGTGGTCCGGCACTAAACAAGCTAATAACATCGGCAGCTACAGGATATTCTTGGCCTATAACTGGCTGGCCGCCAATTGGAAATTGGTAGAGGTTTTTATTAAACTCCGTCATTACAATATTAAACATTATTATAGAGTAAAAAGCAAGCAGTTTAAGATAGATGCTTGTGGTTAAGCAGTATTAAATAGATAATATTTATTATGCTTCCCAGGACCAAACCACGTGTTAGCTGGTTTAAGATTGCTTATTTAATACTAGCGGCCGTCGCTATGTATCTGCTTGTAAGCCAGCTATCTGATCTTAGGGGCGGCTTAAAGGATGTTGCCTCAAGCCATTCTAAAGATGACGCCGTAGTACTGGTCTTCGTTGCCGGCACATATTTTATAGCTGCCTTAACCTATTTCTTCTTATCTCTAAAGCCAATTAAATACTTTGTAACAGTAGCCATCCAGCTTGCTATCAGCACTTTGAATAAGCTGCTGCCGGCTGGTATCGGCGGTATGAGCGCTAACTATATTTATTTAACCAATAACCATCACACCAAGCCTCAGGCAGCAGTAGTGGTTGCCGCTAACACTATTACCGGCGTGGTAGCTAATTTACTGATGATTGCTATTTTAGTGATGTTTGTACCTGTTAAGTCATTTAAGTTTAAGTCGGCTAGTCCAAAGCTTGCTATTATTGCCTGTTTAATTGTCGGTTTGGTGGCAGTAATTGCCCTTGTCTATCCAAAACTCCGCCGCTATTTACTCCATAATATAAGGTTAATCTTTAGGAGTTTAGCTGAGTATAGGTCTCATCTATCTAAGCTCGGCTACGCTATTCTTAGCCAGATGACATTGACCCTATTTTATGTTTTAGCTTTAGATTATAGTCTGAAGGCAATTGGCGGCTCCTTGCCTCTTAGCTCAGTCATGCTGGTCTATAGTTTTGGCGTTTGGATAGGAGCGGCTATACCGGCGCCCGGTGGTGTTGGGTCGGTTGAAGCCGGCTTGGCAGGCGGGCTGATAGCTTTTAAAACTAGTTTGGCCCATGCTGTAGCGGCTGTTTTAGTCTTCCGTTTAATTAGTCTTTGGCTGCCGCTGTTTATTGGTTTTATACCCCTGGTATGGTCGTACAGACGGGGTTATTTAGCTACAAATAAATAAACTAAAAAAGATTTTATTTAATGACACAGCTCGTCTTTGGATGATATAATACTTATGGCAATGCGTGAGCTAATCCATTTGTTTTCGGGATTTTCTTTCTCGCAGGCTATATAAAGTTTGCTGGATATTTCTGGCAAATCCTCTCAAACAAACCACCTCATTTACCAAAGCCCAAAAAAAACTGGGTTTTGACCCTTCTTCAAGGAGTTTTTACTCCTCGAATTATATAAAAGTTAGCCCCTATATCTAAATTAAAAAGGGTTAGCTGTCTTTTACTTGAGCTAAGTAAATTAGCCCTTGTTAGTTATTAATTTGAACCTGAAGGAGGATCTTACATGCGCGAGGTTATTGATGAAGAAGTCAGTGTAGTTATGTATTATTCAGCCAAAAAGAAAATGGCTGTGCCCCATATTATGAGCTGGCGGGGCGTGGAATATGACATTGGTGAAATCGGCTATCACCACAAGATTACCAGCGGTAAATGTCTGCATCATATCTTTGAGTTTATAGATAAGACCGGCAGCTACTGGTTTCGGCTCAATATGGATACGGACAGTCTTCATTGGACGCTGGAGGTGGTTAGTGATGGGCTTGCCAATTAGCCGGGCTGAACCCCAAATAATGCACATCGATCTTAACAGCTGTTTTGCCATGATGGAACAGCAGGCTAATCCCCTAATTAGGCATAAGCCGGTGGCTGTGGCTGCCTATGATACGCCTGGCGGCATAATTCTAGCCGCTTCTTACGAGGCTAAGGCTAAAGGTATTGGTTTAGGTTTAAATGTCCGCGAGGGACGCCAGATAGATCCTGGTCTCATTGTTATGATGCCCGATCCGGATAAATATTTTGATGCCCATGACAGGCTTAAACGACTGCTTCTTAGATATACGCCCGAGGTTGTTTCTAAGTCTGTTGATGAATACGTGGTGGATTTCCGCGGTTCACCGGCTATTAGAGCCGGCCTAAGTCTAAGAGAGATTGGCCTGGCTGTTAAAAAAGACGTTAAAGAAAACCTGGGGGATTATGCAACGGTTAACATTGGTTTTGGTTCTAATAGGTTTTTAGCTAAATTAGCCGCTGGTTTTGATAAGCCTGACGGCCTGACCATAATTAATGCCGATAATCTTACTCCAATGTACTCAAGGCTTAAATTAACTGATCTGCCCGGTATTAATGTCCGCTACGGGGCAAGGCTTAATTTAGCCGGCATATATACTCCCCGGCAGTTTTTGGATGCTGAAATAGATACTCTGCGCCAGGAAGTCTTTAAAAGTATTGTCGGCTATTACTGGTATTTAAGGCTAAGGGGTTACGAGGTAGACACCGTTGACTTTAAGAGGAGAAGCTTTGGCCATCAGTATGCCCTAGGCCAGAAGACTAAAGATATTCTTGAAATTAAAAGGCTAATTATGAAGCTGGCCGAAAAGACCGGCCGGAGATTAAGACGCAGTCACTACTCAGCTGGCGGCATTAGATTATCTTTAGGCATGGAAGACCACTGCTACTACTCTAAAAGTGCCAAGTGTGCTGAACTTTATTCTACTTTAGACATATATACGGCGGCCATTAAGCTCTTAGATAGAGCACCCATTACGGCCAGGGTAACTGATCTGGCTATTAGTGTTTACTCCTTAAATGTAGCTAAGGATGACCAGCTAAGCCTATTCAGCGGCACTAAGTATGATGTCTTAAGCTTAGCCCGGGCCAGCGATATGGTTAATGACCGTTACGGTGAATTCAGCCTAGTGCCAGCATTAATGGCCAATATGCAGGACGTTATTTTAAAAAGAGTAGCTTTTGGCAAGGTTAATGACGAATAGCACTTAAAGCTTCCAACCTATATAGTTGTAATTAACTAACCTAGAAGTTCATAGTTGAACTTAATTTGTCTCGGTAGGTTCTTCTTGTTTGAGTCTTTCGGCTACAAAACCGCGCAGAAAATCTATGGAGGTAGACTCTGTATTTACACCCACAATATCCTTATAGGCTCGGGGGCCGCGTCTTCCAACTTCGTTATCGATAGTTTTCACTAGGTCAACAAGGCTGTCAAAATGCAGGTCGGCAAGTCCACGCCTGAAAAGATGAGACGTGTCTGGTGTTACCGCTGGTACGCTACCAAAAACAAGATGTACCTTGTCATAATTCCTACCCCTATAGAGACGCCATTTATCGGGGTTGACTGTATAATCGTATAATCTTGTAAGCAAAGCCCAAGCTTTTCCAGCTACACTTCTGTCTATTTCATGATCACCGGCAAACTCATAGAAATCTACTTTGTTTGCCACTGAACCTTCGTATTGCTCCTGCTCATCTACGGATAATGGGTTAGGCTGCATTCCCTCAGTAGATATTTGGCTAGCCACACCAAGGGACGCAAGATGGTCAATGACAGATTGCAATTGTTCTTGGTCTAGCTTGGCTCGGATATTGTACTCATGCGATTCAGGATCAATCATTAATAATATAATGACACAAGTATAACAGAAAGTCAATTAGCCAATCACGATGGATGAGTATTGGGCTACCTAGGCAAGGTTACGCCAACTTGCCTAGCAGCTTCTAGTAATTCAGCGTTCAATGTTAGAAGCTTCTTTTCAATTGATAGTTTTTTGAACTTCTTGTCTGTTATAGCCGAATGTTGCAACTGAGCAATCATCTTATATATTTCTTTGATATCATTGCTTAAGGCTTTAAGTTCACCTTTTATAGGATCAAGTTCTTGTCTTAGCTCTTCTCTAATAATACTTCTTATATCTGATAGATCCGTTGTAGTTAAACTCATAAAATAACCTCTAAGTTTTGTACATCTATTTTACCCTGAATGTCCGACAAGATCTATGGATTATTAATGAGATTTAATAATTCAAATTCGACTTCCCTAGCGGACGAGTCTCGGACCAATTTAGAAATAACCCTTAACCTTTGATTTTTATCGGATTATGATGTAATATAGGTTAAATGTATCGCTATGTGAGTCCTGCAGAAAGAGACCCTATCAAGTCTATTTCTAGTTTAGTAGGCCAAGAATATCCTGGTATTTTTGTGCCTATTAATGGCGTAAAGCCACATGTGAGTATTCTCCCCAGGAACACAGTCCTTAATTTTCTTCGATTTAAACGTGCATCCATAGATAATCCTTATAGAACAGCCAGACAACTGTATGATGAAGTTTACAGAGATTTGCGGCCCTTAGCCTTAGATTCTGTTAAAGATTCACGGCGCGCAGATCTTAAATATGTCGGTAGATCGCTTGCTATCGTCTTAAAATCACCACAGGTTACTTCTGAAATAGATTACGCTTACGGCGCGCTAGAACAGGTTGTAGGCATGGATATTTATAGAGAGACTTCACCGCATATTACAATTGGCAGGCTTGTATCTTTACCAAGACCTGAATTAAGCAGTAGAATTCTACACTCCGCAGAGGATATTTGCGGTACTTATCTGCCAAAAGATATGGTCATGACCTTGGGCGCCATAACATTGCATCGTCCGTAGGGATTACGGTCACCTTTGTTGATCAGCTTGGCTAGGGCGGCGGGATTCGAACCTGAAATTATTCTATCTCTTCAGAACTTGTTCTCCGAGATGAGATATTTTCTATCAAATTAAGCCATACCTTCTCGCGGTGAGTTAGAAGTCTCTTTCGTTTATCTAGGGGCATGCCATGAATTTGATAAAGCATTTTGTGTAATTGGGGAATATAGAACAATGCCCTGTAAGGCATCCCCTCCATGAATCCCTCCAAGTCAGGTTCCTCAAGTAAAACACCGGCTAATTCGCCCCTTATGGTTTGCATGGCTTGTCCCGAGCCGCCAAATGCAATAACAGATACAAATTTGGCAGTACGATCTTTTTTACCTTTCATTTCGTCGAGTATTTTATGCAATGACTCGGTATCAGTCATTTCTTTTCCGCCAGCTTTCCATCTCCGGGAATAAACGCCGGGAGCTCCATCTAAAGCATCAACTTCAAGACCAGAGTCCTCTACGGCCAGGATATAGTTATTAGGTACGAGTGGTCGCAGGGCTTTATATTTGATTATGGCGTTTTCTTCAAATGTTTTGCCGCTTTCATCGATAATCGGAACTTCTACGCCAATATCCGGCAGTGACAGAACACTTACATCACAGTCAGATAGTATTTTTTTAACATCATTTAACTTACCTTGATTAGAGGTTCCATAAACAACTTCCACAGATAAAATTATACGCCGAGGAGTCATAATTTCGGGCTATATGGCTAGGGCGGAGGGATTCGAACCCCCGAATGCCAGGACCAAAACCTGGTGCCTTACCACTTGGCGACGCCCTAATAAACAGCTTGATTCTATATTACATCACTTAAGCTAACAAGTTTTTAAATAATGTTATTGAGGTTAAAAAACAAATAATGTAATATTTATGTACTTATGTCTAAAAAGTTTGTTAATCCTTCTGATTTTATATTACCCATAGATATTAACGGTATGGATGGCCGGTATTTACGCATTGAGGGTGTGAACAGACACACTAAAAAAGAGATACTGTTTATTTATGATCTTGAAGCAAATCTAGAAAAATGGTGGGGCTTGGCTGTGGCTTTGGCTAATTACGGCAATCTGACAATGGTCGATTTACCCGGGCTTGGCGGTATGGATAGTTTTTATTCTATTGGTCTTAAACCAACGCTTAATAATATGGCCGATTACATAGCTTCTTTTATTAAGCTCAAGTATAAGAGAAAGAGACTGTCTATTGTTGGTGTCGGTTTCGGCTTTGTGCTGGTAACCAGAATGCTGCAGAGAAACCCTGATTTAACAGGTAAGGTCAATCTGCTTATTTGTCTTAATGGTTATGCCCATAAGGATGATTTTATAGTCAAGCCACTGGATAAGAAGATAATGCAGCTATACAGCACGTTATTTTCAGACAGACTGCTGGCCGGCATATTAAAGATTTCGCTCTACAACACACCTGCCCTTTTAGTCCGTTATCCGCTTAAGAACTTTAAGTCCGGCAAGAATGGTCCATCTAAGGAGTTTATGCGACAGTTTAAGGTTGATCTGATTAAGAACAGCGACTTAAGGACTAGGATGTTCTTAAAACGGGAGCTACTCAAGCTGGATAACTGCAATCTTAAGCTTAATATTCCTTTGTGGCACATTACGACTTCAAATTCAGATAAGAAAACTGACAGAAGACTGGCTGAACAGCATTTTAGGGTTATTTTTAAGGATTATCATCAGATGCCGGCAAAGGTTGGCCGGACTATCCCGCTTGTCTTAAATGACCCGAAAACAGCTGTTAAATATTTGCCTGGAAAAGTCAGACGAGAAATTAAAGCTCACGGCTAATTGCCAAAACAGCGTTATAGATAGATAATTATCTCATGCCTAAACTAGTCAAGAAAGATGACGGACATTCGGTAGTTGAACTAACAGTTTCCAACAGAACAATTCTGAAAGTTGCACTTTTAGTTGTCAGCATATTAATTGTTGTATGGGCTGCAGATGTTGCCAGGCATTCGCTGCTGCTTATCTTTATTTCTTTCTTCTTAGCACTAGCCTTAAATGCGCCAGTCCATTTTATATCCCGGCATTTACCCTGGAAACTTAAGGGCCGAAGAGGGTTCGGTACGGCTATTTCTTATCTTATAGTAATTATCATATTAGGTGGGTTTATTGCCTACTTGGCACCACCGCTTGCTAGGCAGACGGATAATTTCGTCAAGGCTGCTCCAAGATTAGTGTCCGAATTCAGGAACCAAAGCGGCGGCGTTGGTAAGGTTATCCGTAAGTATCATCTGGGGAAAGAGGTCACTACCTTATCTAATCAGCTGTCTTCCAAGCTGCATAATGCCGGTGGTAAGGCCTTCTCGACACTTGTCAGTATAGGTAAAAGTATCTTCGACGTTTTGGTAGTTATTGTTCTGACCTTCATGATGCTAGTGGAGGGTCCCAGATGGGTCAGCGCCGCCAGAAGATTGATTCCTGAACGGCGCCATCAGCTGGCCGACAGATTAGCCAGCGATATGTATAGAGTAATAAAAGGTTTTGTTAATGGCCGGGTAATAATGGGCTTAATAGCCATGGCCTTTCTTGCGCCAGCCTTATATATCTTACATATTGGCTACCCGATAGCACTACTTGTCGTTATCTTTATTTGTGCTCTTATTCCTCTAATCGGCCATCCTATTGCGGCGGTAATTGTGACTGTTGTAGCTCTATTTCATTCCGTGCCCGCAGGTATCGCCATATTTATCTACTACATTCTCTATATCCAGTTTGAGAATTACATAATCCAGCCAAAACTCCAGGCTAACGCCACTAAGATGAGTCCGCTGTTAGTCTTTGCCGCTTTAATTATCGGCATTAACTTCGGAGGTATATTTGGCGGAATAATAGCCATTCCGCTTGCCGGCTGTCTCAGAATTGCCATCCTGGAATTCTTAAGGACCAGGAACCTAATATCTACGCCTCAATTTGAGAAAGCTGTTAAGCGTGATCATTCCAGCGCCACTGAGGACCACTAGACTTATCTTCAAGGGCAATATTCATTTTATCTAACTGATTACGTATTTTGTCCGCCGCGTCCCATTCTTTGTTATTTCTAAATTCTTCACGTTTTTTGATCAGCTCTTTGGCTTCTGGCGTAATGTCTTCAACTTCGGATAGCTTAAGGCCCAGCAGATTATCCAGCTGGCTAAGCATGTCGGTAAATTGATCCAGATTGTCATTTTCTATGCCCACCGCCAGCAGCTGGGTTGAAATGTCACTTAGGTAGGCGACAACGCCCGGTGTGTTTAAATCATTATTTAATAAAGTAAGAAGTTCTTTAGATACATCCGATAGCGCAAAGTTAACGCTGTCATTAATTTTTGCCTGTGCCTGGTAACGCAAAACTGCCATAGCCTGAAGCTCATTTAGTCTTTGTTTGGCAGCTATTAAACTCTGCCAGCTAAATTTAGACTGAGTTCGATAGTGCGATTCAAGAACGTGCAGCCTAAATACCATAGGGCTAAACCCCAGCCCTTCTATCTGGTTAAGCGTAATACTATTGCCAAGAGACTTAGATATTTTTTGGCCGTCGATAGTTATATGGTTGGTATGCAGCCAGTAGTTGGCAAAATGCTTGCCGGTAGCAGCTTCGCTTTGAGCAATTTCATTAGTGTGATGAACTGGGATATGGTCGATACCGCCGGAGTGAATATCTAGTGTCTCGCCCAGATATTTCATGCTCATAGCCGAACATTCTATATGCCAACCGGGAAATCCCTTGCCCCAGGGACTGTCCCATTCCATGTCTCTTTTTGAGTCCTTTGGACTGAATTTCCAAAGAGCAAAGTCGGTGGGATTTCTTTTCTCAGGGTTAAAATCTACTCTTTTACCTGGCTGCTGCTCGTCGATGTCCAGACGGGCAAAATCACCGTAGTGAGGAAACTTTGAAGTGTCGTAGTATACACCGTCGTTGATAATATATGTGTACCCTTTATCTTCCAGAGTCTTAATTAAGGCTACCTGATCGGCTATGTGGTCGGTCGCTTTAGGCAGGTAGTCGGGGTCTAGGATGTTTAGCTTTTTCATTGATGACACAAATTCATCAGTGTAGAAGGCGGCTACTTCCCAGGCAGTCTTGCCTTCCCGTCTGGCTCCTTTTTCCAGTTTGTCTTCACCTTCATCAGCATCTGAGGTTAAATGACCGACATCGGTTATGTTCATGACCCATTTAGTGCTAAGACCATCGGCCTTTAAAGTTCTAATCATTAAATCCTGACGTATATAAGTAAACCAGTGGCCAATATGGGCATGATCGTAAACGGTTGGGCCACAGGTATAGACAGTAACCAGCGGCGGGTTTAAGGGTTTTATTTCTTCTATTTGACGGCTGGCGGTGTTAAATATTTTCATTGTTTTTTAGCAGTTCACTAACTACCGTTATTATTTCCTTTTTAAGGTCATCCGGCAAATATTTGCTTGTTTTAAAGCCGGCCGCATATTCATGTCCGCCGCCGCCAAAATGTTCAGCTAATTCAGCGGACAATGGAAAGCCTTCGTTAGATCTGATTTTTCCGGTAATGTGACCGTCATCGTAGTGCTTAATAACAACGGTGATAGCGTTATCTTCAATGAGACGCATATCTTCAATAACCAGCATTGGCGGGTTATACAGTGGGCTATACTTTTCTATTTCGGCCCACGGTATATAGAGATAGGCCAGTTTACTGTCCAGGAAAGTTTCAATCCTTTTTAGCAGTTCTCCTTTATATTTGGTTAGTTCTAGGCTTTTTCGGAAAGTTTCTTTCCTTAAGTTATCTATATGGGTTAAATTAACGCCGCCTTCAACCAGCTCGGCTACTATATGGATAGAGTGGGCAGTTGTAGAGGCGCTCATAAGTCCCAAACTATCAGATAAAATACTGACCGCCAGCATATCCTTGGCTTCAGGGCTTAATTCGAAGTTAAACGTTTTAGCCAGGTCGTATATTATTTCACCGGTCGATACTGCCTGGCGGTTTATAACAACCTTAGCGAAATCGATTGTAGCTTCGGTTTGGTGGTGGTCAATTATTGCTACTGGTTTAGACTTCAGTTTTTTTAAATTAGTTTCAGACATCTTTTCGAGCAGACTGATTGAAGACGTATCGACAATTATGGCCATATCGAAGTTGTCCGGCAGTTCGTTTGTTACCCGGCTCCAGCCCGGCAGATATTTAAGATGAACTGGTGTTTGGACGGCGCAGAACATGGTGACGTCTTTATTTAGGCGAGTTAAGATTTGCTCTAGGGCAATGGAGCTTCCCAGGCTGTCGCCGTCAGGGTTGTCGGCCTGGATCAAGACAATGTGGTCAGAGCTTTTAATCAGCCCGTCAAGTTGTTCTTCGCTACTCATCTTCTTATAGATTATATCGGGACAGGAGCAACTAAACTAGTATCTTATAGAAGCTGACGGCCTTCCAGTGCCCTGGACAGGGTTATTTGGTCGGCATATTCAAGATCGGCGCCGATTGGCAGGCCGCGGGCTAGTCTGGTTATCTTTACCTTCCGTTTGCCTATCTGCTGCTGGATATACAGTGCGGTACTCTCGCCCTCAACCGAGGCGTTGGTAGCCAGGATTATTTCCGTCACTTTATCGTCATCAATCCGTTTAACCAGCTCTTTAATCTTAAGCTGGTCCGGTGAGACATTGTCTATTGGCGAGACCAGGCCGCCAAGAACATGGTAGGTGCCTGAAAAAACGTTAGTCTTTTCAAGAGCCAGGATATCAAAAGGGTCAGCAACAACTGCTACAGTCTGTTTATCTCTGCTTGGATCGGTATATAGACGGCTGTAATGCTGGCCGGCCGGAATTAGAGCAAATGTCTTTTTACATAAGGTAATGCTGCCGTGGAGATTATTTAGGGCGTTAGCTAATCTTTTAGCACTCCCCTGGTCTCTTTTAAGCATGGCGTAGGCGTAGCGTTCAGCCGTTCTCGGGCCAACACCAGGCAGCAGGCCAAAAGCCTCAATTAGCTCTTCTAATGCTGGCGGCAAAGTGCTCATTTAATCCTTCTTTTTTATAGACCTAGATCGCCGAGGGCTCCCATCATGGGCTGCATTTTCTCGGCGGCAATCTTTTGCGAAGAAGAGATGGCTTCTTTGACAGCTTCTTCCAGCCACATCTCAAGCTGCTCAATGTCGTCGACAGCGTCCTTAGATATATGTATTTTTTTAATCTTTTGCTCACCGGTAATCTCGACACTGACAGCACCGTCACCTTTTTCAATTGTTATAACTTCCTTTTCAAGCTGCCTTTGGATCTTCTTAACCTGCATCAACGTTTTAGCCTGATCGAATCGACTCATTGTTTATCTCCTTAAATACTAGTTATATTGTATCAATCCTTGTCCTTGACATCAAAGACGCTGATTGAAGCACTGTTATGAGGCCAGGCTACAAAATATGATCTTAGGTTATAGACAACGCTCATAGCTATAGCCAGGGAGATAAGAATGTAGCCTAAAGATCTGGCTATTGGGTTTTTAGGAAAGACGCTTAGCCACTGGTTTAACAGGTAAGCCAGGCCGGCGGCAATAAAGATATAGATGATCGGTATAACAATACTTAAGGAAACTGGCCCCTCGAGGGCTATTAGAATAGCGCCAATTAAAAAGCTGACAAAAAGAAGATGGGTACGTGTAGCTTTAATATGAACGGCGTAGAAATATATGCCGGTTAAGGCGGCAATTACGCCGAATATATCGAGGATTGGCAGCCGGCCAAGCCAGAGATTCGGCAGCAGCGGTCCGCGGATAAAGATGTGGTAAAAGACGGCGCCAAATTCCTTAACTATATGAAGCGGGCTGGCAAAATGCTGAGGCAGCCCTAGCCAGTTAAGAATATTCTTTGGACTTCTAACTAGGTAGCGGCCGATTAGCGGCAGCCAAATTAAGGCGCTAAAGACATAAGCCAGTTTAGACTTAAAGTCATCTTGAATCTTCATACCATAACCGACATCAGCTCTTTGTCTATAGACGTTGTAGGCAATTAAAAAGACCATACCCGGAACATATAGGAGGAGGCTCCAGGCCAGGTTAATTAACCAGTAGACGTAGCGAGAATTAAGCTTCTTTTGAAGAATTGCCGTCGACAAGAAAAAGAACGTAATAGCGGCTAGGTATTCAACGTTAAAGTCGGCCAGCCGGCTGACATGCAGTGTCCAGGCGGAAGCGGCAAATAAAATACTGCCAAATATGGCTGTTCTCTGCCCATACCAAAGATGCAGTAAAACGTAGAGGGCGATAATTGTTGCGGCACCGGTTATTGCGGACGGAACTCGAAGAAGAGTCATGCTGACCGGCGATAAGAACTTAAAGATAATCGAATAGAGAACGTTTATAGGCAGGTTCAAGGGGTTTTGGTACAAGCCGTGCCAGCCTAATTTAAGGCCGTAAAAACTGCTTTCACCGGATGTTATGCCGGGCATAATGCTGCCTAAATGGTAGGTTAGCAAAAAGAATATGGCGGCCAGTCCAACAATGACACTAATAATTACCCATAAATTAACTCTAGAGGATTTTGCTACCTGTTTTTTAGGTGCCATATTATTCCCTTGGTTCTGAATGTTTAGTATCTACAGAGCGGAATCGTTGCTTGTCAGTATCAAAGTATAACTCAACTCCGCCTGTAGGACCATTGCGATGTTTCTTTATAAGGATGTCAGTCAGCTTCTTTCGATCTGTTTCCGGATTGTAATATTCCTCTCGGTATATAAACATTACAACGTCAGAATCTTGCTCTATCGATCCGGAATCTTTGAGGTCAGCTAGCTGCGGTATCTGCGGGGACCGGTTCTCAACCAACCGGTTTAACTGGCTTAGAGCCAGAACCGGAGTGTTGAGTTCTCGGGCTACTCCCTTAAGTCCCCTGGATATTTCACTGATCTCTTGGACCCGGTTACCATCGTTGCTGAATCTGCTACTTCCCGTCATTAATTGTATATAGTCAACAATAATTAACCCCAAGGGATGCTTGTGTGCTTCTCTTCTGGCTTTGGTGCGGATATCGCTTACCGTAATACCAGGACTGTCATCTATGTATATAGGTGACTCAGACAAGACGCCCATTGCTCGGCCAATTTTCTCAAAGTCACTGTCGGTTAAGTTTCCCGTTCTAAGTGCCCAGGCATCAACACCTGATTCCATAGAGAGTAATCTGTCTACCAGCTGCTCTTTGCTCATTTCAAGACTGAAGATTAATACCGGTTCTTTGGACTGGGCAGTGATGTTATGAGCAAAGTTTAAGGCCAAACTCGTCTTTCCCATACTCGGTCTGGCAGCTAGAACCACAAGGTCGGATTTTTGGAAACCGGCAAGAGTATTATCCAGATCCTTATAGCCGGTTGGCAGACCTCTAATCTTTTGCTTGTCTTTATGCAAATCATCAAGACGGTCAAAACTTTCAGCTAGTATGGCTTCAAGGCTGACTATATTCTGCTTAATGTGCTGTTGGGAGACGTTAAACAGGCGTAACTCAGCGTCTTCTATGAGCTCTCTAAGCTGTTTAGATTCGTCTTGGCCTAGTTCTGCTATTTCCTTTGATGTGGCTATTAAGCGCCTTCTGAGTGCTTTCTGAGCCACAATATCGGCATATTGCTCAACATGGGCAGCAGTTGGCACGAAATTTGTTAGTTCGGTTAGATAAGACGGGCCGCCAATTATTTCTAAGTGGCCATCACCAGACAGCCGGTCGGATAAGGTTAGAACGTCAATGGCGCTGTGATCGTTATATAGGTCGATTATTGCCTGATAAATATACTGATGCCGACGGTCGTAGAAATCCGAGGGGTTTAAAGTATCGGCTATTTTAACAATTGCTTCAGAATCAATTAGCAGCGCACCTAGTAAACTAGCTTCCGCTTCCAGGTTCTGCGGCGGATTGGTGCTTCTTAGGCTCCCCTCTTTTAAGTCTGATTGTGCCATAAAGTGAACTTATTATATAAGGTTTGGCTCGTGTTATAAAGCTAAGTCTGCCAGGTAGAACGCCTGGTTGTACTACTGCGAATCAACAAGTTCTCCACCACCAAATATTTTATTGATGGCGTCTAGATCCTTGCTCTTTGGTTTTTCTGGCAACCCTAAGCCCTCTTTTTTTAAATCCGAGCCAGATTCATTTAAATAACATTCAATAACAAAGTCCTGGTCAGTAAGTTCCAGGATAATGTTAGATATTAACTGCTTGTTCTTTGTTTCAGAAACCTGTTTTTTATGGAATGGGAAGTCAAAGATTAAATCTAGCTGGTTATTGTCCTTAAAAACTGGCTGGGCCATCCTAACTATGCCGTACAGGGTATTATATCTATTCTTAAGCTCGTTTAGGATCTGCGGCCAGGTCTCTTCGCTGGCTATAGGCTTAGTGGATTTTTGAGGCATAACGTTTGCTGCCGCGGCTACCTTTTTAGGCAGTACTTCTTCTTTACCTTTTTCCGGCTTTACTTCTTTTACAGGGGTACTTTCAGCTTCATTGGGCGCTGGGAGTGCCTTAATTAACGTTAAAAGCAGGTATGAGTTTGGGTCAGCTGCGCCGTTAATATCTAAAAGATCTTTAAGCAGGTCTATGGCTCTTGTCGGTTCAAGGTTTAAACTGCCGTCGATTAACTTGTCTCTTAGATCATTCATTAGCCTTTTAGCCAGTAACTGGGCACTGAAGCCTTGATCGGATAAGTCTTTTAACTCATCGGCTATTTCCTTATATGTGCCCTTTTGGCTGTTTATTGTGGCTACAAGTTTATCTATGGCTAATGAAGGCGGTATGCCTAAGATCCTTCTGACATCGTCTTCGGTTACTTCTTGTCCGCTGCTGCCCACCTGATCCAGCAGGCTGATACTGTCCCTGAAACTGCCGTCGCCGTGTTCAGCTATTAACTCAAGCGCCGGGTCAGTAATCTTAATCTTTTCTTTTCTGGCAATTTCCTTTAGGTGTGATACAGCGCTTAAATTATCTATTGGCTTAAAGCTGAACCTTTGAGTCCGGCTAATGATTGTTTCCGGCAGTTTATTGGGATCGGTAGTAGCCAGGATGAATATTACGTGGGCTGGCGGTTCCTCCAGTGTTTTTAAAAGGGCGTTAAAAGCTTCCTTAGTAAGCATGTGGACTTCATCGATGATATATACCTTATATTTAGCGCTGGACGGCATAGTATGGACTTTTTCTCTCAAGTCCCTGATTTCGTCAATCCGTCTGTTTGAGGCTGCATCTATTTCAATAATGTCGATATGAGGCTTGTCGTCGGTATAAGGAAGACCGTTTACCTCGTGGGCTAATATTCTGGCAACTGAAGTCTTGCCTACTCCTCTTGGACCGGTAAATAGATAAGCATGGCTAAGACGGTCAGACTTTAACGCTTCACCAAGCGTCTTAGTGATATGTTCCTGTCCGACTATCTCAGACAAATTCTTAGACCGGTACTTTCGGTATAACACCTGTGCCATTGTTGCCTTTATTATACGCTTTTAGATGTTTAAATATTGTTGTCTAATATAACTAGAGAGCTGCTTCAAGGGCTGCCCATTCGGCAATACTGTCGTCTTCTGGAATATTGACACTAACCTGATCGCCCGGCTTGGCCTTAAAGTATGTTACGCTGGCCAGCAGAATACGGTAGTTCTTGCCGTTTACATCTACAAAATAGTGGCCGTTCTCCAGTTTAAGAGTACCAACGACCTGCTTTCTAGGAATTGGACCGATCTGCTTATATAGGAAGGCACCATCTTCAGCAATAGTTAGTTTTAAAATATCACCCTGGACTAATTTAGACTTTGAAGCGTAGTTAGCCGGTACGGGATAGGTCTTGCCGTCGCTGCCAACCATGTTCTGACCGTCAAAGACGCCTTCAATTATCTTGCCCAAAGTTTCTTCTCTGGCAACAGGGGCAATCTTCTGGTCATCACCAACTAAACTAAGCAAAAGCTCAGTAGCGGCTGCTAGGTTTGTTTCAGCTTCCTGTATTAGTGTTCGTAAGCGTTTGACTTGCTTTTCAGGTACGTCAGCCATTTATTTCTCGTTTAATATATACTTTGGTTTATTTACTTCTTTACTCACCACATATAGTCAAGTGCATTTTAATGCACTCGGCAACTAAAAAGTACCATTTTTAAGCCGTGTCGTCAAAGTTTGTTAGTAGCTTGTGGAAAAGTGACTAAGCAAGTTCGACTGTTGCGCCAGCCTCTTCAAGGGCTTTCTTAGCGTTCTCAGCGTCTTCTTTCTTAGCCTTTTCTAGGATAGTTTTAGGAGCTGCGTCAACTAATGCCTTAGCTTCACCCAGTCCTAGACCAGTGATGTCTTTAACAGCCTTAATTATGGCTACTTTCTGAGCACCGGGGTCTTTAAGAACAACGTCGAACTCTGCCTTTTCTTCTTCAGCCGGAGCAGCGGCTTCGCCGCCATTAGCTGGAGCTACCATAGCTACAGCCGGTGCTGCCGCACTTACGCCCCAGTATTCCTCTAGGAATTTAACAAATTTGCTAATTTCTAGAGCACTTAGTTTGTCTAATTCTTTGACTAAACTTTCAAATTCTTTAGGTACAGTTACCTTTCCTTTATCACTATCTGCCATTTTAATTCTCCTTAATTACTATTTAACTGCTCACTGCGAGCATTTAGGACGTTCAATATTCCGCGTACATTGCCGCTTAATACGCTCGCAAAACCACTAAGCGGAGCGGCCAGCGTGCCAACCAGCATAGATCTTAACTGATCCTTTGACGGCAAGCTGGCTAGGACTTTAACGTCTTCTGATGGCAAGAAAATGCCATCGAACGTTAGTGCGCCGACAAATTCTATTGTCGGACTGGTTTTAGCGAAGTTTGCCAGTGTTTGGGCTGGGGCTACCTCATCTTCGTTGTTAAAGGCATATAAGAGCATGTCGGAAAGTACCGAAGTGTCGACATCCTTAAATTTAGGGCTGTTTTTAAGAGCCTTTATTACCAGGCGGTTTTTAACAACCTTAATTACGGTGCCGTTATCCCGGCCATTTCGTCTTAGCTCCTGCATAGCCTTAACACTTGTGCCTGAGTATTTGGCAGCCACAGTTAGTTTAGAAGTATTCAGTAAACCAGATACCTCTTCTACCACCTGGGCTTTCTTATCTTTAGTTAATGCCATTTATTCTCACTTTATTTAATTAGTTTAAAGGCAATGTATCGACCACTGTACGTGCCTTAAAATATCGTTGCCTAAATAAAAAGCCTTTGGCTGTTTGCGCCAAAGACTAAAATAGATCTTTACCTCGGCGACATTATCAAGGAAAGTTGATTCCCGTCGCTGTCTCTGGCAACGCTCAATGTATTATACTAAAAAACTTCCCTGAAGCCAAGTAATATTATGAAATAAATGTCGATCTACCGGCTATTTAAGATGTTTGAGCTTGAACTGAGTGTATCTTTCGGCTGCCAACCTGGTTAGTTCTGGATCTTCATCTTTGTTAACAAACTTCATTGATTCAGCAATTAAGGGGTGAACTTCGGCTAATTTGTCGTGCATTTGTTTGACAAGTTTTCTATATCCTGGGTGTCCCTGCGGGCTGGTTCGAAGTTCGTGTAGATGCATTGCTTCCCGGGCGTTATATGTTACCTTCCAGCGCATCTTGTGTCCTAGAAGCGTAGCGTATTGAGCTTCAAGGTCATAACCGGCTTTCTGCATCTTGCTAAATAAGCTAAGGCTTATATCAAAACAGGCGTCAAATTTGTCACCTAAGCCAGCCTGCTCGACGAGTTTTGGAGTTTCATAGCCGTATATAGGAGTTAATTGCTGCCATTCAAGGTCGTCTACCATACGGTGTCTCTGTAGATCGCGGAAGATGCCGTAGTCACTAAGAAGGTCGAAAGAATAATGGGCTTTTTCCAGCGCTCTGCCCGGTCGGTGACGTCTGTTCAGCCTTTCGCCGATGTAAGTGTTAAATATCTCCAGCTTTTGCTCATAGGATAGCTTAAACAGCTCCTTTTTTATTTGTTCCAAGCTTAAAGCCGATGAGCTATAGAGCATATCGGCTATTAAATCCAGTTCGTTCTTAGGAAAGTAGTCGGTTAGAGTCACGTCTTCCAGTTCTTCTTCCAGGTAGAATTCCGGCAGGTATTTATCGGTTAGTTTTTTAACTGCTTGATTGGTGGTTGCCCGATAAGCTATAAAGGCACCGCCGCGTTCTGGCTTATCTGCCCGTTCCAGAAACATAGGGACTACTTTACGGGCTTCAATGAGCAGCTGCTCGCCCGTTAAACGGCATTCCGGCAGACTATCACTCATTAGGTGGTAAATAAGGCTTTCGAGCGACTGGCCTGAAGCGTAGATACCGACTGTTGATTTAGTTGCTGCCGGCAGAACTGGACGGATGGCGTCACAGGCTTGGGCTCTGGTTGCTCCCTGCCAGGCAATGTCCTGTTCTTCTTTAGGTACTTTCGAGTTCTTACGGACATAATCGGTTAACTTTCTGACCAGGAATGAATAGTTAGAAAAGATGGTGTCCATGTCGGCTTTATACTGCTTTTTAATGGCCGGTTTTAGATGTTCCGGAGTGTAATATTTGTAGTTGCCTTCTTTATCTTTTTGGTCGTAATAAATATATCTGGTAGATTGTTCTAGATAGGCAGCAAGCCGGCCCCATTCCAGCTTCTTTGTCAGCAGATTAGATGCATTTTCAATTACGAAGTGGATGCCGCTTAACTGTTGGACTGAATCATCGCCGTAAGCTGTTATTACTCTTTGCAGTAGCTTTTCATCCTTGCCTTCTGATGCGGCGAATTCATCTAGGATTGTAATTCGCATGTCATCGCCGCGGCGGCTAAGTCTGGCCATGGCGGCAGCGATAGTCACCGGAC
The DNA here is from genome assembly GCA_963718045.1 of uncultured bacterium. GTDB lineage: Bacteria > Patescibacteriota > Saccharimonadia > Saccharimonadales > UBA4665 > JAJZKE01. The sequence continues at coordinate 332,760 of OY970350.1, forward strand.
TAAGCTTGCTGTTAAAGACGTAGACATTGCCGGTTGAATTAGTCAGGATAGAATCCAGATAATCCCGGCCGTCTTCGGTTATTTCTAGCCGGCCCTCACTATCCTTAGCTAAGAGTTGCTTTGGTACATGCTTTTCAATCTCTTCCTGAATTTGCGGTTCCTGAAAAACCTTTGTTTCAGAAATTATTTCTTTAACTGAAACCGGCTGGGAGGCGGAAGCAAGACTTCTGGAGCCTTTTATGGCCAGTGTTTCAGCTACTAAGACCCATATCTTATCGGCTACCTTTTCCGTAGGCTCGGTGGCGAATACTACCGGCAGGCCTCTTTGCTTTGCTTCCCAAAGATAGCCTGATCTTATTCTTTCCAGCATGGCCAGGTCTAAGTTGTCGAAACGTTCACCCTGGTGGCGCTCGGCAGTTCTGGATTTTAAGACTGGTGCCGGGGCGTCTAAAACAACACAAAGGTCTGGCTCTACACTGCCGACCGCAAAACTGATAATGCTGTTCATGACGTTATAATCCGGAACATCACCCCGGCCGTAGTACTGGACAGCTAAAGTGGTTAGATAGTTTCTGTCAACAATACAAATAACACCTTGTTCTACACTGTTCTTAATAACCTGAAGACTTTGCGAACGGGCGGCGTTATATAGCAGAACTTCTGTTCTGGTGTTCATTGGGTAGCGCGGGTCTTGAGTAAGCTGCCTGATGGCCCTGGCTGTCAGGTCGCTCTGGCTGTCTGGCTCCCTTAAGACACGGCATGGTAAATTAGCGGCCGATAGGCGCCTAGAGAGCTCCAATATCTGAGTGGTTTTGCCTACTCCTTCCGGTCCTTCAATAACAATGTATTTTCCTGGTCGGCTCATATTATTCCTTAGTCGTAAGGCAATCCCTCGATTTTAACAGGCATTTGCCGGACATCTTTATATGCTATGGGCAGCATCTTATCTGGTGACCAGGTCTTAATTATGGTCTCAAGATCCGTGCCCTGCTGGTATTTGCCGCTAATGCCGTTGTCCCGGCCTAATCCGTAGCTGCCTTCAACCTCGCCTGTTTCATGGAATACTGCCTGGGCAATTCGCTCACCGACCGGGATCAGGATTGATTCTGTTTCGTTCAGGTTATATATCTCAAGTGTCAGACGGTTAATATACCCGGGGTCTACCCAGCCGGCATCAAAACAGACAGCGACACCATTTCTGCCCCAGCTGGATCGGGATTTAAGTTCGTAGGCGCCTGGCGGCAGGATGCCAAAGAATTCATGGGTGTGGGCGAGGATTCGTTCTCTTGGTTTTAAGACAATTATTGGATGTTCCGGCGGAATGCCCGTGACTAGTTTGTGGCCATTTAGATCACTCCACTGCTGGTGGGGCATAGCCTTATACGGGCCGTCAAAGTATCTTTCAACGTCTTCTCTGTCGAGGGGGTTATACATTGTCCGCTCGTTTTGCCTTTCAATCCGGTAGTAGTAATAACCAAGCGTAACATCCATTGAGGCGTGGGAGACGTTCTTCGGATTAAAGGGATGGCAAAGAATATGGCCCTCTTCCACAGCTTTTAATATTTGTGTGTTACTGTATACCGACATTAGCCTGCCGCCCTCCAAAAGTAATATCTATATTGTAGTTGGCTGGCTTAAGCTTTGGCAAGCATAAACATGATGTGTTTTTTTAGGCAAATTGATGTCTAAAGATTTTTTAGCCGCTAGAGGTAAGGTTTAGTACAATATTGAAAGACAAAATGAGTAAAGAACTACCGTTCCGCCGCCGAGAAGGTATATTTGGACCTAGATTAGTGGCTCTAGCTGTTCTTTTAGACGGTATTTTAATTGTTATATTTACTCTTGCCAGCCAGCTGGTAGCACATAGGCATAGTTTATTGAACGATTTTTCAGTTGATCTGACGCTTGGTATCGGTCTGACCGTAATCTATTTAAGTGCATTGCTTGCCAGAAGAAAAAGAACAGCTTTTATTGCTACCATGGTCGCCTACACCTTCTATCTCGGTACCAGCATAGAAGCTTTAACTGACGATTTCCAGGTTCACCACCATATTACCTGGTTTGCGCTTACTCGGACCATAATTCTGCCGGCCGTAATCTTAGTTCTTCTTTTCATAAACCGTAAAAAGTATGTCGTCAGAAGTGATTCCCAGGGTTTCCGAACAGCCGTTATTACCTCATTCATTATTCTTGCCTTAACCTTTGTTTATGGCACAATTGGTTTTTACTTTTTAGGCCGGAAAGGTTTCCATCACCAGCTGTCCATACCGGCTGCTATGCACTATACGGTCGACCAGCTAAACCTAACTACTAGGCCGATAGTGGCTTATACCAAACGGGCTAAACTATTTGCCGATTCCCTTTCCTTTATTACTATTTTTGCCATTTTATATGTCCTAATCGCCTTTTTCCACCCGCTTCGAGCCAGGTTTGGCGACCAGAGAACGGCTATTCTAAAGTTCAAAGACCTGCTTGACAATCAGCATGATGCAATTAGTGAAGACTTCTTTAAGATCTGGCCCCATGACAAACAGTATTTCTTTGATTCGAGCGAAAAAAGCGGCTTGGCTTTTCATGCCCACCGCGGTGTAGCTTTAGTCGTCGGCGGGCCGGCTGGTAAGAATGCCCGGTTCAGACAGCTTCTAAACGAGTTTGAATATGTCTGTTTCGGCAATGACTGGCAGCCGGCAATAATACACTGCGACGATTCGCTTAAGGACCTTTATGAGGACCTAGGCTTTAATATGCAAAAGATTGGCGAAGAAGCCGTCGTTGATCTATATAAATTTACTTCCGAGACTGTTTCAGATAAATACTTTAGGAACATTATTAACAGGTTTGATAAGCAGGGATATAGCTTCGAGGTACTCCGGCCGCCCCATCATCCGGCTGTTATTTCCCGGCTCAAAGAAGTGTCTGAGCAGTGGATGGGCCGGGGCAACCACGCGGAACGGGGCTATGCCATGGGCTATTTTACCGAGGGCTATATGGAAATATGCGATGTAGCGGTAGCCCGCGATGCGGCTGGTACCATCCAGGCTTTTTTGAACCTAGTGCCGGCCGATTTCGATAAAGAAGAAGCAACTTATGACCTTTTAAGGTCATCTAACAGCGCCTTGGGTAATATTAACGACTATCTGCTGGTTAATCTCTGTGAGAGCCTGATTGAAGAGGGATACAAGCGGATTAATCTGGGCCTTTGCCCGCTAGTCGGTATGGATAATGTTGAAGACGATAAAGGACTTATTAGCAAGATCTTAAGCTTCGCCTACGCCAACGGTGACCGCTTTTACTCATTCAGCGGGCTTTATAGGTTTAAGAATAAGTATGAGCCTATTTGGAAGCCTAGATACGTCGCCTATAAGGGGGGTATCAGGAATTTCACTAAGGTTATGAACTCACTTATGCGGGTTATGAGCTTAACCGCTAAAAGAAGCTATCTAAGATCTGGAAAATAGAAACTTTAAGAGACAGCGTTAATGTCGAAACTAACCGACGGGCCCATAGTGGTTGTAATGTAGGCCGATTTAATATAGTTGCTTTTAACACTTGACGGCTTATTGGCTTTAACTGAAGCAACTATAGCAGTAACATTATCTTCCAGTGCTTTAGCTTCGAAACTGACCTTACCAACGCTTAAATGGACAATGCCGGCTGAATCAACCCGGTATTCTACCCGGCCAGCTTTTGCTTCGCTGACTGCTTTTTTAACATTTGTAGTAACCGTGCCGCTTTTAGGATTAGGCATAAGACCTTTTGGTCCTAAGATTTTGGCGTATTTACCAAGTTTAGGCATGAACGAGGGCGTTGCTATTAAAATGTCAAAATCAAGGACTCCCTTTTCTATGCTTTGGATTAAATCATCGCCGCCAGCCACGTCGGCACCAGCAGATAATGCTTCCTCCGGGTTGTCTGTTAGGGCCGCAATTTTAAGTTTCTTACCGCTGCCAGCCGGAAGCAGTACGTTATCCCGGATATTCTGATCAGCTTGTCTTGGGTCGACGCTTAGGTTAATGTGCAGCTCGACACTGGCATCAAACTTAACATCTGACGTGTCTTTAATAAGATCAATAGCTTCTTTTAGTTCATAAGTTTTCTTAGGTTCAATCTTAGCGGCGTTCTGCCTAAACCTTTTAGACTGTCTTTCAAGTCTGGTTCGGGGCGGCTTCTGGGTTTTAACGACTTTTTTAACCGGTTCAGCTTTTTCGGCCTTCTTTGCTTCTTGCTTTTCAGCTTCCCGGACTGCTTTAGCACTTCTTTTGCCAGCCTTAGCAATTTCTCCAGCTTCTTTAGGCTTAACCTCTTTCTTAGTTTCTTTGGGCTTCTTTTTGGTTGCTTCCGCTATTAGAATGCGAAGATCGGCCATCTTAAGAGTAGAATCCGCCTTAAGGCCTAAGCCCTTGGCCTTATCTATGAGCTGCTGTTTAGTTTCAGCCATCGTTAGCCTTCAACCTCAACACCCATGCTGCGGGCTGTGCCGGCGACAATCTTCTTAACTGCTTCAATATCTTCGGTATTCATATCCTTAGCTTTTGCTTCAGCAATTTCGCTCAGTGCTTTATCGGACAGTTTCTTACTAATTTTCTCGCTGTTAGGCTTACCCGAACCCTTGTCTATATTAAGTTTAGCCCGGATCAAATCATCTGTCGGGGCACCAACAACACGAAAAGACATAGTTCTATCTTCATAAACAGCAATGTGAGCAGTTACAATTGCTCCCTGCATGCTTTTTGTGGCTTCGTTAAAGGGATTAACAAAGTCCATCATATTAACACCGTATTGGCCGAGCGTACTGCCTACCGGCGGTCCGGCATTGGCTTGTCCGGCCCTAATCTTCATTTTTAAATTAGCTACTACTTTCTTGGCCACGTTATTCCTTTAAAGTTAGTCGATATAATATATCCTAAATTGCCCTGTTAGTCTAGACTCTCTTAACCTGTAACGAGTCCAGCTCAACCGGGGTCTCACGTCCAAACATGTTAACAAGTACCTTAAGCTTGCCTTTTTGGACATCAATATCGTTAATTGAGCCGTCAAAGCCTTTAAATGGTCCGTCAATAATATTAACTACTTCGCCCAGCTTAAAGTCTATCTTGTGCTTAGGCTGCTCCAGACCCATTCGTCTCTGGATCTTTTCAATCTCTTCCGGGTCAATTGGTGTCGGGTCACTGCCGCTGCCGACAAAGCCGGTAACTGAAGGTGTGTTACGAACAATATACCAGGCATCTTCAGACAGCTTCATTTCAACCAGAACGTACCCTTGGAAGATGCGTTTTTCGACAACCCGGCGCTTGCCGTTCTTGATTTCAATCATCTTCTCTTTAGGTACAAGCACTTCAAATATCTTGTCGCCCATATCCAGCGATTCGGCTCTTTGGCGGATACTCTCAGCTACCTTCTCTTCATAACCTGAGTAAGTGTGAATGGCGTACCACTGTTTAGTTGTGTCGTAACGTTTAGTTACCGGCATGTTCTTATCTCCTTATTTTAAAAGTAATGGTCTAAATATCTTGCCCAGTCCCCAGTCGACAGCGGCAACTGATATACCAAATATCAGGGCGAAGATAAGTACGGCGTAAGTTAGTCTCCGGCTCTGCTTAAAAGATGGCCAAGTTACCTTCTTTAGCTCCTCAAAACTGGTCCTAATGTACTTTGGGATGATTATCCGGCCGATGAAAGATAGGGCTATAAATAACGGCTTAAGCTGCTTGACGCCTTTAAGCTTTTGGTAGCCGGCTGCGACTGGCCTAAAGATTCTCTTAAGAAAATTAATTGGCCACGTAACCTTAGTTCTGACTTTCTTGGGCTTAGACTTATCGTCTGAAGCCTTAGCTAACTTCTCCCTGAAGGATTCAGGGTCTTTTAGCCGGCGTTTAGGTTTAATTGGATTGTATAAGTCGTCCAAGGGAGTTATCTCCAAATTAAAAAACCTACATGTTAATGTAGGTCACTTAGTCAATAGTAGCAGGTGGGAGTATTTCAGTCAATCAGGCTTTGAAGCACATCTTCAAACTACTATTAACTGCTATAGTTATAGCTATGATTTGGCTAATTGGCCTGCTTCTCGTTATTGTTCTTGTTGAGCTTTTGGCTTGCTATTTGCCGGTTAACCAGTTTCAGAAAATATTAGCTGGATTGTGCCTTATTATTATTTCAGTTGACAGCCTGCTAATCTTTGGCTTAAGGCCGGCTATTTGGTCAGCTCTAGTAATTTATTTCTCTGTTTTTAGAGTTATTAACTTAATTAAACTGATTGATGCCCGTAAACAGAAGGACTATTTAAGGTCGTCATTTACAAGGAGTGCTTTAATGTTGGTTTTTATTCAGGCGGTAATTTTACTGCTTGGCTGGGTTAACAGCTGGCTGGCACTTGATCACCTGGAAGAGACGGGCTTATTGTCGGCAGTAACTGTTATTAGTTTAATAATAATGGCCTTATCTCTAAGAAGAAGTTTGTTAAAAACAAGGCCTAATCTAACTAGAACTTTCACTTCTGACGCCAAACTGCCAAGTTTAAGCGTTGCTATTCCTGCCAGGAATGAAACTGTTGACCTGGATGAATGTCTGACCAGCCTGATTGCTTCAGACTACCCTAAGTTAGAGGTTCTAGTGCTTGATGACTGTTCCCAGGAAAAACGGACCCCGGAAATTATTAGGAAATACGCCCATGACAGCGTTAGGTTTTTAGCTGGCCGTGCACCGGATGAGTCATGGACACCTAAGAATTATGCTTATGAGCAGTTAGCCGCTGAAGTTAACGGCGAGATCATCCTATTTGTAGGTGTTGACACCCGTTTTGATTACCAGACTATTCGAAAGATGGTCGAACTCAAAATGTCTAAAAAGAAGACCATGATCAGCTTTATGCCCGTTAATAGCCTACCTAGAACCAAGTTTAAGAGCATCCTGCTTCAGCCGGTCAGATACCTATGGGAACTGGCTATTCCAAGGAGATCTTTTAACAGGCCGCCGGTTTTAAGTACTTGCTGGTTAATTGACAAAAAGGTGTTACTAGAAAACGGCAGCTTTAATGCTGTCAGCCGGAGTATATTGCCAGAAAGGTACTTCGCCCGTCAAGCGGCCCAAAAGAACGATGGCTATAGCTTTGTTTGCCTGGGTGAGAAGCTTGGTTTGCTAGCTAAAAAGAGCCTCAAAGATCAAAAAGAGACAGCCGTCAGGACCGGCTATCCGCTGTTAAAACAAAGAATTGAAAACGTATCCTTTATAGTTTTAAGCGAGCTAGTATTATTTATTTTCCCGATTCTTGAACTTATCTACGGTCTTATTAAAGGTAGCATATTTGTAGTTATTGTTAGCCTGATCAATATCTTAATTGCCAGCGTTGTCTTATTTGTTATTACTAGGCTGACGTATAACAAGGCTATCTTTTTGAGCGCTATATTCTATCCGTTTGTGATTGCCTACGACATCTTCATTATTTTTTATTCTATGTGGGCCTATGAATTTGGCGAAGTAGTTTGGAAAGGACGAAATGTCAGCGTACCGGTCATGCAGATTGTGACCCGCTTTTCTACTTTAAGTCCGGAATAGTAACCGTGAAGGCTGAGCCTTTATTAAGCTCACTTTTAAACTCAATTTGAGCGTGAATGAGTTTAGTCAGTTTCATGGTGACGTAAAGTCCCAGGCCGGTGCCTTTAGTTTGCTTGGTGCGGTAGTCTTCGCTTCTAAAGAACTTATCGAAGATTCTACCCTGGTCGCCCTTGCTGATACCGATGCCGGTGTCACTGACTTCAAATCTGACGCCTTTTTCAACCTTATTGGCGCTAATTGATATATGTCCTTCATTAGTATATTTAATGGCGTTGGTTATAAAGTTCTGCAGTATTTCCCTAACGTATAGTTTTGAAGATTTTAGAATCTCCAGATGAGGGTCAAGTTCAACTTTTAATTCAAGACCTTTAGTCTTGCAGTCTGGCCGGTAGTTATTAGCTAGTTCATTAACTAAATCAACAACGTTAATAGGTTCAATCTCGACTGTTAATTTACCCCTCTCTGCCCGGGAAAGGGTTGCCAGATCATTGATCATGTCGGCCAGGAATAAAGTTTGGGAATGGGCTTCTTTTAGGGCCTGTTTTACCTGTTTTAGATCACCTGTTTTATCGACTATAAACTCGGCATTGCCTATATTGCCTTCAGTGATAGCTATTGGCGTCCGGAGTTCATGGCTGACAACGCTAATAAACTCATCCCTTTCTTCTTCCAGGGATTTCTCACGGGTGATATCTCTTAGCAGCAGCACAAAGCCTTCTGAGCCTTGCTGGCCGTAGCCTAGTCTAACAGGGGCAATTGAAGTGTAAAGGCTAATAATACTGCCGTCTTTATACTTAAGGCGGTAATCGCGGTTTGAGGTTGGCAGTTTAGTCTCTCTAACAACATCATCAATTTCAATCGGCTGGTTATTTTTATCTATCGGGCTAAATATCTTATCTAGCCTTGCACCTGGCGTTATGGTGTTAATGTCTAGCAGGTTTAAGGCCGCGGCGTTATATGTTGCTATCCTAATATGCTCGTCAACCGTTATTACGGCATCAGCCATGGAATTAATCAGTGTTTTTAGTCTCTGGTGGTCGAGATCTTCCTGCCTAAGGGATGGTTTTAGCGGTTTTAGTAGCTGCATATTAAGATATTGTAATCAATTACCTTTAAGTCTAAAAGCTAAACAATGGTCGGATAGCTTTTAATCTGCTTTTTAAACTCCAAACATCTAGGCAGCCGGGCTTCAAGGGCCTGCCAGAACTTAGGTCCGTGCTGCATAATTTCAGTATGGTTTAGTTCGTGCATAATGACATAGTCTATTAGCTCCCACGGCAGTTCCATGAGATAAAGATTTAAGGTTATGTTTTTAGAGCTGTCACAGCTGCCCCAGCGTGTTTTAAGGCTTTTTATTCTAAGCTCTTTATATTTAAAGCCGTGTCTACCGGCCAGTTCTTTAACCCTTATAGGCAGTAATCTGTTGGCCTGAGACGAAAGAGCTCTTTTTATTATTCTTCTGGCTGCTTCTTGGACTTTTGGGTTTGTAGTATCTAATTCTCTCGGGTAATAAACAACTGCCTCCAGCTCGCTAAGACGAGACGTGACGGTCTTTTTATCAGTCGGCTTAAAGATTAAACGGTGGTTTTTGCCAATTAGTCTGCCGGGGATCAGCAAAGTTCTTTCTGGTATCTTTTTTAGAATCCAATCCTGCTTGCTTTTAGCAAAGCTTATGGCCGCACTATACGGTACCCACGTTGGAATAGACATCTTAACCAGACCTTCACCAGAAATACTTAATCTAATCTGGCGAGACGTTGATCTTTTAGAAACTGAAACATTAATCTGATCGTCAAGGGCAAATTGTTTTGATTTCATTTAATGGATATAAATATTGCGGCGGGCGACGTCTTCCCGGTCGATGCTGCTCGGTGGTACTAAGTTGACCATGCCAGGTTTAGCTAAGTTGCTGGCGTAGTCTTGGACCTGCAGTATGCCCTTATCTCGCATTTTGGACATAACAATGTTTCTTTGGGTTGAAAAATGGTGTTTACCGCTGGCCACAACCGGGTCTTCATGATAATCGGGGTTCTGCATGTAGGACAAAATGCTATCGAAAGTGGTTCTATCCCAACCGGCTGCATGACGGTCATCGGCCCGTCTTTTGTCTCTTTTAACATTTCTGGCAAAAGCGCTCTCAACATCAACCTGGAACCAAACAAGTATGGGGGTGGCACCGTGTTTCTTGGCTATTTCGGCTAAGGCTTTTCTCTGGACCATGCGCATGGCGTTAGTATCATAAATTACGCTCATTCCGGCCGTTAGGAATTCTTCTGTCATATAGTCCATTAGCTGGGCAACGACGTTATTTTCCTGCTGGTCATGACGGGGTTTTTCAAACAGTTCGCTTCTAACCCGGTCACTTTGTAAGTTGGCAGCCTGGACCTCTTCAGCAAATTGCCGGGCAAAATATGTCTTGCCTGAGCCAGGAGTACCATAAAATATCATCAGGAACGGTTTGTGCGGCGCTATCTTTGACATTATGATGAATATTGTATATCAGATGTTAGGAGTTTTGAAGTAGTTTGTCAGATGTCAGCTATTAGGTTAGTATAAATGACTACAATTACAAGCTAATTCTAGTCTAGGGGCTTACCAAGTAGATCATTCCACAGACTTGCTTCCATCTCTAAGTTGCACATCTTGTCTTGAAACTTGGATTCAATCCAATCGGATTAACGTAGGTTAACAGCCATATCATGGTGGTGCATCTAAGGACTGTAAGCTGCCATTGCTAAATGTTGCCCCGCCGCGTAAGCGATAATTAGTGGCTGGGTGATAATACACTGTAAAATCGGCAATTGAAGTATGGTTGCCACTTTGGTCCGGGTATGTAGCAGTTTGAGAGTCGTCAAGTACGTAGCTAATCCACATATACCGGCCGATATTAGTGGTATTGCTACAGCCGTCCGTGGTAAAAACCAGCGGTTTTTTTACTCCGAGAAAACTCAGTCCGGTTGGCAAAGTAGTCAAACCGTTAAATTTTGTGCAGGCATTGCTGGCAAACCTATATTTAATAATGATGCCGCCCGGCCCGCTGATTCCACCAAGTCCCGGGTTAGTAGAGTTTGAATTGCAAACACCAGAGCTGCAATCACCACCATTTGTCACTATTTCAGTAGGGTTCGGGTCATCATTAGTAATGCCGGTAAAATCTATCAGACGTGAGTAAAAGCCGACTCGGGGTATGGACAGTAATCCGGCATAGTCAACCACTGCTGTAATAGTGGCTGAACCAATGGTACCGCCTATCTCATAAAGATAGCCATTATAGACTACAGCAGATGATTGCCAGGTTCCTGAGGCTAAACCATTAGTGATTGTCCAAGGACCAATAGCGCCGCTATTATTGATGGAGGCATAATAAATGTATGGGCTAATAGCACCACCAGTAAGATATCCGCCTATCTCATAAAGATAGCCGTTATAGGCGACAGAAGTAGCGGCCATAGTGCCAAATTGCAGACTAGTTGTAGCCGTCCAAGAACCGAAGGAACCATTACTGCCAATAGCAGCATAGTAAACAGCGGCGGAGGGAGCGCTGCCGACTTCTCCGCCTAATACATAAATATTACCGTTATAGGCGATAGATGTAGCTTGTTCGGTGGCAGCCGGCAGATTGCCGGTGGCGGTAGAAGTTGAGCCGCACCAGTCACCGGTTATAGTGCCGGCACAGGTCGCGGGAGCAGCTAGGGAGCCATTACTATTGATAGCAGCATAGTCAACGGCAGCAGTAAAACCACCGCTGGTAGCTGGAGCACCGCCTATCTCATAAAGATAGCCGTTATAGGCAAGAGAGGTGGCGTAGTTGGTGGTAGACGGAAGATTACCGGTGGCAGTAGATGTCGAGGCACACCAGTCCCCGGTGATGGTGCCAGGGCAAGTTCCGGTAGCGGACAGCGAACCATTACTATTGATAGCAGCCCATTCAACAACAGCGGTAATAGTAGAGCCACCGCTAACAACCCCGCCTAGCACATAGATATAGCCATTGTAGACAGCAGAACTGGCGGTGTAGTTGTTGATGGGCAGACTACCGTTGCTGGTAGAAGTTGAAGCACACCAGTCACCGGTTATAGTACCGGCGCAGGTCGTGGGGGCAGCCAGGGCACCGCCGGCGGTAATAACGGCATAACTTACAACAGCAGTAGCGGTACCGGTAGTATATCCCCCCATCTCGTAGATATAGCCATTGTAGGCGACGGAAGTAGTGTAGTTTGTAACAACAGGCAGGCTGCCGGTAGCAGCAGAAGACGAGGCTGTGACTGTCGTTATCGTACCTTGAATGCCGTTATTTATTGGGGCATAGTAAACATAGGAGGTAACGGTGGAAATAGCCCCGCCCAACTCATAGACATAGCCATTGTAGACTTGAGAGGTGGAGCCCCAGATTCCGGTAGCCGGTATACTACCGTTGGCGGTAGAAGTCGAGACGCACCAGTCACCAGAAAGGTAGACAGGACAGCCGCCGGGAGGAGTCAGGGCGCCAGTGCTGGAGATAACAGAATAGTCAACAGCGGGGGTAGGGTCGCCGGCGCTGGCAGTCTCACCGCCTATCTCATAAATATAGCCATTATAGACAACTGCGGTGGCATAGAAATCGTAACTTGGCAAGTTGCCAGAGGCAGTAGAAGTTGAGGCGCACCAGTCACCGGTTATAGTACCGGCGCAGGTGCCGGGAGCGGTCAAGGCGCCATTGCTAGGATTAATAGTAGTATAGTCGACGATGGCGAGGGGAACATTACCGGTAGTTTCGCCACCTATAACATAGATATAGTTGTTATAAATAACAGAGTTAGCACTGGACGTAGCAGCCGGCAGGCTGCCATTGGCAGTAGAAGTTGAGGCGCACCAGTCACCGGTTATAGTACCGGCGCAGGTGCCGGGAGCGGTCAAGGCGCCATTGCTAGGATTAATAGTAGTATAGTCGACGATGGCGAGGGGAACATTACCGGTAGTTTCGCCACCTATAACATAGATATAGTTGTTATAAATAACAGAGTTAGCACTGGACGTAGCAGCCGGCAGGCTGCCATTGGCAGTAGAAGTTGAGGCGCACCAGTCACCGGTTATAGTACCGGCGCAGGTGCCGGGAGCGGTCAAGGCGCCATTGCTAGGATTAATAGTAGTATAGTCGACGATGGCGAGGGGAACATTACCGGTAGTTTCGCCACCTATAACATAGATATAGTTGTTATAAATAACAGAGTTAGCACTGGACGTAGCAGCCGGCAGGCTGCCATTGGCAGTAGAAGTTGAGGCACACCAGTCACCAGTAGTGCCGCCGGGGCAGCCACCGGGAGCGATTAGTGTACCGCCAGTGGGGTTAATACCGGCGTATTCAACGATAGGGGTAATACTGCTACTATTGCCGCCTATCACATAGACATAGCCGTAATTGCCATTCGACGCATAAACGACAGAGGTGGAGTAGTCCAAAGCCACGGGCAGTGCTCCGGTAGTTCCCCAAGAACCAATAGCACCACTGGCACTGATAGCAGCATAGTTAACGGTAGTGACATTAGCAGCGCTGTTATTGCCGCCTATTTCGTAGATATAATTATTATAGACAGCAGAAGAAGCATAGTAGGTGGCGGTAGGCAGGCCATTAGTGTTAGTTGTCCAGGAGCCAACCGTCCCGGCACCGGCAATTTGGGCATAGATAACACAATTGTTGTAAGAGCCAATTTGTTGCTCACCGCCTATCTCGTAGATATAGCCATTGTAGGCGACAGCGGTAGCACTATCGGTGGCAGCCGGCAGGCTGTCGCTGGCTGTCCAATAACCGATACTACCGTCGCTAGATATAGCCGTATAGTAAACTAAAGCGGTAATGCTAGCAGCAGTAGTATAGCCGCCTATCACATAGATATAGCCGTTAGAGATGACGATGGAGGCTGAATTCTCAACAGAGTTCCCCAGGCTTCCCGTCAAGGCGCACCAGTCACCGGTAATGGTACCTCCTGGGCAGGTGGCGGGAGCGACCAGGGCGCCGGTGCTGGAATTGAGGGCGGCATAGTCAACGGCTCCACTACCAAATATCTCATAGACATAGCCATTATAAACGCCAGCAGAAGCATAGTAGGTAGCTGTCGGCAGATTACCGGTAGCGGTAGAAGTTGAGGCGCACCAGTCACCGGTAATGGTGCCAGCGCAGGTTCCGGGAGCAGCCAGGGCGCCGCTGCCGGTGATGGCAGTATAGTCAACGACAGCAGTAGCGCCGCCACTATAGCCGCCTATTTCATAGATATAGCCATTGTAGGCGACGGAGGCAGAGCTACTGGTGGCAACCGGTAGACTGCCTGTAGCTGTCCAAGAACTGATTGCGCCGGTGCTGGAATTGATAGCGGCATAGTCGACAGCGCTGCTAGATCCTCCTATTGCATAAACATAGCCATTATAAACTACAGCGGTTAGTACGTCGGTTGCAGTCGGCAGGTTGCCGTTGCTGGTGGAAGTTGAGGCGCACCAGTTACCGGTAATGGTGCCATAGCAGAATGTGGGAGCGGCCAAGGCGCCGGTGCTGGGATTGATAGCGGCATAGGAAACGGTGGCCAGGGGGCCGGTGCTATTATCACCGCCTATCTCATAGACATAGCTGTTGTAGGCGACGGAGGCGGCTGCTATGTCATTATAAGGCAGTTCGTCAGTCGCATTCCAAGGAGCAATACCTGCGTCAATTAGGGCGCCGGTGCTGGGATTGATAGCGGCATAGGAAACAACAGCGGTAGGAGTACCGGGGCCTTGGACAGAGCCACCCATCTCATAAACATAGCTGTTATATATAACGGAAGTGGCAGATCCGAGTCCATTCGTTAGGCTGCCGTAGTACACGCTAGCACCCTGAGAAGAAGCCGAGGTGCACCAGTCACCGGTAATGATGCCATAGCAGAATGTGGGAGCAGCCAAAGTGCCATTACTGTTGAGAGCTGCATAGTCAACTTCAGTACCAAGACCGCCAGATATTTCATAGACATAGCCGCTGTAGACGACGGAAGTACCCCAGATGTCGGTAGTCGGTAGGCTGCCGTTGGTAGTAGAAGTCGAGGCGCACCAGTCACCGGTGATAGTGCCGGCACAGGTTCCGGGAGCAGACAGAGCGCCCGTACTGGAATTAAAAGCGGTATACTCAACAACAGCACTATTGCCACCACTATAACCGCCCATTACATAGTCATAACCGTTATAGAAGACAGAGGATGCTTCAGAGACAGCAGCCGATAGGCTGCCATTGGAGGTAGAAGTCGAGGCGCACCAGTCACCGGTAATAGTACCGGCGCATGTGCTAGGAGCGGCCAAGGCGCCAGTACTGGAACTGAGAGCGGCATAGTCAACAACGCCGGTAGAAGAACCGCTTATTTCATATACATAATTATTATTAATAACGGCGGCAGAGTAAGCATTGGTAGCCGGCAGGCTGCCATTGGCGGTAGAAGTCGAGGCGCACCAGTCACCGGTGATGGTGCCGGCACAGGCGCTAGGGGCGGCCAAGGCGCCAGTACTGGAACTAACGGCAGCATAGTTAACAACAGCAGTAGAAGAACCACCTATTACATAGACATAACCACTATAAGCAACAGAGGTAGCGCCATAGGTGCTAGCCGGTAGGCTGCCGTTGGTAGTAGAAGTCGAGGCGCACCAGTCACCGGTGATGGTGCCGGCACAGGCGCTAGGGGTGACCAGGGTGCCAGTGCTGGAATTGATGGCTGCATAATCTACAACAGCGCCATTGTCATAGCCGCCTAGCTCATAGATATATCCATTATACATGGCAGAGGTAGACATGTAGTTGGCGGTCGGCAGGCTGCCTGTAGCGGCAGAAGATGAGTAACACCAAGCATATGCCAGGGTGCCAGTGCAGGTGGGGCCGGTAAGATTACCGCCAGTTAATCCAGCTTCAATAATCTGGTTATTGGTGCTATTAAAGGTAATATCGCCTTCATTATTGCCATTGATCATAAAATTAGAAGCAGATGCCACAATTACACTGGGGTCGATCGATATCGGACCGAATATATCCCCTAGCCCACTGGCAGTAACAGTCACAATGTCTCCGGTTAGAGTTAATTTTATATGTTGAGTAGAATTAACTGACATTTGCCCATCAGTAGTAATAATTTGCGGTGCTGGCAATACGAAAACTAAATTGTCTTTAACCGACTTTTGACGGGCTTCTAGGACTTTCTGCTCATCAGTCGGGCTGCCATAACTAATATTGCCGAATAAAGCTGGGCTGGCCGAGTAGATACCAAGGTTCCCGCCAGACATCATCCGGGCCTGAAGTGTGCTGGGTAATTTCAATTTATACTGTAACTTAACGGTTCCCCTCGGAGCGCTTGCATAAATTATATCTTCTTGAACACCATTAGTTTTAACGGTATAAACAGCTTTGCTACCATTCAATCCCATTGGGTATACGGTGTGGCCTGAAATTTGCTTGCCAGGTAAAGTCGAAAATAATGGAATCATGGTAAAAGATAAACCACTGGTATCATCATAAGTAGTAACGCCCAGATGAGAGTTAATCGGCAACTTCAAACTAAATTTTGCTTTATCTTTAGAACTGCCCCCTACGGTAACGCTATCTCTAGATGGTAGCGCTGAACCAGAGCTATTGATTGCCGATTTGCTCAAAAAATAAGTTTTGCTTTTGGCGTCATAAGTAAACTGTGACAAAAGACTCTTATCGGGCTGACCGATTAGGGCTTGTTCATTCACTGGCAGTTTGTAGCTGGCAGTAATTAAGCTGCGCATATAAAATACCGAGCCGATTGCCAAAACAAACACTGCCAGTATTACGATGCCAAAACAAGCCCACTTAATCCGGCGTTTCCCAAGACGGTTAATAGTAAGCCTTAACTTGTGTTTGATTATTCTAAATGGCAGTTTAAGCCTTTTAGTGAACGGGTTAACAATATAAGTAGCAGTCTGAAGAAACGGCTTAAGAATTCTACTAATTAAACCACTTACTGGATTAGATGGAGTCTGAGCCTTCTTTTTTTTAGCTGTTGTTATTATTTTATCTCTCATTTTCCTATCTATTTTACATTAATAAGCGCTAGTGTTCGACATAACAATAGTACCCACATCAGTCGTGCCGCTGGTTGGCGCCGTAATTACGCTTATTCCGGCAGTGCGGCACCATCTTTGACACTATGATGAATATTGTATACCAGATGTTAGGAGTTTTGAAGTAGTTTGTCAGATGTCAGGCATTGGGTTAGTATAAATGACTAGAATTACAAGTTAATTCTAACCTAGGGGTGTCCGTTAATGGTAAGCGGCGACTCTCCAAAAGTCGTGCTGTCGGTTCAAGTCCGGCCACCCCTGCCAAAATATGACAATAAGTATTAATTAACTACTTTTGACGAATATTTGTTGATTTTTGCTGTGTGGTATACTTTTTACAGATTATATAAGCTTTAACGTAATTTGAGGGAGTTATTATGCCGAAAAAAATAAATAGAACTTTAATTATAACTATCTGTTTAATTATTGTAGTTATAGTGGTACTAGCTGTTGTTTTAATAGTTAGGAACAACAATAAGAATTCAAATACACTTAGTGCTAGCCAGCAGACTGCAGCCAAGCAGTTAATTGACACCAATTGGCAGCAATTCTTTGCCGCTTCAACTTCACTACAGGGGCGGGAAAACCTTCTACAAAAAGGCGGCAGCTACAGCCAATACGTCCAGGCTGAGTTTTTCGGACTAGCTGCTCAAAAATCCAGAGCTGTTATTAATAGCGTCATTTTTGTGAATAAGACTAAAGCCAATGTTGTTTACACTGTTTATCTTAATAGCCGACCTCTTTTAAGCGACGAAAAGGGCCAGGCACTATTTATAGATAATTCATGGAAAGTCAGCGATGGTACGCTTTGTCACCTATTAAACTTTGGCGCTAATACACCGGCTGTCTGCAAGAACTTACCATATTGACGATATATTAGTAATCTAAAGAGCAAGAAGACTAAATATTATCTGCCAAGTTTCTCTTCTGTTTTTTTAATGTCTATGGTTGTTTTCACTACCGTATCGGGTGCAAGCGAGATACTGTCTATTCCCTCTTCAACCAAGAAGCGGGCAAATTCAGGGTAATCTGACGGCGCTTGGCCGCAAATTCCAATATGCACCTTCTTTTGTTTGCTGACTTTTATGACTCTCCTAATGAGTTCCTTCACGGCCTCGTTGTTTTCATCATATACATGAGCGACAGTCTGGTTGTCCCTGTCAACACCGAGTGTTAACTGGGTTAAATCGTTTGACCCGATCGAGAATCCGTCAAACAGATCAGCAAATTGTTCGGCCAGGATAACATTTGACGGAATTTCACACATCACATAAACTTCAAATCCATTTTCACCTCGTTTAAGTCCGCATTTTTCCATAATTGCTATAACTTTATGGGCCTCATCTAAATTGCGGCAGAAAGGGATCATAGCTTTTATGTTAGTAATGCCGATTTCGTTGCGGGCTTTTTTAAGGGCCTGGCATTCAAGTTCAAATGCCCCGCGATATGCTTCACTGTAGTAGCGGCTTGCGCCCCGCCAGCCAAGCATCGGGTTATCTTCAATCGGCTCAAACTGCTTGCCGCCAATAAGATTGGCATATTCATTTGTTTTAAAATCGCTGAATCTAATTATGACGTCATTGGGGTAAAAAGCGGCGCCAATTATGCCGACACCTTCGGCTAATTTGTCGACAAAATATTGTGATTTATTGGTATATCCGCGGGTCAGGTCATTAATTAGCACCCGTGTTTTTTTATCTGTAATTTTGTCAAAATGCAGCAGTGCTAGGGGGTGAATCTTAATGTGAGAATCAATAATGAATTCTTCCCTGGCTAGGCCGACGCCGTCATTTGGAATCAATGAATACTCAAAGGCAAGGTCCGGGGAACCTATATTCATCATTATTTTCGTTTTTGGCCGCTGGAGGTTTTTTATATCAGTCTTATCAACCTTAAATTTCAAAATGCCTTCGTATACCAGTCCTTCATCGCCGCCGGCGCAACTTACTGTAATAGAGCTGCCGTTGGCTATTTTCTGGGTGGCATTTCCTGTACCGACAACACAGGGTATTCCAAGCTCCCTCGAGACGATTGCGGCGTGGCACGTTCGTCCGCCTTTATCGGTAACGATGGCGCTTGACTGTTTCATTATGGGCACCCAATCTGGATCGGTCATCTCTGTTACGAGAACATCCCCATCTTTAAATAAGCCAATGTCTTTAACGTCCATAATTTTACAAACTTTGCCGGATCCAATCTTATCGCCAACACTAGTTCCTTTAGCGATGACCGTACCGCTTTCAAGCAGTTTGTATTCCTCGACAACGTTCAGATCTTTGCGTGATTCAACTGTCTCGGCTCTGGCCTGAACTATATAAAGTTTTTTGTCTTTGTCATCCAGGGCCCATTCTATATCCATTGGCTTGCCGTAGTGTTTTTCAACTTCCATGCCCCATTTGGCCATAGTTATAGCCTGCCCGTCAGAAATGGAATATTTAGCCTGATCAGATTTAGAAACAGAGATATTTTTAGTCCGGTTGCCAAAAGCAGTTATCATCCTAAGTTTTTTATTGCCGAGTTTTCTTTTAATGATAGTCATTGTTGGTTTGAAGACCGTAAACTCATCAGGATTTACCCGGCCTTGGACAATGTTTTCACCTAACCCATAAATTGAACTAACGACAACTGCGTTTTTAAAGCCTGATTCGGTGTCAATAGTAAACATAACCCCTGCCGCCTTAGCGTTGACAGCTACCATTTGCTGAATGCCAACCGAAAGAGCAACCTTCATATGATCAAAGTGATTTTCTACACGGTAAACAATGGCCCGGTCTGTAAACAAAGATGCAATACATTTCCTGACTGCTGATAGTACGGCTTTCTCACCTTTTATATTTAGAAATGATTCTTGCTGTCCGGCAAAAGAAGCATTCGGTAAATCCTCAGCTGTTGCCGACGAACGTATAGCAACTACTAAATTACGGCCACCACATATTTTGCTTAACTCCCGGTAGCCCTCAATTATTTCTTCTTCAAAATCTTTTGGCAGTTTTGAGTGAATTATTAGGGAGCGGATTTTTACGCCGGCTTTTTCAAGCTCCTTAATGTTGGTTACGTCAAGGCCTTTAAAATTTTCAATTATTGCGTTTCTAATACCGGCATGTTCAATAAAGTAGTAATAACTTTTGGAAGTGGTGGCAAATCCATTCGGCAAATTAATACCTTTAGGGGCTAATTTTTGGTACATTTCTCCCAGTGAAGCATTTTTCCCTCCGACCTCGGGAACGTCAGATAGAGAAATATCTTTGAAAAATTTTATATATTTGTACATTTTTTGTCCGTTTTTTAGTTAATTATTCAGGCCATATTATATCAGGTTTTTAGGAGCATAAGCATATTAATTTCCAGATATTCTATAACGGATAAAATATTAATAATCGGCCAAATTAAATGAAATCCAGGGTGGTATAATTGGCTTTAATGGAAGAAGAAATAAAAACCATTTCTAAGTGGCTTGGTGCTGGTTCTATTGATATTTTCGGCTGTCCCTTTTCGGGGAAAGACACCCAGGGAGAAGTTTTAGCCAAGTTATTTGGCGGTGAAATGATATCCGGCGGAGATATACTGCGGAGCCATAAAGAACCAGCCAAAATTGATCAGGTTCTAGGCAGCGGCGGTCTTGTCCCGTCCGATTTTTACCTGGACTTAGTTTTACCCTACTTATCGCAAAGAAAGTACAGCGGCAAACCGTTAATATTAAGCGCGGTTGGCCGGTCTCATGGTGAAGAGCCGCAAGTTATTAAAGCGGCCGCTGATTCAGGGCATCCCATTAAGGCAGTAATACTCCTTGATTTAACTGAACAAGAGGTCTGGCGGCGGTTTGAAGAGTCTAAAGTTGAAGGCGACAGAGGCAAGCGGGCCGATGATAAGCGGGCCATAATTGAAAACAGGCTAAAGAAATATAATACAAGAACGGTGCCGGTTATCGATTACTACCGCAGTGCTGGTTTACTAATTGAAGTCAATGGAACATTGCCGCGCGAAGAAGTGACTGATGAAATCCTAAAAGGATTGGTTAATAAATCAAAAAACTTAGGCATTAGTCGGGGTGACGTCAATCTTGCTAACCGTTGATCCGGCCGATAATCCATCAGTGTTTATTTCGTAGGTAATTATCTGTTCAAAAGGCATTTCAAAACTGGCGATATCTTCGTCACTAATAGATTCTAGGTATTTCGTAAGGGCCCTTAAACTGTTCCCGCTGGCGACAATTAGAATATTGTTGCCATTTTGAAGCTCAGGCAGTATGGTCTGTTTATAGAACGGTAAAACGCGGTCATAGACATTTTTGAGCGTTTCACCTCTCGGGATAGGTTCATCCCACCCCCGCCTTATATTATTAAATGCATCTTCGCCGAGGGAGTTTTTTATATCCCATTTGTTCTTTCCGGTGTATTCGCCGTAGTCTCTTTCGTCCATTGCGGCCGATGTTTTAACTTCCACTCCAAGTATTTGGGCAGTATCAAGCATTGCCTCTAGTGTTTCACGGGTTCTGATTTGCTCCGAACAGTAAGCCTTATCTATATGAATATCGAGTTTTTTTAGAGCTTGGCCCAAAGCCCTAGAGTCATTAAATCCTTTATCGCTTAGGTGCACATCGGTTCGTCCCGTCCATTTACCTTGTGCATTCCATTCCGATTCGGCATGTCTGGCAATTATCAGCCTACCGGCTGGCTTCTTGTCAATTTTAACCTTGTTTGGCGTACTGCCGGACCAATAGTCAATAATATTTTTGGCGGTTATCTGGTTAATCCTTAGAATTGCCTCTTCCGTGTTAAAGGCATTGTGCGGGCTGACAATTACATTAGGCATTTTTTCTAGGACGGATATCTCAACACCATGATGAAGCAAGTCCTCGGGGATAGTATCGCTTCTTAAAAGCGCTGTTTCCTCATGGTAATTGAGCAGTACTTCACCTTCTATGACATCAATACAAGCACCTCCCAATTGACCGTTGCAAAGCAGTTCGGTTAATGCTTCGGTGTCTACCAGTTCTCCCCTGGCAGTATTTATTAATATAGCGCCAGGTTTCATTTTGTTAAGTTTTTCCTGGTTCATAATATGGTGGGTGGACGGTAAATAAGGTAAGTGCAGCGAAACAATATCTGATTGAGCAAGCAGATCGTCTAATTCAACATACTTAAAATTAAGCTTGTCTTGAAGTTCGGGTTTTTGAAAACTATCAAAGGCAACTGTATTCATCGAGAAACCACCGGCAATTTTAAGTGCTTTCTGACCAATATGCCCAGTGCCAACTACCCCGAAGGTTAATCCCTCAAGGTCATGACCCATTAATTCCTTAGATGAGAACTCAGTATTCCCGGCTTTAAGTACGGCTGGCAGCTTGCGTTTCAGGGCCAGCAGCAATGCGAAAGCATATTCGGCAACTGTATTTTCGCCGTATGTTGGGACGTAGACAACTGTTATACCGTGTTCCTCCGCCGCAACCAGATCAATATTATTAAATCCGGTTGACCGGCAGGCGATTAATTTAAGTTTGGGCAGTGCTTCAATAACTTGTCGGTTAATTACACTCGTTATAAATACCGAGATTACCTCAGTATCCGGATTGCAGTTTGACAGTTCGCATTTATCTGCTACAAATTCCCAATGATGGTCGGTACTAGAAAGAGCAGCGCTCAGCTGTTCTTTATCTAGATCAGTGGCATCGTAGAAATATATCAAAGCCATATCAGTGTTTATTATACATAAGAATTATGAGAACATTAACATATGAAAATCTCGAGGATAAAAGCCAGGCAGATCCTTGATTCCAGGGGTGAACCTACAGTTGAAGCAGATGTCTGGCTTGATAATGGTATTTTTGGCCGGGCAGCAGTTCCTGCCGGTGCCTCGACTGGTTCTCATGAAGCCCATGAACTTCGTGACGGCGGCAATGCATTTGACGGAAAAGGTGTTTTAAATGCAGTTGCCAATATTGAGGGCGAGATTGCTGACCACCTAAAAGGTGTAATGGCTGATGACCAGCTTATGGTTGACCAGAAAATGATAGACCTTGACGGTACCCCAGATAAGTCAAGACTAGGCGCCAATGCTATTTTAGCCGTATCCTTAGCCTGTGCTCGTGCCGCAGCAAATGCCCGGCAAGTACTGCTATATGTACATATCAACGATATTGCCCATAATCCGCCAAGAACAATTCCGTTGCCAATGATGAATGTTTTAAATGGCGGTAAACATGCTACAAATTCTGCCGACTTCCAAGAGTACATGATAATACCCAGGCGTGTTTCAACTTATTCCCAGTGTGTTCAGGTCGGGGCTGAGATATTTCAATCCTTAAAACGCAAAATAGCTTCACTTGGTGCCTCAACGGCGGTTGGTGATGAGGGTGGTTTTACTTACCCGGTAAAAAGCAATACGGAAATGCTCGATTTGTTAGGCAGTGCTATTAATGAGTCAAGTTTTAAACCGGGTGATGATGTTTATTACGCCCTAGATGTAGCTGCTTCAGAGTTTTTTAAAGACGGCATGTATACTTTAAAAACTGAGAATCGGCAGTTAGCTAGCAGTGAGATGATTGATTATCTGTCGACCATTTCTGATTCTTACCCGCTTATATCGATTGAGGATGGGTTAGACCAAGATGCCTGGGAAGCTTGGCCAGTCATGACATCACGGCTGGGAAGATTACAGATTGTCGGTGATGATTTACTGGTAACAAATTCTGAAAGACTAAAAAAAGCGATCGATATAAAAGCTGGCAATGCTATTCTTATCAAGCCAAATCAGATCGGGACGCTTAGTGAAACAATACACACCATAAAATTAGCCAAAGATCATGGCTGGCGTACTGTAGTTTCACACCGAAGCGGCGAAACGGAAGATGTGTCTATAGTCCATATCGCTATTGGTACAGGGGCAGACCAGATAAAGATCGGCAGTTTATCTAGAAGCGAAAGAAATGCTAAGCATAATGAAATTATGCGTATTGAGGAAATAGATAAGACATTAAAGTTGGCAAATCCTTTTAGCGCTAATTAAGTTTATTACAAATACAAGGTGTTGTAATATGACAGCTAGTGTAATATACTAACAGTATGAGTGATAACCCTACAGCAATTCGTCTTACGCGTACTAGAGAGGTTGAGCACGTACTTAAGGTAGCACGCAAGCGTTATCCTGCTTTAAATGATCCTGAAATATTTAAGCTAGCACTTAGTCGTTTAGTATATGAGCCAAATACAGTAACCGACGAAATTATGGAGCTAGAATCTACTGCATCCTATGCGGTGGGCATGGATTACTTGTCTGATCCGGCTGAAGATATATATCACGAAGGTATGGGCAGGAAAGTTAGTATTTAACTATGCCTATCGTGCTCTACGGTGTATATTTAGCTCGCTTCAGATTTATTGAGTCGGGGGCATACAAGCCTAGGCCAGTCGTTATTATTAGCCAGCCTAGAGGTGAGTATAAGATATTGCTTACTATCCCACTTTCTTCTAATCCGATTAAAGAAGATGTAGACGTGTCACTAGAAGCCTGGGAGTCTAGCGGTCTTATAAAACCAACGGTCGCCAGAGTTCATCGTCTAACAGCTGTGATAGGTAACAATATATTGGAGTTTGTCGGTCAACTTGAGCAAAAAGACATAGTTCGCATAAAGCAATCATTACAAAAGACATTTGAACTATAAATATCTCTTGACTGTGTCTGATAATAAGTTCGCCATACCTCCAATAGTTGACAGTAAAGCAATTTACCGCCCCTGCTGTATAGATTGTATTTCGTAGTTTGTTTATAAAATATTAATTATCTCTTGACTCAAAAGTGATGGAACAGATATACTAAGCATATCCGTAATAGGTAAATGGTACCCATACTATTTGGGTAACAAAAAGAGACAATAAAAAAAGAAAAATTACAGATGAAAGTACTAATGTTAGGCTGGGAATTACCCCCCCATAACAGTGGAGGATTGGGTACTGCCTGTTATGAGCTATGCAAGGGCCTAGCAAAAAATAACGTTGACATCGAGTTTATCCTGCCCTACAAAGCTGAACATAATATTGATTTCATGACGGTTACCGCAGCCATACCAATTGGCGTTGACGACATTCAGCGGCTGGGAATTGCCTACGACAGCAGTAAGTACATTCTTGATAGCGGAAGTGAGGCTTGGCTTAATATTGCTGACCAGCACTTGCTTTATGAACGAGCTGTTCTTGAACTAGCTAAGACCCGTCAGTTTGATATTGTTCATGCCCATGACTGGCTGACTTTTAGAGCTGCTTTAAGATTAAAAGAACGCTTTGGCTGTCCGATTATACTGCATGTTCACTCGGTTGAATCTGATAGGGCTGGTGATAAGCCCGGTAATCCCTTGATCCACGAAATTGAGGATACAGCCCTTCATCTAGCCGACAGAGTTATTGCTGTCAGCGAACACACTAAAAAGATCATAATGCGGGATTATGGTTTGCCGCCGGAAGCAATTGAAATAGTTCATAACAGCCTGAATGTTAATGAGCTTGTACCTCTTGACAGCGAAAACGTTTATCGATACCTCAAAGTTATGAAGGAGAAGGGTTACAGGGTGGTAACCAGTGTCGGACGGCTGACCATCCAGAAAGGCTTGCCTAACCTGCTTGATGCCATCCGTAAGGTAGTCGATAAAGTGCCCAAGACCTTGGTTTTGATAGTCGGCAGCGGTGATCAGATGTATGAGTTAATGGAAAAATCCGCTAAATTAGGCATTGGCGCCAACATCTTATTTACAGATTTTCAGAGAGGTAAAAACTGGCGGGACGCCTATGCTATTGGCGATTTGTTTGTGTTACCGTCAATAACTGAGCCATTTGGTTTAACACCTCTTGAATCAATCGGTTACGGAACACCAGCTCTTATTTCTAAGCAGTCCGGCGTAAGCGAAGTCTTAAATAATGTTCTTAAGGTAGATTATTGGGATATTGATGAAATGGCTAATCAGATAGCCTCTGTTTTAATGAATGATCCTTTAAGGGACGAGCTGGAAGCAAATAGTTATAGGGAGCTTGAGAAGATGTCCTGGCAGCAGGCAACGGATAAAATGATAGGCATATATTCAGCCCATCTGTCAGGAGCAGGCGCATGAGTCAGAAAGCCATAGTTTTATACCTTCATGTTCACCAGCCCTATAGGATAAGGCATTACACAGTCTTTGACGCTGCCGTTAATCATAACTACTTCGATGCCCCTTATGACGATAACGCTTCAAACGAGAGGGTCCTTAAGAAAGTGGCCGAGAAGTCCTATATGCCGACTAATGCCAGACTCCTTAAATTACTGGATGAAAATCCCGGGTTCAAACTAAGCCTTTCAATTACCGGTACAGTTATTGAGCAGTTAGAAAAATGGGCGCCTGAGTGCCTGGAGTCATTTAAAAAGTTGGCTGATTCCGGGCGGGTTGAGATTGTTGGCGAGACATATCACCATACCCTGGCCTACTTCTACTCCAAGAGTGAATTTGAGATACAGGTTGATATGCACAAACGAAAGATTGAAGAAGTCTTTGGCCAGTACCCGACTGTCTTTAGAAATACGGAGCTTAGTTATAACAATGAGATTGCCAAATGGGCTGATGAAGCCGGCTATAAGGGAATATTAGCTGAAGGCTGGGACCCTATCTTACAATGGCGCAGTCCAAACTACGTTTATCAGCCGGTCAATACGGAAAATATCAGGTTGCTTCTTAAAAACTACAAAATATCTGATGATATTGCCTTTAGGTTCGGTGATCACGACTGGAGTGAATGGCCGCTGACTGCCGATAAGTTCATGCACTGGCTAAGTGAAGATATAAATGCCACTAACTTTGACTTATTTATGGACTATGAGACCTTCGGTGAACACCAATGGGAAGACAGCGGTATCTTTGAATTCCTTGAACACATACCTAAAGAATGGCTTAAGACAGAAGGCCATTCGTTTATGACGGTGACCGAGGCGATAGATAGTTTTAAGCCGGTAGACAGGGTTGATGTGCCTAATACTATTACTTGGGCCGATACAGAAAGAGATTTAAGTGCTTGGCTTGGTAATGCCCTTCAGGTCAGCTCAATCTCTAGTCTTTATTCGCTTGAAGATAAGATTATAGCGACTAACGATTTAGCGCTAATAGACGACTGGCGGCGACTGCAAACTTCTGATCATTTCTACTATATGTGTACCAAATGGTTCAATGACGGCGACATTCATGCCTACTTTAGCCCCTATAAGACACCTTATGAGGCCTATATGAACTTTATGAACAGTTATCATGATCTTCGCTACAGAATTAGCCAAGCTGGGGTAGAATTATAAGCATGATAAGGGTGGAAAATGGGTAGACCAGTTGTTTTAAGCAACGGCCAGTTATTTGTCGGTCTTGATGAGTCTGGCCTGGTTCATGATTTCTATTACCCTTACGTCGGGCTGGAGAATTTAACCAATGCCAGGTCTTCCCAGCATAAGATAGGCATTTGGGTAGACGGCAAGTTTAGCTGGACGAATGATGGCTCATGGGAAATTAAGGTCGATTTTGAAGAAGACGCCTTAATTAGCTACATTGAGCTTAAAAATAATAATCTCGAGATTAATTTATTATTTCAGGACTTTGTCGATACTGATAGCAATACTTTTATCCGGCACATCACTATTGCCAATCCCTTGGACCGTGAACGAGACGTTCGGGTTTTTATGCACCAGGTATTCCAGATATCTAGAGCTGGCCGGGCTGATACTGCCCTATACATTCCCGATGACAACTACATTTTGGACTACAAGGGCCGTTATTCACTGGCTATTTCAGGTAAATACAGTGACGGCGGTGAGAGCTTTGACCAGTACGCTGTTGGTAACTACGGCATTGAAGCTAAGGCTGGCACATTTGTTGACGCCGAAGACGGCCAGCTGTCCGGTAATGCCGTGGAGCATGGCGGTGTTGACAGCGTAATTAGATTTAAACGGGCGCTTGGTGCTCATAAGTCAGATTTTATTGACTACTGGATCATCGCTTCGTCCAGCCAGAGTGATGCCCAGGTTGTTGATGAATCCTTGAAAAAAGATGATATTGAGAAAAGATTAACAACTGTTCGGAAATATTGGCAGAAATGGCTTAAAGATAATCATGAACTGCCAGACTATCACCTTAGGAGCTTAAAGCATAGTTTGCTGGTTATTAAGGCTCATATTGATGAGAGGGGTTCTATCCTGGCTAGCGGTGACTCCAGTATCTTTAATTACGGCCGGGACTACTACTGTTATTGCTGGCCAAGAGATGCAGCTTATGCTCTTTGGCCCCTCATCAGACTTGGCCACTACGAAGAAGCTAAGCAGTTCTTTGAATTTGCCCGTGATACGAAGCATAAAGACGGCTATTTAATGCATAAATACCAGCCAGATAGATCAATTGGTAGTACCTGGCATCCTCTTGTTCATGGACGCAATAAAGAGCTGGCAATCCAGGAAGATGAAACAGCAACCGTTATATATATGATCGGCCAGTATTATGAAGCTTCCAAGGACAAGACTTTTGTTGAGAATATTTATCATAGCTTTGTAGTTGGAGCAGCTAATTTCATGGTTAGGTTTATTGACGAATCGACCGGCCTGCCGCATGCCAGTTATGACCTATGGGAGGAAAAGTTCCTAACCTCGACTTATACAGTATCAACTGTTATTGCCGGTCTGGATACCGCTTCTTACCTAGCTAAAGAGGTTGATTCGGCCGATGACTCTGTTAGATGGAAGAAAATGGCTGACCAGCTTAGAAATAACCTAGATAAGCTATTTGGTGAAGTAGATTACTTTACAAAGGGATTCCTGCTTCTAGATAACGGTGATCTTAGATATGACTATACATTGGATATATCCAGCCTCTATGGGCCATTTATGTTTGCCGGTCTTGAATCGACAGATAAGAGACTGGTTGCAACTGTTGACCAGATTGAAAAGCGTATTTTAAACTCCTCACCTTCCGGAGGTGTACTCCGTTACGAGAACGATAGCTACTTCTTGACTAAGAAGCAGTACAAAGGCAATCCATGGATAGTCAGTACATTATGGCTGGCCCAGTATTATCTGGCAGTCAGTCAGCACCAAAAGGCTAAAGATCTGCTCGAATGGTCAATTGCCCGTGAACTTCCCAGTGCAGTCTTATCTGAACAGTTTGATCCTGAAAATGCCTTACCGCTCGGAGTTACGCCGCTGGTATGGAGCCATGCCGAGCTGGTTAATACACTGCTGGATTTAAGTAAATATCAAAAAGACTAGTGTTTACGGGGTTTAACTTCGTTCCTGCCTAAACTCTTTTTAGTTTCGGTGAATATAACGTGCTTGCGAAGTCTTGGGCTGTATTTCTTTAAAGATAACTTATCTGGTGTATTCATGGTGTTTTTAGTGGTGTAATAGATTCTTTCGCCACTTTCTTCACTAACCATACCGATTATCTTTCTCTTATCGCCTTTTTTAGCCATAACTTATTGCCTTTAGACTTAAATATTATATATAGTTTAACAGATTAGAGTTAAGTTGTAAAACCTGATTTAATCTGGAGCCGTGACCGAGATTTGAACTCGGGACCCCATCTCTACCATAGATGTGCTCTACCAACTGAGCTATCACGGCGTTTTCTGCTAGCCAATAGTAGCAAATTTAATCTGTTTTTGCTACACTCTCTATCTGTAAGTATGCCACCTTAGCTCAGCGGCTAGAGCAACACTTTTGTAAAGTGAAGGTCGTCGGTTCAAATCCGACAGGTGGCTCCATGCAGGGATAGCGAAGCGGTTCAAACGCACCAGTCTGTAAAACTGGCGGCTTTATGCCTTCGGGGGTTCGAATCCCTCTCCCTGCACCACAGATAGAAGCATTGTGGACGTTAGAACATTTTCGTATAATTTATACCATGAATTGTCCAACTTGTAATAAACCAATGCGTAAAGTTCGCTGGGAAATCACGAACAACTTTAAAACAGGTAAAGATTTTAAAGAATACGATAAAGTTACTTACGAGTGCAAAGATGATGATATTTGGGTTACGACAGAAATTCCAATGACCGAAATAACTGTTAATAGCAAATTAAAATAGTTCTGACCTTGTTAAGAACGGTGCACCACGGATATAAGGATTCGTTACGTTAGAATGTTAAGTGACTTAATACAACCTACCAACTTTAGTTAGCCGCTTACAGGCCGAAGGAATCGCCACTCAGAAATTAACTAATTAGAGATAGTGATCTATTAGGTATTCGACACGTATCATTATTATATTATTCTAAAAAAAGTTATCACGGATACTTGCCGATTGTAATAATCGTGCTATAGTTCAATTAATAAGAGTATAGGAGTAACTATGGCAGAGCGAACATTAAGTAAAGAAGTCTCTAAGAATGTAAGTGAATTATGGTGGCTATGGGTTATCCAAGCCATAGTATCCATAATATTTGGGGGAGTAGCTATGTTTTGGCCTGGTTTAACACTAGTAGTGTTAGTCTATCTGTTAGCTCCCTTTGTTTTGGCAATTGGTATAATTGAAACTGTCCGCTCACTAATGACTATAAAGACTCGTGATACTTGGTGGATGGGTCTGATACTTGGCCTATTAACATTTGGCATAGGTGTATATCTAGCGCGACATCCAGAAGTTTCATTTGGAACGTTTATCGTCTTGGTTGGCATAACATTTATAGCTTGGGGCGTAATAGATATTGCTAGTGCATTCTTGGACAACATATATACACATCACAAGACCTTAAGTTTTATTGCTGGGCTCGCTGCACTAGCCGCTGGCATAATAGTTATGGTTCAACCGGTTTCCGGAGGTGTGGCATTTGTCTGGGTGCTTGGTGTATTTTCATTAATTTACGGTATAATCGCATTGGCGTTTTCTATTGACCATCACCGAGACTTTCAGGAGTTAAAGACCAAGCTAAAGGGCTAGATGGCTTTAATTACTATAGTATTGTAAACCTCGTTCATCACACTGCACCACAACCATAGGTGAAATGAAAGATTTAAGCAGACTAACAATTGAGCAGTACCAGGATTTGATCAAGGCGCTAGTTGTTGAGCGCGGTTTCGGTGAAGAAACAATACCTGAAGTCTTTACTTTATTGGTAGAAGAAGTCGGAGAATTAGCCAAGGCTATACGCAAACAAAATGGTCAAAAAGTTGATTTGTCTAGAAAACAGCATGATGTTGAGGAAGAGGCCGCAGATGTATTTTGGTTGTTACTTGATTTATGTAATAGGTTAGGAATTGACTTGGGCAGGGCCTTTAATACTAAGGAAACTAAAAACTCGACTAGAAATTGGAGCAACTAACAAGGTTCTATCTTCGTTCAGCATTTTGCTCCATGATACTTTTATCCGTAATATTTAGTGTTTTATTAACCTATAACGCAGCGTAGTGTTTTTGTTATAATAGCTTTATATAAGGGAGGTAACTTTATGAGAAAAATAGACGGTAAATATCAGACAAGCGGCGACATAACTAAATTAGATGGGACACCTATTCCGGAAGATGAACCACTTTTCCTGTTTAGGGCACACGATAAGCTGCTGGTTCAGCTACTTGAATATTACATGGAGCTTTGTAAAAAAGCTGGAAGCCCTCAAGCCCAGATTGACTTACTAAATCAGCGCATTGATGAAATTAAATCCTGGCAATCATCTCATCAAAATATGCTTAAAATACCAGATTAGTCGTTCTGTTGTAATATTCTGACTCTGTTGACAAGGTCATACTATTATTAAAGTTTTGGGCTTAACATGTAGTTTGTAAAATAAAGTGACGGATTGTTTGTGTTTATTAGCCATAAACTTATGATTTACAGATTATAAAAAGTTAGTTAAAACTACTTTTAGGCAGATCGCTTAGCTTCGGAGTCGGGAGTTTCCCAAGTCTAAATACTGGTACTGGCTTTTCCCTGGCTGTATTGGTCTTAGTCTTTGTCTGGAATAGTCTTAACGTCTGTTTGCCTGCAGCTTTGGCTTTTTTACGTTTTTTATCTTCCTCATGTTTGCCATTTAAATCATGCTTGTGGTCAGCTTTTTCGCCGAATATAGAGTTGATACCCCGATCAAATATAGGCCCTAGCTGTTCATCTCGGGCTAGTTCTGAGCCGTGATTGTGCCCCATGCAAATCTGGGCAAATTCAATTGACTTTTGCCGCATTAAGGCCATATCATACCTTACATTATCTCTGTTAAAGAAGGATCTGTATTCATCGCGAATTTGTTCATATGTCGGTTCCGTACCATCAGCATGTCTTAGTGTCGCAATGCCAGCTAATACATTTTCTGTTCGGTCTTTTTCAGCCACATTAGCTAGCTGTCTGTTATATCTTTCATAGAACTCAGGTGTAAGTGCCGCTGGGTCAAAAGTCGGTAATTCTAGAGAATTAATCATGCCGTGTCTGCAATCCTTCTTAATTGATCTGTAAATGCTTGTTGGCCTTGCCGATCATACATAGCCTGCAGGCCCGCGCCTAAGGCTATATCGGCTGCTTGGTCATAGTATACACCATAAGCTTGCTCTTTTGGCAAGAATTTAGCAGGAATATATATGGCATCTGTTGGCTGAGTATTTCCCCAACGAAAAATTATCGGCATACCGTAGCCACTAAAGCCTGCCAGATTATCTCCGTTTGGCTCAAATACGTTGCCTAATGTGCCATCAGTTAAGCCGTTAGCAACAGTTGTTCTTTGTCTTACCTTAAAATGAGTATGATTACCATTTTCATCGAGAATCGTGTCTTTACCAAGTGAGATAGCGCCAAGGATAGTAAAGATATCCTCATAATCTTGAACCGGAGGTTTATTGTGGCTGCCTACTCCAGGCCCTTCGGCGTGGGCTGAGCCAGCTAACATAGTAGCCACTTCAGGGGGTGGCAACAGCTCACCACCTTTGCTTATCAGCGGATAGGGAGTAACTAACGGTAATACAGATATTGATGGCCGTCTGTAGGTGCCAGTTTCATCATAGTTAGGCGATAACATTCCCATTACGGCTTTATCTTGACCTTTTCGAGCATAGACAACCGGCCCATATAGAGCCATGGCATGAACTATGCCGAAAACTAGCCGATCACTTAACCGTAGTTCGTGCATTTGAACAGTCTCTTTAATGCCATTACCTGTATCAGCATCAAGGGGTTCGGTCCTAAACGGACTTATTATAGGTTCGAAAATCTCGATACCCTCGACAGCTAGTCTGCTAGGGGTTGGTGTTTCAAGATCAAATGTTTCAGCACCTTGTTTACCAATGTCTAAAATTGTTCGCATTCAAATAGCTTACACGAGAACAGTAATAGACTGCAACTATGTTGCAATTAGTAGTATAATTGTTACATGGCAACCGGAAACATAACTAAATTTAAAAAAACTCTCACAGATAACAATTACCATGTTACTAAGGCTAGAGAAGCTACTTTTAAGCTTTTAATACACTCTGAACCGCAGACAATGGCAGAAATATTAGCTAGAGCTGTGGGTGTGGACCGGGTAAGTATCTATAGAAACGTGGAATTATTCGAAAAACTCGGTATAGTTCACCGAGTCTATGTCGGCTGGAAGTATAAATTAGAGCTTTCAGACAAGTTTATTGCCCATCACCATCACATAAGCTGTCTAAAATGCGGATTGCTAATGGATATTAAGGACGAGAAAGAAATTGCTAATTTTATTACAGCAGTATCAGCTAAATTCGATCTTGAACCTATCCGCCATCAGTTTGAAATTGAAGGCCTGTGCGCTGAATGCCGGGCTAAACAATAACCCGTTTAGGACGGATCATCTGTTTAACTTTAGCGGAAGGCAAACTTAGCCGCCTTAGTCTCTTCTTTAGGTCTCTGGCTTCATCTTCCATACCGTGGTTCAGATAGGAGTTATATAAAAGAGTGTAGGTTTCTCTGTTTGGCTCTATTTCAATAGCTTTATTGAGTTCCTGGAACATTATTTTAAGATTACCTAGTTTTTCCTGAACTTTGGCGTAGGCAACGTGACGGGCAGCTAGTTTATCTTCTAGCTTTAAGGCCTGTTCGAAGGCTACAGAGGCTTTCTCGTAGTTTTCGGTCTCATAATAGATAAGACCAAGGTTATGAAGGCTGGAAGGCGTTGCTTCGATGCTGGAAGCTATTTCAAAACAGTCTATGGCGTCCTTATATTCTTTTTGCTTGGCGTATAGGATACCAAGACGGTTATAGGCAGCTACATTCTTCTCGTCAATCTTTAGAATTGTTAGTAAGGCTTTTTCAGCTCTTAGAAAGCGGTTTTCTCTCATGCCCTGGTGGGCAATATCCCATAACCGGCCGATACGTTCACCGACTTTTCTTGATACATCAACAAACTCGTCATCGTGTATCTCTGAGTCTCTAAAAGCTAATATTCCAAACATCACTACGATTAGTAATTCGTACATGTAGGGATCATTATATCAGATTAAGCGAGGCTTAAAATATAATCGGTTAAAAGAAGTTTGGTTTGGGCGTTTAAAGAAAGTCTGTTTTCGCTTTTTAAAGTAGCAGCTAATATCTTATGCCACCGAACTGCCTGCTTTGGATCACTTGAGCTGATACCGATCTTAGCCATCTGTTTTATAACAAATAGAGTGTTTATAAGATCCTTCTTATCTTTTGCCAGATCGCTCGCATAACTTAGTCTTTCAAAGGTAGTTGAAGAAAGTAGTTTCCTGGCTCTTATGGCTGCATCGTTGAGGGAACTTTCCTTGTCTAAAAGGAGAAGGTCCATAAGTCCCGGGTAGCCGTCAGATATTAGATAGGCTTGGGCTATATCAGCGCTGTCTAGATCTAATTGACTATAGTAGGCGGTTAGCTCCGACTTATCTGGTTTAAAGACGTTAATAGTGTATAGCCTGGAGGTAATAGTCGGAAGCAGTGAAGTTAAGCTTTCAGCTGTTAAGATAAAGACAGTGCCCATGGGTGGTTCTTCCAGGTTTTTAAGAAGTGCATTTTGGGCTTCTAAGGTTAGTCTTTCTGCTCTTTCAATCAGTATTATCCGGTTAATGACTGTTTTAAGCGGTACTTTAAGGATAATAAAGTCATTGATAGACCTTACGTCATCAATACTTATGGAATTTAATCCTTCGTTCTTTATGTCTAGAAAATAGGGGTATTTATCGAGTTCGCCGTCACTAAGGTGTAAGAGTCTAACTGTTAAATACTTCGCTAAGTAGCTTTTATCTAAACCACGAGGTCCGATTAAACCGACCGCTTGGCCCGGAGAGTCAAGGTAGGAAGTCATTGCTTTTAACGATTTAAGATTTATCGGCTTATTCATGGCTTATTAGTATCTTAAACTCATTTGGCGTATCGACTTCAAATGTTTTACGCTCTTTCGACGGCAAAGTTATCTCCAGCTTCTTAGCCAGTAAGTATAGTCTGTCAGCCGGCTTTCCGTGATAAAGGCTATCGCCGACTATAGGATGGCCGAGGTGAGATAGATGAACTCTTAATTGGTGTGTCCGACCGGTAGTTGGCTTTAGTTCAATTAAGCTAAAGTTATTCTGTGTGGTTAGAACGCTATATTCGGTTATTGCCTGCTTACCGCCGGCATCAACCCTAAAAGACTGCGGGTTTTTGGGGTTACGCCTAATGGGCAGATCTATAATGGCTGATTCATGATTTAGGCTGCCGTCAACTATGGCCAGATAAGTTTTTCTAGCTTTACGGGTAGAGAACTGCTTCTGGAGCCATTGAGCAGCTGCTTCATTCTTGGCTAGAATCATAACGCCGCTCGTTAGCCTATCTAGTCTATGGACTATGCCTGAGCGTTCATTTTTGTCGCCAATATATTTATCTGCCAGCCAGCTTGCAACTGTTGCCTCGGGGTTATATTCACCCTTTGAATGAGCTAAAACTCCAATTGGCTTGTTTATAACTATTACATCATCGTCTTCATAGATAATCGGCAGTTTAATTTTCGGAATTTTAATCTTATCGGGGTAATAGTTTATGTTAAGTTTGTCGCTGTCAGACACCTTAAATGCTGGTTTGATAACTTTTAAACCATTAACTTTAATAAGGCCGTCTTCAATTATTTTGGCGGCTGTTGACCGGCTAATTGTTGGCAAACTGTGTGAGACGGCAATATCTAAACGGACTTCGTTTTTATCTGTCATTTCCTCAGGCCAACGGCTCGCTGAACTTTAGTTAATGTTTCGTTAGCCACTTTATTCATGGCCTCCTCAGAAGACGACAGATGGTCTAATATTGCTTGGGTCTCAACCTTAGATAATTTATCCTGGAAGTCAGTCAGAAATTGCCTAACGGCTTCAGAAACAGCTTGCTTTAGCTCACCGTAGTTAGTTTTACCATCCCACTCGCCGTTTACATCTTCTTGCGGCCTTCCGGATATAAGGGCCAATAGCTGCAGTAAGTTAGAGATTCCTGGTTGTTTTTCTGGGTCATAGTTAATTTGAGCAAGACTATCCGTTGTGGCCGACATAATCTTTTTGGCTGCTTCTTCTGGGCTGTCGTTAAGGAAGATAACACCATTATTGTTATCTTCACTCTTACTCATTTTCTTAGCTGGATCAGCGAAGCTTTTAATTCTAAGACCTTGGTCGTGGGCGAAGAATTCGTGCTGCTCTTTGACGCTTTTAGGTAAAACGAATAGATCGCCGAATCTTGAGTTCATTCGCATGGCTATATCTCGAGCAAATTCGATATGCTGTTTTTGATCGTCACCTACCGGTACGTAGCTGGCACCATATAAAAGTATGTCTGCAGCCATTAGGACTGGGTAATTGAGCAGGCCCATAGAGACCATGGAGTTGCCAAGTTTGGCACTTTTATCTTTAAACTGGGTCATTCTATTCATTTCACCAACGCCCGTGAAGCAGTCCAGGATCCAGGCTAGTTCACTGTGGGCTGGGATGAAGCTCTGCCTATAGACATAGACATTCTTAGCATTTAAGGGTAGGCCAGCGGCCACAAACAGCTTTACGTTTTGAATTGCCTGATCATATAAGGTGCCATGGTCAACCGGTGTAGTAAAACTATGAAGATCTGGTACGAACAGATTTATCTGGTAATCATCAGGCTTGTTTTTGGCAAGATCAATAATTGGCAGTAAGGCACCAAAATAGTTGCCAATGTGGAGATCATTATTGGTCCTTATTCCCGTTAGAATGACTGTTCTACTCATGTTCTTAGTTATTATATCCTAAGAATTAAATGCTTGGCTAAAAACCAGACTTAACGCTTGGTGAATTGGCGCTGCTTACGGGCACCGCGCAGACCGAACTTCTTCCGTTCTTTATCGCGGGAGTCCCGGCCTAACAGATCGGCTCGCTTCAGAGTTTGCCTATAGTCTTCATTTAAAACGGTCAGGCATTTGGCGATACCCAGCCTGATAGCTTCTATCTGGCCGTTTTTACCGCCGCCAGCTACCACTACAGATATGTCGAAGTTGTTAGTGAGATCAAGGGCATTAAATGGTTGGTTCAGCTTATTGAGCAAGTATTTAGAGCCATTAACATATTCGGAAGCTGATTGGCCGTTAATAACTATATTTCCTTTGCCGCGTATCAGTCTGACGCGGGCGGTGGAACTCTTCCGGCGGCCCAGACCGTAAAAATAACTGCTATTTGCCATTGTCTTCTCCAAGAGTAATAATTACCGGTTTCTGCGGGTCTTGCTTATGCTGGTCGTCAGCGTAGATCTTAAGTCTAAGCAGCCGCCCGTCTCTAAGTTTATTATCCGGCAGCATACCGCGGACTGAATGATAGATTACCTTTGTCGGGTCCAGGGCTAACTGATCTTCTAGTGACCTTGTCCTCAGACCTCCTGGATGCTGGCTGTGATGGTAGTATTTCTTAGTTTTTAGCTTATCGCCTGTCACTCTTAAGTCTTTGGCGTTTAAGATAATAACGTAGTCACCACAGTCAATGTGCTTGGTAAACTGCGGTTTGCCCTTGCCTAGTAGTAAACTAGCAGCAACTGTCGATACTCTGCCTAAGGGAGCGGTTGAAGCGTCAATAATGTACCACTTCCTGGTTACTTCGCTAGGTTTGGCTGAATATGTTTTCTTCATTTAGTCTCCTTGGCCGCCTCAGCAGGCTTAGTTTCTTGTATGGCCGGCGCTGGTTTTGGCGTTTCTGCCTTCTTTTCATCAACAAAGCTAACTACTGCCATTTGAGTGTTATCACCGCGGCGGGTAGTTGAAGGTTTAATGCGTAAGTGACCTGATGTTCGGCCTTTCATACGGGGCGCCAGTTCATCGACTAGTTTGTGGGCGCTAGTAAGTGTCGATAGCCCGCTGATTATTAGTTTTCTATTAGCCAGGTCACCTTTTTTTGCCTTAGTTATTAGCTTTTCCATGTAGGGCACAAGCTCTTTGGCTTTAGATAGGGTGGTCTCAACTTTCTCGTATTTAATTAACGAATC
Organism: uncultured bacterium; assembly: GCA_963718045.1. GTDB lineage: Bacteria > Patescibacteriota > Saccharimonadia > Saccharimonadales > UBA4665 > JAJZKE01. Next base: position 370,768 of record OY970350.1, read on the forward strand.
AGCCAGACCTTTCATAAGAGCCCGGCGTTGGTCGCGCTCACGGTGCAGTTTTCTACCTTGATAGCCGTGTCGGTGCATCTAAAGCTCCAATTCCGCTAGTTTCTCTTTAACTTCGTCTAGTGCCTTTGAACCAAAGCCTTTAAGGTCTTTAAGTTCAGCGTCATTTAGGGCAAATAGCTCCCTGATGGTATGGATATCGTTATTAATCAGAGCGTTAGTTGTTCTGGCAGACAGGTTTAAGTCTTCAATCGAAGTGTTCAGGGCAGACATTTCATCGGCGTTTGCTCCTTGGTCGAAGTTGTCATCGCCAACCATGCCCTGGTTAGATTCGCTTGTCTCAACCCGTGTCTTACCGGCTAGGGCAGTATATTGGTTAACTAAAATGGCAGCGGCTTCCTCAAAAGCGTCACGGGGAGTAATGGTGCCGTCAGTGTCAATCGTTAGGAGCAGCTTGTCCAGGTCTGTTACCTGGCCGACACGGGTGTTTTCCACTTTATACCGGACTCTAAGTACCGGGCTAAAGATAGCGTCAATAGCAATCATGTCACTTGGTTTTTTAAGTGTTCCTTCTTCAATTGTCCGATAGCCTCTTTCTATTTCAACTAAAAGATCCATGTCAAGCGATGCTTTTTCATCGTCAATTGTAGCTATAACGTGCTCAGGGTTAACTATTTCAACATCGGCGTTAGTCTCAATGTCTTTAGCGGTAACCGTGCCCTTGCCTTTTTTAGCTATTCGGAGAGTTTGCTGTTCATTGCCGTAAACCCTAAAACGGATGCCTTTAAGATTAAGCATTATATCTACGACGTCTTCTTTAATACCTTTGACATCAGTAAATTCATGAGCAATGCCCTCGATTTTAAAAGCTGTTACGGCTGCTCCGGCAATACTGGACAATAGTACCCGTCTTAGCGAGTTGCCCAGTGTCATGCCATAGCCGCTGTGTAGCGGTTCGATGGTTAGTGTTGCTGAAGTAGCGCTGTGATCGTCGACGCTGACGATTCCCGGGGTGTGAATTACATTTGACACTTTGTTATGACCTCCTATTTAACGTGAATAATACTCGACAATTAGCTGCTCATTGATATCCGGCTCAGCATCATCTCTAGCTGGGTAACTAGTGACACTAACTTCAACTTTTTTACGGTTGACTTTGAGCCATGATGGGACTTCGGCAGGCGCCGGCGAAACTTCGTCCAGTTGCTTAAAATAACTGTTCGTGACACTGTTGCTTCTTAAAGTAAGTTTGTCGCCAGGAATTAATTTTAGGCTGGGGATATCGACTCGGCGGCCATTTAGTTCAAAGTGGCCGTGGGTTATTAATTGTCTGGCTGACCGGCGGCTGGGAGCAAAGCCAGCCCGATAGACGACGTTATCTGCCCGCTGTTCTAAAAGCATTAACAGAGTTTCACCAGTTTTGCCCTGGGTTCGGTTAGCCTCAGCCATTACCCGTCTAAATTGTCTTTCAAGCAGGCCGTACAGCCTCTTAACCTTCTGCTTTTCTCGTAATTGAATTGAATACTGACTGCCACGGCCGCTGTTTGGACGGGCTGAGTTATTATATCCAGGCAGCGCTGATCTCTTCACCAGGGCTTTATGGGCTTTAGGATGAAGAGCGTAGCCTTCGCGGCGGCTTTGTTTAACAATTGAGCTTCTGTCTCTGGCCATATCTATACTCTCCTAGCTTTCCTGGGTCTGGCTCCGCCGTGCGCAACACCGGTAACGTCTATAAGGTTTTCTATCTGGATATCTAAGTTTGAAATAGCCCTAACGGCTGAGTCTCGGCCGAGTCCAATTCCTTTGACATAAACATTAGCCTTAGTCATGCCGTACTGGGATTTAGCAACCTGACCGGCAGCCTCAGATGCGACCTGAGCAGCATAGGCAGTGCCCTTTTTAGAACCTCTAAAGCCGTTTGCTCCGGCGCTTGAGTTAGACAGCACGTTGCCTTTGGTATCGGTAAAACTGACTATGGTGTTATTGAAGGTGGCAAATATGTGAGCTTGTCCGACTGGTACGCTGCGCTTAACCTTTTTCTTCTTTTTGGCCGGCTTAAGACTGACTTCAGCTGGCTCTTCAGGCTTAACTGATTCATTAGCGATTATGGGTTCTATAACTTCTTGTTCTGCCATATATACCTTTTTAAGTCTTAGTTGCTATTCTCTTAGCCGTGCCGCCGACAGTTACTCTCTTACCACGGCGAGTTCGGGCATTGGTTCTTGTTCTTTGGCCGCGTGATGGTAAATTGGCAAGGTGTCTAAGTCCGCGGTAAGATTTTATGTCTTTAAGCCGTTTAATATTACCGGAAACTATTCTTTGCAATTCGCCTTCGACAACGAAATCATTGTTAATAACTTCTTGGATCCGGGATATTTCAGCGTCAGTTAGGTTTTTAACCCGGATGGTCGGTTCAACGTTGGCTTTTTCTAATATATTGTAGCTGGATTTATTGCCAATACCGTGAATATATGTCAAAGCCACCCACAGCTGCTTATCGTTTGGAATTGTGACACCGGATATTCTGGCCACTTTTAACCCTGCCTCTGCTTGTGCCTGGGCTTGAGTTTGTTAATAACGTAAATACGGCCCTTACGACGGACTATCTTGTCGTCGGGAGATATTTTCTTAACACTAGCACGCACTTTCATGCGGATCATTGCTCCTCGAGTGTGAGTAAATGACACTCTGCCTTAAATATTATCCTTTGCGGTAGGTTATCCGACCCTTTGTAAGATCATAAGGTGTCAATTCAACCGTCACGCTATCACCGGGTACAATGCGGATAAAATGTTTCCTCATCTTACCGGCAACATGAGCTATAATTTTATGACCGTTTTCGAGTTCGACTCTAAATTGAGTACCTGGTAAAGTCTCAACTATTGTGCCGTTTAACTCAATAACTTCCTTGTTAGCAGTCATAAATATAACAGGGCTTCATTATATCAAGCTAAACAGATAGTGTAAAGTGTTGGTTTAAATTACTTTCGGCTGATGGTAATCGTTCTTTAGTTCTAGTCCTTTATAGCTAGCCATATAAACTAAGTTTTTTTATCGAACCCGTAAAGTTTTAAGAAATCGACTGGTTTTAATATATTTATGTGTTTATATGATCCAAGTACGAGTAAATCTTTGTCGCCACTAATTATGCTTTCTGCGTTACCTGTTACTGCTGTTTCAATAAAAACATTATCAGTTGCATCTCGGCTAGCAGTTATCCGGACTATACCTAATTTGACGACAAGAGCATCTTCACGAATTGACTCCTCGAGTAATCCTAGGTTTGGTAAAAATAAGGGGAATAATTCCGCTATCTTACGCCGAAGCTCGCTTAGTAACTCTTCTGAGGTTACAACATTTATTTGTCCATCAATGAATAATCGGATAATCTTTTCTGGATTACCGCCGAAAACTAATCCTGAAATCCATACATTTGTATCTAAAACAACCTGGGGTCTGGATGTAGTCATCATATTAACTAGTTGTTAATGATTTTGTAGACTTGCTCTTCGCTGCTTATACCCATTTGTTTGCCGACAGACTTACCTGCAGCAAATAACTGCTCCCATCGCTTTCTACGAGCCAGATCGGAAAGAGCTAGTCTTCTAAAGTACTCACTTCTCGTACCCATATCCTGCTTGACTTTAGCATCAATGTCCTTGAGCAATCTTTCGTCCAGTGCAATGTTCAATGTTTTTGTAGCCATTATTTACACTCCTTATACAAGTATATTGTATAGGTCTTGTATGTGCTAGTCAATGGCATTGTTAAAGTATTTTACTTAAATCAATTCGAAAATCTTTAACCGAGACCAGCCATAGAACCTTAGCCATGCAACCTTAAACTATCGGCTAGTGATGCTTGGCGGTATTATATATAGTTATGATTGGCGTTGACTTAGTTTATATTCCTGAGTTTAAAAAACAAATGGAGCTTGGCGGTAATGCATTCATGCATAAAGTATTTAATTTAGATGAAATAAATAATTCTAAAACCGAGCATTTAGCCGGTTTATGGGCGGCAAAAGAAGCTGTCGTCAAAGCCTCATTAAAGCCGATTAGCAAATTAACAGATGTTAAAATTAGTTTTAGTAAAAGCGGTCAGCCATCAGCTAGCGCTAAGGGTAATAAGTTTGAGATATCTATCGCCCATGACGGAGATTATGCTATTGCCGTGGCTTATGGGGTAACCCAGTGAATTATAGAAATTTCAGTGACTATGTGTCTGAGTTTAAAGGTAGAGGAGAGCGTAGTGCCCTAACTATTCGCAGCTTTATTAAAATAGAAAGACTAAGTTACGCTGCCTTTCAAGTCAATATATATAAGACAGCTAACTTCTTAAAAGACAGGGGCTATCAGGCTGGTGATCGTTTAATGATAGTTGCCAGCAACTCTCCAGAGTGGCTAGAAGTATTTTTGGCAGCTGAGCTACTGGGAGTTATCGTCGTGTCGGTAGACATTAGCTTAAGCTCAGCTACAATTAAAGGCTTTATTAAGCAAACTGAACCGAAGGGCATATTCGTCAGTCGGTATAAAGTTAATGAGTTCAGTAAGTCACTTAACCTATACGTTATCGATGATTTATATCAAGACATTGCCGTTTATTTAGCCGAACCGCCAGGTATTAGTCTTAGCGATGAGCAAAAGGGGTTAATTGTTTTCACGTCAGGCACGACGGCTGCTCCTAAAGGTGTAGTTTTGACTCAGGCTAATATCTTAAATAATGTCTTAGGGATTCAAAGAGCCATTGCCATTGATCCAGACTGGCGGCTTTTATCGGTTCTCCCCTTGTCTCATATGTATGAGTTGACTGGCAGCCTTTCTGTTATATCTAAGGGGGCTAGTATCTTCTACCTTAAGCAGGTCACTCCCTCGGCTATTGCCAAGGCTTTAGTCGAGTACCGCATATCGGTTATGCTGGCTATCCCGCAGCTTTTAGGATTGATGATGGGAAGTATTGAGCAAATTGCTAAGAACGAAGGACAGTCCGGGGCGCTTTTGGTTGCCAGACGCATTGCTCGTTACCTGCCCTTTGGACTTCGAAGGAAGCTGTTTAGCAGTGTTCGTAAGCGCCTAGGCGGACATTTAAATCTGATTGTCACCGGCGGAGCGCCGATTCCAGAAGACGTTGCCCTTAAGTGGGAGCTGATGGGTGTTAGGCTGCTCCAGGGCTACGGCTTAACTGAGACTTCGCCGATCTTAACCGTTAACCGGATGGACGACCGTCATGCTGATTCGCCTGGTCCGCCGCTAGATAATGTTGAGCTTAAAATTGCCGAGGATGGTGAAATATTAGCTAGAGGGCCAAGTATTTTCAGCGAGTACTGGCACAATAAGACGGCTACTGAGGAAACATTTACTTCCAATGGCTGGTTTAAAACTGGTGATGCCGGAATGATTAAAAACGGATTACTATATATCCGAGGCCGGCTGAAGTTTGCCATTGTCCTATCGAGCGGCCTCAAGGTCTTTCCTGAAGACATTGAAGAGCGTGCCGTTCATAATGAGGCTTTCGGCGAGCTCTGCATTGTCGGTGTTAATACAGCTGGCGGCGAAGAAGTCACTGCTGTCGTAACCTCAGTTAAAAGCGATGACCAGATAGCTAAAGCTATCGAAGAAATTAACGACAAACTGGAGTCATATCAGTATATTTCTTCCTGGAAAAGGTGGCCAGAAGAGGACTTTCCGCGAACCCGTTTATTAAAAGTTGACCAACGTCTAGTCTGGGATTGGGCTAATAAGAAAACGGATGCAGGCCGGTCCGCGAATGAAGAGCCGGCTTCTAAGGACGTCCTAGTTGAGGCCATAAGACTAACCTGTGGCAAACAACTTCCCGACGCTCGGGACTCGAATAAGCTAGCTGAGCTTGGACTTGATTCACTAAAGCGCTTAGCTTTAGTAGCAGTACTAGAAGAAACTTTACGGGTCAGTATTCCGGAGGAATATATATCTTCAGGGACGACTGTTGGCCAGCTTAGAAACTTAATTAAGGAAGCACCAGCCAACAAGGCTAGTAAGCCAATACCTAAATGGCAATTTAATCCCTATGTTAGACTTATCGGCAATGCGCTCAGAGATTACCTGCTAGGTAGTATTGTTAGAATATGGGTACGTTTGAAAGTTGAAGGAACCGATAACCTTAATAAACTTAACTGCCCGGCTATATATATTTTTAACCACACTGATGACTTTGATGGTCCGGTTGTTTATCGGGCGATACCAAAAAACTTAAGAAAACACCTAACTGTAGCTGCCGCTGACGATGTTCTAAGAGAACATAAGGTTTTAGCCTTTATAATTAGACTGTGTTTTGCCGGCTTTAACTTATCTAGAAAAGAACCGTATTTGCCTAGCCTGGAATACGTTGGAACGGTTATTGATAAAGGCTTTAGCGTCGTAATATCCCCTGAAGGAAAGATTAGCGTTAGCGGTAAACTTCAGGATTTTAAAAGTGGCATCGGTTTACTGGCTGTCGAATTGGGTGTGCCGATAGTGCCGCTAAAAACATTTGGACTTAGAGGCACCGTCCCGCTGCATGCAAATTGGCCTAAAAAACATAGTCATGTAACAGTTAAAATAGGTCGTCCTGTTGTCTTCGGCAGAGATCAGTCCTACAACGAGGTTGCCAGAAAACTGCATCAAATCTTAAACAGTATGTAAGCCAGACTTACCTTTAACTACTGTTCCGTTTTCTAATAAATTTCGGTATGAATTTGAGTTCACGAGCGCCGGTAGCTGCTTCAGCTCCTGTCTCTGGATCATAAAAGAAGTCCGGACTTGAGTATTGGTCATAAGTTACCATTAGAGCCCTTGATTCAACGGCTCTTAGAGTTTGCAGGGCGACAGATACTAAGATTAGGATGCTAGTACCGCCAATAGTTATGCTGACGCTAACAAATAACTGGGCAATAATTGGTAATAGGGCCAGTAAACCTAAGGAAATGGCGCCAAACAGAGTCAGCCTGTTAACGATTCTAGATAAGTACTTCTCGGTTTGCAGTCCGCCCCTGACTCCTTCAATAAAGCCGCCCTGTTTGTGCAGGTTTTCGGCTATTTCTTTAGAGTTAAAAGTGATTGATGTATAAAAGAAAGTAAAGACAAAGACTAGGAGGAAGTATGTCAGCGGATAGATATAAGCAATTAAACCTTCAGTCTTAAAGGTGGTGGATGTTGGCGTCTGGAACCAAGTAGTAAGGTCGGTGCCAATATGGGACCAAGTCACGCTTTTAACACCCTTTAATATTTCACCGGCAAAACTAGGCACACTTAAGAAAGCCACAGCAAAGATAATTGGTATAACTCCTGCTGTAATCAGTTTTACGGGCAGCGTGGTCGTCACGCCGCCGTAGGCCCGGTTGCCTTGGACCCTTTTGGCATAGTTCACCGTCAGGTTTCTGGCCGCCTCGTTTAACATAACGACCAGCCACGTCAGGATTACGATAGACACTATTATAATAGCGGTATAGATTAAAGCCTCCTTATTGAAAGCAATGCTGTGACCAAAGACTTTCCAGTGATGTTTACCAGTTACAACCGAGCTAATAATGTTATGAATATTGCTTGGCAGCCGGCTAACAATACCGACGGTTATGATTAGCGATATACCGTTGCCAAGGCTTTGTTCAGTCACTAGCTCACCGAGCCACATAAGCAGCATCGAACCGCCGGTTAAGGAAGCCACCATTAAGACCCACTGCATTATGGATGTATTAGCGGTAATATTACCAACACCGCCTAGACTTGCGGCTGCTTGTCTAATTAGGAAGATTGATCCGACAGATTGAATCATAGCCAGCGGAAAGGTCAGGATACGGGTGTACTGGTTAATCTTCTTCTGGCCAAACTCACCTTCTTTATGGAGTGCTTCAAGTTTAGGGATAGCTTTTGTTAGAAGCTGCATAATAATCGAGGCATTAATAAAAGGTCCCAGGCCGGCCAGCATTATTGAGAAGTTGGCTAGTGCGCCGCCGGATAAAACGTTAATAAAGCTAAGCAGCTGCGGACTATTCTTGGAATTAAACAAGTTTTGCAGGACTTGGTGCAGAGTTTGTGGATTAGCTATAGGTACTGGCAGTTGAGCTAGGATTCTAAAAACTAACAATATACCAAGGACAGCTAAGATGCGCTTGCGCATGTCGCTATGGCTTAGTGAACGCCAGATTACTTTCCAGTTCATTATCTTACTTAATACCCTCCAAAGACTTTTTGTCTTCCTTAGTCTATCAAATTTATTTTATGCTGTCAGAGTCCTTGGCCGGTCTTTTTAAGCGCTCGACTTTTAGGTAACTGCCCCCGGCTTTATTTATCTCGTCAATAGCTCCGCCGCTGGCATTAGGCAGCTTGACAGTCTTAGACGACTTAAGCTCGCCGCCAGCCAGCAACTTCACCTTAGTATAGGGGCTAGATATTAAGCCTTCTTCGGCAAGTACGTTTGCATCTATTTCCTTAGCCTTAACCGCTTCAAGAGAGCCAACTTTTACTATTTCAGCCTTAGTTTTAAGTGATTTAAAGCCAGGCAGTTTAGGCAGCTGCTGCATAAGCGGGTTTTGTCCGCCGCTAAAGCCTGGACGCTTGCTAAAACCGGTTCTCGATTTTTGACCCTTAGTCCCCCGTCCGGCAGTTTTGCCTTGTCCGGCAGCAATGCCTCGTCCAACCCGATTAGTCTTCTGGCTGGCGGTTAAATTTAGCTGGTTGTACTTCATTTAGCTTCCTTTGACTTGGCGGTAACTTTTTTGGTAACTTTAGGTTTTGAGTCCGGTTTCCCTTGTCTGGTTATCCATTCACTCGCCGGCTTAAGTGAGCTTAATGCATTAATTGTGGCATAAGCTACGTTAGTCTTGTTGGATGAGCCGAGGGACTTAGTCAGTGCATTATTAACACCGGCAGCTTCAAGAACTGTTCTAATAACGCCGCCGGCAATAACACCCGTACCTGGGCTGGCTGGTTTTAGTAAGATTCTGGCACCAGATACTTTTGCTTCAACTTCGTGAGGAATTGTACCTTTATATAAATTAACGGTGATGAAGTGTTTTTTTGCAACTTCAGTGGCTTTAGTAACAGCTGCGGTTACATCGGCACCCTTAGCAGTCCCGACGCCAACACGGTTTTTTCGGTCGCCAACGACTACTAGAGCCCTAAATCTAAATCTTCGGCCGCCTTTAACAACTCGGGCGACACGGTCAACCTGGACAGTCCGTTCATCGAACTGCTTTTCTTCGGGCTCTACTCGAGGCCTTTTACGATTCTTATTTGCTTGTTCGTTAGCCATTATATCTCCAATCCTGCATCGCGGGCGGCATCTGCTAGAGCGGCAACACGGCCATGGTAAAGTTTACCATTTCTATCTAAAACAACTTTCGTATACTTCTTAGCGGCCGCTTTTTTGGCGATGTCGTTGCCAACCCACTTAGCTCTCTTGGTTAAGTTCTCCGGCAGGTTCTTTTTGCCGACTGATGTTGAATAGACTAAAGTTCGTCCTGATACATCATCTACCAGCTGGGCAGTTACGTGGCGGAGACTAAAAAAGACAGATAGTCTGGGTCTCGATTCTGAGCCGTTAACAATGCTTCTGACTCTGAGCTGGCGTCTTTTACGGTTGGCTAGTTTATGCTTTAAATTATCCATCGTTATTTTTCCTTACCGCTTTTACCGCTCTTACGGATAATACGTTCATCTATATACTTAATACCCTTGCCTTTATATGGTTCAGGTTTCCTGATTGCTCTAATTTCAGCGGCGACTTGGCCAACCTGCTGCTTGCTTATGCCGCTGACAGTTATAACGTTCTGATCAATGGATAAAACTATGCCCTGGGGGACTACATATGTAACATCGTGGGACAAGCCAACGCTTAGTTTAAGAGTTTGTCCCTGGAGATTTACTCTATAACCAACGCCGTTTATCTCCAATTTCTTGGAAAATCCATTTGTTACCCCGACAACTTGGTTATTAATAAGGCTTCGCATCAGACCGTGTTTAGCTGCTGTTTGCTGTTCATTATTTTCCCGTTCGACTACAACAACATCTTCATCTCGGCGAACTTTAATTCCAGGTATCATGAATTGGGTTAGTGACCCCTTGGGGCCATTAACTGTAACATTATCCGGGCTAATGTCTATAGTGACACCGCTTGGGACTTTGATAGGTTGTTTGCCAATTCTACTCATTTAATATACCTGACAGATTAATTCTCCACCTACGTGTTCGCTTTTAGCCTGGTCACCAGTCATTACTCCTTTAGAGGTAGATAATATTACCATACCCCGGCCATGTTTAACTACTGGGATTTCCTTAGAGTTAACATAATTTCTTTTGCCGGGACGGGATAATTTGTCTATTTCAGTAATTCTAGCAACAGACGAGTCACGGTTTAGGGTTAAGTTTAGCACCTTTGAGGTCTTATCGCCTTCCACTTTAACTCCGTCAATAAAGTTGTTTTCAACGAGAAGCGTAGCAACAGCTTCTTTAATTCGGCTGTGCGGCAGGATAATTTCCGCCTTATTAACAGCAATAGCATTACGGATCTGACTTAGCATATCGGCGATCGGGTCAGTTGATGGTTTTCGATTCATATATAAACTCCTCCTAAATTACCAGCTAGATTTTGTTATACCAGGGATTTCACCCTTTGCGGCGTGTTCACGGAAAGATATTCTGCTTAATCCAAATTGACGCATATAGCCGCGTGAACGGCCGGTCTCTAGACACCTGTTTTTTAGCCTAGTCGGTGATGAATTTCTGGGCAGTCCAGCCAGGCCTTCAAGGTCGCCCATAGCTTTAAGTTCAGCTCGTTTGCCGGCATACTTCTCATTCATTTTGCGTCTTTTTAGATCTCTAGCAATAATAGATTTCTTTGCCATATTCTTTAGCTCCTTTCTTTCTCAAAGGGTATGCCGAATTTATCCAGCAGTGCCTTTGATTGTTCTCTAGATTTAGATTTAATTACCAGGATTATTTCCAATCCGTGGCTGGTTGTCGTTTCTTCAAATGTTAACTCCGGAAAAACAGACTGTTCACTTATGCCGATTGTATAGTTGCCCTGGGCGTCAAAAGAGGTAGTCTTTAGGCCATGGAAGTCCCGCAGCCTGGGCAGTACCAGGTTAATAAAACGATCTAGAAATTCATACATACGGTCGCCTCTAAGTGTTACTTTAAGCCCAATCTTGTTGCCTTCCCTAAGCTTAAATGAGGCAATAGACTTCTTAGCGGTTGTTTCAACTGGCGATTGTCCGGTTATCTTACGAAGAGTATTGGCAGCTGCTTCCAGGTATTTTTTATCGTCCTTAGCCTTACCGAGACCAACATTAATAACGATCTTAGTCAGCCTTGGTGCCTGCCAAGGGTTTTTAAGACCCAGTTCACTAACAAGTTCAGGCAATAATGTTTGCCTGTACTCGGCTTTAAGCCGCGGCGTATAAGCTACTTTTAAGTCGTTAGCAGCCATTATTTAATCTCCTTTGAACTCTTGGCATATTGACGGGTCTTAGTACCTTTATCGTCAAGGACATGCTTGATTCGGCTAGGTTTTTTAAGTTCCGGTTCATAGATAGCAACCTTACTTACCCAGATTGGCTTAACAATCTCTCTAATCGAACCAACGCGGTTAGTCCGGGTGGGTTTAATGTGTTTTTTAATAATGTTAATGCCTTCGACAGTAACCTTATTTTCCCTGGGGTGGACTTTTAGGATTTTGCCTGTTTTGCCCTTATATTTACCCGACAGGACAATCACCTTATCGCCGACTTTTAGCCTAATCTTAAATGGTTTGTTTAAGTTCATCTTAAAGCACCTCCGGAGCGAGTGAAACGATCTTAGAATAACCCAGGTCTCTTAGTTCTCTTGGTACTGGACCAAATATGCGGGTGGCTCTTGGTGTTAGGTCGTCCTCAGACAGAATGACAGCAGCGTTATCGTCAAAGGCGATAGTCGATCCATCTTTTCTTTGAGTGGTGTCTTTAGTCCTAATAATCACGGCTTTGACAACTGATTTCTTTCTGACGGTGCCGTTCGGGGCGGCATCCTTAACGGTAGCGACGATTTTATCGCCAACTCTGGCATAGCGGCGTCTTGAACCACCAAGAACACGGATGCAAAGTATTTCCTTTGCGCCTGAATTATCGGCTACAACTAGTCTTGTTTCCTGCTGAATCATTTGACTTCCTTATCGGCTTCATCTTCTTCGGTCTTCTTAGACTTTGAAGCTGGTCTTTCCGTAGCGTCTTCAGGTTTAATTACAGCCAGTGAGTCTAAGGTAAGGACGGGCCTTTCCAAGATTTTCTCTAACTTAAAGTGCTTCTTAGCGCTAATCGGTCTGGTTTCGATAATTATTACCTTGTCGCCTGGGTTTGCTTCATTCTTCTCATCATGAGCCAGAATCTTCTTAGAGACTGAATACTGCTTCTTATATATCGGGTGTGTGCGGCGGCTTGAAACCAGAACAGATATTGTCTTATCTGCTTTATTGGACGTTACAATACCGACAATTACTTTAGGCATTAGCGAATCTCCTTTATTAGCTCTTCACCAAGGACTGTTAATACACGGGCCAAATCTTTACGCTTTAATCTGATTGCCCTGACGTTATTAATTTCACCTAGCCTTGTTCTTCTTCTAAGCTCAACCAACTCTTCTTTAATTGAGTTAGAAGTGGTGGCTAGTTCTGCAGTCGACATTTTACGTATTTCAGCTATTTTCATGGCTAGTCATCCTCACGCCTAATAAACTTAGTTCTAACCGGCAGCTTGTTGGCGGCTAGTCTCATAGCTTCCCTGGCGACATCTTCGGTTACTCCCTGCATCTCAAAAAGAACGGTGCCAGGCTTAACTTTAGCAACAAAAAACTCAGGGTTGCCTTTACCGCCGCCCATCCTGACGTCCAGAGGCTTCTTGGTAACTGGAATATGGGGGAAAATACGGATCCAGATTTTACCGCCGCGCTTAATATATCTGGTCATCGCTTGGCGGGAAGCTTCTATCTGACGGGCGGAAATTCTTGATGGCTCCATAGCAGATAAACCATATTCTCCAAAAGCAATGTTGTTTCCTGAGGTAGCAACACCGTGTATGCGGCCTTTTCTAAACTTTCTAAATTTGGTTCGGGCTGGCATTAACATCTTAAAGAACCTCCCCCTTATATATCCAGACCTTAACACCAATAATGCCGCCGACAGTCTTAGCGTTAACCTCGGCAAAGTCGATATCTGCTCTGATGGTATGAAGCGGAACTGAGCCGGCAACTTCTTTCTCTCGTCTGGACATTTCAGCACCATTTAATCGGCCAGCGACTTCAATACGGACACCCTTAGCGCCAGCCCGCATAGTAGCGGCGGAAGCAGATTTAATAGCCCGTTTAAAACTCATTCGTCTTTCCAGCTGGTGGGCAATGTTTTCAGCAACAAGTTTGGCCTGGAGGTCAGCTTTCTTGACCTCTTCAATATTAACCCGGGTAGGGGTGGCATATATTTTTTCAATGGCATCTTTAAGCTCGCTGGCGCCTGTTCCGCCCTTGCCTATAACTACACCGGCCCGGCCGGTAAAGATCGTGACATTAACAAGATTTGGTGTTCTCGTTATCTCCACTTTAGAAATAGCAGCCCGGGAGCCGAGTTTATCGGCAATCATCTTACGGACTGTCAGGTCCTGGGCAAGATAGTTAGCGTAATTTCTTTTATCGCTGAACCACTTGCTTCGCCATTCTTTATTGACCTGGAGACGCATGGAAATTGGATTAACTTTCTGGCCCATCTTATTTAGCCTTCCCGGTCTTATTAGCAGTTTCCTTCTTGGCAGCAGTTTCTGCCTTCGGCTTAGGCTGCGGCCTCTTTTGGCCGTCAATAACTACTCGGATATGGCAAGAACGTCTCTTAAAAGGCAGTGCCCGGCCGTGGGATGCTGGTCGGTAGCGCTTTAGGGAAGGGCCACCGGTGACACTGATTTCAATAATTTTGAGACCTTCGGCTCTAAAACCGTGGTTATGCGTTGCATTAGCTTTGGCACTTTCAATAACCTTCTTAACAGCTGTTGCCGACTGTCTTGGCGTGTAGTCAAGGATAGTTAATGCTTCATCGACTGTTCGGCCGCGAACTAAGGCAACCACCTCGCTAACCTTGCGGGTGCTGATTCTGACATTTTTAGCTATTGCTTGGATGGCCATTATACTATCTCCGCCTCTTTAGCTTTTCGGCCGCCGTGGCGTCTGAATTTACGGGTAGGGGCAAATTCACCAAGTTTATGTCCAACCATGTTTTCGGTGATGAAAACAGGTACGTGAAGCTTACCGTTATGGACGGCAATTGTGCGGCCAACAAAGTCAGGGGAAATGGTGCTAGACCGGGCCCAGGTTTTAATGATAGTCCGGTCATCACTAGACAGTGCGGCTATTTTTTTAGCCAGCTTGAAGTCTATAAACGGTCCTTTTTTCAGTGAACGGCTCATGACTATTTACCTCTCTTGTTTAGGTGACGGCTTCGGATAATGTACTTGGTTGTACTCTTTCGCCTTCTTGTCTTATTGCCCAGAGTTTTTTGACCCCATGGAGTTTTAGGCGATGAACCATGTCCCTTACCGCCGCCAATACCGTGCTTGCCGCCGTCACCGCCGCCATGGGGATGATCAACAGCGTTCATGGTAACACCGCGGACTGCCGGTCTGATGCCTTGGTGGCGTTTAATGCCGGCTTTGCCGAGCTTGATGTTTTGGTGCTGTTCATTGCCAACCACACCGATGCTGGCTGTGCAGTTTTCGTTAACTTGCCTGACTTCGCCGCTGGGCAGTCTGAGCTGGGCATAGCCGTTATCTCTAGCCATTAACATGGCGCTTGCGCCAGCTGATCTGACCATTTGAGCGCCTTTACCCGGCTGCATCTCTACGGCGTGAATAACACTTCCAATCGGCAGTACTTTAAGGGCTAATCTGTTGCCGTTTTCAATTGCGCTGTCGCCGCCGACAGATATCTTTTGACCTATTTTCATGCCTTGGGTAGCTAGAATGTAAGCGTATTGGCCATCGGCCCGTTTAATCCGGGCCAGATTAGCACTTCGGTTTGGATCATATTCAATGTCTGTAACTATGCCAGAGAAACCGTCCGGCAGGCTAAAACTAACTAATCTATAGAATCTATGGGCGCCGCCGCCTTTATGCCTGGTGGTGATCTTGCCTTGGTTGTTTCGGCCTGAACCGCTGCGCTTAACTGATGTTAATGATCTGACCGGCTTACTAGTGGTTATAGCCTGAAAATCCCGCTTACTCATGCCTCTTCGGCCGGGGGAAGTTGGCTTATATATGCTGTCCATCTTATTTGCCCTCCGGCTTTTTGGTCATTAAGAAGCGCCGCTTCGGAGCTTTATCTGCCTTCTGGGTCTTGACTTCCTTTTCAGCCTGCTTTTTGGCAGCTTTATCGAACTGCTCCTGATTAGCTTCACGCTTCTCTTCAGCTTCATCGATACTTTCAAAGAAAGGCAGGCTTTGATCTTTAGCTAGAGTTACGTAAGCTTTCTTAAGCCCTGGTCTAAATCCTTCGCTGTTTACCGAGCGCTTGCCGGTTAAAGATATGGTCCTTTTAGCCTTACCTTTAATACTTGCCATGTTGACCGATTTAACTTCAACTTCAAATTGGGCTTTAACGGCCTTTTTGACTTCAAGCTTGTTAGAGCTCGTCGGAACGTCAAAGACATAAACATTCTTAAGTTTAGATAAATCATATGTCTTTTCGTTAATTAGAGGTGTTATACCTAAGGTCTTAGACATTATTTAACCTCCAAGCGTGATTCAATTTCTTTTAAGGCTGGCTTTGTAATAACAATCCGGTCACTGTTTAAGACGTCAAAAACGTTTAATCCTTTGGCGGTAGATAAAAGAACAAACGGAATATTTCTAGCGGACAGCTTGAGTTCTTCTGGCAGCTTGTCAAGAACTAGGAGAAGTGAGCCTTCCACGGATAATTTATTAATAAGACTGACTAGCTCAGCTGTTTTAGCGTTTTTAAGCTTTATCTCTTCAATTATGCTGATCTTGCCATCGCTTTGAGCAAGAGTCAGGGCCTGCTTTAAAGCAATTCTTTTAGCTTTAATATTCAGTTTTTTTGCATAGTTCTCATTGCCGGTCGGACCAAAAGCAATACCGCCGCCGCGCCAAATAGGGTTCCTTGAGGAACCAAAACGGGCCCGGCCAGTGCCTTTTTGCCGC
This sequence comes from uncultured bacterium, assembly GCA_963718045.1. Lineage (GTDB taxonomy): Bacteria > Patescibacteriota > Saccharimonadia > Saccharimonadales > UBA4665 > JAJZKE01. The sequence continues at coordinate 386,945 of OY970350.1, forward strand.
CATGGCTTCTTGCCGCCGCCTGATACCAGGCCTCTGGTTTTAACGACTGCTAAATTCTCCCGGCCATTAGCTAAGTAGGTACGATAGGCATCTTTAAGTAATTGGTGGTCTTTAATCTCTTGGCCAAAGACATCTTTAGATAAGACTGTCCCATTTGTAGATTTCTGACCGCCGGCGCTATATGTCGGGGCGTTCATTACTTAGCCTCTCTGAGACGATTAAGATTCCCTTTTTAGGACCTGGGACGGCACCAAATACGCCAATAACGTGCCTTTCGGGATCAACTAAAGCAACTTTAAGGTTTTTAACGGTGACTTTCTCGTGTCCCAAACGACCAGCCATTTTCTTGCCCTTTAAGATATGCTGAGGATACATCGAACCAATTGAGCCAACCCGTCTATAGCTTCGGCCGCCGTGGGTTTTACGGCCTCTATGGAAATTGTGGCGCCTAATAGTGCCAGCCCAGCCTTTACCTTTGTTTAGACCACTGACATCGACTATGTCACCAATACTAAAAACGTCGGAGTTAAATTTGTCTCCGACATTTAAAGAATCTGCACCGTCATCTAACTTAAACTCCCTAATGATCTTAGGCATTACTTTAGCCAGCTTAGAGTGCCCTTTTAGGGACTTACCAGGATGTCTTGCTGTTTCTGTGCCGACTGCCAGTGCGTTATAGCCGTCGATACTTTCCGTCTTTTTCTGGATTACGGTGTGTTCATCGACTGACAGCAAGGTAACAGCTCTCACCGCTCCGCTTTCATCTATCGTGGAGGTCATGCCAAGCTTTCGAGTAATTAGGGATTTTGGCCCCATTGAATACTTACCTTACTTATTACCTTAATTTAGCCTATATACTAAAATTCTTGGTGACCGACGGTTTCCATCTGTTAGACCTATCTGATAACACCAAGCTACCTAATTTTTTGTCTAGATACCATGACAGATTAGCATGCGAGATTATATCTGTCAATACGTTGAGAATTCTACACCATCAATAATGAAATTCTAGTCGTTAGATAGCGCGTTCAAGTTTTGTTATGCGCCGTTCGTGATTAGCCAGCTTTGATTCATCTCTGCCGAATTTTTCGTCGATATGATCACTTAGATCTAAAAAGGCATCACCCACGCCTGCGAAACCATCATCCATTCTAGTCGTTAATCTTATTTCCATTTTTTTCATGTCCCCTCGGATATTGGCTTCTGTTTTAGCGGCAATCTCAGTAAATTCCTTCTTGAGATTTGCTTCCGTGTTATTAGCACTAACCTGAACTAGCTCTTTAATATCTTCAAATTGTTCGTCATTCATGACTTAATCCTAGCACTTACCACGCGATATAATCTGTTGTATTTTCACCAGCATTTAATAATTGAAAACTGACTATTACATCTTTATTTCGACATCGCAGCCGGCCGGAAGTGACAGGCTCATGAGTGAGTCAATTGTCTTAGGGGTCGGGTCAAAGACATCAATCAGGCGTTTATGGATACGCATTTCAAACTGTTCACGGCTTTTCTTATAGACATGGGGGCTTTTTATGACCGTGAAGGTGCTTTTTCTAGTTGGCAGAGGAATAGGGCCGGCCAATGATGCGCCGGTTCTAAGAGCGGTATCGATAATCTGTTTAGCTGCCTGATCTATAACTTTATGATCATAAGCTTTAAGTCTTATCCGGATACGCTGTTTTACGGGTGGGGTTTTGGCTTCGGCCATGTATTCCTTTAATTGTTAATTGAAGGCTAAAAAAGCTCTTCGCTTTAAATATATCCTATTTAATTATTTTAGTCACAACACCGGCACCAACTGTTCGGCCGCCTTCGCGGATTGCAAAACGCAGACCCTGTTCCATGGCAATTGGTGAAAGCAGTTTAACTTTGAAGGTTATCGTGTCGCCGGGCATAACCATTTCTTTATCAGTTGGCAGTTCAACTTCACCTGTTACATCGGTGGTTCGGAAGTAAAATTGCGGCTTATATCCCTTAAAGAATGGGGTATGGCGTCCGCCTTCTTCCTTTGTTAAGATATATACCTCTGAATCAAATTCAGTGTGAGGTGTAATTGAACCTGGTTTAGCCAGAACTTGGCCGCGTTCAATGTCATCCCGTTCAATGCCTCTTAGCAGAATGCCGGCATTGTCGCCAGCCTGACCCTGGTCTAAGGTCTTTTTGAAAGCTTCGATACCGGTTACAACGGATTTTTGGGTTGGCCGGATACCGACAATTTCAACCTCATCGTTAATTTTAACGACACCTTTTTCAATTCGGCCGGTAGCGACTGTACCCCGTCCTTTAATGGAGAAGACATCTTCTATTGGCATTAGGAACGGTTTGTCGAGCTCTCTGACTGGCTCGGGAATGTATTCATCCATAGCCTTAATAAGTTCCATTATGGCTTCTTCACTGGCAGCGTCGCCCTCCAGAGCTTTAGTAGCAGAACCGCGGATAATCGGGGCATTTTTGTCAAAACCGTTCTTTTCCAGCAGCTCCCGGACTTCTTCTTCAACCAGATCAACTAATTCAGGGTCAGCTATATCCATTTTATTCATGAAAACTAATATCTTCGGAACTTCTACCTGACGGGCAAGCAGAACATGTTCCCTGGTTTGAGGCATCGGACCATCAGCTGCCGAGACAACTAATATGGCACCGTCAATTTGAGCGGCGCCAGTGATCATATTCTTAACGTAGTCAGCGTGTCCCGGCATGTCAACGTGGGCATAGTGACGCTTTTCACTCTCATATTCAGTGTGGGAAGTGGCAATAGTAATACCCCTGGATTTTTCTTCTGGCGCATTATCTATTTCTTCAAATTTCTTAGGTACGTTAATTTTTGATGGGATTCTCTTGGCTAAAACAAAAGTAATAGCCGATGTTAAGGTTGTTTTTCCATGGTCAACATGACCCATAGTACCGACATTTACGTGTGGCTTGCTTCGATCAAACTGCTCTGCCATTTAAACTTGCTCCTTTAAGCTCAGATTAGTAATTCTTTATACATAAGTAATATATACTCACGCTTTGTGATTGAGTCAGTATATCTAAGAAGAGTTGCTTTGTAAAGAGTTAGTAAGGACAATTCTAAGAAAGCTGAAACTAAAAGAAGCTAGCAAAGTTTTGGACTGCGGACTGGGTCTTGCCTAAGTGGTTATTCATGGCTTCTATACGCGATCTAAGTTTGGCAGGATCATTTGCTCCGACGAGCATAATTCTATAAAACTGCCTTTTGAGAAACTCCATTGAATTTTCATCTTCTTGTTCAGTAGGTATCTTTTGAATTGAATCTGGGTGAATACCCGTCTTTGATGCAAATATAATAAATCGTTCTAAATGATGTAGATGACTGACCACCCCAAGAGGGTTGTCCGGGTCAATAGTAGCGGGATCTATATAACCAAGTTCAATACAGTTTAATATGTTTTCGGCAGTTGATGTGGACTCAGTTTCTGTCTCTATGAGTCTAGAAGGGATTTCCGCTTCCATTAAAAGTCCGGCTATTAAACTAGCTTCTCGTTGTGACTCAGGTACATATTCACCGTTTTGGCCGTGGCTATGGCCTCCGGTACATACGATCATTGCGCCCCTAGCTAGAAAACGAGCTTCTTCCTCATAGTAATACTCAATTGTCCTATCGGCACGCTCTGTTGAATGCTGATGGAGCATCAACTGTCCATAGTCGTCGATGGTCAATCCGCCTCCTAAGACCATCAATTGATTGGCCGCAACTGTATTTACCTCAGACATAGCGTTACTAACATATATTAGACTCCCTATTATTACTTAGCGCTCTTAGAAATTATTTCTTCGGCAACGTTTCTGGGAACGTCTGCATAGTGGCTAAGCTCCATTGTACTTGAAGCTCTGCCCTGGGTCATGCTCCGAAGATTGGTGGTATAACCAAACATTTCGCCTAAAGGAACAAAGGCTGTTATTTCTTTAATACCGCCGCTTAAATCTTCCATCGACTCAATATGGCCTCTTTTGGAGTTTAGATCACCAATGACATCACCCATGTAGTTTTCGGGTGTTACAACAACTAGCTTCATGATAGGTTCAAGAATTACAGGGTTTGCTTTTTTGACACCGTCCTGCAGGGCAATGGATCCGGCTATAGAGAAAGCCATTTCAGAAGAGTCAACTTCGTGGTAGCTGCCGTCATAGAGCTCGGCCCTTATATCTACTACCGGATAGCCGGCTATGACACCGTTACCCATGGCCTCTTCAATGCCTTTTTTAACAGCCGGGATGTATTCGTTAGGCACTACCCCACCCTTGATTGAGTTAATGAATTCATAGCCTTTGCCAGGTTCGTTTTGGAATATTCTTATCCAGACATCACCGTATTGCCCACGGCCGCCTGATTGACGGATGAACTTACCGTTTGCCTCAACGCCGTCCTTGCGAATAGTTTCACGGTAGGCAACCTGGGGCTGACCGACGTTAGCCTCGACGTTAAATTCACGCTTCATGCGGTCGACAATAATTTCCAGGTGAAGTTCACCCATGCCGCTAATTATTGTTTGTCCTGTTTCGTCATCAACGCGGATTCTAAAGGTTGGGTCTTCTTCAGCTAAACGTCCTAATGCTAGACTCATCTTCTCTTGGTCGATCTTAGTCTTTGGTTCGATAGCAATAGAGACAGGCGGTTCAGGGAAAGTTATACTCTCTAGGATTATCGGGTTATTTGGATCACACAGCGTGTGTCCAGTGGTGGTTTCTTTAAGTCCGACAATGGCGGCTATATCGCCGGCCATAACTTCAGATACGTCTTCTCTTTTATCAGCCTGCATCCGAACTACCCGACCAACCCGCTCTTTTTCACCTGTGCTGCTGTTTAAAATATACGATCCGGCATTTAACTTGCCTGAATAAACCCTAAAGTAGGCTAATTTACCAACAAATGGATCTGTCGAAATTTTAAAAGCCAAGGCACAGAATGGCTGGGCATTGTCAGGCTTTCTTTCAATCTCATCTCCAGTTTTTGGGTGAGTGCCCCATGTACTGCCTCTATCGACAGGGCTGGGTAAAAGATCATTGACGGCATCAAGTACCTTTTCAACAATAACGCCGCGGCCGTCACCACCAGTTACGGCAAAAAACTTACCGGTTAAGACAGCATTTCTAATGGCTGATTTAACTTCATGAGGGCTTAGACTATTCTCACCGAATTCAAGATATTTTTCGAGAAGTGTCTCATCTTCAGCTACGGCATTTTCAATTAATAAGCTGCGGTAGCGCTTAACTTCATCGGCCATGTTTTCCGGAATTTCACCCTCAGTTAACTCATGGTCAGTATAGTCCTTATACGTATAGGCCTTTAGATTAACTAAATCGACAATACCACTTACTTTTTGTTCGAAACCGATCGGCAGATGGATGGGAAAAGCGCGTTTGCTTAGCCGGTTATGGATTGATTCCAGGGATTTATAAAAATCGCCGCCTGTTTGGTTAATCTTGTTTATAAAACAGATACGAGGCACGCCGTATTTGTTAGCCTGGCGCCAAACAGTTTCACTTTGTGATTCAACGCCCATTTTACCGTCAAAAACGACAACAGCTCCGTCTAAGACTCTTAGTGAACGCTCAACTTCAACAGTAAAGTCAATGTGGCCGGGGGTATCAATAATATTGATCTGGTGCCCTTTCCAGTAACAAGTGACAGCTGCCGAGACAATGGTAATGCCCCGTTCCCGTTCCTGGGCCATCCAATCAGTTGTCGTATCGCCTTCGTGAACGGCACCTATTTTGTGCTTCAGTCCTGTTCTATATAGGATGCCCTCAGTTGTGGTTGTTTTACCAGCATCAATATGAGCAATAATGCCAATGTTGCGAAGTTTGTCGATTGTGTATTTAGCGTCTGACACTTATTTGTCCTTTAATATTTAACTTGTTCCTTGGCCATTTTCTCGTCCAGCGTGACGTATAAGTGTGTCTATTAAGGCTTTAGCTGGACGGCGTACAAGAGGATATAACGGCGAAGCAATTAATACTGGCCATTCTTCGCCGTCTATACTTAACAACTCACTCTGCCGAGTTAAGAAACCGATGTATTTGGCTCTAAAGTTATTTTCGGTATTCAGACTTTCTTCTCGCAAGTCAAGCACAGGAAGGTCAAGCATTTCTTCAGGGTGAGGACTATATTCGCCATCCATGGTTAAAACCTTGCAAAGTGAGCAAACGCTCGGTTAGCTTCAGCCATTTTATGGGTATCCTCACGCTTCTTAACTGCACCGCCTTGATTGCGGTAAGCATCTTCAAGCTCCTGCGCTATTCTATCGGACATTGGTATACCCTTACGGCTTCTGGCAGCTTGAACAAACCACATAGTTTTTAAGTGCTGCTGTCTTTGTCCTTTAACTTCAAAAGGTATCTGGTAGTTAGCGCCGCCAACACGTCTTGAGCGGGTTTCAATATGGGGTTCAATATTCTTCATGGCTTGTTCAAAAACATCGAGCGGGTTTTGGATTTTAAGTTTTTTGGCAGCTTTTTCCATACCGCTATAGACAATCTTCTCAGCCAGTTGTTTCTTGCCGTTTAACATAACCCTGTTAATTACCTTCTGAACCTGGACCGATTCATACATGCGGTCAGGCTGAACCTGCCTAACTAAGGATCTGGTGACTTTTCGGGGCATCTATTTAGATCCCTTCTTAGTGCCATATTTAGAACGGCCTTTCTTGCGGTCATTGACACCCTGAAGGTCTAAGCTGCCGCGGACTATGTGGTAACGGACACCAGGAAGATCTTTGACTCTGCCGCCCCTGACAAGCACGGCTGCATGTTCCTGTAGGTTGTGTCCCTCACCGCCAATATATGCCCAAACCTCATAGCCGTTGGTAAGTCTAACCCTAGCAACTTTACGGAGAGCCGAGTTAGGTTTCTTAGGAGTTTTCGTGGTTACTTTTACACAGACACCGCGTTTAAATGGTGCCGACTTTTCGTAGCTAATATTTTTTAGGTTATTAACCACGCGCTGCATTGCCGGAGACTTACTCCTAGCATTCGCCTTAGAGCGGGGTTTACGAACTAATTGATTGATGGTTGGCAATTTATTCCCCTTCTAGAGTCTGAAGTTTCTACTGCTTCAAATAGTATTGCCTTTATCTATTTGGCTCAGAAACTAACTCAATTTATACCTTTATTTGCTTTAGTCATATTTTAACAGATGGCGCTATGGTTATCAAGGGGATAGTTAGCCGACTGCTAATTCTTCATCCGCGACAACTAAATTTTCATCATCACTCTTAAATCCGGTACCAACTGGTATTTTGCGGCCCAATATTACGTTCTCTTTAAGGCCGTATAGCTTATCTACCTTACCAGATGTGGCAGCACTAATTAGAACTCTGGTTGTGTCCTGGAATGAAGCGGCACTTAAAAAAGAATCAGTACTTAGTGAAGCTTTGGTTATACCAAGAAGCAGCTGGACAACCTTGGCTGGTTTCTTGCCGGCTTTAACCAATTTTTCATTAGCTTCAACGGCAGCTAATTTACTGACTATGTCTCCGGTTACAAACTCGCTGTCAGCCGCATCTTCAATTTGGACTCGGCTAAACATTTGCCTGACTATGATCTCTAGGTGCTTATCGGCAATGTTCTGACCCTGGCCGGCAAAGATACGAAGTATTTCATTCATGATATACCGCTGGGTAGCTTCTACACCCTGAAGTCTCATGAGATCGTGCAGGTTAACCGAACCATTGGTTAATTTTTGACCGGCGGTAACTTTGTCGCCATCTTTAACCTGAAGCTGTTTAAAGCCAGGGATTTCGTACCTTAAGACGCTTTTCTTAGTTGGGTTAATTCTTATGTCTTTCTTAGCGATATCTAATCTGCCGGCCATAGGCGCAATGAGTGGTTCACTGCCATCCTCTTGGGCTGCAATCACATCACCGACGGCGACATCGGAACCACTAGCAAGCAATGCCTTACGATCACCGAGTTTTAAGGAAACTGTTTCTTTAGAGTCAGCAGCCACCTGGACAATGTAGTGGTCGCCTTCTTCCCATGTACTGACAGTACCGGTAATTTCAGTCAGGTAGGCCTGGCCTTTTGGTGTCCTGCCTTCAAACAATTCTTCAACTCGGGACAAACCCTGGGCTGTGTCATCAGCCAGGACAACACCGGCGCGGTGCTTAGAGTCAAGGCTAAGCTGCGTACCAGGTTCACCAATACTCTGGGCAGCAATGACACCTATGGGATGGTGGTCAGCAACAAGGTTTCCGGTAGCCGGGTCGACACCGTATGAACGACGGTCGACACCTTTAACACTGCCTGAAGAGAGAGCACTCATTATCTTAACGCCGTCAATTGATTCATCGGCGTCTATTTTATCGGCTATAGCTTTAGTAATCAGCTCGCCCTTCTTAACAAGAGTTGGTATTTTTTGAGCAGCAAATCGGCCGACTAGTCGTGATCCATAGGAAACGCCAATTTCCTGAGCGTCTGATCTAAGCATGGCAAAGCCTGGATCTGAGCTGTCATCTTCAATAGTAAAGACATCCTGAGCGACATCAACCAGGCGCCTGGTCAGATAACCGGCGTCGGCTGTTTTAAGGGCAATATCTATTAAGGCTTTTCGGGTTCCCCTGGTGCCAGTGAAGTATTCCAGTGGGTCAAGACCGTGAACATAGCCAGACTTAATCGGCAGTTCTATAGCCTGTCCTGAAGCATCGGATTGAACGCCAAGCATACCGACGGACATCTTCATCTGGGAGATGTTGCCTCTTGAACCGGAAGTTATGGCAATTGCCATTGAGGAGTCTTTGTCGGCCATCTGATCAGCTAGTAATTCCTGAACTTGGGTGTCTATTTTTGTCCAGTTTTCAACAGTTAAACGGTGTCTTTCGTCTTCGTTTATAAAGCCTTGCTCAAACTGATCAGCAATAGCTGAAGATCTTTCCTCACCCCCTTCAATTAACTTGTCTGTACCAATTATTTCACTGAAGTCACCCATGCCCATGGACAGGCCAGATAGTGTAGCGTAGTAGAAGCCGAGATCTTTAAGACCATCGGCTATTTCGGCTGTCTTTTCCTGACCGTAAGTAGCATAGACTGTAGCCATTACCTGCTGAAGTTTCTTCTTGGTCATGGTTTCATCCTGGAAGACAAAATCATCAGGAAAGATTTCATTAAATAATATACGCCCGATTGTAGTTTCTCTAGTTTCACCTCTGAACGGCAGGCGGACAAATGACTGAAGCTTAATCTTGTCTTTATCCAGAGCCATCAAGGCTTCTTCCAGCGAGCTAAAGACAGTTACATCCTTGGATTGGTTTGGTCTGATGTATGTCAGGTAGTAGCAGCCAAGGACTATATCCTGCTCAATATGGAGGATTGGTGAACCGTCGGCTGGTTTTAACAGGTTCTTGTTGGCACCCATTATTTCTCTGGCTTCCTTTTGTGCCTCATCGCTTAGAGGCAGGTGGACAGCCATTTGGTCGCCGTCAAAGTCAGCATTGAAGCCTTTACAAACCAGCGGATGAAGCTGGATAGCCCGGCCTTCAATTAATACTGGCTGGAAAGCCTGAATGCTTAATCTGTGAAGGCTTGGAGCACGGTTTAATAGGACATATTTGCCCTTGATGACCTCATCTAAGGCATCCCAGACAACTGTTTCGGCCATTTCAATAAGTCTTGAGGCGCTTCTAATATTGTGAGCTTGTTCACGGGCTATTAATTCACCGATTACAAATGGCTTAAACAGTTCAAGGGCCATCATCTTAGGCAGTCCGCACTGGTTAATCTTAAGTTCAGGACCAGACACAATTACTGACCGTCCCGAGTAGTCTACACGCTTACCAAGCAGGTTCTGACGGAAACGTCCCTGTTTGCCCTTTAAAAGGTCTGAAAGACTCTTAAGCCTACGTCTCTGACCGCTGGCAGCTACTGCCCGGCCGGATCTTGTCGAATTGTTGTCTATTAGGGCATCAACTGCTTCTTGAAGCATCCGCTGTTCGTTGCGTCTAATCACTTCCGGTGCGTTTAGGTCAATTAGTTTTTTAAGCCGGTTATTTCGGTTAATTACCCGTCTATAAAGGTCGTTAAGGTCTGAAGTTGCAAACCGGCCACCAGTTAGCTGAACCATTGGCCTAAGATCCGGCGGAATGACTGGTAATACCGTAATACAGGTTGAGCTTGGCGAAATACCAGCCCGCTGCATGTTTTCCAGCAGTCTAAGGCGTTTCATAATCTTTTTCTTTCTTTGACCTTTAGCTTCTTCAGCTTCGGCGGTTAGCTCTTCAACCAGTTTAGAAAGATCAATGTCATCAAGCAGGGCTTTTAAGGCACTGCCGCCCATGCCGACTTCAATTAAGCCTTTAAGTTCATCGGGCAGGTTGCGGTAATCTGTTTCACTTAAGAGATTTAGCTTTTCAAGTGTAATAACCTGGGCTTTATAGGCATCAAACTGGGCAGTAAGTTCGGTCAGTTCTTTAGTTCGCATTTCAGCCAGCGCCTTAATGTTAGCTTCTTCGCTTTTAGCTTCGTTATCGTAGCGTATAGTTATAGCTTCCTTAGCAGCATTAAATTCGGCTTCTTTGTCTTGCAGCAGCTGGTCTCGCTTTGTAACGTCCACTTGCTTAATTATGTAGCTGGCGAAATAGGCAACTCTTTCCAGGTTTTTAACGGTCATGCCAAGAAGAAGTCCCATAGCCGACGGGGTGCCCCGGAGGAACCAAATGTGAGCTACTGGTACGGCCAGGATAATGTGTCCCATCCGCTCTCTTCTGACTATAGATTTCGTAACTAGTTCCCCATTTTTATCGACAGCCGCTTCACGGCTTCTAACACCCTTATATTTGGCATCATGGGGGTTAATATCTTTTACCGGACCGAATATTCTTTCGCAGAACAGACCGTCTCTTTCCGGTTTTTGGGTTCGGTAGTTAATTGTTTCAGGTTTTGTTACTTCGCCGTAACTCCAATCTAATATGTCATTGCTGCTGGCAACCGCTAGCCGGACTGCATCAAAATCGGCTATGTCAGTAGAAACTTGGCTTCGTCCTTGGTTCATCTTCGGTTACCTCCTTATCCTTCTTTAATTAATTCTTCGTTCGATTCAGTGACAGCCGGGACAACATCATCGCTGTCTTCGATAGCAAGATCATTAGGCGTTTCAACAGTTATCTCGTCATCAACTTCGGCGACAGAAAACTCATCAACTGGTGCCTCTTCGCTCATATCGACATCAGAAACTTCTGGTTCCGGAACTTCTATAGCCGGCTGATTGGTCGCTTCACTATGAATACTGCTGGCTAGAATTGCTTCGGCATCAACCAGGCTGTCTGATTTAATCAGGTCAACTTTAAGACCTAGGCCTTGCAATTCTTTAACTAGAACGTTGAAGCTTTCGGGAATCTTAGGTCCGACAATGGCTGTCTTTTTAATGATTGATTCATAAGCTTTACTTCGGCCGTAAACATCGTCTGATTTAATAGTCAGCATTTCCTGTAAAGTATTAGCGGCACCGTACGCTTCAAGAGCCCAGACTTCCATTTCACCGAATCTTTGACCGCCGTTTTGGGCTTTTCCGCCCAGTGGCTGCTGGGTCACCATTGTGTATGGACCAGTTGAACGGGCGTGGATCTTATCGGCAACCATGTGGTTCAGCTTAATCATATACATAGAACCGACTGTCGTTCTTTCCTTAAATGCTTCACCGGTACGGCCGTCATATAGCTGCTGTTTACCGTCTTTTGGCAGACCGGCTTTCTCTAACAGTTCTTCTATCTTTACTGCTGGCACACCGTTAAATGACGGGCTGGCAACTTTAAAACCTAAAACTCGGGCGGCCATTCCTAGATGGGTTTCAAATAGCTGTCCGACGTTCATTCTTGAGGGGACACCCAGGGGGTTCAGTATTATGTCTACCGGCGTACCATCCTCCATAAACGGCATATCTTCAATCGGTAATATACGGGCTATTACACCCTTGTTACCATGTCTTCCGCCTAACTTATCGCCGACAGATATCTTCCTCATTTGAGCAACGAATACTTGGATTTGTTTTATAACCCCGGCTTTTAATTCATGGCCGTTTTCGCGGGAGAATATCTTAACGCCGACAACTTTGCCGTGTTTACCGTTGCTCATGCGCTGGGAAGTGTCTCTGACTTCTTTAGCCTTCTCGCCAAATATTGCCCGGAGTAATCTTTCTTCCGAGGACAGTTCCTGCTCACCCTTAGGCGTAATCTTACCGACTAAGATATCGCCGGGGTGGACTTCAGCGCCTATATGAACAATACCTTCTTCATCCAAATGTCTTAAAGTCTCTTCTGAAACGTTTGGAATGTCGCTGGTAACAATTTCTGGGCCTAACTTTGTTTCCCTAACTTCTATCATGAAGTCGACAATATGGACGCTGGTTAAAGTGTCGTCTTCAACTAGCCTTCGGCTGATGATAATGGCGTCTTCGAAGTTATATCCAGCCCAGGGCATAAAGGCACATATCAGGTCTTGACCTAGAGCTAATTCACCGCCTTCTATTGACATACCTTCAATTAGAATGTCTCCGGCCTTAACTTTATCGCCGCTCGAGACGCAAACTTTCTGATTTATGGCCGTACCTTCGTTAGATCTGATAAATCTTTGCGGGATGTAGGTGGTTTTATGGTCTTTATAGGCCACAACAACCTCTTGAGCATTAGCTTTAATCACTTCACCGTTGCCCTCAGCCAGAATTAGCTGGCCAGTGTTGTCGGCAGCTGGTTTTTCCAGTCCTGTACCAACAATTGGTGAACTGGGCTTAATTAAAGGAACGGCCTGTCGTTGCTGGTTTGAACCCATTAGCGAGCGGTAAACGTAGTTCTTTTCTATAAACGGAATAAGGCCGGCTGAAGAGCCTATAACCTGGTTACGGGCAGCATCCATGAAGTTAACGTCATTGGCATCTACCTCGCCGGTCTTGAGCCTTGTTCTGGCACTGACATTCTCATTAACAAAGTAGCCGTCACTGGTTAGGTCGGCGCCGCCGCCGGCAATAACGGAACTTTCTTCGGCATAAGCGTCTAGATAAACTATTTCATCACTAACCTTTGCTTTAACCGGCCAGGTAACTTTAGACGTTACTTTAGCAAGCCGGGACGCCTGACTAGCAGTAATCTTGGCATTTTTTTTAACTATTACTCGGCCTTTATCGTCTTCTAAATCAGCTGCGGCGATGTGACCGGCGGCCTTTTTAGCAGTTACAGCGTTAATCACCCGTCTATAAGGTGTTTCAATAAAGCCGTATTCGTTGACACGGGCATAGTTAGCCAGGTTAAGCACTAGACCAATGTTGGCTCCTTCGGGCGTTTCAACGGCGCATATACGGCCGTAATGTGTAGCATGAGCGTCTCTAACCTCAAAGCCTGCCCGTTCACGGCTTAGCCCGCCTGGACCCATCGAACTTAGTCGGCGTTTATGGGCTAGTTCGCTTAATGGATTAATCTGGTCCATGAACTGAGATAGCTGGGAACTGGCAAAGAATTCTCGAACTGCTGCCACAATTGGCCTGGCATTAATTAGCTGGCTTGGCGTAACCGTTTCAATATCTGACATAGACATGCGGTCCTTGGTGTTTCGTTCCATCCTTAAAAGACCGATTCTAAATTGTCTTTGGACTAATTCGCCGACTAGCTTCACCCGTCTGTTAGCTAGGCTGTCTATATCGTCAGCTGGTTCCTGGGTGTTATTAAGTCTTATTATTTCGGCGATGATCGCTTCAATATCTTCTAGCCTTAAAATCCGGCTTTCGGAAGTATTGGGAACATTTAGGTCAAGACGTTTGTTTATCTTATACCTGCCGACACGGGAAAAGTCGAAGCGTTTGAAGGAATAAAACATGTTTTCTATCAGGCCCCTTGCGTTATCTACGGTTGCCAGATCACCTGGTCGAAGTCGTCTATATACTTCAATTAAAGCGTCATTCTGACCATGGGTAATATCTTTTTCAAGAGTAGCGCTCAAGTAACTTAATTTAGCGTTGTCAACATGCTTAAAGACTTCGTGCATTTCGCTTTCATTGACACCTAATGCCCTAAGAAGGGTTGTTACCGGAATCTTACGTTTACGGTCTATCTTGACGAAGATGGCGCCACTAGTTGAGGTCTCAAATTCAAGCCAGGCACCTCGGCCAGGAATTACCTTGGCACCATAAAGTCTGGTTGTGCCGTGCTGTTCGGCAGTAAAAAAGACACCAGCAGATCTGATTAATTGGCTGACGACTACTCTTTCAGCACCGTTAATTACAAAAGTGCCGCGGCTGGTCATCCACGGATAATCACCGAGGTATATCTCCTGCTCTTTAACTTCACCGGTAATCTTGTTGATTAGCTCAACCGTTGCCAGAAGCGGGGCTTCATAGCTGACGTTATTTTCTCTTGCCTCAAGTTCAGTTATTTTTGGCTGATCAAAATGATAATCTTTAAAATTTAAAGTTAGTTTAGTCCCCGTATAGTCTTCAAAGGGGCTCACTTCATCAAGCAGCTCCCTGAGTCCCTCATCAACAAACCACTTAAAGGATTTGTTTTGATGATCGACTAACGATGGTAGCGGCAGAACATCTATTTGATTATTAAAATATATTCTTTTATCTTGTGGTAGTGTAAGCCGTTTAGCCATAAATCTAAAAATACCTCCTTATTACTAAAAGGATTTTAATTGTTCTTTAAATTCGCCTTGTAGCACTTGTTGTAACTTGATAATAATTAAATTCTTATCTATTAGGGGTCTATTTTTGTATAACTTTGAACCTGAAGACAACTAAATCTACTATTAAGTTTATGTATAAATTTTAGTACACAAATATAGCAGGCTTACACTACTTCTTAAGCTACAGTTTGAGGCATTATGCTAGCTATGTCAAGTAATATTTTAACTAAATTAACCTTGGCTATTTTCTGGGACTAATAATCGAATCGACTATGCCGTACTGCTTAGCTTCGGCCGCGCTTAGCCACTTGTCTCTCTCCATGTCCTCATGAATCTTTTCTGGTTTTTGACCAGTGTTTTTTGCCATAATTGATTCCAGTAGTTTTTTAATTCTAAGTGATTCTCGAAGGTCTATTTCCTGGTCCGTTACATTACCTTTCGTGCCTGAAGACGGCTGGTGTATCATGACTGTGGCATTAGGCAGAATATGGCGCTTGCCTTTTGTGCCGGAGCTTAACAGGAAGGCGGCGGCTGAAGCTTGGACGCCAATACCGACTGTCTCAATGTCATTTGACAGATACTGCATGGTGTCGTAGACGGCTAGGGCGTCATAAACACTTCCGCCTGGACTGTTAATATAGAATTTAATGTCTTTTTTAGGGTCTTCAGCGTTTAGGAATAGCAGCTGGGCAACGACAATGTTGGCTGTTGCTTCATTAACATCCTGACCGAGGAAGACTATCCGGTCTTTTAAAAGCCTAGAATAAATATCATAAGCTCGTTCATAACGGCCTTCAGATTCGACAACTGTTGGTATTAGGACTTGTGATCTTATCTGACTCATATATCTCCTTTTAGGTATGGTTATATGATAATAAACTAGCACTCACGAGTCAAGAGTGCTAAGCCGACTTAGTGTTAGCCTTTGTTCGAATGAAATCTAGAACTTTTTCGGTTAACAGTCTCATGGCCAGTTCACGCTGATTTTCAGGCTTTGCCAGTTCGTCCTGCATCTTCGGGTCTAGGTATTGTCTTTTAAGAACTGCTAAACGTTCTTCAAGTTCGTGATCTGACATGGTTATATTTTCCTTATTGGCTATTTCACCGACTGCCAGACCGGCTTTAATTCTGTTTCTAGCAGTCTCTTTTAGCTTTATGCCGTACTCTTCCTCGCTTTGACCTAGACTTGCCAGGAATTCCTGCCATGTCTGGCCGCGGTTAAGGCACGAACGTCTGGCTTCATCCATTAGCATATCCGCTTCACCCTGGACTATGCCGTCATCCAATTCGACGACAGTTTTTTCAGCTAATGTATTAAGTATTTTATTCTCGACTTCGATGGTTGCCTGTCTTTCGTTCTCGGCTTGTATTTCTTTCTTTAACTCTGCCTTAAGTTCATCAAGCGTAGCGAATGAACCGATGGTAGAAGCAAACTGATCATCGAGCTTGGGCAGCATTACGTCGTTAACTTCTTTCAGTGTGATCTTAAAAGTTACCTGGCGGGAAGCAAATGCTTTATCCGGGTAATCTTTAGGGAAAGTTAGATCAAAAGTTTTGCTTTTATCATCTGTCATGCCAACGATCTTGTCTTCAAAGCCAGGAATAAGGGTGTTATCTCCTAAGAGTAATCGGTAGTCTTTAGCACTGGCCGCTGCTAGTTTTTCTTTAGTTTTAGTGTCTACCCCTTCAAAGCTGACGACAACCAGGTTGCCATTATTAGCCGGGCTTTTAACCGGTTTCAAATTAGCTGCCCTTTTTTGTAAATTCGAAAGGGCTAGTTCTAACTGCCCAGGTGTAACTTTAGTGTCATTTTTAACTGTCTTTAAAGAGGCGTATGTCGGCAACTTAATGTCGCTTAAGACGGCAACTTCAACACTAACTTCAAGGTCACTAAAAGGAACAAACTTAGTGATAGTTATTTTTGGTTCACCAATTATTCGAAGATCAAGCATTTTACGGCTATCTAGATACAGGGCATTAATAGCCCTGTTTAAAAATTCATCTTGCAGTTTATTTTGATCGATTTGCCTCGCGACCATGTCAGCTGGTGCCTTACCTGGTCTAAATCCAGGTACATTTACTGTTTCAGCTAAAGCCTGGGCTGATTCGAGGCGGTATTTATTTAATTCATTTTGGTCCGCACTCAGGATGTAACTAACCTTAGTCTTCGTGTTAGTCCGATTAGTCAGCTTCATAGACAGTTACTTTAACACATAAAGGGGTGGATTTGTTAGCTAATGTCTGATAAAAAAAGACAGGCAAAAGACTAGGGATATAAACCAAACTACTTCGACAACGGCACCGATTGGGCGTTCAAACCACTGAATTTTATGGGCAAAGCGGCTGTATAAATTAGGCTTCCAGGGCAGCCGTTTGAGGGTCGAATAAAAACGGTTGAAGCTTAAAAGGTCTGGAGAGGCGGCTAAAAAGCCGCAAACAATTGCTAGCAACCAATGTGTTGGACGGCTGATGACTATAAGGGCGACAAGCAAAAGACAAAGTATAGTGTCGGCGATAAGCAGGCCAATGAAAGGTTTGCTTTTTAATTTACTGTTGCCGTTACCGCCAAAACCAAAGTGCGGCAGGCTATCCAGAACATAGTGTGAGGCGAAAGCTAAGGGCATAGCTAAAAGAGGATCGGCTACAGTCAGCCCGATAAGTACACCTGTAAGAGAATGATTAATAGCTGTCATGAATATTTACTTTAGAAGACCTTAAGCTTGCTTGGATCTATTATCTTATCGTTAGAATTATTGCTTAAGCTGATTGAGATTTTAGCACAAATAATATGCCTGAATATTCCTCTAGTATTATTTTAAAAGATTATGTTTACGAAGTTATATCTGATTTATTAAGCTAAAACATTTTAGGGATTGTTATAATAATTACTGTGGGACCAGAAAGAGCTAAAGCAGTAATTCAAGAAGATATTAGTGAAAAACCACCAGCTGTCGAACATTTAAGTTTGGTTGAACATTCTAATACTGAAAGAGCGGCATGGAGGGGAAAAGCTGCCTGTAAGGGTGTAGATCCGGACTTATTCTACCCAATTAAAGATAGTGATGCCGAAGATGCAAAAGCTGTATGTCAGCAGTGCCCAGTTAGAGTACCGTGCCTAGAATATGCATTAGCAAACAATGAAAAAGAAGGTGTCTGGGGTGGACTTACAGAACGAGAGCGCCGAACCATATTAAGGCGGCGTTCCGGATAACGACCAAAGCGGAGTCAATCCCTAAAGGATTAATTAAAGTTCTACTGGTGCGCGAGAGAGGACTTGAACCTCCACGCCTTAACGGCACATGCTCCTAAGGCATGCGTGTATACCATTTCACCACTCGCGCATACCGATCATTTTACGTAATTCATCTATAAAACACCAGTCAATAGTCTCTATAGGCTGTTTGAATTGCTCTTAAGCTAGTCAGTTAATTTTTCTTAAAAACCCGGCATCTAAAACCGCACTGTACCAGATCAAAGTAACGTCTTTAATGATGCGCGGAGCCAGTACTTGGCGCGATTGCCGGCCAAGTTTAATGGTCCAGCCGTAGCGGTAAAAGTTTTCATAAATTCCAAGATCGGCAACGGCCATAACCTGTTCATCGAACCATTCTTTTAAGCCTACTGTCCTAAGGTTTGCAATGTCTTGCTTAGTTACCCGGAGCTTTTTAAAGTTCATCGGTGCTATTAAGGTTGCAAAACCACCTTCGAACATGATGTGGGTGCTGATTAGGCCTTTAGGACCCCACATTCGCCAGTTGTTGCTTAACATTTCTTTTACACTTTTACCAGGCATAATCAGCTTATTTTTAATACTCGTTCTGGACCCTTGATTTTCTCCGCCTCTAAGCCTTCTCATCTCTTCCTCGTAGGGATGATGGTGAGCTGGTGTTAAGCCGTCAACAAGAGCATGAGCTAACCAGGCAGCATCAAAGGCGCTCCTGACCTGGTCTTTATTTTTAAGGGCTTTGACTAACTCATCATAATGCCCTTCTAGGATCGCATAAAGCCTATTATCTTTATTGTCAAAAGGGTCTATAAAATGCCATGGCTCATCTTTACCGGGACTTTTAATCTTAATGCTGTCTGGTCCATTGACGCCTTCAAATTTTAAGATGTCTTTGGTTTTAGGGAAAACGTCATCATTTATTAGTAATCTCTTTAGGTCTTCTCTGGCTACACGGTCAATTTTCTGATGGGCGCCAGTGATAACGCCAACATGTTTAGAAAAAATGTACATGCCAGAATACATAAAAATATATAGATTTAGCTAGTTTAAATTAGTTAGTTTTTGCAGGGTTTTTACTTCTCGATGTAACTTAGGATACTTTAACAGATTTTGACCGCTACTAGCAAAGTCCTTAGCCGCTTCCCGGGCTTCTTTAATTAGTTTTGTATCGTCAAGACCGGCTATGCGCAGATCCAATTCGCCGTGCTGCAATTGCCCGTAGATAGCCCCAGGACCTCTGATAGACAGATCCAGTTCGGCCAGCTTAAAGCCGTCATTGCTTGATTCTAAGGCTCTTAGTCTATCGCTTGGACTGTCATTGTCCGGTACTGCCAGATAGACACTGCCAGCATATTTACCGCGGCCAACCCTGCCTCTTAGCT
The DNA here is from genome assembly GCA_963718045.1 of uncultured bacterium. Lineage (GTDB taxonomy): Bacteria > Patescibacteriota > Saccharimonadia > Saccharimonadales > UBA4665 > JAJZKE01. Next base: position 406,181 of record OY970350.1, read on the forward strand.
GGTGCAGCTGAGCCAAACCAAACTTATCGGCATCAAAAACAATCATCATGGTGGCGTTAGGTACATCAATGCCAACCTCAATTACGGTTGTGGCCACTAGAATATCTAATTTATTACCTACAAAGTCTTCCATGACTTTCAATTTGTCTTCGGATTTCAGCCGGCCGTGTATTAGTCCGATTTTTTGACCTGGAAAGTGTTTTACTGCCCATTTAAAGATCTCCTCCGTTGAATATTTAGGATCAGTATCAATACTTGAGCTAACAATGAACATCTGGCGGCCAGAGTTTAGTTCGTCTATAAGAGCTGGCAGCGTGCGAAGAAGCATTGATTCAGATATAAGGCTTGTTTTTATAGGCAGGCGGTTAATTGGCTTGTCATTAAGTCTGGATATATCAAGTTCGCCAAATAAAGTCAGAGCTAGGCTTCTTGGTATTGGCGTGGCACTAAGGCTCAACATATGCGGCTGCAGATTAGCCTTTAGTTTTAAAGCCTGGCGCTGTTTAACGCCAAAACGGTGCTGTTCGTCTATTACGACTAAAGCAAGATCGGGAGTTTCGACTTTTTCCTGGATTAAGGCATGAGTACCAATAACAAACATTATCTCTTTGTTTTTAATTTTACGGCGAATCATTGTCTTATCTGACGGGCTCATATCGCCAATTAACATTCCAACCTGGCCGTCTAGCCCAATAGATTTAAACATTAGATTGACCGTTTCAAGGTGCTGTCTGGCGAGCAGCTCGGTCGGAGCCATTAATACAGCTTGCTTGCCGTCATTAATAGCCATTAGAGCGGCCATGGCGGCTACGGCAGTCTTTCCTGAACCGACATCACCCTCAACCAAACGATTCATTGGCCTGGTTTTAGCTATGTCCTTATATATTTGCCAAACGGCAATTTTTTGGTCATTAGTTAAAGTAAAAGGCAGTTTAGATACAAACTTGCGGGCTAGATCTTCATCAAAATTAATACTTAAGGCGCTATCATCGAGGTAAGCTTTTTTATTTAGCTCGCTTGCTAGGATCATCATAAAGAGCTCTTCAAAGCCTAGCCGTCTTTTAGCCGCCTGGAGATCCTTTATGCTTACCGGAAAGTGAATTGCTTCCAGGCTGGACGACAAAGGTATAAGTGTATATTTAGCACTTATGTCCGGAGGCAGTGTTTCAGGAATTTGTCTTATATCTTTAGTCACTTTAGACAGTACCCACCTAATATCTCTTGAGTTAACACCTTTTGTCAGCGGGTATCTGGGTACAATCCGGGCCGTATTAATTGGATAGTCGGAAACTCTTTCAATAACCGGGTTATAGACGGCAAACCGGCGGTAGCGAAGCTCATATTTACCGGAAATAAAGTATTCGGTGTCTTTCTTTAAACTAGTTAGCCTATACGGCTGGTTAAACCAGGTTAATCGGACGCTGCCCGTATTATCGCTGACTAAAGCCTCGGTTATATGAAGGCCTTTTTTAAGATATTTACCGGTCATAGAGGTTACAGTAACCCTTAAATTAACATGGCCGGGGCGCATGCTTTTTATTGTTATAACTTCGGAAAAGTCATCATAGCGTCTCGGGTAATAATGAATGAGGTCATCGACCGTCTTAATCCCCAGACGGCCAAGCTTAATGGATAACTGATCACCGACACCGCTTATGCTGCGAACGTCAATTGCTTGGTCCATAGCTAATTTGTCTCGAGTAAAGCGGAGTCCTTAAAGGCTTTGCCTTTTCTAATTATAGTCCGGCCGGAGTTGAAGTCTTTGTCAGATAAATTATCCCCATTAAATACTTGACCGTTAACATAGATGGCGTTAGCTGCAATAAATTCTCGGGCTTCACGGTTAGAACTAGCCAGGCCGGAACTAACCAGAACGTCAACTACGCTAGCATTTACGCTGACTTTTTGAGATGGTATCTCGATTCTTATGGCGGCCAGCTCTTCTTCACTGGCCTCAGATAAGTTTTTCTCATTTATTAAGTAGGCGGTGATAGCCTTGGCTTTATTGGTTTGTTCTTCGCCGTGAACCAGCTTAGTTACTTCACTAGCTAAGCTTTTTTGAGCTAAACGCTTCTTTGGGTCTTTGGTGTGTTCGGCCATTAAGCTCTCAATTTCATCTTTAGATAGAAGAGTGTAGATTTTTAAGAAATCCTCGACACTCTCGTCTGAGGCATTAATCCAAAACTGGTAAAAGGCGGTCGGTGTGGTCTTTTTCGGATCAAGCCAAATGGCGCCAGCTTCAGTTTTACCAAACTTATTACCCGTTGCTCTGTCTATAACAAGCGGCGAGGTCCAAACATTGGCTTCTTTTGATTCCATTCGGCGGATTAGGTCGACTCCGGCAATGCTGTTGCCCCACTGGTCGCTGCCGGCTAGCTGCAGAGTGACGCCGTGATCTTTAAACAGTCTCAGGAAGTCATAACCCTGGATTAAACAGTAGCTGAACTCAGCATAAGACAGACCACTGCCTTCATTGCTAAGACGGCTAGTAACAAACTCGCGTCCCAGCATTTGGCTCATTGGCACGTTTTTACCTATCTCTCTTAAGAAAGTTAGATAACTTAGGTCTTTAAACCAATCGTAGTTATCGACAATTTCAAACTTCTGGCCGTTAAATATCTGCTGGTACTGGCTAGTTATGGTCTGTTTGTTGGAATTAAGCTGTTCAATGCTTAAAAGAGTTCGTTCAGCTGCTTTACCATCAGGATCGCCAATTAAACCGGTAGCGCCGCCGACTAATAAATATGCCTTGTGGCCGCTTTTCATAAAACGCAGAACCATCATGGCAGTGGCTAGGTTGCCAATGGTCATGGAATCTGAACTAGGATCAACACCCCAGTAAAAGGATAGGCTGCCGCTATCAATAAGCTTAATGTCTTTAAGGGTTGTTTTCTCTAATAAGCCTCGCCAGCTTAGTTCTTCAGACAGTGTCATACTAAAGATTATACATATTATCTAAAACTAATCTTAAATATTTACTGAAGGATTGCTGAAATAATAAAGTACTTTTCATACTTTTACTCCACTTATGTTTGCTATAATACGAGGTAGAATTTTCACTCGGAGGGCTTAAAAAATTTAACCCATGGCTAAAAACACAGGCCGCAACAGAAGTGGCAGACAAACATATACCACAAAAAGCGGTAAATCTATAAAATTAAACCAGTCTTTAGGTGACCGTAAAAAAGCTAAAAAGGCTGAAAGAGCAGCCGAGCGGGCCCTTTATTTATCCACACTGCCTAAAAATAAGTATAAGAGACTTTTAGCCAGGCTAGATCCTAAGCACCTCTATCATTACTGGTTTAGCCGTCAGGGCGCCATTATGGGCCTGAAAATAATAGGTGTTGCCATTGTCTGCGGTTTTATTTTAACGATCGGACTGTTCGCTTATTTTAGAAAAGATTTGCCTCAGCTTAAAGATATATCAGGCAATAACTTAGGCGGCAGTGTTTCTTATTACGACAGCACCGGTAAGGTCCTGCTTTTCCAGGATTATAACGGCGTAAAGCGTGTTCCGGTTCAAAGTAACCAGATATCGCCATACATGAAGGATGCAACCGTTGCCATTGAGGACAAGAACTTTTACAAAGAAGGCGCATTTGACATTAGATCAATCTTAAGAGCTGGTTTTAATGACTTAACTGGCGGCAGTTTACAGGGAGCCTCGACCATTACCGAACAGCTGGTTAAATTAAATGAAAACTGGACCGGATCTAGAACAATCGCCACCAAAATAAAAGAGGTAATACTGGCCATTGAAGTTGACCGAGAGTACACGAAGAGTCAGATACTGACCGGATACCTTAACATTGCCCCTTACGGCGGTGTAGATTACGGCGTGCAGGCTGCTGCTGAAGATTACTTTAGAACCAGCGCAGCCAACCTGACATTGCCCCAGGCAGCTATGCTGGCCGCCATACCCCAGGCACCAAGCTATTTATCTCCTTACGGCTCAACTGTGTGGAACCCGGCAGCTGGAAACACTTTTAGCGTGAGTGCTTTAACCGACAGAGCGCACTATATTCTTCAGCAGATGGCTGACCAGCATTACATAACTGAAGCCCAGGCTCAAGCAGCTGAGAATGTTAATGTTTTAGCCGAGGTTCAGCCGGAGCAGGCCAAATATACCAATATCCAGGATCCCTATTTTGTTCTGGCTGCCAAACAACAGTTAGAGAATGAGTTTGGTAGTTCATACGTTAACCGCGGTGGTTTGAAGGTAATAACAACTTTAAATGTTAACTTGCAAAACTACGCCGAACAAGATGTTTTAAACAACGAAAGGAACGTCGCAGAAGTTGGCGGCGATGAAGAGGCTATGGTGGCTGAAAACGTTCATACAGGGCAGGTTGTAGCTCTTGTTGGCGGCGAAGACTTTTCCAATCCTGAATACGGCCAGATAAACTACGCCAATATCCGTTTATCACCAGGTTCAAGCATGAAGCCGTTTTTATATGCCGCTTTAATGCAGAATAACACTGATGTTGGTGCCGGATCAGTCCTTTACGATAGCCAGCAGCCATTACCGGGTTATCCTTGTACGGATAAAACTCAGCCGACTCTGACCTCTAACGGCGGTAACTGTCTTTGGGATGATAATTACGTTTATCCGGGTCCGGAGACTATTAGGTATGCCTTAGCTGGGTCACGTAACGTGCCGGCAGTTAAAGCTTCCTACGAGGTCGATCCGACAGATACCGACGCTGACTTATTTACCAAGTCTGTTAACGCCTGGATTGACATGGCTGACGAGGCAACCGGTTACAGTGGAGCTTATGCCTGTTATCAACAAGGTGTTAACGTAGCAACTGCTCCAACATCAGATCAGACTCAATGTTATGGTTCAGCTGCTATTGGCGGTGGTGATATTGCCCTAGATCAAGAAGTTAGCGGCGACACCACCCTGGCAAACATGGGTCAACAAATACCTCAAACGTATATTCTTCAAATTACCGACTCTTCCGGCCAAACTGTCTACCAGTGGAAACAGCCAAAACCCAAGCAAGTCTATAACCCTGAGGTCGCCTATATCATCAACAATATTCTGGATGATCCAAGAGCAACCTACCTGCCAGCCGGCCAAAAATTCCAAAATTACGATGGTTGGGACATAGCTGTTAAAACCGGTACCGAAAACCAAGAATATAACGGTGTGATGACCGCTTGGAGCACTCAATACGCAGTAGTCGGCTTTGCCGGCTACCACACTCTGGATAAGCAATTGACACCAGGTCTTTTTGAATATATAACCGAGCCTATTACTAAAACGTGGATGCAGCAGGCTCTTTCTGCCTTAAATATGAAGCCGGTCAACTGGACAGAGCCGGCCGGAATTAAAACCCAACCAAGCTATGTTCAGCAGGCCTTTTCAGATTATGGAGCAGAATTCCCGGGTCCCAGCACTGATCTATATCCATCATGGTATAAGGGTGAAAACAGCGGCTCGCCGGCAGAAACCATCGACAAAGTATCCGGCTATCTGGCAACCAGCTGTACGCCATCTCTTGCCAGTGAGACTGTCGGCGGCGGCTACAATGCCTCTTTCTCTATCGATATCTTTTATCCAAAACAAGTTCCGGATATGGCCGCACTGGAGGGCGGTTCAACCTCAACGTCGTCGACAACCCAAACGGACGATGTCCATAACTGCAACGACACTCCTCCCTCGGTAAATGTTACAGCTACAAATGCAGCCGGGAGTAATGCAGTGGGCGTTTGTGACGGTTCGTGTGTAATCACTGTTGCTGCGACCGCTGGAACACATCCTCTCTCGGGCGGCAGTTACACTACCGCTCCAGCCGGAACCGTGGCTATCAGTCTAAATGGCAATAATATCTGTACCTTAACTATCCCGAATGATCCGACTGATAGTCAGGACTATAACGGAACCTGCAACTATCAGCCCACGTCAAGTGGAACCGGCACCATCACAGCAACTGTTGTCGACAGTGTCCTTTATTCATCGACCGGCACAACCGCTATAACTTATGCCCCGGCTTTAACTAACCCGACAATCAGCACGTCAGGAGGTGCAAACAGCAAAACGACCATTAGTTGGAGCGGCGGCATGGGTCCTTACAGCGTTACGCTAAGTAACGGGAGCGCTATTCTAAACTCAGATTGCACTAGTGTGAGTAGCGGTACTTCATGCACCGCGCCTACAGCAAATGCTCCTGAAACAGGCACTTACATCGTTACCGATAGCGAGGGCGAAACAAGTACTAATTAATTAGCGAGTGGCTGCTCTGGCGTAGTTAAGGCTTGATATAGCTGGTTAACTTCAAAAGCTATAGCATTCCGTTGAGCAACTATGGCGTTGTATTGGTTTATTTGGGTTTTCAGCGTTTCAACCAGGCTGTTATACTGATCAACATTTTGGTTATATATTTCAACGTTTTGGTTATATAGATCAATTTGGCCGGAAGATTTTTCATCATTCATGTTAGTTTGTAGGTTGTTTATAGATATTAAATTGATTTTAAGAGTCTGCTCATCAGAATTAATTAGAGTGTTTATACTAGCCAGTTGTTGGTCATATTGACTAATTTGGTCCTGCCTTGAAAGAAAAGCATTCTCATAGCTGTTATACAGACTGACTAGTACTTGTCTATTCTTAAAGTATTTAGCATAAAAACTGTTAAGACTGGGGGTTAGGTTTTGGACTTCAGTACCAAATAACGATGTCATCTCATTGAGAACATCGGTCGGTTCAGTCTTTTTAAAATTGGCAATTTGTTGCTCTATTACCGGGTTATTTAAATTATGGTGCTCAAAATTAAGAAGCTCACTGTTAAGCTGTGTCTGCTCTGAGCTACCTAGCCTCTGATAAATAGCATGAAGCGTTTCATAGGCGGCTGTTACCTGCTCGATGCCTGACAGAGTGGGATTATTAACGGAAAGAATAAATATGCCGTTTTGGCCTGAGTGATAACAGCCTAATACAACATCTTGTTCTGAACTGTTTGGGCAATATTTAGCAAACACCTGGTTAGAATCGATCTGAGGCCTATTAACATAAAAGACTCGTTTGGTGATTGGGAGCATTTCATCTTCGTTGGCTATAGAAGCTATTGCCTGAGGTGGTTTATAGTTACGCAGGGAAAACCAGTCGGATATATACTGCCTCTCAGATAGAATGCCAAAAAAGCAGTCAGCTAAAGCCGCAATTACCAAAGCAACAATAAGACCCTTTTGGATTTTAGACATCGCTAGATTAACGTTAGTATATCTAGACGGTTTCAGCAAGCTGCTTGAAGGTCAGCTGGCCGTTTTTGGCGCCGATACTAATAATGTCACCGCGGTCATATGAGTCTCTAAGTAAGTCAGAAGCCATATGGTCCTCAATTGTGTCCTGAATCAGTCTTCTGAGCGGTCTGACGCCGTTTTTAGAGTCATAGCCGTTATCCAGCAGGTATTTGTGGGCTGAACTAGAAAGCTCAACGCTGATGCCCTTCTTGACCAGTCTGACCTTCAGTTCTTCTATTTGAAGATCGATAATCTTATATATATCTGCTCTTGTTAAGGCCCTAAAGACAATTACCTTGTCTATACGGTTTAGAAGTTCCGGCCGGAGTAACTTTTTAAGCTCTGATGTTACTTTGTCCTTATTCTCCTCGTGGACTTGTTCTAGTGAATGTAAGTCTTTTGGATCTGTTGCATTAAAGCCGAGATGGGCTTCTTTTTGCAGTTTGTCGGCGCCGATGTTTGAGGTCATAATAACGATGGTGTTAGTGAAGTCGATACTTCTGCCCTTGGCATCTGTTAAATGGCCATCTTCAAGAATTTGCAGCAACATATTGAAGACATCCGGATGGGCTTTCTCAATTTCATCAAACAGCACTAATGAATACGGCTGATGTCTAATCTTATCCGTTAACTGGCCGCCTTCTTCATAGCCGACATAGCCGGCAGGAGCGCCAATTAACCGGCTAACATTGAAGTGTTCGCCAAACTCGCTCATATCTATTTTGACTAGGGCCGATTCAGAACCAAAGAATTCCCGGGCAAGAACCCGAGCTAATTCGGTTTTACCGACACCGGTTGGACCGAGGAAAACGAATGAACCAATTGGTCTCTTCTCACTGCCTATGCCTGAGCGGTTTCTTCTTATAGCTCTCGATACGGCGTCAATAGCTTCACTCTGGCCGATTAACTTTTTACTTATGATCTTTTCCAGCTGGAGCAGATACTTAGCTTCGCTCTTAATTACTCTCTTGACTGGAACGCCGCTTATTCGGGAGACAACGTCAGCCAGATCATCGCTCGTAACTGTTAATTTCTTTGCACCACTGGTACTATTTTGAAGTTTTTTAAGTTCATTTGTGATCTGAGACAACCTGGTCTTATATTGGGCTGCGACTTCGTATTCTTCATTGTCGACAGCATCTTCAATCTTAACGTTAAGCATCTGCAGCTCTTTTTGGAGCTTGCGTATTTCTGGGCTGTTTCTAGAATTTGACACTTTGATATAGGCTGAGGTCTCATCAATTAGATCGATAGCTTTGTCGGGCATGTATCTGTCAGCTACGTACCTCTTGGCCAGGCCGACGGCGTCTTCAATAACGTCATCGCTGATATTAACGCCGTGAAAGTCTTCATAGTGCCTTCTTAGGCCTTTAAGGATGGCGATGGTCTCGTTTAGGGTTGTTTCCGGCACTTGGATAGGCTGGAAACGTCTTTCCAGAGCGGCATCTTTTTCTATATGCTTTGTGTAATCGGCTGTGGTTGTGGCGCCAATTATCTGCATCTTACTGCGGGCTAGGGCCGGTTTTAGTATATTGCTGGCATCCATCGCTCCTTCAGCGGCTCCGGCTCCTATTATTAAGTGCAGCTCGTCAATAAAGGCGATTACATTATTGTCTGTTTCAAGTTCGGAGATAACCTTATTTAAGCGCTCTTCAAATTCGCCGCGGTATTTTGTGCCGGCTACCATAGCAGCTAAGTCAATTGTTATAATCCGTTTATCCAGCAGGCTGTCTGGAACTTCCTCGTTAACTATTTTCTGAGCAAGTCCTTCAACTATAGCCGTCTTGCCAACACCTGGTTCGCCTATTAATACCGGGTTATTTTTAGTGCGTCTGTTTAATATGGTAATGAGCCGCTTTGTTTGTGATTCACGGCCAACAAGGGGGTCAAGTTTTTTGGCTCTCGCAAGTGCTGTCAGGTCTGTCCCAAAAAACTCGACTGAGCTGTTTTTATTCTTTGAACGGCGCCTTGGGTCACCAACCAGGCTTTCGGAATACTGCTGCTTGTCTAAAATACGACCGACGTCATTAAGCAGCAAGTCGACGTCAACATTCATGTCCCTAAGCAGTAAGGTTGCCCTAGCGTTCTTTTGGCTTAATATACTGTATAAAATATGCTCTGTGCCGCAGTGCTCCTGGCTGAATTCCTGGGCTATGTCATAAGCTGTTCTAAGTGTTAGTTTAGCTGTTTCGCTTAATCCCTTAGCGCCCATTTGGATAACTAGTGCTTTAGGTGTTAGGTTTAATGCCAGTCTTGCCCTGTCGAGTGTAACACCGGCATCATTTAGTATTTTTGAGCCCATTGAGCCGTTTTGGGCTAACACTCCGAGAAGCAAGTGCTCGGTACCGATATAGGCACTGCCAAAGCCACGGGCTATTAAATCTGCCTGCCTTAAGCTCTGTTTAGCATTGCCAGTCAGATGAGATATAAATTCTTGGAAATCTGGATTGCTGTCTGGTAACATTCTAACCCCTATTATATGTTATTTAGATCTTACTTATTGTTAGAATTTTGGTATAGATCCTGGTTAAATAATAGACCAACTAGCACTCGCGAGTCAAGAGTGCTAATTATATTTAAGGTTAGTTTATTTTTCTTCGTCTTTAACGTCTACGCTATGTTCCTCTATAGCTTCGAGCAGCGAACTTTCTATCTCACTCTTCTTTTTAAGCTTAGGCTTAGTAATCTCTTTAGAGACAGGGTCGGGAGTTTCATTAGTTCTTTTATCGGCAGCAATATCTAGTTCATACTCAGTTAATTTAGATGCTAATCGGACGTTTTGGCCGCCCTTACCAATAGCAATACTAAGCTGGTCTTCAGGGACGGTTACTTGAGCTTTCTTATTAGCCTCATCAATTTTAACCCCCACGACTTTAGTCGGACTTAGGGCATTAACAATGTATTCTTTAGGGTCAGCACTCCAAACAATAATGTCTATCTTTTCCTGTTCGCCGACTTCACTCATAACAGCATTAACTCGAGTACCATGACCGCCGACAAAAGTGCCAACCGGATCTACACCCGGAACATTTGAGGCAACGGCTATTTTGCTTCTGACGCCAGCTTCGCGGGCTATTCCTTTAATTTCAACCGCCTTTGATTCCATTTCCGGAACTTCAGCGCGAAACAGCAGTTCAAGAAACTGGGTGTTGCCGCGGCTAACAATAAGCTGCGGTCCGCGAAAGCTTTTTTCGACGTCTTTAAGAAATACTTTCAGTCTTTGGCCGGGGTAATAATGCTCACCCTGGATTTGTTCGCTTCTAGGCATTATTCCCTGGGCTTTGCCGAGATCGACTCTAATTACCGTACCTTCAACGCGTGACACATTAGCGTTAATAATGGTGCCTATCTTATCTTCAAATTCGGTTAATATTATCTCCCTTTCAGCTTCTCTCAGTCTTTGGAGGATAACCTGTTTCGCTGTTTGGGCAGCAACACGGCCAAAGTCTTCCGCTTTTTCCTTTATTTCGACAGTTTCGCCGACTTTTACTTCCTTGTTTATCTTCTTGGCATCGTCAAGGCTGATTTCAAAGTTCTGGCTCTTAACCACATCGACTACTTCTTTAGTAACGAAGGCGTCAATATTCCCGGTGTTTAAGTTCATGCTGATGCGTATTTCTTGTTCCCGGTCACCATAGTCTCGCCTATAGGCAGCGGCTAAGGCTTGTTCAACGACTTGCTGGACAGTTTCTTCTGGTAAATTCTTTTCCTCAGCTATTGTTCTAATAGCCAAGGCCAGCTGCTTCATGTCTAAATCCATTTTATTTCCTTTCTTTAGTTTCAGGCATTAAAAAAACCGACCTAGTTTCAGTCGGTCGGAATCTGCTTATTATATTAGCAAACTACTTTCAAAAAGTAAATTGCGTATTCCTGGCCAAAGAAGTTAAGATAGATAAATGGCCAAGAAAGTCAGACGTTTATATAGTTCATTTAAACCTGAAAGTTATGATCTGGTTCTGCTAGTTGATCCCAAAAAGATGAAATTTGACGGTTCAGCAGTTATTAAAGGGACTAAACTCGGCCGTCCCTCAAAAAGAATAACTCTTCACCAAAAAGACTTAAAAGTTAAAAGCGTTAAAGTCATTCACATTGATTCTAAGAGCGCTAGTGAGATTAAGACGACCCGTGTTAATCTTCAGAACCGCTTTAATGAGCTAAGGCTGCATTTTGATCGTCTTCTGCCTGGCGGCCGGTACGAGATAAAAATAGACTACGAGGGTAAGATTAACCCCCAGCTTCATGGTATTTATACATCATCTTATAAGGAAGCAGGTAGTAATAAAACTATTATCTGCACCCAGTTTGAATCACATCATGCCAGGGAAGCTTTTCCTTGTATTGATGAGCCGGAAGCAAAGAGTGTTTTTAATTTAACGCTAAAAGTCCCCGGCAGTAATAAGACAGTCTTATCTAATACAGAGCCTCTCAAAGAAACCGTGGAGGATAAATACCGGGTTATTTCGTTTGAGCCTACACCTAAAATGAGTACCTATTTGGTGGCTTTTATTGCCGGCGACCTTAAGTATCTGGAAGCTAAGACCAGCAGTAATGTTCGCGTCAGAACATACGCAACTTATGATAATGTCGAACATCTAAGATTTGCTCTTGAGTGTGCGGTAAAAACACTAGATTTTTATGAAGAATTTTTTGCTATACCCTACCCCCTAGCAAAATGCGACCTTGTTGCCCTGCCAGATTTTGCCTCGGGGGCTATGGAAAACTGGGGGTGCATTACTTTTAGAGAACAGGCCCTCCTTGTCGACCCGTTAAATACATCACTAGACCTTAAACAGTATGTTGCCAATGTGGTTGCCCATGAGCTGACCCATCAATGGTTCGGTAATTTGGTAACGATGCGCTGGTGGAACGATTTATGGCTCAATGAGAGTTTTGCCAGCTGGATGAGTTATTTGGCCGTCGATTTCATGTTTCCCGAGTGGCAGGTCTGGACTCAGTTCATTAATGACGAACAGGCAGTCGGACTTAGGCAGGATTCGCTTGAATACAGCCATCCGATTGAGATGAAAATAGGGAGTCCGGATGAAATTAGAACCGTCTTTGATTCAATCAGCTACGATAAGGGCGCGTCAGTTATAACTATGCTTCATGATTATGTCGGCAGTGATATGTTTAGAGACGGCATAAGACAATATTTGTCCCAGCATACATATGGCAGTACTGACACCTCAGACCTTTGGCAGGCACTGGAGGAAGTATCAGGAAGGCCAGTCGGTTCCTTTATGGGACGCTGGACAAACAGTACTGGCTATCCGTTAGTTAAGGTGTCTTACGGCGATATCCTGCACTTAGAACAGCATCGTTTCTACTTAAATCCCAAGTCCTCTAAAGAAACGACTATCTGGCCTATACCTTTGTTTAGCGACCTTGATATAGGCAGTGATACTTTTAGTCACCGGTCACTTAATTTAAACCCAGCTAATATGCCGGCAAGTCCGCTCATTAACAAAGGACGCCGCGGTTTTTATAGGGCTATATACGATGACCGGACAATAAGCAGCTTATTAACTGCTGATCAGCTCAGCACGCTAGACGACGTCGATAGACTGGGCCTCATTGCTGATGCCTTTGAAGCTTCGAAAGGCGGCTATATGCATACAGTCAGCGCTCTTAATATGCTGCCCAGCTTCTTTAATGAGACTAGCGTCGTTGTTTGGGAAGCAATAGCATCCGGACTTGGCGGCATTAAACTAGCCATGAACGATAATGCTGTTAGAGAAGGAATGAAGCCTTTTGTCAGGCTTTTAGTTTCTAATGAAGTTGGCAGATTAGGACTAGTGGCCAAAAAGGCTGACAGCCATTTTGATAAGCTGCTGCGGCCTCTGATTATTGGTTTGTCGGCCGGTGCTGATGAACCGGCTGTCTTAAAAGAAATTAAAGAAATATTTTATTCTAAAAAATCTGAAGATATTGATCCGGATATTAGGGGTGTAGTCTACGTAACTATTGGCAGGCTGGGCACTAAGTCAGATTTTGAGTTACTAGTTAAAATGCATAAAGAAAGTGATTCGCCTGAAGAAAAACTGAAATTAGCAGCTGCCCTAACCAACTTTAAACAGCCTGAGCTTATTAATAAGGCATTAGCTATGATCAGATCAGACGATGTTAGATCACAAGACATTGTTTATTGGCTTAGTTACGCCCTATCTAACCATCACGGACGGGATATGGCCTGGCAATGGCTAAAAGATAACTGGGACTGGATCGAAGAAAGCATGGGAGAAGATCTAAGTTTTTACAGGCTGCCTTTTTATGTTGCCGTCAACTATAGCTCGATGGAGTTTCTCAAAGAATTTAAGCAGTTCTTTAACGCGCATATGTCTGGCAGCTTCGAAAGGCCGGTAAGTCAAGCCATTGAAACTATTGAATGGCAGGCTGCTTGGAAGAAACGTGATTTAGAGACTATTCAAAAGTTCTTTGTTAAATGGGCTAAAGCTTAGCCGATGCAGGCAGCAGGGACCGTTTGTACTAATAGCTAAAAGGTGGGCTTTAGTCCCATAACCAACGTGAATATTAAAGCTGTAGTTCGGAAAATACCTAGCCATATTCCTCATATAGTTATCCCTGGCAACTTTAGCAATAATACTAGCCGCACTTACGGCCGGCACTAATTCGTCGGCATTAATTATGGTTTTTACATTTGTATAATCCGGCAGGTAATTATAATTGCCATCTAATATAATGACGTCAATTGGGACACGAATAAGTTTGAGAGCCCTTTTAATCGCTAGACTTGTTGCTTTGGTCAGCCCCATTTGGTCAATCTCGTGCGGCCATACCCAGCCCAAACTTGCTGCCTGGGACTCTATATAGATCTGTTTAGATAATTTTTCGCGCTGTTTAGGGGTAAGAAGTTTAGAATCTTTAAGCCCAGGTATATGCTTGCTGAGGCCGACTAAACCGACAACCAGCGGACCAGCTAAAGAGCCGCGGCCAACTTCATCAACGCCAACTTCCATAAGCTGTATTTTATATCTTTTTAGTTTAGTTAGCGTCTTTGGATCCTTTTTCGGGTTTATCTTCTTGCTTAGATTCTTCGGTCGCTGGTTCTTCTATAACTTCTTCTTTAGTCTCGGCTGGTTTTTCTTTAACTTCAGGCTTAGTTTCTTCGTTAGGCGCGTTAACGGCTTCTTTATCAAAACCAATGCTGGCCAGCCTGGCTGATTTGCCGGTTCTGTTTCTCATATAGCTTAGGTAATTTCGTCTAACTTTGCTTCTCTTAGTTACTTCAACCTTAACGATTAGCGGGCTGTTAAGTAAGAAGCTCTTTTCTACACCAACACCGCTGGCAACTCTTCTTACTGTAATCCGGGATAAGTGGCCGCCTGTTTTAGAAGTCTTAATGACTAGCCCCTGGAAGACCTGGATTCTCTCTTTATTGCCTTCCCTAATTTTTTGATGCACGCGGACATTATCTCCGCTTCTTACGTTAGTTACGGAGTTTTTCTTGTACTGGGCGTTAATTTCTTCTATTAGACTAGCCATAAGTCTTGAGATTGTACCTTATTGCCTCTGATCTGTAAAGAGTTGGCTGTCTAGTCAATAACACGGAAGATTTCACTAAGCGTAGTCAGTCCGGCAATTACCTTAAAAGCAGCGTCTTGGGTCATTGTTATCATACCACTGTCTATGGCTGCTTTTTCTATGTCCTGAGTGGCAACTATTGTATCTGTTGATTCAAGAATTGCTCTAATTTTATCGGACATCATAAACTGCTCGCGGATAGCAATTTGGCCTTTATATCCGTAGGGGTTATCTTCTGTAAGAGTTGGCTTATACAGCTTCAGGTTAGATACATCAGGCCGAGTAACACCTTCCGGAAGACTATTGAGTAATCTATTAAGCGAGTTTATTTCTGCCTCGCTTGGCTGGTACTCTTCTCTTGCATTAGGATCAAGACTTCTAACTAAGCGCTGGGCCATAAGCAGCCTAATGGCTGAAATATATAACGGGTTCTGATTTATTATGTCAGCTAGTCTGGTAATAGCAGCCGAAGCTGAATTGGCATGGAAGGTGCTTAAGACTAGATGGCCCGTCATGGCAGCTTGCAGGGCAGCCTTAGCTGTATCATTGTCTCTAATCTCACCCACCATAATGATGTCCGGATCCAGCCTAAGAACAGCCCGCAGCTGGTCAGCAAAGACTGAGTCTCTAGCTTTTTCTGACGTCCTAATAGATATCTGGGTAATACCTTTGAATTCGTACTCAACAGGGTCTTCAATGGTTATGATCTTTCTCTCGTCATTAGAAAGAGACTTGAGCATCGAATAAAGGGTTGTTGTTTTACCTGAGCCGGTAGGGCCGACAACCATAACTAGACCGCTGGGTTTAGCAATAATGTCATCAACCACTTTTCGTTCCCTCTCAGATAAGCCCAAGTTGTCTAGTTTATACATCTCTTCGTCCATGTTAAATAGACGCATAACAACGTCCATGGAGTTTATTGTCTGGACGGTTTCGAGCCTCACATTGACATCGACTTGACTGCCATTGGCCATCGTTACCTTTTGGGATATATGGCCCTGCTGGGCTTCTCTGGCTGACGTTGATATATCGCCGGCACTGGCAATGGCTGCTAAAAGAACCCGGTATTTGTCGTAGGAAAGATTGGCAACCTGGTGAAGTACGCCGTCAATACGAAAACGTATTCTTACCGCTCCAACCTCGGATTCAATGTGTATATCCGAAGCACCTAAGCGGTGAGCCTGCTGAACTAGATAGGCTAATGTGTCGTTGGCGTTAACCTGGTTTAAAACCTGGCTTACTTGCCCGACCTTATCAGGCGAGCTGGTATTTTTTAGTTCAATTTCCTGGTATTTAACTTCCGGCGGCGGGTCGTATAGATCAACATACTCCCGGAATCCAGTATCGGATATAAGGGCGACAGCAACTAGGTAGTCGGAGTAGGCTGATTTTAGCCAGTTCAATGTTTGCTGAGAAGTAGTTGTCGTAATACCGAAGAGAATATTGCCTTTATCTGTGTGAATGGGCACAATTTTCAGGGATTTTATCTGATTAACAGGAACTAAGTCTTTATATAGGACTTTATTTTCCATCTTAGACGTGTCAACATAATCAAGACCGAGAACTCTGGCTCGTCTTTCGGTCGATTGCTCTTCATCTAAGCGGGCGTTCTGACTCATCCCATATATTATAAATGCTTATGGCTAGAAGTTTAAATAATCTAAAGCAATTAATACTTATTGCTCATAACGTTAGGAGTACACATAACGTCGGCTCCTTATTTAGAACTGCCGAAGGACTAGGTGTTAATGAGTTAATCTTATCTGGATATACGCCTTACCCAAAAGAGAAGAATGATGTCAGGCTGCCTTATATGGTCGATAAACTTGAAGGGCAAATTAACAAGACGGCTCTTGGTGCCCAATTTAGTCTTAAGTGGCGGCAAGCTGAAGATATAGCTGGTGTGATAGCTGCTTTTAAGAAGCAGAGCTTTAAAGTTATTGCCTTAGAACAAGATAAGAAGAGCCGTGTTATTACAAATTTAGATTACGGGGATAAGATAGCTTTAATTGTCGGCAATGAATTAACTGGTTTAGCTCCTGACGTTCTAGGACTCTGTGACCAGATAATAGAAATACCAATGTTTGGCCGCAAGGAATCGTATAATGTTGTCCAAGCCGCTGCTATGGCTCTTTTTTACCTTCGCTTAACGAGTTTTTAGCAGACTTTTTGGATACGAATCACCGAATATATGACTGACTAATATTATTCCGGCAAATAGGGCGAGGCCCAAAATGGCCGTCTCGGCTAATGATCTATGCTTCTCGTGCTTATCTGACTTTTCGTTAGATCTATTCATTTAACTTTTAGTCATTGGCCGATATATGTTCTTCAAAATCGCAGCGGCCACATTCATAACAGCCATCGGGGTGAGAAACCATTTCACAAGCTTCGGGCTTATGGCTAAAACCATCAGCTACGCCGGCTAAACTATCTATATACGCTTCCCCCCGCACTATATAATCCTCATCGCCAACTTCTGGAACTAACTCAAGGTCAGTAAACCAGCGTGCTGCTGTACCAATCCCAATCCTAAGCTGACGACAATCTTCTAAAGGTTTTAGTTCAGGACTTATTGCTTCAACTGTCATGTCAGTATTATTGTACTCTGCAGCATTTCTGGCAAATATATCTAGAGTGAGGCTCTATGGTGATCGTTATGCCTACCAGCCTTTAAAACGCTGATGCTTTATTTATTACTGTCAAAGTGTTAATGTATAGGAAATTATTAAATACAAATGACCTTAATAAAAAACAAAGCTAGAATCACCGTAAATCAACGGAAGATGAGTGCCCTTCATCACCGTCAAAATAGTAAATATATAAGGCCTTACTTGCCCTATCTGCCGCTGTTTTTAATAATGGGCGGTTCATTAACTGCCGGTCAGTACTTGCCGCATAGTTCGTTTAACTCTACCTCAAATCCCAGTTATAGCAGCCGCGTTCAAACTGTATTTGGCAGTAATAGCGCCCTGTTAATCGACCTTGCCTACCTAATACTGGCTGTTCTTGTCATCTGGTTTATTATTAGACACTATAAACGGATAAAAAGTATCATTATTAGAGAAGAAAAACTTTTAGCGAAGCATTACTTCTTTGATGCACTGCTAGCTATCATGATTGGCTGTATGTGCCTTTTAATAACTTAGCTTAAAACTAAATTTTCTGGGCCGACCAGTTCAGACAACCGGCCGAATGCTTCCGCGTTTAAATGGTCAAAGCCAATTGGCAGTCTTACAGCCTGATGATTCTTAGGATCACCTAAGACTAAAATAACTTTTGTGTCTCCGCTGGACTCATCGATTACGGCTTTAAGTGAAGACAAGAGTTTATCGTCTGAAGTGTCTTTTAGGTTAATAAAGAGTTTCGCTGGCGGGAGACTGGGCTTATCTGCAGGCGGCAGATCAGCTGAAGAGTTGACTATTTCTTCCAGGCTTTCAAGTATTAAACCCTTGCTGTCTCCAGCCGACCTAGAACTAACGGTTGCTTTGAATTTATATACTTTATCTCGGGTTAGCATTTCCCTATATCTATCATAAAGACTGGGGAAGACGACCATCTCTGCTTCACCACTTAAATCTTCAATTTTAAGGAAGGCCATTTTCTGGTTCCTTTTGGTGTTTATTTCTTTCACTTCAGCAATAATGCCGCCAGCGGTTACCGGTGTCTCATTAGCCAGCTTATTTAAACTAGATAACGGTGTACAGTTATTTTCCAGGTAGTCTGCCAGATCATTCAGCGGATGCTGGCTTAAATAAAGGCCGAGAAGTTCCCTCTCCCAGGTTAGATATTCATGCTTATTGGGACCTTGGTCCGATTTTTCTAGCTCAATTTTACTCGTTACAAGGTTAGAGTCAGCTGACTTTTCTTCAGAAAATAGGGTTAACTGGTTAGAAACAAGCTGCTTTTGGAACTTTGAAGCGTAAGCGACCATCAGTTCAATGTTATTAAGCAGTGTTTCGCGGTCATAAAACTTGTCAAAAGCACCAGTTTTAATAAGACTTTCTAGAGATTTCTTGTTGGCAATTTTAGCGTTAACTCTGGTTAAATAGTCTTCAATTGAAGTAAATGGCTTATCTCCCCTGGCCCTGACTATTTCTTCAGCAGTGGAGGAACCAACATTCTTAATGGCTTTAAAGCCAAATCTAATTTGGTTTTGACCGGGGACTATACCAAACTCGACAAATGACTCGTTAATATCCGGCGATAAGACATCAATGCCGCTGTGACGGCAGTCATTAATAAAAGTAGCCAGACGGTCAATATTGTCATAATCAGTGGTCATAACAGCAGCCATAAAGGCATCCCTATAGTTCGCTTTAAGATAGGCTGTCCAGTAAGCTATTTGGGCGTAGCAGGCGGCGTGGGCTTTAGGGAAGGAATAATCAGCAAAAGGCTGAATTTGTGACCATAGCTCTTTCGCTTGGGTTTTATTTAAGCCTTGTTTTAAAGAGCCAGCCATAAACTTGGGCTCTTCGGCCTGCATTATGTCACGCTTCTTCTTACCAATGGCTTTTCTAACTAAATCAGCTTCACCGGCAGAGTAGCCGGCGACTCTTTGCAGAATCTGGATAATCTGTTCCTGGTAAACCATGACGCCATACGTGTCTTTAAGGATGGGCTCCAGTGACTGGTGCAGATAAGTAATGCTTTTTGGACTATTTTTGCCCTTAATAAATCTGGGGATTTCACTCATTGGTCCCGGCCGGTATAAAGCGTTAATGGCTATAATATCGGTAAATATTGTCGGCTGAAGCTCTCTTAAGTAGCGTTGCATGCCGGCTGATTCTAGCTGAAATACGCCAACCGTATCGCCATTCCTAAGCAGTTCGAATGTCTTCGGGTCATCATTTGTTAACTCGTCAATGTTTATGGACTGTTTATATACTTTTCTAATAATTCTTTGGGCATTTCTAATGGTAGTTAGGTTAGAAAGTCCAAGAAAGTCTATTTTAAGAAGGCCAAGCTCATCTATTGGACCCATAGAGTACTGGGTAGCAACAACGCCTTTTTGGGCCATTTCAAGCGGTGTATGGTTAACAATGTCATCAGGGGCAATAACAACACCGGCGGCATGGACACCATGGCTTCTAATAGTACCCTCAAGCTGCATGGCTAGATCAAAGACTTTTTTAGCAACCTCATTTGTCTTATATTCGCGGGACAGGGCCAGATCATCTTTTAGGGACTTAGAAAGGCCAATATGACGGCCCTGAATAGGTGGGGGTAGCATTTTAGCTAATCGGTCTGCTTCAGAGTACGGCACTTCTAGTACCCTAGAAACATCACGAACAGCATTCCTGGCCGCCATTCGGCCAAAGGTTGCAATATTAGCGACTTTATCCCGGCCGTATTTTATGACGCAGTAGTTAATAACTTCATCCCGCCGAGTGTCCTGGATATCGATGTCTATATCTGGCATAGAGACTCTTGAAGGGTTTAAAAATCTCTCAAACATTAAGTCGTACTGGATTGGATCAATTTCAGTAATTCTAAGAGCGTATGAGACTATTGAGCCGGCAGCCGAACCCCTGCCTGGTCCGAATATTATTTTGTGGTCTTTACCCCAGTTAATAAAGTCCTGGACTATTAGGAAGTAGCCGCTAAAGCCCATAGAACTAATAACCGAAAGCTCGTAGTCTGCTCTATTTAAATAATCTAGAGGGATCTTCTTCTTTGCTTCTTCTTTCGTTAAACCGCGGGCTTCATCTCTTGTTGCCCCGCCATATCGCCAGCTCAAGCCTTTATATACCAAAAGGGTTAGGAAAGTGTCATCATTTTGTCCGCTGGGCAAAGGAAACTTTGGAATCAGGTATTTGCCCAGTTCAATTTCAACTTTGCAGCGCTCGCTTACTTTCTTAGTGTTAGTTATTGCCTCCGGGTGATCTTTGCCCCATCTTGTTATTATCTCTTTTGGATCAGTTACATGGAGTTCAAAGTCTTTAAGGCTTAGTCTGTTCTTATCGGATAAAAATGAGTTGGTTTGAATGCAAAGCAGGATCTCATGAGCAGTCTTATCTGAATGTTTTAAATAGTGGCAGTCAGCTGTTATGACCGTTGGCAAATCATACTTTTTCGCCAGTTTAAATATTTCGTTATTGATATTTTCCTGGGTTTCGTTGTGTGTTGGATGTTCCGGATGGCCATGGTCTTGGATTTCCAGATAATACCTGTCTTTAAATATATCTTTATACCATTTAATAACCTTTTCAGCGTCACGAGACAAACCTTGGCTTAAGGCCGTGCCAAGCTCGCCGCCCATACAGCCGCTCAAGACTATAAGTCCCTTGTTATATTTAGCCAGGGTATCGTGATCGATTCGGGGTTTATAGTAATAGCCGTCCAGGTTAGCGATTGATGAAAGCCTCATTAAGTTCTTATAGCCCTCATTATTCATAGCTATAAGGATGAGGTGGTAGTTTTCCTTATCGACCTGACTATCTTTATCTTTAAGGCCCCTGGCTGCGACATATGTTTCAATGCCGAGTAGTGGCTTTATGTCTTTTTGATTGGCTTCTTTATAAAACTCAATAAGACCGCTTAAGGTACCGTGATCAGTGATAGCTACACTGGTCATACCGAACTTTTTAACCGTTTCTATAAGATCAGGAATTTTGGTTAGCCCGTCAAGCAAACTGTACTGCGTATGGTTATGCAGGTGGACAAAATCACTGACGTCAAGTGTTTTTCTTTGAGCCAATCAACCCTCCAAAAGTATTTCTATGAGGCTATTTGCTCTAATTATATAATTTTACGGACTACTTGGATAGGTACTGTTTAAGAGATTTTAAGGCATCTTTAGCTTCTTTTATGGCCGTGTCCAGGTCGGTGTCAATCTCGTCATGTCCATGAATAGCCGACAGCAGGTCTTTGACCTTAAGTTGGGAAGATACGGCCTGCTCTTTCAGCTTCTTAAGATTCTCAGTTAGCTTTGGTTCATCACTAGCTAATTTAGCTAAGGCTTTCTTAGTTTGGCTGTACAAGTCTTTAAGTTCTTTTTCAATATCGGACACCGGGTCTTTACTATTCTTTATCTTTGATCTGGTCCGCTTGCCGCTTCTAGGTGCTGTTAATAAGCCGAGAGCGTAGCCTAGCGCCACTAAACTTAAGCTGCGGCCAGGTATTTTGTGGTCTTTAGCCATCTACTTATCTTGTTTAGAGTTAAACAGTTCAGAGATTAGGCTGATAAGCGGGAAACGGCTATGGGCGGTGCTGGTCATGTGTTTTATATTCTCAGCAGCTGATTCGACACTATTCATTACCTCTTCGGTCCTGACTACCAGTTTTCTTATTTTGCCAACCACAGTCATGACTTCAATAACGAAGGCTATTAGGACAATAAAGAGAACGCAAAGAATAATGGTGATAATTAGAAGTTCGACGCTATTAGCCGTTGACATACCTTAATATTATACCTTAAGCTGCTGTTTTAAAAACAATTTTAATTCACTTGCTATAGACGCGTCTCGCATGGCAAAGCTATATGTCGCCTTAAGATAACTTAGTTTGTTGCCAAGGTCAAAATATTCACCGTTCCTGATCTCACAGCCAATTATTCTCCTGCCGTTTTCTATCATGAGCTTAAGGGCGTCATTGGCATAAAACTCTTTTCCTTCTTTTAGATTTTTGAGAGCTAAAGCGAAATATTCTAGCGAATCTGGTGTAAGAAGAAAGCCGCTGACACTTGCCTGGTCAGACGGAGCCTTATCGATACCTGGTTTTTCCGAGATTTCGGTTATTTCAGTAATATGCTTTGCCAAAGGTTTACCGCCAACTACACCGTATTTTTTATAGTCTTCCGGGTCACTGATCTTAATAGTGCTCATGACGGAGCAGTTATATTTTTTATAAGCATCGATCATTTGCTGGAAACGAAGCGGTTTTGATCTGAAGAAGTCATCACTCCAGGTAAATATAAATGGTTCATTGTTCAAGAGATGAGCGGCATTTATTAGCGGCGTAGCATTGCCGTATGGCCCTTTTTGACGAACATATATAAAGTTGGCAAGATTGGCTATTTTTTCAACTTCTTTAAGCATTGCTTCTTTGGAAGGACCGCCTTGTTTTAAGCTAGCAATTAGTTCGCTGCTGGGTCTGTCAAAATGATCTTCAATCGCTCTCTTTGTATAGCCGGTAACGATAATAATATCCTGGACGCCAACCGCTACCAGTTCTTCAACGACATACTGGATGACCGGCTTATCTACAAGCGGCAGCATTTCTTTGGGCGAAGCTTTTGTCTGAGGCAAAAATCTGGTGCCGAAACCAGCGGCGGCTATAACAGCTTTAGTGACTGGTTTTTTTCTCATTAACTTTTAATTTGAGCCCTGATTAAGTCATTAACAACTGCCGGATTTGCCTGGCCTTTAGTTTCTTTCATAACTTGGCCAACAAGAAAACCAATGGCCTTTTCTTGGCCGCTTTGAATATCTTTAACAGCTTCAGGACTGGCCGCTACAATCTTTTCAACAATCTGTTTAAGTTCGCCCTCATTAGAGTTTTGGGTCAGGCCTTCGTTTTTAACGTATGCAGCTATATCACCAGGCAGATTATCTAGCACCAGCAGCCTGTTTAACAGCTCCTTAGCGTTGGTTGAACTCAAACTGCCGGCTTCACTTAAAGAGTATGCTGATTCGTAAAGCTCATGGACAGAGTCACTAGTAAGTTTAAGGCTATTAGTATTTTGGCCCTCTAATAGACCGCGTCTTAGAGGGATCTCTATGTTGACAATCCAGGAGGAAATTGTTTTTGCTTTTTCGCTGCTTAAATTCGTTAGGTAATCGATATGGCCAAGCGAGTATTCTATCTCTCCTTCAAGAAGCAAATCAATAATGGAGCTGTCTAGATTATGTTTTGCCAGTTGTTCTCTCAGTTCTTTGGGCAGTTTCGGCATCGACGCGGCAATTTTTGAGATGTAATCCTCATCTAAATGAACAGGAGGGATGTCTGGATCTGGCATATACCTATAGTCATCGGCATTTTCTTTAGTGCGCATGGAGTAGCCCTGGTTTTTAGTGTCGTTCCAGCCCCTTGTTTCCTGGGTGATCTTTTCACCTTTTTCAAGCAGCTCAATTTGTCTGTTCATCTCGCAGGCAATAGCTCTTTCGACACTTCTAAAACTGTTCAGGTTCTTGGTTTCTGTTCTGGTGCCGAGAATATCGTCAGCTGATACGCTGACGTTTACGTCAAAACGCATATTACCAAAGTAAAGGTTGGCATCCGAGACATCAGCGTAACGAATTAGAAGATACAGTTCCTGGCAGTAAGCTCTCGCTTCGGCCGGTGAGTGCATTTCGGGCTCAGAGACGATCTCAAGCAGCGGTGTGCCGGCCCTATTTAGATCAACTAGGCTATAGTCTTTGCCTTCCGGGTGAGTGCTCTTGCCGGCATCGGCCTCCAGGTGAGCTCGGGTAATATTAACTCTTTTAGTCTGGCCGTCCACATTAAATTCAATGTAGCCGCCAGCAATTATTGGCTCATCATACTGGGTTATTTGATAGCCCATGGGGAGATCTGGATAGAAATAGTGCTTCCGGTCAAATTTAGAAAAGGCCTGGGGTTTGGTGTTAAGGGCAAAAGCTGCACGGGAAGCAAGTTCTATGGCCCGGATATTTAAAACCGGCAAAGCACCGGGAAGACCAAAATCTATGTGATTAACTAAGGTATTAGGTGAAGCTGTACGGGCATCATTATCTGCACCTGAAAACAGCTTGGTCTTAGTTTTAAGCTGGACATGAGTCTCTATGCCGACTGTTAAAGTGTATTTTGAGTTATTTTCTGACACTGCCTATATCCGTTCTTTCTTCGCTTAAGGCTCCCAAATCTTTTAGGGCCAGTCTGTAGGACGTTAAAGCTTCGATAGTTTCCTTCTTAGTAACTTTCTTAAGTTCTTGTTCTTCAATTTTATTCTTTAGTTTATGGCTAAACCAGACAGCATCATTGGAAGATAAATATCTTTGGGCCGAAACTAATCTTTCACCAGTGGATTTTCCCTTGAAGTGTTTTCTTTTTAGAGCTTCGTCTAGCAGCGCATCGGCATCGATAATAGCCTTACACCATGTCTTTTTATCGGCACAAAGCTTCTGTATTCTATTCCAGCGTCTTTTAAAATATCTTTTGTCTAGAACATATGTTTTCTTTCTATAAAACAAACAAACAAGTATCACTACACCGATCAGACAAGCACTGGCAATGTTGATTATTTGAAACATTAAACTATACCCTCGATAGATTTAGCAAAGTTTAAAAGTTCCTTATCTTTCTTATGAGCAGCTATTAACTGCATGCCGACTGGCAGCGCGCCGACACTGCCAACGGGCAAAACAATCGCCGGTACGCCGACTAAATTCCCGGCTACAGTCATAATGTCATTTAAGTACATTGCCAGTGGATCATTGACTAGCTCACCGACTTTAAAAGCTGGCGTTGCCGTGGTTGGCCCCAGTAGGAAGTCAACCTTATTAAAGGCCTGGTGGAATTCATTAATAAGCTTTGTTCTGACAGTCTGGGCCCTTTTATAATAGGCATCATAGTAGCCGCTAGATAAAACGTACGTACCGATCATTATCCGGCGTTTAGCCTCAGCACCAAAGCCTCTAGAGCGGCTGTTTAAATAGCTGTTTTCAAGTGTTTTTGCTTCTTTATCACTGTAGCCGTAGCGCTGACCGTCATAACGGCTCAAATTTGAGGATACTTCGGCTGGACAAAGGACGTAGTACGTTGCCAGAGATAAAGGCAGGCTCGGCAGACTAACTTCACTAATGACTGCCCCATTTGCCGACAGCTTGTCAGCTGCTTCAAGAATTAGTTTTTTCACTCCCTCGTCAATACCTTCGGACAGATACTCTTTAATAAGACCGATTTTAAGCTGTTTAGCTGGCTCGCTAAAGTCAGTGAAGCGGTTATCGTCAATATCTATTGTGGTTGAATCTAGGGGGTCTTTGCCGGACATAACTTCCATGACTATCGAAACATCTTCGACGTTACTTGCTAGGGCACCGATACAATCAGTGCTTGAAGCCATAGCCACCACGCCGGACCGGCTAACTAAGCCGTATGTTGGCTTATAGCCAACTATGCCGCAAAAGCTGGCCGGTAGCCTTATGGACCCGCCGGTATCAGTACCTAGACTAAACGGTGTCATACCTAAGCTAACAGCCGCTGCTGAACCGCCTGAACTGCCGCCCGCCACCCGCTCTTTGTCGTGCGGATTAAAGGTGGTAAAGAAATCGCTGTTTTCTGTACTGGTGCCATGAGCAAAAGCATCTAAATTTGCTTTGGCCACACAAATAGCCCCTTCAGCTTCTAGCTTATTAATAACTGTTGCTTGATACGGAGCGTTAAAGCCCTTAAGTATGTTACTGGCGGCCGTAGTTTCAGCACCAAATACTAAGAAATTGTCCTTGGCAATAAACGGTACGCCGGCAAGACGGCCGGCGGTCTTCTTTTCTTTTACAAGACCATCAATTTTAGCGGCTCTTTCAAAAGCTCGTTCTTCAGTCTTAGCTATTATCGCTTGGTACTCGGCATTTTCATCAATTAAACCTAGAGCCTTTTTAACCTGGTCAGTGGCGGTTGCTTTGCCGCCGTTAACATCATCAGCAATAGCTTTAATCTTAGGCCACTGATTCATTCGATTATCCGTCCGACTTGGATATATCTGCCTGATAACTTAGGGACATTTTTTAATAGATCATCAGGGTTATAGCCGTAGTCTATAATCTCATCTTCACGCCAGACGTTAAACAAACCGGTTACCTGATTGGTTGGTTTAAGGTCGGCTACATCAGCTGTTTGAAGCTGGTCAACATAATCCAGGATTTTAGAAAGCTCGTTCGTAAAACTATCTGCTTCTTCGTCAGTTAGTTTTAGGCGAGCCAACTTGGCCAACTTATAGACATCGTCCCGGGATAGTTTTGCCATTTGTATTTAAGTATAACCTAAGGATAAAAAAATTGCCTAGAACATTGTCCCATTTACATTTACTTTTTAGATAAAAATGTTAATATATTTAAATGCTAGTTAAACAAGAGCTCTCTCCAGAAGCGAGGCAGGCAGTAGTAAGTTATAACGCAATTTTTAAACTGCTTGGTATAGCCGATAGATATAAGCAGTCACTATCGGCAAGGGTTGAAGAATATATGAAGGTAGGTGGGATAACAATTGGTATCAGTGAGAAAATCGGTCAATACCAAGCTGCAATGAATTCGGATTCCCCTATCACAGTATTAAGAACAGAGCTGCCCAGTGAGAACCATTGCGCTAGCTGGCTCTTTTCACTAGTAAGACTTGAATTAGGCGATGGTAGCCTAATACCAGGCTCAATGGTTGCGGTAGGTCATCGTGATCATATTGAAGTTGATGGTCATGAAGCTCAAGTTAGAGAAAATGGTAAAGGTATGTTTAGCGATGAGGATGTTAGCTTGGTTGCAAGAGCCGAAGAACATCTGATAGCAATGGGTTCTAGCATTGACATAGGCTCTTCTGGGCTTGATGACTTAATTTAGACTTAGTTTTTAGAGCTTACTCTTTACGTCGTTAATTATGTCCCTGAGTTCGGCAGCTTGCTCAAATTGCAGGTTGGCAGCCGCTAATTGCATTTGGGCAGTTAAGTCCTTAATTAGTGACGTATATTCTTCTTTTGGAATTTTATTAAGCTCTAATTTGGCCCGTTTTGCTTCTTCTGGTAAATCTGGCCTTAGGCCTTTGTCTATGCTCTTAGATATACCGGTAGGAGTTATTCCATTTTCTTTGTTATATTTAGCCTGCACTGTTCGCCTTCGGTTGGTGACATCAATTGTTTTTCTCATGCTTTCAGTGACGTGATCGGCATACATCAAAACATGGCCATTCTCGTGTCTGGCGGCTCTGCCGACAGTTTGAATTAAGGCTTGTTCGCTCCGAAGGAAACCTTCTTTATCGGCATCCAGTATTGCCACCAGGCTAACTTCAGGCAGATCCAGGCCTTCTCTTAAAAGGTTAATACCGACTAGAACATCGTAAACACCTAGTCTTAGGTCTCTTAAGATATCACTTCGCTCGAGAGTGTCTATATCACTATGCAGGTAAGCAACTTTGATGTTTAGGTTTTCAAGATATTCGGCCAGATCTTCGGCCATCCGTTTAGTCAGGGTCGTTATGAGAACTCTTTGGTGCTTACTCACTGTTTCTTTAATTTCACTCAAGAGATCGTCTATTTGGCCGGTAATCGGTCTGACTTCAATTTTTGGATCAATTAGTCCGGTTGGTCTAATGACTTGTTCAGCTGGATCCGGACTTCTCGACAGCTCATATTCAGCCGGAGTGGCGCTGACATAAATAACCTGGTTGACATGTCTTTCAAACTCGGTAAATGTTAACGGCCTGTTATCTAAAGCACTGGGCAGACGGAAACCGTGCTCGACCAGGACTTCTTTTCTAGAGCGGTCACCGTTATACATGCCTCTAAGCTGGGGCATGGTCATATGGCTTTCATCTATAAACATCAAAAAATCATCGGGGAAGTAGTCTAGCAAGGTAGCTGGCTGCTCGCCTGGACTTCGGTTAGTTAAGTAGCGTGAATAGTTTTCAATGCCTTTAACAAAACCGGTTTCACGCATCATTTCAATATCAAAATTAGTTCTTTGAGCTAGTCTTTGGGCTTCCAGCAGCTTATCTTGGCTTTTAAGTTCACTAAGACGTTCTTCCAGTTCAATTTCAATCTTAGTCAGGGCTAATTGCAGCTTTTCCTGTGGCGTTACATAGTGAGACCCGGGGAATACCCTATAGCTTTTGAGATTGGCTATCACTTCGCCGGTTAATGGATCTAGTCTGGTTATCTTTTCAACTTGGTCGTCATCAAATTCAATCCTATAAGCCATCTCTTCGCTGGCCGGAAAAACATCAATAACGTCACCTCTGACTCTAAAAGTGCTTCTGTGGAAATCGATGTCGTTACGTTCATACTGGATGTCGCTTAACTGGCGCATGAATTTGTCTCTGACTTTTCTCGATCCGGCTTCGATGGCTATGGATAAACTGCTGTAATCTTCGACCGAACCAATACCGTATATACAGCTGACGCTGGCAACAATAATAACGTCACTCCTAGATAAAAGAGAATCGGTGGCGGCATGCCTTAAGCGGTCGATTTCTTCATTAATTGCCGAGTCTTTTTCAATATATGTGTCACTTCTTGGTATGTATGCTTCTGGCTGGTAGTAATCGAAATAGCTAACGAAATAGTGGACAGCGTTATCCGGGAAAAAGTTTCTAAATTCGGTGTATAGCTGGGCGGCTAGTGTCTTATTATGGCTTAGAACAAGCGTTGGCCTGTTTGCGCTGGCAATGACATTTGACATTGTAAAGGTTTTGCCTGAACCAGTAACACCAAGAAGAGTTTGATGTTTTAATCCTTTATTTAGACCGTCTGTCAGCTGGGCAATAGCTTTAGGCTGGTCACCAGTCGGCCGGTAATTACTGTGAAGTTTAAATATTCCCATATCCCATCTATTTTATATGATCAGGGACCAGGGGCGCTAATATCTACTTAAGGATTTTCAGATACTTAGAGTTTTCTTCGTCTAAATGCTTAGTTAGTTGATTGATCAGGTCTTCAGCTGAATCGCTAAAACAAATAACGGTATTATTACGGTGGGGTGCAGATATCTCCATGAGTTTATTAATTTCATCACTTATGCCGCCGGCACCATGGAGAATGCCTACCGGCGTGCCTGTTTCAAGGGCAATAGTAAACTCATGCAGAGTACCTAGCCGGCCGCCGATAGATAGGACCGCATCGCTTGATGTAATAAGGAGAGTATCACGGCCAACGTAGTGCAGGCCGGTATATAAGATGAAGTCATAGGCTGCTGTGGGCAAGCGGTATTTTAGGATGTGTTCAACCTTAGATCCGGCGGGGCTAATGCCAACGCACATCTTTCCGCCAGCTGCCTTATATCCTTCAGAGGCGTAGTTGGGCAGTCCTGTTGTCGCACCAGTGAGCAAGCTATGACCTGCTTTTGCTAGGGCTTTACCCAGTTCAGTAGCCAGCTGCCTGCCCTCTTCAACGCTTTCACCCCTAGCTGCCCCGGATACACTAAATTGATACATATTCCCTCTTAACTTAATACGCTATTGTCAATAAGCTCCGGACTAACTTCATTTTCGCTGTTAATTGAATCAACAACCAGCTCGGGAGCTAAATATAGCTTAGCAATTTCCTGTCTTAAAGCGTAGCGGCAATGATCCAGTGTCCTATTTTCAAAAGATAATTTATTAACCAGATTACTAGCAACATCAAGGATATTAAATGAAATTGGCTGGCTTTCTTTTACCATAGCTAAAAATTGACAGTCTTTCCAGAAGTTTAAATCATCTAAGACGTCACCTAGTTTAGTTAGCAGATTTACCGGTTTTAGGTCCTCTGGACTAACGTGAGGAGCAAATATATTTTCAATACGGCTTGATAGTGCGTGCTGGGCTGTGTTCCATGAGACGGGTTGTTCTAGAACTTTATGGTCTATATATGGCTCATGATCGACAATACTGCTTAGTTTTAAAGCAAAACTTGCATCTACCTGATGAAGTTTAAGGTAGCTTGAAACACTTAATATTACCGAAACTTCACTTAATAGTTTAGACAGAAGCATAGTGCTGTAGCCGGCCTCTGGCTTGTTGCTCACCGGCAGCAAAACAACGGAAGCTGTTTCATAATTACTAATCAGGGTTAAACCAGTTTGTTTTTTTATGTCCTCAAACAGGTTAAGCCACTTCTTTTCTTTAGCCACAAAAAAACCGACTTTACGAAGCTCAAAACAGCTTGGGTCTAGCTTTTTATATCTAGCATAGAAATTAGCAAGATATGACTCTGATTCATAGTAGTTAATAGCCAGCAGGATAAAGGTAACTGGCTCTAATTTTAATAAGGAGTCGACTGATCTGTAGCCTAAGGCCTTCATGGTTCTTTTAGGTGACTGGTCCTTAAACTGGTGTTTTAAAACACTGGATTTAAGGGCAAAGCAGTCTCTGTCTAGTTTTAAGTCTTTAATAACTTCGATTAAACCGTCAGATATATTAGCTTCAGCGTTAACCTTCTGGGCCGCAATAGATCTTAGTTTCTTGGTTAATTTAGCGTCGTCTTTAACAAGTTTGTCGTTTAAGCTAAAGTAAAGCTCTCTGGCCGTGGTGTCGTTAGGATCCAGACCCAGTTGTTTAAGCTTGGACGCAATTGAGCAATACATCTTAGACGTTAGCCTTAGGTCATGGTTTGGATGGCCACTGCGTCTTTCTTGGGCGACTAATACTTGTTTAGTCTTGGGATCGTTGTTGCCTAAGATTTCCAGAAGAAAGCGGCTCAAATTAACTACAATCACCTTTCTTTATTTGTTTTAAAGATTATCCAGAGTACACACCTATTTTAACATAAGTAGGATTATAAATCGCTAGTTCAAGCTTGACGTATGATACCAGTCAGGAGCATGCAAGAGGTAGTGATGCAGCTCATGTTCAGTTAAAAGACCAGCCTGGGAACCAACTTGCTGGACGACACTCATCGAATTAATCGGCGCCCACATTAAGGCTCCTTCAATGTTGTTGCCCTTAATTAAGGCAGCCACGAAAGTTGAAGCAAAGGCATCGCCGGCGCCCGTTCTTTCTACCGGCGGCGCGGGATCAGGATATAGCGGCATCTTAAGTCTAATCTGGCCGTCTGAGGCGTAGGCACCGCTTGGACCATCGGTTATAACAACTATTTTTGGTCCTAATTCGTGAAGTTTGTTTATAAGATCATTTATGTCTTCATGATTACCGCCGCCGACAGTAACTGCTTCCTCACGGTTTAAAATTAAAATTTCAGCCCGTTCATATATCCGGTGCAGCCGCTCGTGGCCGACTTCCATTTGAAAAGTGGCTGGCTGGAAGGCAAGCTTAACTTCAGGGTGCTCATCTAGCCAGTCAGATATCTGGTCATGGTATGGAAGGGCGTGCTCACTGACGGAGCTAAAATACAGCCATTTAGGTGATTCATCCGGTCTTAAGTGCGGCCAGTGATAGTTATATTCTTCATGCTTAACAAGTATGGTGCGCTCTGCTTTATACCTTAGAATGTAGTGATAGTTGCTCTTTTTGTTATGGTTGATCCTAACAAAGCGTGTATCGACATTGTTTTTATTCAAAGCGTTAATCATACCCCGGCCGAAATCGTCACTACCGACATTAGTTACAATGGCGCAGTCAAGACCAAGCCTGGCAAAAGCGACAGCAGCATTGCCCGCATTGCCGCCCGATTCAATAATATCCGCATGGTCATAGGGCAGTTTCGAGCCATAGGCCATTGCTAAAAGCTTATTCCCGTCTTTTTCAATAACTTCTGCCTGGTCGTCTATAAGCTTAATAAAGGCATCGGTATTAGTGTCGCCGACACTGATTACGTCTGGGTTATCTGCCACACTTAGGCCCACCTTTATATTTATCTTACGTTCTTCTTAGCATATTTTAGCATTAGCCAAGGCCTGCGATCAATAAACTAACTAGTTGGCACTGCGGCCTTATCGCTTGAGTTAAAATCAACAAGCTTACTTTCAACGACTTCTTCAACTGCTTGAACTACGTCTTTAGATATTAGCTTAGCGACAGAGTATTCCTCGGGATGTTCTTTTAGAAC
This sequence comes from uncultured bacterium, assembly GCA_963718045.1. GTDB lineage: Bacteria > Patescibacteriota > Saccharimonadia > Saccharimonadales > UBA4665 > JAJZKE01. Next base: position 438,609 of record OY970350.1, read on the forward strand.
CTTCTCAAGGCTGGTTCTATAGGCAAACCGCATGTCAGAATTAATGTTTATCTTAGAAACACCAATCTTTACAGCCTCTCTAAAATAATGACCTGGCGTATCACTGCCGCCGTGAAGAGATATATTGCAGGTAATAGCTTCTCTGATCCTTTGCAGCAGTTCAAGGTCTAGTATTTTTGGCACCGGATACTTGCCGTGAAGATTGCCAATTTGAACAGCAAATGTGTCAATCCCAGTTTGAGCGACAAAGTCAGCTCCTCCTTCGGGGGTAGTGTTATATTTCTTCACCTCTTCGTAATCGATCGCTTCGGTGTGCAGATTTGACGAGCCCATGAAGTACCGCTCTTCGGCTTCGACTGAGGCGCCGGTCAGTTTGGCGTAGGCCACAATTTCTTTAGTCTTTTCTATTATTTCTTCCCTTGTAGCATCATGATTGGCCTGCGAAATGTCAATGTGAATAAATTCAAAGCCGGCTTCAATACCTCTTTTAGCGTCGTCAATGCTTGGGCTGTGGTCAAGGTTCATATATATCTCAATGCCGTATGCAGCCTTAAGGTTGTCGACCATATCGCGGGCGTTATCCAGGCCAATATCATCAACTTCGCCTTGGCTAAGTTCAACTAAGACAGGTGCTTTTTTATTTGCCGCTGCCCGGCAAACTGCTCTTAAGGTTGCCTCGTCGTCCAAGTTAAAGGCACCAAAAGCCCAGTGCTCAGCTCTAGCCTGGGCCATACGTTCATGGGCCTGTCGGCAGTTCCTTCTAATTTGCGGTAGGGTTAAAGGCATATCTAAATCTTAATCGCTTACGTTTATTTTGGCTAGTAGACAGTGGGCAGCTAGCTCTATATGTTTAGCGTCAAGCCCAAAATAGGTAAGAAGTTCGTCCATTTCGCCTGATTCACCGAATCTGTCCTGCATGCCTATTCGAAAAACCTTAGTTGGCAATTGCTCGGCTAGAAGTTCAGCAATGGCTCCGCCAAGACCGCCAGCTTTTTGTCCTTCTTCAGCTGTTATGACAGCTTTGGTCTTTTCAGCGCTTTTTAGAATAGTTTCTTCGTCAAGCGGCTTAATAGTTGGTATGTGCAGCACTTCAGCTTCAATGCCGCGATTTGCCAGGTTATCGGCAGCCCGCAGGGCGTGATAGGTCATTGTCCCTGTAGTGGCAATAGTTATGTCTTTGCCCTCTTTTAGTACATAAGCCGGACCAATCTCAAATGGTGTCTGTTCGGTGGTAATAACAGGTACCGGTTCTCTTGCCAGACGCATGTAATTAGGGCTCCTGTGTTTGGCCATTAGAAGTGTGGCCTTCTTAGCTTCTAACGAGTCGGCTGGGGCGATAACAACCATATTAGGCAAAACCCGCATGAGGGCAATATCTTCCAGCATTTGATGGGTAGCACCGTCCGGACCAACACTAACGCCGGTATGAGAACCAATTAACTTAACCGGTTGGTCGTTAAGACAAATTGTTGTCCTTATCTGCTCCCAGTTTCTGCCAGGGCTAAAGGCGGCAAAGCTGGCTACAAAAGGTATTTTACCCATGGCAGCAAGTCCGCTGCCTATAGCCACCATGTTTTGTTCGGCAACTCCGACTTCAATAAAGCGATCAGGAAACTTATCCCTAAACAAATGCATGTAGGTTGATTCTGTTAAGTCAGCACAAGCAGCGACAACGTCAGCGTCTGCTTCACCAGCGGCCACTAAGCCTAGCCCAAAACCTTTCCGGTTCGATTCTAAAACCGGATCTTTGGCATAATTTGCTAGCTTTGGATCAAAAGTGCTCACTTAAGTCTCCTCGCTTTTAATCCGGCCGCCTAGGGTTCTTAGTTCTTTAAGAGCCTTCTTAGCTTCAGCAGGGTTAGGTGATTTACCGTGCCAGTGAAAGTCATACTCCATGAAGTCGACACCTTGGCCTGGAACAGTGTGGGCTATGATCATAATTGGCTTTTCAACAATTGCTTTAGCCATGGCACAGGCATCGATGAAGGCTTCAATGTTGTTGCCGTCAACTTCAATAACATGCCAGCCAAAAGCCTGCCATTTAGCTTTGACGTCTTCTAGCGGCATCACCTGTTCTGTTGGTCCGTCTATTTGGATGTTGTTACGGTCTAGAATAGCTATGACATTAGATAGCTTGTATTTACTGGCCAGCATGGCCGCTTCCCAGACATTACCTTCATCTGTTTCACCGTCACCCATAATGACGTAAATCCATCTATGGTTAACCTTATCTATCTTTAGGGCTAGGGCCATACCTAAGGCCTGGGATAAGCCGCAGCCTAATGGACCGGATGTGGTTTCCAGTCCGGGCAGTCTGAGTCTTTCCGGGTGTCCCTGAAGACGGCTGCCAAGCTTTCTAAGGGTTTTAAGCTCATCCCTCTTAAAATAGCCGGCACGGGCCATAGCAGCATATCTTACCGGCACACAGTGGCCGTTGCTTAAAATTAAAATGTCCCTGTCTAGCCAGTCGGGGTTCTTGGGATCATGATTTAAGATGTCAAAATAAAGGGCGGTAAAGATATCGGCCAACCCCAAAGGTCCGGCACTGTGGCCGCTGCCGGCAACCAGAAGCATCTCAATAATATCTTCCCTTATATCGTTAGCAATCTCTTCTAGGCGGGCAATTGGTAGTTTAGTCATGTTATTAATAAACAATCTGCTCTAGTTTGACATATGCATCCTGGGGATTTGCGTTCTCTTGGATGTAGCTGCCGACATCTAAAACTTTGACGCCGGCTGAGGCAATTTCTTTCGCATTGAGATCGTTAACACCGCCGTCCCAAGATATTTCAGCCCTCGGATTTAAGGCTTTAATCTCATTTACTTTAGATAGCATACTAAGATCTGCCTGGCCGCCCTGATAGCCTAAACTGCCGGCAAAAATTAAAACATGATCATAAAAGTTTATTATCTCGGAAATACTATCGACAGTGGTCGGACCAAGAATTGCCAGCCCTGCCCGTATATTATGATCGCCTAGGCTGGATAATAATTTATGATGGTCAACTTCAGCTTCGGCATGAACTATTAACAAATTTGGGTTTATAAGGATAACTACGTCAATAAATTCCATCGGATTCTTAAACATCAAATGGATATCGGTAATCACCTCATTGGTTATCGGCACTTCATGAATATCTAAAGACTTAGTAGGCGTCAGCACCCCGTCCATAAGATCTATATGAATGCGGTTAGCAAACTGCTTGACTTTATTAAGCTGGACATTAAATTGATCTAGTGACGTGGCGGTAATTGTTGGACAGATTATGGCCATAAGCTAATTTAAGTTATCTAACTCTTTTATTCTTCTTAAGTATCTTGGTTCATTAGAAAATAATGTGTTAAGCCAGGTAGAGATTATTTTCTGCATGTCTGGCCAGGCCATTTTATCGGCACTTAAGCATAAGACGTTGGCATCGTCTTCATAGCGGGAGCAGTGGGCGTCGTTCTCATCTCGGCAGAGACATGCTCTTATGCCCTTGTAGCGGTTAGCAGCCATGCACATACCTTGGCCGCTGCCGCATAACAATATGCCTCTAGAGCTGTCCAGGTTAATTAAAACATCCTTAATTACTTTAGAAGCGTAAAGAGGAAAGTCGTCCGCCGGATCTAACTGTTCATTGCCGTCATCAACTACTTCATGGCCCAATTCTTTTAGATAGTTAATTATCTGTTCCTTATCTTTATATCCGTGGTGATCGACGCCAATATATATTTTCATTTTATGATTTATGCTGTTCGCTATTTCGGTGAAGAATGCGGCCGGTATCAGCCACTACTTCAACCAATCTGTTTGAATAGCCCCATTCATTATCATACCAGGCGATTACTTTAAGCATATTACCGCCAATCACGGCCGTTAGTTTTAAATCGACAATGGCTGAGTGGCTGTTGCCGATAAAGTCAGTGCTGACCAGTTCTTCTTCGGTAACGTCTAGAATGCCTTGATAGAAAGGTTCTTTGGAAGCTTTTTTAAAGGCATTGTTTACCTCATCGACGGTGACATCTCTTTTAGTAAGAATTACAAAATCCGCTAGCGATACGACCGGAGTTGGCACACGAACTTCAAAGCCGCCGAATATACCGCTTAGAGCCGGTAAGGCCTTAGCTGCCGCAATGGAAGCTCCGGTTGTAGTTGGCGTAATGTTCTGGGCGCCAGCTCTATCTTCCCTCAGGTTCTTGCCTGGGCCATCTTGAAGGTGCTGGGAGGCGGTGTAGCTATGGATAGTCGTCATCATCAGCTTTTCAATGCCAAATTGTGATTCAATGACACCAGCAACTGGAGTTATGCAGTTGGTTGTGCAGGAAGCATTGGATATAACATCATGCTCCTGCTCTAAAGCATCATCGTTAACTCCAAGTACTACCGTTAGTGCCGTGTCAGCGCTATCGCCTTTAGCCGGAGCGCTGATGACCACTTTCTTGGCACCGGCTTTAATATGGGACCGGGCTTTATCCGGTTCAACAAAGAAACCGGTACATTCAATAACGACATCAATGTCTAAGTCTTTCCAGGGCAGTGATTCAGGCTCTTTTTCGGCAAAGACCTTTATTTGCTGGCCATCAACTACTATACCGGCTTCGGCTGACTTAACGTCTTTGTCGTAAGTCCCGTAGTTGCTGTCATGCTTTAGTAGGTATGCGAGAGTAGCTGTGTCGGTTAGATCATTTATGGCGACAACTTCCATGTCACTTCTGGCAAAAGCAATCTTAAAAGCGTTCCGGCCTATCCGGCCAAAACCATTTATAGCAACTCTAGTTTTCATTCTTATCCTTTAGTTTTTTAGTTTATGCTTTTATTTTATAGCTTAGGCAAGCTAATTGGCAATGCTTAGTCCCAATAACCCACTCATACTATTTAAGTTTTGCGTGTGAGTCTCATTTTTGCCTTGACACATATTATAATAACTTTATAATAAAGGTATGATTAAAACAGAGCAAAAACTAATTCGAATAGGCTCTAGTGAAGGCGTTACTCTATCTAGAAAAGACCTTGTAAAACTTGGTGCTAGAAGAGGAGACAAACTTAAGCTAAGAGTAGAGCTAGCAGATAGCCAGCAGAAGTATGCAGATCTAAAGAGAGACTATGATGACTTTGTCCGTGTTTATGGACAAACCCTCAAAAACCTAGCAAACAAATGAAAGCTAAATATCTAGGATTGGAAGAAATACTTAGATTACATTTCTGGTTAATCGAAGAGTTCAGTGGTAGTCATGGTGTGCGCGACGAAAACCGTCTAAAATCTGTAGTTGATGCACCAAAACAATTTGCTCTTGGTGCTGAGCAATACCCAACAGTACTTGAAAAAGCTGCGGTTTATATGAGGAACATTATCGGCGACCACCCCTTTCAAGATGGCAATAAAAGAACTGCCCTAACCGTATGCAGTCTATTTCTGAAGCGTAATGGTGGATTCGCCATAAAAGTGAGCCCGAAAGAACTAGAAGATTTTACAATTAGCATAGCAACAGATCACTTACAGATAAGTGAAATAGTTAAATGGTTAGAGGAGAACACGGAACAGACATTATCCTAATGCTCAAGATCTTCCAATGTAACCCATCTCAAACTTTAGATGTATATCTTAGGAGCGATTCGGTTATTACCTTTTTGGCGGCGTCAGCATTTCCCCAGCCGTTAAAGGATACAGGGCTGCCCTTCCAGTCATTCTTCCAGGCTTTATAGTTTGAATAGAAGTGCTCAACCATGGGCTTAAAGTTAGGACCTAAGTCATCGATTGACTTTATATGGCTTTTTGATACATCTTTAGAAGCAACACAGACTAGTTTTTCGTCATTGTTACCATCATCAACCATGTAAAGAACGCCAATTGGACGCGTACTTAGGGCTGAGCTGCGAGGCATTGATTCATCTATGATTAAAAGTGCGTCCAGAGGGTCACCGTCTTCACATAACGTCATCGGCACATAACCATAATCGGCGGGATAGCCTAAGGTGGTAGCATTAACCCTATCTAGAAACAGGTAGCCGTTCTCCTTGTCGACTTCGTATTTATTGTGATCACCTTTTTGAATCTCGATAATTACATTGATTTCATCTGGGGTGTTATTACCGGCGGTTAGTGGTTTTAGATCAGACATGTTATCTCTCCGTTTAGCTTATTTCATGCGTATTATATCAAAGTTATGAAGGCTAAGTCTGTTCATATTGTAGGGTTATTAAATATAAATAGATCAACAGTTGACAAGTGATACACTTTTGGTACAATTAATATATGTCTACAACCAAATCACGTTTAAACATTAGTTTGCCCGACGATATCAGAGTCGCTATCTCTGATCTAGCTCGAAGGGATAATATGCCTGCCGCTACAAAAGCCGAGAGGTTAATAGAAGTCGCTCTCGAGTTAGAGGAAGATAGAATTTGGGATGATATTGCTTCACTGAGAGATACGCCCGACGCTAAATTCCTAACACACAATCAAGTCTTTAATGCCTAAAATGCAATGTATCAAATTCTTTACCAAGAAGAGGTGGTAAAACAAGACCTACCCAGGATTGGTTCCAGCGCGAAAGCTAGAATAAGAGTAGCTATTGAAAATAAGCTTGCATCGAGTCCTGAGATATATGGCAAGCCATTAAGACGATCTCTCAAAAATTACAGAAAACTAAGGGTTGGCGATTTCAGAGTTATTTTCAGAATTGAAGGCCAAAACGTCAAAATATTTGTTATTTGGCATAGATCTAAGGTCTACGCTATCGCAGACAAACGACTACGCCAGACTTAATTGATGCCCCTCATTTAATTGCGGCGTTCTAAAAATTCACGTATTTTAAGGGCAGCCGTTGCTCCTTCACCAGCCGCTGTGGCAATTTGCATGGTGGCACCGCTTCTAATGTCACCAGCAGCAAACACACCTTTCATTGATGTATTTAGGTTCTCATCTGTTTTAATAAAGCCTCTTCCGTCAAGATCAAGCGTGCCGTTAACGAATTGGCTGTTAGGCATAAGGCCGACAAAAATAAAGACACCGTCCTCGTCAATAACTTCTGACTTGCCGTCAGCAATAACCTTTACACCCGTGACCATATTGTCTTTACCGATTATCTCTTCGGTTTGCGTTTGAAGATGAATGGTAACTTTGCCGTTATCGACATATTTTTGGAGATCTTTCTGAAGTATTTCACTGGCCTTTATGTCCGATCTGACTAGTAGATCTATATGCGATGCAAAACGTGTTAAAAAGATAGATTCTTGTACCGCTGAGTTGCCGCCGCCAACAACAGCTATTTTCTTATCCCTGTAAAAGGCACCGTCACAGGTAGCACAGTAGTGCACGCCGCGGGCATAGTATTCGGCTTCACCGGGAACGCCTATCTTCTTATAATCACAGCCGGTAGCAATAAGGACGGCTTTAGCTTTTTGGTCACCTTCAGTAGTTGTTAGAAGTTTAGTGTCTCCTTCGTCTTTTATAGCTGTCACTTCGCCTAGTTCTATAACCGCGCCGAACCTTTCAGCCTGTTTTCTAAGTTCATCGGCTAGGTTTAGGCCGTCAATGCCTTCCGAAAAGCCTGGGTAATTGTCTATGTGATCAGTTACGGCAGCCAGACCGCCAACTACACCGCGTTCAAATAGTACGGTCTCGATATTTTCTCTGGTGGTATAGATAGCAGCAGTTAGGGCCGCCGGACCAGCGCCAACAGTAATTAAGTCGTGAACTTTGTCATCCGCCATAGTAGAGATATTTTAGCTTCTCGGCACTATTTATGAAATAGCTGGAGCTAATTTTGCGAGATTATAGCCGACAATTACTTCTTGGCTGTCATCAGATTTAATGACAACTGTAACCGGAACTGTAAGAGCACCGGATATCTTTAAGGCTTCGTCCTGACGGGCTGGTTCCTTGTCTAAATTGACTTCGTCGTATGAGACACCTTTAGTGCCCAGGTATTTCTTCACCATTTGGCAGTAGCCGCAGGTATTAGTAGTAAAGATAGTAACTTTTTTTGGCATATAATTACCCTCGCTTTTAATTTATTGTTTGTATTTTTAATGTTTAAGTTTACTTACTACCCCTATTGTATATAGCGTAAGCAAATTATGCAATACGCTATATGTTGTGTTATTTAGGCCATTTAGCTGCCAGAGACGGAAGTAACTGTAACATCGAAAACAAGAGCGGCGTTAGCGGGGATATTTGAGCCGGAGGGTGGGTTGGCACCGTATGCCAGACTAGCTGGAATAATTAGTTGCCTGGTACCACCAACTTTCATGCCCGGTATGCCTTCTTGCCAGCCAACAAGAACATCACTTAATTTAAAACTAACTGGTGTCGAGGTTGATTGGAAAATAATACCGGTTGAAGCAATAGCGCCGGTATAGGTTGCCGATATGGTGGCGCCAGGCTTAATAGTCGCGCCTGTGCCGACTTTAATATCGACAGTCTGAAGCTGGGTGACTGTTGGCATTGGCGTAAAGCCAGCTAATTTCTGGCCGTCTAACGAACTGCTGGCAGTGCTAGAGTTAGAACTGTTTGACTGATTATTCTTAGATTGGATATTAGATATTATAAAAACGACAGCCAAGCTTGAGCTGGTTACTAAAAACAACACCGCAAAGAATCCGGTGAATATTCGAGCCTTAGGTATAGCCAATTATTACTCCATATATGTTATTAACTAGTTAAAAATATTATACCTTAGTGTCTTTGGTTATAGTAAGTTTTAGGGGCTGATCCGGGAAACCATTTCGCGTAAAATCTACTAGCTGTTTTTTAAGTTCAACCGGCAGCAAATTGGACGCTTCAAGGACCGTAACGTCTAGCCACTTTGGAGTGTAGAGGTTCTGACCGCTTTTAGCCATTTTCTGCTCAATTGAGCCGACGGATAGCTTAGGCTCACCGCTAACGTAGTCGCAGAGGTAAATATACTGCAGGCCATAGACAGCTCCAGCGTCTAAGGTGATTACTAGCCTCGGATTAGCTATTTCAAGGGTTGATTCTTCTCTGACTTCTCGTTTTAGGGCTTTTTCTGGGCTTTCATCTTTTTCCACACCGCCGCCGATTAAGGCCATAAACTTATGCCCATACCGGTTACGGTCCATAACTAACAGTTTATTGTCTTTAATTACGACCGCCCTAACTGAGGTTCTCATGTCTTAAATAGTATGTAAAAAGATCAACTTAAGCAATTAATTGCTAACCCCCCTCGTAATCTCTTATTATGCTAATATTAAGATAAGACCATGATGTATAAAGTTGAAAGCGTGAAGCTTGCTCAAATGCAGCTTAAAAAACGTTTTGAAACACTAGACAATAAGTCAGATATATTAAAAGCGCCTGAGATGAGGGCACTGCTGGCAGATATACCAAATATACCCGAGAGCGAACGGGCTAATTACGGCATGGAAGTAAATGGGCTGAGGGATGAACTTAAAGAAATGGCTGAGTCCCATCAGACAGGCTCTAGAAGCGTCTCCGGCATTGATGTAACTGCACCTTTTGACGCTAATTCTAGTCAGGACACACGACCCAGGCTGCTCGACACTACGCTCGGCACAGTACATCCTTTAATGAGCGAACTGGATAAAATCTTAGACATTTTTTATAGGATGGGCTTTACTGCCATGGAATCAAGACAAATTGATGACGATTACCATATGTTCGGCAGTCTAAACTTCCCGGAAGGTCATCCGGCCAGAGACGATTACGATACGCTGGTAACGGTTGAAAAAGATAAAAACAACCAGCCGTATATTGCACCGGCTCATGTTAGCACCACCCAGAACAGGCTAATGAAGAAATATAAGGCTAGTCTTTTGAAGGGTCAGCCTATTGCCGTTGTCTATACTGGACGGACTTACCGGAACGAAGACCTTGATGCCCGGCACGAACATACTTTTTACCAGGTTGAGATAAGTTATATAGACAGAAACATTAATGCCGGTAACTTAGTGGCTACCATTAGATCATGGTTATCCAGTTACTACGAACGGGATATTGATGTTAAGATCCAGCCTTTTTACTTTCCTTTTACAGAACCGAGTTTTGAGTTTGCTGCTTCCTGTGTCTTTTGCAATAAAAAAGGCTGCAGTATTTGCAGTTACAGCGGCTGGATAGAGCTTGGCGGCTGTGGCATGATTCATCCCAAAGTCCTCCAAGAAGGCGGCATTGATCCGGATATTTTTAGCGGCTTTGCCGGCGGCTTTGGGCTGGACAGACTAGTCATGCTCAAATACGGTATTACCGATATTAGGCTGTTTGAAAGCGGCCGGTTAGATTTTTTGAGGCAGTTTAAATGAAAGTAAGCCTTAACTGGGTTAAAGAGTATACAAAGCTTGATTTATCTGTTGCTGAGGTTGTTGACCGGATCGGCAAACAGCTGGGTGCTATTGAAGAAATTACTGATCTCGGCGACATCTATAAACACGCTATTATTGCCCGGGTTATCAGCTGCCAAAATATACTGGAAACACATTTAAAACTCTGCCATATTGACGACAACAAGCGTGTTGCTAAAGTAGACCGGGACAAAAGCGGCTACGTTCAGGTGGTTTGCGGAGCAGATAATGTCCGGGAAGGATTTATTGGCGTTTGGCTGCCGCCGGGAGCAATTGTACCCTCATCTCTTAACAGCGAACCGTTAACCTTAGAAGCTAGAGAGATCAGGGGGCATATAAGCAATGGGGTGCTTGCCAGTGCCCATGAATTAGCACTTTCAAGCGATCACTCTGGCATTCTTGAAATTAACCCCGCTGACGCTAAACCTGGTGAATACTTCGCTGACGTATATAAACTGGACGACCATATTATAGACATCGAAAACAAGATGTTTACCCACCGGCCGGATTGTTTTGGTGAGCTTGGTGTGGCCCGGGAAATTGCCGGTATATGCCACGTGCAGTTTACTTCACCGGATTGGTATTTGAAGCCGCTTGATATTAAGGTTAGCAGTGAAATTAAAGTTGAGATAGATAATCAGGTTCCTAAGCATGTACGAAGGTTTATGGCTGTAGCTATTTCTGGTCTTGACGGCGGACAATCCAGTCCTCTATGGCTTCAGACTTATTTATCCAGGGTTGGAATTAGACCGATTAATATTATTGTCGATATTGCCAATTACATGATGATGCTGACCGGCCAGCCGCTTCATGCCTACGACTTAGATAAACTTTTAAAGCTAGATGATTCTTCTACCGCTAAATTGATCGTTAGATACCCTAAAGTGGGTGAGAAGCTAACCCTGCTTGACGGCAAGGAAATATGTCCCGGACCTAAGGACATAGTAATTGCTTCAAAAGATAAGCTGATTGGTTTGGCGGGCATAAAAGGCGGGAAAGAGACGGAAGTATCGGAGGGAACAAAGAACATATTGCTAGAATGCGCTAATTTTGACATGTACGCCGTTAGAAGAACTGGCATGAGTCTGGGGCAATTTAGTGATGCTTTCACCAGATTCACTAAGGGACAGAGTCCCCTGCAAAACGACCGGGTTTTGGCAAAAACGGCCGATATGATGTGTCAGCTTGCTAATGGCAAGGTTAGCTCTTCGATGCTTGACGATAATCCTGCTGGCCTAAGCAGTTTGGAACGTCCAGATGTCAAGGTTAGCGTCGAGTTTATTAACTCCAGACTGGGTCTAAAACTTGGCGCCAACGATATTAAACAGCTTCTACTTAATGTTGAGTTTGAAGTTGATGTTCATGAGGACAGGCTGCATATTAAGGCTCCATTTTGGCGACAGGATATTGAGATAGCTGAAGACATTGTTGAAGAAGTCGGCCGGCTATATGGATACAGTAAACTGCCGCTTCAGCTGCCAAAGAGAGATATCGGGCCAGCAAAAGTTAACCGTCCGGGACTAGTTAAATCCAAGATCCGCCAGATACTGGCCAGCGGCGGGGCTAATGAACTGCTGACCTATAGCTTTATACATCAGAAATTAATTGGTGCTTCTGGTCAGGACAAAGATTCTGCCTTTAGGATTGCTAACGCGCTTAGTCCGGATCTTCAGTATTACCGTCTTAGCCTATTGCCCAGTTTACTGGATAAAGTTCATCAAAATATTAAAGCTGGGGCTAAGGAGTTTTCTATCTTTGAGATTAACCCTGTACATGTTAAGGGCAATGAAGACACGGAGGAATCTAACTTGCCTAAGGAGTTCCCTCGCCTTGGCTTAGTTTTTGCTGCCGAAGATAAGCTAGCTAAAAGCAAATACGATGGAGCACCGTATTACGAGGCTCTTATGTACCTACATTATCTAATGGATAAGTTGTCGGTGATCTATAGCGTTCACGAGTTTGACGGGAAAATGATTCCTAAAAATATGATAGAGCTAGCTAAGACTTTTGAACCTAAACGTTCAGCTTTAATTAGTGTTAAAGATAATATTGTCGGCTTAATTGGTGAACCTAAACCGGCTGTTAAAAAAGGGCTTAAACTGCCGGACTATGTTTCGATGTTTGAACTAGATTTAACGCTAGTTATTAATTCGCTGTCTAAAAGTGCCTACTTGGAGCTATCCCATTATCCCAAGGTGGAGCAGGATATATGTTTAAGAATCAAAGAAGATATAAGCTACCGCCAGGTTTATGATCTAGCTCATTCGGTAATTCAAGAAAATGTTGGTGATAGCGGCTTCTTTAGCCTACTGCCTATAGATATATATATAGATCCAAAAGATGAACACAGAAAACAAATTACTTTAAGGCTTAGTGTCAGCTCATACCAAAAAACAATGACCGATTCTGAAGTTAGCAGCATATTAAAGGATGTATCAGATAAAGCAGCCGAAAAATTAGAGGCTAGCGTCGTCTAAGCTTTAGCCGTTTTTTTGATCATGGTCTGTATCTTATCAAGTTCAGCGTCAGACATTTTAGGGCCTTCAGCTGTCGATAAGTAGCCTAGATATTCAGGATGGAATTCGGTGTGTTGGCTTATAATGTTAGTTTCAGTGGCCAGTTTACCGTGCAAGGGATAAAGCTTAACGTGAACATGATCAACACCTGTACCTTCGACTACCATAGCTACCCTTTTCACTTTAAGGGCACGTTCTAATATTTTGGCAACTTTAGATGTTGCCAAGATTAGTCCAGTCATTTGCTCATCAGACAATTTAAATAGATCACCGCCAGGATTCTTTTTGGGGATAACGACCGTTGCACCCGGCGTATTGGGAAAAGGTGTCAAAAAAGCCAAGTAGTTAGCGTCTTCCCAGATTGGCCATGAGGGTATTTTATTTTTTAAGATTAGATCAAAAACTGTCTCATTCATACTGAAATTATAGCAGTATATGCATTCCCGTTGAGTAGCATATAATTAACCATTAGATGGACAGCAAAGAGAGAAAAGAAACAGACATTACGCCTAGAGAGTTAGATTTAAAGCAGAAAGCAATTGAAGTTTTAAAAGATAACGACCAGGGCACCTTTACTGAGCCTAGCGGCAAGCTATATCTTCACCAGTGGCTTTGGGACAGCTGTTTTATTGCTATCGGCCAGGCTAATTACGACGTCAAAAGAGCCGAGGTTGAAATTAGAAGCTTATTTAGGGCCCAGTGGGCTAATGGCATGGTACCCAGTATTGTTTTAAGCAGTAATCATATCGACCGTCATGACCGTATTTGGCGGAGCTGGCTTAACCCTAATGCACCGGATGATTTAGCAACTTCAGGCTTAACTCAGCCGCCAATGTTAGCTGAGGCAATTACCAGAATTGGTGAAAAATTAAACCTTCAGGAGAGAAGGCGCTGGTACAAGCAGGTATACAAGGGTTTGCTGGCCTACCATAAGTGGCTATACTCCGAGAGGGATCCTCACAAGGAAGGGCTGGTGCTTTTAATTCATCCCTGGGAAACAGGCTTAGATGACAGTCCGCCGTGGATGAGCGAACTGCATGAGCATCTCCTGCCTTGGTGGATCAGGATGCTTCACAATATTAGGTTAGACGACATTGTTGGCTGGTTTAGATCAGACAGCCGCTATGTATCAAAAGATGAAAGACTGACTAATGTCGAGGCCTTAACCTTTTTTGATGTTCAAAGAAGACTAAGACGTAAGAACTATGAGTTTAGCAAGTATATTGATCATTCCCTGTTTGTTATTGAGGACCTGACATTTAACTGCATTTTAATTAGAGCTAATAATTTACTTAAAGATATAGCTGAATTTATTGATGAGAAACTCGACGACGACTTACTTGAATCAATGGAAAAGACCGTTAAGCAGCTTAATAGACTATGGGATGAATACGCCGAAGAATATTTCTCTCGCGACTTTATATCCCATAGATTAATTAAGGAATCGTCTATTGCTTCGTTTATGCCTTTATACAGCGGGGCTATTTCTAAAGACAGGGCCGAGAGAATAGTTGAATCTCTCGAGAATGAGCACCGCTTTGGCACGCCCTACCCCGTCCCCTCGGCACCGCTTGATTCCAGCTGGTTTAGTCCGCACCGTTATTGGCAGGGGCCAACCTGGCTTAATACCAACTGGTTAATTATTGACGGACTAAAAAGATATGGTTTTAATGCCCACGCTGAAGCATTAACAGACGCGACCATTGAACTAGTTGAAAAGTCAGGTTTTCATGAATACTTTAATCCCATTACCGGCGAAGGACTGAGCGCCGATAACTTCTCCTGGACTGCTGCCTTATATATTGACTTGCTTAGCACAAAAACTAATTAGTCTTTAGTCGCTATCTAATTTAGGTTTATCTATTAAAACGGGCTCGACAGACGGTTGTGTATCGGCAATTTTGACTATATCTCTGTCTATCTTGCCCAGCTCCTTATACGTTGTATTGAAATGTCCGACCGTTGTGCCAAGAGAACTGCCTAGTTTTAGCATATAACTGTTATGAGCCAGCAAATGCTTACCGAGAAGTTCAATGTTTTTTCTTATCTTATCTGTGTCTTTTTGGATTTCCAAGCTTCTTAAGCCCTGGACAATTACCTGGAGCATAGCCGAGAGAGTGCTGGGTCCGACAATAGTTACTCTTTTTTCGACAGTAGCGTACTGCATAAGATTCCGGCCGCTTACACCGCTCTGACCAACTTTATTGGCCAGCAGATCGTAATATATTGCTTCACTAGGGATGAACATCAAGGCCATATCTAGCGTACCTAAGTTAGTCTTTATATACTTAGATGTTTCATCAATTCTTTTCTTTAAGTCTTCTTTAAACTGCCTTTCCAGAGCCGGGCGGTCTTCGGCTTTTGCTTCAACTAGACGGTTATAGTTCTCTAGAGAAAATTTAGAGTCAATTGGCAGCAGATGTTCATCGAGTTTAATAACCGCATCGACTATGTCATCACCTAGCTTAAACTGCAGTTCAAATGAGCCGGGCGGCAGCATGTTTTTAAGTATCTGTTCAAGATAATATTCACCTAAGACTCCCCGTTGTTTGGGATTTTGGAGGACATTTTGAAGGGTTTTTAATTCACCGGCTACATCGCCAACGCTTTTATTGGTTCGATCAAGTTCAGTTAATTTCTGGGTAACTTCCCTGATTATTTTGGCACTGGCATTAAATTGGGAGGTTAACTGCTGGTTATTCTTGCCCAGCTGGTCTGTTAACTGCTTCTGCAAACCATCTTTAAGATCAAGCATGGACCGGCTAAGCTCGGTTATATCGGCTTTTAACAGCAGGGCGTCATTTTGGTTTGCTTTTGACGGCCTTTTAATAACTAAGATGGTCAGTAGGACCACCACCAGTATTCCGAGGATTATTACCGCTGTTATCATAGTATTAGTCTAACAGACATTAGTTTGTTCTTAGTCCTCAATTGTTACCGTAGTGCCAATAGCCGTCCAGTTGTATAGCCAGGCGGCCGTTGCCAGCGGACATTCAACACAGCCATGCGAGGCGTTAGATGAATCCGGACTGACGTTGCCAAAGGCATTAGCCGGCCGCCAGGTTGCATCATGAAAACCATAAACGCCGTACTGGTTATTTAAAAATGGCATCCAATAGTAGACAAAGTCGTTCCAGCTGCCGGTTGAATCGTGACCTATCAGGTGGACATCGGTTTCTTTAGCATATACATGATAAGTGCCAGTCGGTGTTAGATCAGCCGCTAAAAACGCCATACCGGTTATAACTGGCGAGCTATATTCGACTGTTCTGCCCTGGCAAGCCCAGAGCTCACGCTGGCTTATACTAACAAGCACTAGCTGGCTTAGGGTGTTGTCGGCGCAAACATTAGTGACAGTAGAACTGCTGGTAGAGTCTGCTGACGATTTTATTTTAGCGATTATGCTGGCTGGAACATTAAGGTTAGTGGCATCGGTCGACAGTTTATCGTCCCAATACCGAGCAATCTCAGCCCTTCCAATAAAAGCCAGACCAATTATTACAGCGCCAATAACGATCATTTTAATTAGACTTGAAATCATATAAAAAGCTTACCTAGCATGCTCAATATTATACCTTATCTTAAGAATAAAAATGATCCGGGAAATACATCCCGGATCTGTAGGAAGCCTCACACTTCCTATTTATTAGCTTATGCTTGGGCGTTTTAAATTTCAATATATTTTTAGGTAATTTGTAATGTATATCACAAACTACTTGTGGTTATTAGATACAAATGGGTTGTCTTTAATATAAAAACGCCATTTAACTTCTTTGGCTTTGCTTATGCCTATCCTTTCGCTGGCTGCAATTAGGCTGCTATTAATAGGCTTTTTGATAACCAGCTTAAGTGGCTCCTTAGTTAAATCATGATTATTCAGTTCCCTGCCGATACTAAGAGCCTGGCAAACTTTACCAGGCCCATTCGTTAGTTCTAGCTTTGTCTTAACATTCTTCCTATTGGCTCTAATCAGCTTTAAGCCGCTAATAGGTTCTACAGCTCGTATCAGTACGGCTGAACCGTGACCCGGTGGTCCAACCACAATGTTCAGACAGTGATGCATGCCGTAAGTAAAATAGACGTAAGAAAAACCGGCCGGACCAAACATTGCCTCGGTTCGTTTAGTTGAGCCCCTAAAGCTATGGCTGGCTGGATCGAGCTGATTATAAGCTTCGGTTTCAACTATTCTAGCTCTTATCTTTTGACTTCCTAAACTCTTCACTAGCTGGCAGCCAAGCAGACGTTTTGCTGCAGTTTCAGCGTCAGTATTTAAGTAAGTCAATAACATGGCAGATAAATATTATCCTATTTCAAGATATACTAGAACTATGGAAGTTCGACCACTTGCGGATAGGATGAGGCCTCAAAATCTTAAAGAATTTGTCGGTCAGGACCATCTGTTAGCTAAGGATCAAATTTTAAGAGAAATAATTGAAAAGAAGAAAGTCGTCAGTCTAATCTTTTGGGGTCCGCCGGGTAGCGGTAAGACAACGCTTGCTAGAATTATTGCCAACGAAATAGATGCTGAGTTTATTGAGCTTAGCGCCGTGTCGTCCGGTAAACCTGACGTCATGAAAGTAATTGAACGTGCCAAGCAGAATAAACGACTTAATATTAGGACAATATTATTCGTTGATGAGATACACCGATTTAATAAAGCCCAACAAGATGCCTTTTTACCTTACGTCGAAGACGGCACAATTATCTTAATCGGCGCAACCACTGAAAACCCCAGTTTTGAAGTTATAAACCCACTTTTAAGCCGAACTAAGGTCTTAACGCTTAAACCAATTTCGAAAAAGGATATGGTCAAGATAATAGCAGGCGCTCTAAAACGGGAAGGTATAGCCAAGCAAAGGGTGCCAGATGAGACAATCGACTTTTTAGCCGAAACTTCCGGCGGTGATGCCCGTGTTGCCCTTAGCAACCTCGAGCTGGCTTTAGAGATCGAACATAAGCTTATAAGTATTGAAACGATAAAAAACGTATCTCAGAAAAGACTGCCCGGTTATGACAAGAATGGTGAGTATCACTACGACATAATTAGTGCTTTTATTAAGTCAATGCGCGGCAGTGATGCTAATGCTGCTCTTTATTACCTAGGAAGAATGCTTAATGCCGGCGAGGATCCTAAGTTTATTGCCAGACGAATGGTTATATTTGCCAGTGAAGATGTTGGTATTGCGTCATCACCGGCTCTAAACTTAGCCGTGTCGACATTTGAGGCTGTTGAGAGAATAGGCATGCCAGAGTGCCAATTTGCCCTGTTCCACTGTGCTTTAGTATTATCTAAATGCCAGAAATCCAGAGTCGTTGCTGACGTCATGAATAAAGCTCTTGAAGCTGCTTCTAAGTACCAGGATCTGCCTGTGCCATTAGGTATAAGGAATGCCCCGACTAAGCTCATGAAAAACCTTGGTTACGGCAGCGGATATAAGTGGCAGGCAAATTTTAAGGCAGCTGATGGATTTTTGCCAGAACAAATAAAAGACTTGGATTTATTTAAATAGCTATCTAGTTAGTTCAAAAATAAGTATAATATCAGTCTGTTATTGGGGATTGGCCAAGCGGTAAGGCACTGGGTTCTGGTCCCAGGATCGGGGGTTCGAATCCCTCATCCCCAGCCAGATAGTACGAAGCTTGATTTTTAAGGCTTCATTTAGCTTTTTATCTCTGTTAATTTTGTTATTTTTGAAAGTTCGATCACTCATCTTCTACCCTCCTATTAATTTACTTGTTTTTAACACTTTGTCGGCTATAGCTCGACAAAAATTGGTATAACTAACAGATACAACTCCATTATGTGTGGTTATGCGCTTAAAAAGTTTGGTTATTATCAACCGCTTTTGTTCTGGCATTCTATTTTGATAAATTATGGCTGCCTTTTGGGCTAATTCAAGGATCACCAAGCGTTGTTCCAGGCTTTTTGTTACTAAAGCATCAACCTTGGCCTTTTGAGCTTCTAACGCGGTCTTTTGAGCCTTAAATACCTCATGCTTTTCTACGTACTTATCCTTAGATATATCACCGGCTAATTTATCATCATAAAGCTCATCATCCATACGCTTTATCCTATCGATCTGCGTGGTGATCGATTCCAGCATACGAGTTCGCCTTTCAATATCGTTACGGTGTTGACTTCGGATTGAATCGGCCACCCAATCAATAATTCTAGATGAAGGACATATTAATTTTGTAAGTTGCTCAACAATTGTGACCTCAAGCTTATCCTCTCGTAGGAACTTATTACTCTTACAAGCTGCACTTCTTCGTTGGCAAGAACCGTAATAATGGCCTTTTTGCAACTGCCAGGTTACTACGCCCCCGCAATCGTCACACCGGATCATGTTCTTAAACACCGGATTATGTTTTTTAAAGTATATTGGGCGACCGGCGTGCATTTTACGTTGCACCCTATCAAAAAGTTCTTTACTGATAATTGGTATTTGAGCTCCTGGATAATCCGTACCATTAAAATGATTTATACCTATATAAAAAGGGTTGCTGAGGATTGTTTGAATGTAACTTTTGGCAAATGGCCGACCCTTACGGCTTCGAATACCCAACAAGTCCATCTCGTGAGTAATTGTGTTTAAGGACTGATTTGGCTCAAGGTAAAGCTTGAATATGTGGTTCATAAGACTTTCTGTGGCCGTATCTGGAACATGTATGCGTTTACCGTTATCTACAACTGTCTTATAACCTGGCGGCGGCGAGGCGGGGAGCCAACCTTGAGCTAGTTTTTCAGCCCATCCTTTCATAGCCTCTTCTCTCAAGTTGTCGGTGTATTTTTTGGCGACAGATAAATGAATGTTCCACATAAACTTAACGTCAGACTTGGCGTCTTTATGAAGTAACAAATTTTCTTTGACTGCATGTAGTCGACGTTTATCGTCTTGCTCAAGCCAGTCGTCTATAGCTACGGCATCACGAAAGTTCCTCGTGAACCGGTCAGTTTTTTCAACCGTTAAATGGTATATCTTATTCTCGGAAATATAAGTCAACAGTTCATGGAACGTTTTTCTGCTCTGCTCCTTTGAGGCGGTCTCAGCAATCTTAAACACCTTGACAACCAATAACCCTTTGTTTTCACAATATCCCGTCAAAAGCTTTAACTGAGAATCAAGTGAGTAACCTTCGTCTTCCTGTGACTTACTGGAAACTCTGGCTAATATGACTGCATTTGACTGATCCATAGACTATCTCACGCTAGCTGGTCTCTGCCAGTATCTGAAAAAAATCTACCAGTGATTGACCAATATCCGTAGCTTCCTCGTATGTAACATCTCTGTTTTGCTCGGCCGACAAGATCTGACGCAATATATTTATGCTAGCGGAAGTCTCGGCATTACAGGTCGACTCTGTTAAGAAAGTATCTCTTATTTGCTCAAACGATTCCGCCATGCTTATTACCCTCATCTGTATACTATTGCTATAGCAATAGTATACTATAGCTCTAGCAATAGTTTCAAGTACTTTTTACAGGTTATACACAGCTTTTTTACGAGATAAAATATACTAGGCTATTTACCCAATATGTCAGCTGAGGTAGCACCAATTGCATCAATAATCTTTAAAAAATTTGAAGTGGTCGGGTTTTTCTCGCCACGTTCAATTTGCGCATAATGATTCTGACTAATACCGGCCTTCTTTGCTACTTCAACTTGGGTTAGATTTTTAGCGCGCCGAGCAGTACGAATTCGATTAGCTGTTCTTTTCACTGATTCATCTGTCATATTATGTATATTGTAACATGCGCATATAGATGGTTAAATATATAACTTAGCTAATACAGTATTTAAATACCCCGACCTAAGTGAATGTTTTATGGGGTAAAAAAGTTCTATTTCGGATCCGCCGTCTTCCAATGTTTTTTGTAGAAAAACCCATAATGTCGATATTATGGATATTTTTTCTTTTATTCTCTGTTATTCTTTTTTTTCTTTCTCCTCTATTATATATATAAATATATAGAAGAGAATTGTGGGGATCGGTAGTATAAGTATGGCCAGTAAAGACAGTAATATAAAGTCAAAAGATAGGAAATTAAATCAAGGTCAATTAGAAGTATTGTTGAAGTTGTATAGGTATAGATTCAGTACAAGAGAGTTAATAGCTGATAGTTTAGGTAAGAGTGATATGTCTATCTATTTAAGGTTACAGACACTGATAGCAAATGGTTATGTAGCTAGCAGATATGATAAGAGCCATAGACTAAGCGGTAAACCGGCAGCTTATTACTTACTGCCTAAAGGTCTTCGGGCCCTGAAGCAATATACCAACCGTGATGATATTACAGATGCAGCTATTAGAAACAGCTATAAAGATAAAGACGAACTTGTTTCAGAGCAGTTTATTGATCATAACCTGGCAGTCTATGCCATAGGCAACCGGCTACAAGCCTTTCATCCGGACATCAAACAGTTTACGAAACGCGAACTGGTTATATATAACTACTTTCCTAAACAATTGCCTGATCTTTATTTATCAATAAAGCTAGGCGATCAAACAAAGCGGCTGTTTCTGGACTTTATTGAAGCCAGTACACCGTCATTTGTGATTGACCGGCAATTGCGGCAAAAGATTGAGTATTATCAGAATGGCGCCTGGCAGGCTAAGGGCAATTCTTTCCCGCCAATCTTATATGTCTGTGAAACCGGCAGCCTTGAAAAACGATTACAGAAACTAGCTAGTAAAGCACTTTACCGGTCTGATACCGATATGCCAGTTTACACGACTACAAAAAATGCACTTGGTAGCGCATCTCCAAAGAACGGCTTAATCTGGTCAAGCGTTAAAGACCCGGATGAACTTGTTACTCTGATAGTACTTTAGAGCAGTTTATCGCCTTACTCAGGGCGTAAAGAGCTAGTTATTCTCGATAACTTCTAGCCAGTTGACTCGGGCTAGAGCAGTACCGAGTAAATCACTCCACAGACTGGCTTCCAGCTCTAAGTCGCACATCTCATCTTGCAACTCAGATTCCAGCCACTCGGACTTCGTGACTGTATTGCCGGCTCTCTTACAGGCCGTTTGCAGCAAATCATAACTAGCTGGATCGTTATTTAGCCATAAGCTTACTAGCCATGTCTCACGGTTCGACCAACCGTTGTATGCAACCGACACTGTGTCATTCATGGCTAGTTACTACCTTTCAGACCGCATAGCTCGCAGTCATAATTCTGATTGATAATGTCTGTCAGCTCCTGATCACAGGTTGAATCAACACAATCAGCTAAGTCATAGTACTGGCAGGCACAGACGGCCAGTAGCGCATCCTTTTCAAGTGCCAATCTTGCTGGACCGTTATCTACGATTAAATTTGATAAATTCATAACTCTTCTCCTTTTTACTTTACGTAATAAGGAGGAAGGCGCAGCCCGCAAGCGATTCTGGCAAGGTGGAGACTAATAAGTACAACCTTGCCAGAATTGATCGGGCTGTACAATTAGGCACCTACGTAAAGCAATGCTAGCTCTCGGCTTAGTGTCTGGTATTTTCTGTCTACGCTGACATTATCCCTTTCTATAATCTTTGAAAGCATATGACAGGCTTGGACAGGTACAGAATAATCATTCAGCTTCATAGTTGTGTATTATTCCGTTATATTATTAAATGGTAATTCTGTTAGGTGTTTTTCTAATTAAAATGTTATAGAATTATAGTAATGAGTTAGTAATATGATGAAACTTAATTTATTAAAAAAAGTATTTTTGTATTTTGGCGTTTGGCTAGCTTGTTTTTTGCTTATTTTCTCTTCTAAAGTATTTGCCGATCCGATATTTACTCTTGTGGGATTATCTGGTGGTACAGAAGTTGATGGTTATTATACCAGTGCTCCAACATATACTGTTCAACTAAGCCCCACATACCCTAATTTATGCCAGTCCTCTGACCCAAATTACCTAACGGTTCAAGAAAATCTTCAACCAATGGGAGCGAATATAACTGGTAATTATCAATGGGAATTATTAGAAGATATGAATAATGACGCTTTGGTTCTAAAAGATTTAACCCAAAACTATGGGACCGACCTTGTTGCTTGTAATTGGAATACGCCTAATCCAAATTACCAAGTTCTTTGGAGTCAAACAATTCAATACGATGAGAGTAGCCCAACAATTAGTATTACTTCGCCTAGCAATAATACTGACTTTGCTAGTTCTACTAGTCAAATCACAGTTTCTGGTACTGTCAGCGACTCAGGGTCTGGTATCCAATCAGTTACAGTTAACGGAGTAAATGCCACCGTCAGTGGTTCAATTTATTCAGCTGCTGTAAATATAAATTATGGCTTGAATACAATAACTGCTGTTGCTACTAGCAATGTTAACTCAACCACAACCTCACAGCCTATAAGTGTATTTAGGTATGAAAGCGCCAGTAGTGGCTCTGGAACTAGTAATACTATAACAAACCCAATCCAGCCAGTTACAACCCCTAGTAATACAACAGTTACCCCAACAGTAACAACAACCACCCCTACAGTTACATCTACTACAAGCAACAATACCAATATGCAACCGAAAACAACTAATAGCTCTGCAATATCAACTCCAGTTAAAGTTGCTGGCAGTGTTGGTGTTGCGGGCGGCGCAGGACTAGCAACAGCAAGTTTCTTGGGTTATGTACCTTATAAAAAAATTGGCTTATTGATTTTTAAGATAGTTGGTAAATAAAAATTAGGGTTTGTTCTTTGTAGGTACTAATGTTGGAACCCGTTTACTCCCAGAATTATCGTATGCTACCCGTAAAGCTCCTGTCAGAAGAGCTTTAGGCTTGTTGATTTTGAACTTATCCATAGCTTAATAATTTCAACAACCAGGGTATTCGGTTTTAAGATTAGATTGCTGCTGTTGAAGGCTGCTCAACTGCTGATCATATTGTGCTGTTAGCGAATTGATTAGGTTTTGCGTTTGTGATGCTGTGGTTCCGTACCCATTACCTGCTGATTCAGCTGTCTGATCAACATTCGCTAAATCATCTTTCACTACTGTTATCTGTTGATTTAGCGAAGAGAACTGGGAGTCATACGAGCTACAATCAACTGTCGGCGTAGTGCTAGGGGTTGTGGTCGGTGTTGTAGACGTATTAGTAGTCTGGTTGCTGAGGCTTGACGCATTGATCTGATCTTGTTCTTCCTGGAGTTGGATAGCTTCAGCATTGGCAGTGTCTGTTTGAGCATTTTGTAAGTCTTGTTCATAATTAGCGCAGTCACTGGCAATAGCTGCATTAGCTGCTTCATTAGCACTGGTGCATATTGAACTAATATTAGTGGTTGTAGTTGTAGATGAGCCACTTGATGGAGTTGTGCTTGACCCTGAAGATGAATTAGAACTATTTGGTTGCGATATAACACTATCGGATTGTGCCGATTGCGTTAGGTTTTTAGACACATTGTTAGAATTGTTAATAGGTATAATCTCTATAGCTGCCACAGCGCCAAAACCTATAATTAGCAAGCCCATAATAAAGGTGGCATACTTATGCGCAATAACTATATGCTTTACAGCTCGTAGAGCTTTCATAACTCTCCCTTTTTATGTCTTAATTGTAGCATTTACAGGCAATGGTGGAGATAAAAATACTACCTTGCTGGAGTTGATCGGGCTGTGCAATTAGAGACAGCATAAAAAAAATAGCGTTGAGCTAGCTATCTATAAAAGACTGTTTTTAAGGGACTTCTCTTAAAACATTAACTCTAAACTTGTTAGAAATCGACCTACAACGATCGTTTTCTAATACAAATGCTCGTATCCAATGCTTGCCGGCCCAACTAACAGCTTCAGTTCTTTGTGGCTGATCGTCAACCATACTATTGGGGTCTTCAAAATGTCCTCGAATCTGAAACGGCACCTCACCCGGGTCATTCATAACTTGCCACTTAACAATATGCCCGGGCTGTAACTCTTCGCTTAGCTTAAACTTTAAGCTATCAAGGTTTTGCCGGCTAGTTTCACTATTCAGGTGGCCAAAAGGCACCGTAAGTTCATACAGGCTACCAGCTATAGAGCCGTTGTCGCAATCTGCCTCAATTTTGTATTGACCGGCATAATCACAATCGAAGTAAATGCCTTGGTTGCGAAGCGGAAGTTCTTTGAAATGCTTTAAAGTTGCCGGCAAACGATCTCCAAACAAGTCTGTTAGTAATTGATAGTTGTCGGTTTGCGTATACTGCACGATCGTCCGGCTAATCTTATCAGACAGTTGCTTAATTTTATCTTCTACTTCTTGACCTATGCGTTGCCCCAGATCTTCTGCTTCGTTAACCGGGTTTAGGACTTGATAATTAGGATCTGAAAGGTTGATTTTAATATTACGGGATAATTCTAAAAGCTCTCTTAGGTAGTGACCATTTTGTTTGAAGATGTAACTGTCATAGACTAGCCGCTGAAGATAAATAGATGGAACTATAATTCCGTTCATTTGGGCAAGCCTCTTGAAAAGAATGTATAGAGGTCTAAAGGTGGGAGCTGCTGACGAAGCTGCAAAATTTTTAAACCAGTTTATAAGAGCAACCGGATCACTTAGCTCCCATTGATCTACCGTATTATTACTTACCGCTACGTATCTATGGCCGTTCATAACTAATATTGGCGTTATATCGAGATGAAATTTTTCGCCACTCGGGCCTTCGGCGTACTGAACCCTCACGCAACGATGTTTAATAGTTGTGCTTCTGTTTGAGTAGTCCGATGAGGAGCCTAGGGCTTGAGCGATTGATTTTAGGGCGCCGCTGGCCGCCACCCACTTTCGGGATTCTAGCACTACGTCCACGTCAAACTCGACCGTTTCATCTTCGTCAATTAGAGGTTGTACGGTAGTTCGAGTAGCAAAAGAACCTTGTTCATAGCAACTAATATCGTCCGGCAGCTCATCATTGTTGTCACTGAAAAAGTTACACAAGCCATTGATGGCATCATTAGAACGCTTAAACTGCGATTTGTTTAATATCAACTTATTGAGGTAGAGTTCAATTACCCTATCAATCTCGTGTCGATCAATATCGGCCATTATCCCTCCTATTTGTTTTATAATACTGCCACCGACGTTTTAATCTAGAAAATGGATTAAAGAAATCACGAACGTCAGCTAAGAACTTATCAGTGCACTGACTAATGTCGGGATGTTTCTCATTTTCCAATTTTGCGCCGGGGCCTTTGGCTTGACTATCCCAGGCTTGCTGCATTAAAGGTGCGGTTATTTTTTTAATTTCGACGACGAAGCTCTGATAAGCTTTACCAAACCATATTGATTCTGTTCTTAGTAGGCCAATGTAGTAGTCTGTTTTTGTTTGGATATCATGCATTTCATCGCGTATGCTAATAGCATCTTGCTCGGCTAGCGTTTTATCAGCCGAGCGTCTGCTTATGCGGTAAAGTAATTCTAGTCTGGCCAAAGTTGTTTGATAAGCTTCGGCAATAAGTTCTTTACGACGTAACCGAGTTGCTTGTAATTGCCCAATAAACGCAACTCCTAAACCACCAGTTATTATACCGATTAGGATATTTTTGAACGTATCCATACTAATTAACCCTCCGGTGTAGATAAAACTTGAATGACTTTGCCAGCCACTACCGCATCGGGCTGATCAGCTTCATGTAAAAATATAGGTGTATAGTAGTCATCTGTTGACTCAGATATAAAAACAACTTGGTTGTTAAGAGGATCAAAATAATAACGCTTAATGTTGGCTAGTCCCTCAACTACTGCCACAACATAGTCACCTGGCTCGGGTTGTGTTGATGCGCTGTCAACAATCACAAAATCACCATCGTTAATCGGCTGACCGTGGACGCCAGCGCGATTCATTGACGTGCCTTGAGCCCTTAGGGCAAACAGATCATCGTATCTTGTAGTTTGGAGCAGACGTGAGGAAACTTTAAGATGACCTTCAACTCTTTCGTCCGCGAAAATATCGGCCGGACCGCAGTTTGCCGCACCGACTATAGGAATCGAAACAAGTTTAAATCCAGATTTCGATATTAAATTTTTACTATTGAAGTTATATCCTAATTTCTCTAGTCGATCTTTATTGTACTTGACAACCTGAGGGCTTTTTGCGCCAGTGAGAGAGGCTATTTCACTTAAGCTTAGCTTAGTTACATCACGTTCACGGCTTAGGATGATAATTGCTTGCTGGATTTTATTCATAAGGTCAGTATAGCATAAAATAGTTTTATGGTCGTAGCATTAATTACAATATTAATTATATTGTAATGCCGCTATAGGTGGTGTTATTATCATAACTGTAGACACTAGTAGTGAGGGTTACTACCTGGGGAGCAACACCAAAATAACCCATATTAATTAAGATCCAAAGAAAGTGAGCAAATCTATGGACTCAAAAAGCTTAATCCCAACGTCAAATCATAACTTACGGAGTTTATTATCACTCCCGGTGGCGGCTAAACCCATAAAACAATATAGCAAAAAAACTGCCGGTGCCGCTTTTAATGAACTCGAGATGGCGGCTGTATGGAATAAAGCCCTCAGTATACCTGGCTATGATTTGCGGTTATGGCGACGAGACGCGTGTGGGGCACCAATATATCGCTCAAACTATGGTAAAACCGTTGAAACTGGTTGGGAAATTGATCACATCAACCCTGTCTCAAACGGCGGGGGCGACAACTTGGCAAACTTACAGGCGTTACAGTGGGAAAATAATAGACTTAAAGCAGATAAACTAACTAATTTGTATTGCGTAGTACCAAAGAGAGGAGCCTAACTATGCCCTGGCATCTAATAAATGATCCAAAATATAGCCCATTAAACCCCATTAAACCCGTGAGGCCATTGAAGCCATTACGACCACTAAAACCTCTACAACCCCTAAGACCACTTAGGCCGGAATGATCCAGAATTTTCTACGTCGTATCAAGCTTACGCGAGCGCAACACATAGACATGAAGATGCTAAGCAAGCTGCGACAATATCTCGACTTGAACATCAAGTTCGTGTATTGACCGACAAACTAGAGTCCAAAAATTCTATAGCTTAACTATTAGCTAACGGGGACAACATCAACTACTTTGCCGGCGATTGAATATACGCCGCTGTCTTCTTCGGATACAACAATTGGAGGCAATGGTTCTTTAGATTCTGACAGGAGTAATATCCTTGAGTTAACTGGGTCAAAAACAAGTCTTTTAATATTGGCAACTTCGTCAAATATGGAAACCACATAATCCCCATTGCTTGCCTCGTCAGTTTTCTCAACTAATACGTAGTCTCCGCTGTTAATCGGCTTCCCAGATATGTTTGCTGCATTCATTGAGTTGCCAACTGCCTTTAAGGCATAGAGTTTATCTAGTTTAACCTTTGGCAGTAGTGACGGCGAGAGGCGTAAAAACTCTTTTACCCGGTCATCAGCGACGCTGGTAGCCGAGCCACAGTTAGCCTCACCCATTACCGGTATGCTAAGTAAACCTAAAAACTTCTCACCTTCAGTGACCTTAGTGATTTCACCAGATTTTGGGTCACGAAATAGAAGGCCTTTTTCTACAAGCTGGTCTAAATGAAATTTGATACTACCATGATTGGCTACGCCGAGCCGTTTGGCCAGGCCGTAATAGCTACTAGAGCCCAGGTTTTCGGTATCCGCCAGGGCAAGTAGCTGTTCTTGTACTTGATGCATTAGCATTAGTATAAGGGGTGATTCCTGGTCTGTCAAATCGAATTACGGTTTTTAGTTACGAAATACTTGCGCTATTTTTGGCTGCCTGTTAGACTAGGGGTGAGTTTTAAAAAAAGTTTTGGGACTCGGACGTGCTGAGGGTCACCCCGGCCATTAACAAGAAGCCTAGAAAAGAAAGACACCAGGGTTAACTGGTGTCGGGTGTACTTAGTTTTGCAACGTTTGTACGCTCCCTATTCTAGCAGCAATAACTAATTCTGGCTAAAGCTAGATATAAGGAGTCGCCACTATGGCATCTAAAAACAACATTCATACTACCTACAGTAAGTCAGCTGGTAACTGGCGCAACATTCGTGAGGGAGCCAGCAAACCCGCAAAAGTCTATGACACCAAAGCCGAAGCCCAGGCTGCCGGCCGAAACATGGCAATTAATAATAAATCTGAACAGCTAATCCATGACAAAAATGGCAAAATAGCTGAGCGTAACAGTTACGGGAACGATCCATTCCCACCTAGGGGTTAGTAATATGAGACGGATTTACGACGCAGCGTTCGCCCCGAACACCAATGGTACACACCACTCCCATTTAGGCACGTTTTGGTGGGTAGATAAGGACGACAAAAGCATAAAAGGTGCCTGGCACTCAAGGGATGACGCGCACGATTACGTCCTAGGCCACCGCGAAACGGTTTACGTAGCAGAACCTGGCGAGTGGGCTTGGGTCTACGCCTACCACCACACAAACGACCCGACTATTAAATGGATTCAGACTGAAGCGGACGGCAAATTGCCGGACAACCTGATAACATTAGCGAAAAGACATGCCCAAGGGTTGCCAAATGATTAGGAAAACTAGAATCCGAAGCCTAAACCCATATATTAAATTAATACCCGACAAGCCAAACGTTTACGTGGGGGTTATCAGCCCACCGGCACTAACACTAAAACGGATTGGGTTTAGTGATTCACCTGAAGCTGGTGAAACCATACTCCCACGCCCAGTTGGCAAAGCGAGCCGGTACAACGCCTATGGCAAACGTATAGTCCATAAAGACCAGCCCTTGGAAACTGCCTACACTACGGTGGAGTGGCATTGGACTGAGTGGCACGGGCGAGATAAGGTTGAGCAATCTGATTTCAGGGACAGACCCTATAAAAGATACCCCCGAACCTCTGTTCCACCCCCTTCTTTACAGTTAACTATCTTTACCAATACTGCAGGTGAAAAGGTAGCATTAACCCCATTAATCAACAACTGGAAGGCTAGCCAAGGTGATTTAATCCACGCCGTTAACCTAATGCTAGATATTTTTGGAGAGGCTACGTTTTTTGACGATAAATTGGAGCAAGTTATAAAGGCGCCAATTAAAAGTCTTAACTGGAAGATTTTACCAAAGGGCGCGCGCCCATTTGCCGAATTGGAAGGTCACCTCAAACAAGCACTTAACAGAGTGAAACAAGGTAATCGGAGTTTTGTTGACCACCGCTTGGATCGCCTGAATAGTTACAAGCCGGAATTTACAGCTATTGGCCAGGGTGGCTTTACTGGCTACGTTGTGTTTGGTTATCCGAAGAAAAATATCTATGTGCTTGAAAGTATCTTGTACGGCAACGCTACATACGTACTTGGCAACGATTGGGAAAAGATTTCAAAGCTGACCAAAGCGGAGATTTTAAATGACCAGCTTCACAAAGAGCGTATCATCCACGTTCGCAACTGGTTTGAGAAAATTCGTAAGCTACTCAGCTAATCTATATATTGCTTTTCCGGCGATTGTCGTCTTTGCATAACATTTGACAATTCTTTGCCGTAGTATGGCCGCCCTCCGACCAGGGAGTAATATGGTCAGCTTCCATTTCCCCGATATCAAAGCGTTTCCCGCACTTGGGACAGACACCTTTTTGACGCTCGTATGCTTCTCGCCGTTCATTTGGACTGAAATCACGCACATTAAGCCATTTTTCTTTGCGCGTTAAGACGTATGCATAAATACCAGATTTTTTTGTTACATCTTCATCCTGCATCAGCTTTGTGATTTCAGATTCAAGCTCATTAGGATCTGGCTTTGAGTCCTTAAACTCGTTATATAACACTCCCCACTCGACGTTTTTCATCTCCTGGCGGTATTTTGGAAATGTCTTGTGTGCCCACTCGATAACCATCTGAAAGTATTGCCACAATTCGTTGGCGTTCGGGTCTTTTTGATGTCGAGCCATATACTCCCGTATGTCTCCACTATTAATCCAGGATAACGCTGTTTCGAGATATTCTTGTCGAATTGGTGATCCTACCAGCAATTGTCCACCATCATTTGCAAGAAGATATGCTGCGCAATTAGTCTTGCTAAATTTTAGTTTTGCATCAGACAGCCAAGGACCGGTATAGACAGCGTTCCTGATTTCTTGGGGTGTTAGCTTCTCGCCGGCGATATTGATAATTTCAAACCAATCAAGACGTTCACGATCGGTTCCTTCACAAAAATAAATCATTAATTCGTAATCAAGTATTTGGTCTCGTTCCTCAGTAGTGAGATTGTGGAACATCATACCGTTTAACGAAAAATCACTATTTACGTACTGGGCTATGCTAATTGTGCGCTGCTGCCCGTCAAGCACCTCATAACCACCGTCATCATTCACCATCCAGTACATCACATTGAGAGGAAAACTTTTTTTCACTGTTTCTATTACGGCATCACGTTGCTTACCACTATAAACAAACTCTCGTTGATACTTTGGCCTGATGTTTAATTTCCCGTCATAGCTCATCACACCCTCTTCATTGTTATCTTTATAGCCACTTACGACGTCACGAACCTTTATACGGTGTAATTCAATCTTCATCATGTTTTCCCTTCTTTTCTTTTAATTAATATACGTGCATAAGGGACTTTAACCTCATCATCTTTCATGTAATAGAGATCACCATCTACCGCTCCACGTAGTTGCACTTCTTTTCTGTACTTCTTGTGTTCTGGTTTATACGGTCGAACGCCAACTCCTAATCCAGAGTTGGATATGCCAAGACCGATTATTTCAAATTGATCAGGGTTATACTTGTTCAGGAAAGTGATTGGAACGCCAACTACGCCAGAATAATCCATGGGAATTTCAGTAACCTTATCAGTATTAATGCCATCATAGTTTTCGTATTTAAAATAATCATCTGGGGTGTATTTTTTATATAAAGTTAACTCTTCGTGTCTCTTGTCATTATCAAGGTTGGTAAACCATAGGCAACCTTTAACAAAAAGGTATTTTCTTCCATCTACTATTTTAGAATTGGCCGCATTCTCATTAATAGGATAATCGTCTGGTACTCGAAACCATTTGTTTCTTCCATCCATCGTAATGCCAAGCCAAACTTTATTATCTTTTATTAATTTAAAGCATTCCCTATAAGTTATCGCATTTAAGGCACCAATTATGAGAAACTTTTTATCATATTCAATTAATTGCGCTAAATATTCTCGAAAAAGGGAAAATGGTGGATTTGTAATAACAACGTCTGCTTGTTGCAATAGCTCAATACATTCCTCGCTTCTAAAATCACCATTTCCTTTAAGCGGCGTAGCTGTGTTCTTGTCGTGCTTGAGTAAATATTCAACATCAGCAAGATTTATAGAGCCGCTTTTGTCAGTATCGGTAACTTCGTTTATTTCTATCTTAAATGGTTGCTTCCCATCCGGTTTTAGCCCTTCAACGTCTAGCAAACTTAACTGCTGTCCAGCTACAGGTGACTTTGTGTAGCTCGTAGCAATAAGTTTTTTTAACTGAAGGTAATTAAAGTTGCTTGCTAAGTATTTAAAGAAGTTACTCTCGAAAGGGTCATCGCAGTTACAAAACACAACTTTACCTCTCAGATATTCTTTGTAATACCTGAGTTCATTCTCGATATCTTCAAGCTGCGTGTAAAACTCATCTTTCTTTGATTTTTGAGCTGTTCGTAAGTCTCGAGCCATTTATTCTCCTTTAGAATAGTATGGCATAATTCAACACCTTGCGCTATTGGGGTATATTTGTGCCTGTCATATTGCTAAAAAAAGAGTCTTGTTATAGATACTACAACAGCCTGAAACTGTATGTACTAGTTTGTTATCGATGCTCTTTATCTGTTGCTATGCACCAGCTTGATTATTATTAACTATTATTGCTTTGATTGTATATCACCCCTGTTAGGAGTATAATAAGGGTATAAACATTAGAGATAACGAGAGGGTAATAGTAACATGGGCAAAATATACGTAGATGCGGTCAAAGTTATATTAGCATCCAATAAAGATAAAGAAACTAAGCTGCAAGATATGGCTGCATTAAGCACGCCTGTTGACTCCGAGAGCGCGCATTATATTCATGAGCTTGTTACACAACATATGCCTTGGCTAATTAAAGGTGGGGTTTTTAATCAAAAGCAGGTTGATATTTCGTACGAAGAAATAGTAGCTGCCGCCAATAACCCAGATCATAAGCAAAAATTTGTTGTATCCGCGTATATGGGCGATGCGTAAATACTCTCTATTTACATAAGACAGTTGACTCTGTTAAACACAGAGCTATGCTGTCAGTGTGATGGAAATAACAGAGGTAAACTACTGCTTGTATGCCCGCAAATCGAGTGAGCAAGACGAGCGACAGGCTATGAGTATTGACTCTCAGTTGAAGGAGATGTTGGCTATGGCTGAGCGTGATGGGCTCAATATAGTAGAAACTAAGCACGAAAGTCATTCAGCTAAACAATCCGGGCAAAGACCTGTATTCAACGAATTGCTCAATGACCTAAGGAACGGCAAGTTCAACGGTATTCTTACATGGGCACCAGATAGACTGTCTCGTAATGCAGGAGACCTTGGATCGCTCGTAGACCTAATGGATGGCAATAACCTTCATAGCATAAGAACATTCGGCCAAAGCTTCAGTAATACACCGAACGAGAAGTTTTTATTGATGATCTTGTGCTCCCAAGCAAAGCTCGAGAATGACAATAGAGGTGTAAATGTAAAACGCGGGATCAGGGCAAAGTGTGAGATGGGCTGGCGACCATGTATGCCGCCACTCGGCTATTACACGCGAGGATCGACAGGTAGTGTTAAGGATGTAATTCTCGACGTTGAGCGATCACCATTTATTGCCGAGATGTTCAAAATGTCAGCCCAAGGTAAAAGTGGCAGGCATATTAAACAATGGCTAATCGACAATAATGTCCGGACACGCAAGGATAAGACGGTATCTCTGAGCATGATATACAAGATGCTCAACAGTACCTTTTACTACGGAGAGTTTGAATATCCCAAAAACAGTGGTAAGTGGTACAAGGGTAACCACGAAGCGTTAATAACTAAAGGACTATTCGATCAGGTTCAGAAAGCTATAGCCGTGCCGATCAAGTCAAAATGGGGAGCAAAGGAGTTTCCCTACAAACGATTTTTGAAATGCTTCTCGTGTGGAGCGAGTATTGTAGGCGAAGAAAAGATTAGAAATTATAAAAACGGGAATCATAAGAGGTTCGTATACTACCACTGCTCCCGGCAGGTAAAACATGACTGTCCCGAGCCATTTGTTAGAGCAGAAGTCATTGAGCAAGAACTTGTAAAGCTGTGCGACACACTCATCACTGATCTTACAGAATTAGAGCCAGGGCTAAGAGGAGCTATTGATAAGTTCACTCGAATGATGAGAGCTACCAATACAGGCTATGCCAAAAAGAATCTCATATCAGGTTATGTAAAATATGTGCTTCAAGAGGGATCAGTGTTTGAGAAAACTAGACTTGTACGGAACCTAAAGGCCACACTCGCCTTACACGACAAGCAACTGGTTAATATATGATAACTATTCTTGATCTACTGAAAACTTTCTTATGTTTCGCAATCTTTTTACAGTGGTTCTTGTTTTATATGGCCATAGTTGCTCAAGGTCTTCAACCAGCTCTAATGTCAAAACGCTATCTAGTTCTTCGGTATCAACAGATGTAATCCCTCTGCGGCATCCCTCAGCAAGTTCGATAATAAAGTCATTCACTCGAGTAATATGACTTTTAACTTGATCGTGTTGGATTCGCTTAACTGGGTCAATTATTCTACCTTTTGGGTTCATCTTCTTGTTTTTCTTCGTTAGCCCAACATAAGTTGCATTCTGTTTACTATCTTCAAGTAGTCCTTCTGATATCTCTCGCACTTTAGCGAGATTAATATTGTCGTCGTGCCGCTTCACGTACCATTGTCTGAAGAGATACTCAATAAAAGCAATGAGTTTTTCGGCTTCATCTTGATCGATATCGATGATTAAATTAACATCCTTTTCCATATGAGCACCGATATTGCCTACTTTTCTAAGTGAATCGATCGCTTGCCATTCGGCATCGGGGATTTTACCTTCTAGCTCGTCTATTTCTTGAGACAACTTTAACCTAGAGATACCGTGGAAATCTCGAATCATGCCCTGAAGACAACGCCTCGCAAGCGTGGCAGATGCTTTTGGACTTTGGGTTAAGATTAAGCATGCTTCCGTATAGTCTTGAACAATGGGTCTCGGTATGTAAGTTGGCTGCGGTTTTGCCGTCGACGAAGGCATAAGCAGCCAGCTAGTAATAGCTTTGCCCTCTTTTGTCCCATATTGACCTTCAATTGTACTTGTCAAATAGACTTCCAGTCTAAGTTGTTTACAACTGGGATTGGGGCATGTTATGGCGACAAATTTAAGCCCCCGCCCTTTTTTATTACTATAATGTGCAGCGTTGATGTTAATCTCTCGCCAAAAGGTATTGTAATTAGGCGTGGTTAGCGTTGTTGGCCGATTACAGTATGGGCAAGTGTACTCCATTTGCCATTTATTATACTCTCGGCTGTAAGAGAGCCACATAAGATGTAGCGGCTAATTGAGTATCTAGTTCGAATAAGCGAATCAAGGCTGATTGAGAGATTTGAACCTCAGCCGGCGTGGTGTAGTAATCCAATCAGCTAGTAATATTCGATTAACAAGTACGCATTCATTACTTTTAGCAAGCTCCTTCGCTATTTGGCTATAAGTACTATTGGATATAACCATAGCTCTATCACAGTGGTATTTCTTCAAGGCTGTTACTACTTGCCTAACTGCAATAGCTTTAACTAAGCCGGAGTATCTCTTTACTTGTATGCCCCATGTAATACCATCCTTTATAGCAATAATGTCTATACCATAGTCATATTCTTCTGTTAACCTAATATGGTTGTAACCTTTTGTTTTTAGTAGTCTAGCAACGTAGTGTTCAAACTCTAGGCCGGTCATATTATCGAAGGCTGCCATACTGGGATTGTGATTTCGGCGGCACACCCTCAACTTCTTAATTGTTTTGTAGATTATAAGTAAACTTATTACACCTAATAACGCAAGCAACGAAGTAGCCAGTATATGCTTCGTTTTCGTCGTTAACACTTTATGTGTCCAGGTATTAGATATAAGTAATATAGTAAACACAAAAGCAGTTGTATTGCCGGTAGTACCAGCATTGTAGGATTTACGATGTAAATGTCTGCGCGACATATTACTCTACCTCTTCTGTTATAGACGTAGTATTATCAGATGAGTCGGGGGAGTCTAAGCCGTCAATCAGTTGGCGAATTTCCTCTACATCGCAGTCTGTATCCTCGTCAAAAGTTCTATTCCAGACCCACCTCCCCAGCCAATTCTTCTCTATCTGTTATTTGAAATTAGCCATTATGGACGTTAGAACATTTAAATAAACGTGAAGTTATCGGTTGATTTATTTAAAAAACTTCCGAGCCAGAGTAGCAAACAGAAGACCAAGTAACCAACCGCCGCTAAAAATAAATACATTATGGAACCTGCTTGAACTAATTAACAGCCAAGCAACTAGCAGTACTACTGCCCATACTACAAAAACTCCAACTACGTATATCCACCATGGGTATTTTTTAATCATAAGTTTATTATAGGCCCGCGACAGTACGGTAGACAAATTAAGAAAAGGTTCTAGACCAACGTGCTCAGCCAATTTGGCTTAGATACTATGGTCTTCCGAATGTTGAGTATATATATTTCTTAGTATTTGTTCTTGATATTCTGCCCTATTGGCAGCAACGATTGCGCATAACATATTCAATGAACCATTTGTAAAGTCACTTTCTACATCAGCAGTTTCCCGCAAATAAAGTTCTGCTAAACTTGCCACATTCCAAGCTCTTTCTGGATCTCTAAAAAGCAAACGACCTAAATCGCGGCCTAGACTTTCTGCAGATTCACGGTTAAGCGATTTAAAGTCTATTTCAGAAAACGGGTCATTATCTATCGACATTAATATATTATATAACTATTTTACTAACAATACTAGATATAGATATCGATGTATTGTAATGTCTGAGTCCGAAGAATGTCCGTTATGGCCAGCCAAAGCATAAGCAGTTTAGATAATAACTCTTCTTATACTCTCAGATAATCCTGTCATTAATGAATAGTTAAATAATCCATTGTTTACACTGATTTGTTCGACTGAGTTGGGTTGACTCTTGTCCCTGCTTATGACGGTCACCATAGTGCCAATACTTACTTTATTATCCTTAATATCAATCATAGTGTGGTTCATGCAAACCCGGCCAACTATGGGAAATGTTTCGTTGCCAATTGTTACACAGCCCTTATTGCTAAGTTCTCTCGGTACACCTTCATAGTAGCCTAGAGGCAAAATTCCAATATTCATATCTTGTTTTGCCGTAAAAATACCGTTGTAGCTTACCCTGTCTCCGTTTCTTAGCTTCACTACCTTTATGACCGTTGATCTTAACTCAAGGACGGGCTTTAAAAATCTAAGCTCGTTGTAGTGGTTATCCTTGGGGCTTAAAGGGTTTATGCCGTAAAGTCCAATGCCTATACGTAAAGTATTGGCATACTTGCTATGAACTCTTGTGCTTCCGGCTGTTTGTGCTATATGGAAATATTTTGGCTTAAAACCTTCACTCAAAATAGCTGCAGTTAGCTTATCGAAGGCTAGTGTTTGTTTTTTAGTAAAGTCATCACTTTCTTCATTATCAGCATCGGCTAAGTGTGTCATTACTCCTTCAAGTATTAATGATTTATATTTTTTCAGTTCATTAAGATAGGGCATAAGTTCATCAGCTGCAAGTCCAAGCCGGTTCATGCCAGTATTCAACTCTATGTGAATATGAATAGGTTTACTTAGACTAGCCAGCGCCTTTAACATCTCAAGGTCCTGAACGACAAATGAACA
The DNA here is from genome assembly GCA_963718045.1 of uncultured bacterium. GTDB lineage: Bacteria > Patescibacteriota > Saccharimonadia > Saccharimonadales > UBA4665 > JAJZKE01. The sequence goes on from OY970350.1 coordinate 476,289, forward strand.
TTTTCTGGTATCTAATAGGTGAACATTCTCTGGTTTTATATAACCAAGTACTAGAATTTTATGCTTTGTAATGTCTCTTATCTTAGCCGCTTCAAAATACCCATCGACAGTCAGAAAATCACAATCTGTTCTGTTAAGAATTTCAGCTATCTGTTTTAACCCATGACCGTAAGCGTTGGCTTTAAGAACAGGAATTATTGAATATGTCTTATGGTAGTTTTGAAAAAGATTAAAGTTATGTATAAGATTGTCGCTACTAAGTTCTATTATATTAAGCGTCTGATAATTATTGGCCGAGATTTTGTTAACTATTTTCTTAATTTGTCTGCGCAGCATAGGTAAAAGTATAGACTATTTTACTTCTGACTTCGTTAACCAACACCAGCCAGGTATTGACTTTTCAGTGTAATCTTTTACTATCATCACATTATGAGACTCAATATGATAAACGGTCCGTGCGGTGTAGGTAAAAGTACGGTTTCGGGCTTGATCGCAGAAAGATCACCAGACTTATTACTGATACAAGTTGGTAGAATTCGAGACACGATGCCACCACCGATGTTTATTGACGATTCAGATGGGCATCCGGAATCATGGTTAAGAATGTGGTCAGCAAATCGCGTTGGTAGAAGTCTAGCTAGAACAGTATTGGCTGAAGGTAGAGACGTAATAGTTGACAATGTTAAGTACCAAACCGAATGGGTAGAGCCGTGGGAGAGTGTAGGAAGAGAACTTGGGGCAGAAGTACTTGATATGTGCATACTAGCACCTAAACATGTTGTCGAAGAGAGGGCTAGACTGCGTGGTTACAAACCAGGCGGAAGGCTAACTCCGGAAAAAGTCTCGATGCTATACGACAAAGTAATATTGTTTTACAGAGACCGCCCCGAGGCATTATTTCTAGACAGTGTAGATTTAAGTCCTAGTGTAATAGCTGACGAAGTAATGAACTATGAGGCAGAAGACGTTGCCCCAGTCTTCGAGGAAGGCAGGAATTTATATAACTGTCTTCTTCAAGAAGTCATCACTAGGCAGTAGTAAATAGCAATGTTTTAACACTGGTTATAATGGCCGGCTATATGAGTTTATTGACGTTTACTTAACAGCCCACGAATATATGCTGCTTGGCCTGCGTGCTGAAGATCGTCAGACACAACACTTATAAGCCTCACTGCTTGAGTAACTGGTGGATCCCACCGTGTATCGACTATTTTTTCGTAGTCATGCTCGACTAACTTTTCAATATATCTGATAGTTTCTGAATGTACGGCATCGAGATAACCAGTCAATAATTGTGCCTCGGGATGAACTCTAGCTACATCTTTTGGGTTATGACCGTACCCTGTATCACCCCTTTCAAATGGCAAACCAAATCTTTCGTACCAGCCCTTATTCCAGACCTGTTCTTTGGCAGCCAAATCAGAGAGATGATCATCCTGTATTCTAGTTAAATGCCACACTAGCCAGGCAATAGAATTGGCAGATTCAGAAGGTCTAAACGCTAAATCAGTAGCACTTAGGCCATTTACGGTCTCTTTTGCTATATCTCTTATACGGCTAAATGCGTCAATTAGTAATTCGTCAGCTATGTTCATTAATTATCACTATAGTCCTATTTAGTTTTAACGCTTAACAATATGGCCAGCCAAGGCTGAATAAAATAGATAGATATTGGGTTATCTTGGAGTAAGTGGCATAATATTACATGTATTAAATAAACCAAAATACAGCTATGTTGGAGCTCTCATCAAACGAACAAACTCATGAACAGGTTAGCGACTTGTTAGTTGGGCCAAAAACCAGTACTAGCACGATAGAAATAGAAGAGATGCCTGAGGCAGATGGACTATATAATGTGACAGCCTGGAAGGAGAAGTCGGATGTGGAACGTTCCAGCATACGTTGCCTGCTGGGCCGAGGTGCTATTAGGCTTAGCGGACTGGGTAAGCCAGATGTCACAACCTTGGAATATAGAAGAGTGGGCCCAGATGGTGAAGTTATATACTCTGAAATAGTCTGGGACTACATAGAGGGAGAGCCCACTTTGGAAGATCCTCGAGTATTGCCCGTAGAAGATGGCCTTGTTTTTGGTCTGTCCGCGGTTGTCAAAGAAGACGAAGATTATGTACCATATCCCGCTACTGCCTTTACACCATATAAAAAATTACGGGAAGGACTCCGTAACTACAGAATGATTACCAACCATGGACCCGGTAGCCAAACCACACCGTTAGGTGACATGGCCGGAAAGAATGCTACCGTTATCAGCGCAACTGCCACTGAGGCTACCGTTATGTTCAGGCCAGAGGGTGAAGAATATAATCACCGGCTGCGCGTACTTGATATCGTGGACGGCCGGGCAACCCCTCACCAAGATAGCGACATAGTAGTACCCGCTGTTCCATGGGCTACGTTTAGAATCGGTACGACTATTCCACCGGTCTGGCTTAATCCGCGAGTAGCTATTTTCCCACTTCATGGGATAACCATAGATGGCAACGCAAAAGATATGTATTCTATCGGAGCAGCTAGGTTGACTAGAGCTAAGGATGGCAAGTTATCGATAGATAATATAAGTCAGAAACCTCTGGTTTCTCCAAGCTTATTTAACGGCACTGTCGAACGTAACCCGCAAAAGCGAGCGCTTTACTGCGTTGGGAGAGAACTCATTAATGACAGTGATGGCAATTTTCAGAAACTAGTTATGCTAGTCAGCGCCGGCGATACTAAAACGTTTAGGGTCACATTACCGAAAGAGATATTGACCCAAGGTTGGCAGACTAATAATGAGCCTGCTTCAGGGCAACAGCTAGCTGAAGTTGCTTAAGTATGTTAGTACGACGGGCATTAAGGCTGATTAGCATTTGGCAGTACTAAAAACGTCTGGTTTGCCGTCTCGACCGCGTTTTAACTCATAAAAGCCGTCGTGTTTAGCAATTTCAACTAAATTGTCCCACAGTTTGACCGATTCATCTTGATCCGGTAACTCTTTTAGGACCGGGCCGAAGAAGCCCGTTTGTTTACCGTCATCATATTTGAAAACGATAGTCGGCACCCCAATATCCTCGCCAACTATTTTAAGTGCTGACTCGCTTGATGCGATCAACTCTTTATCTAAAGATTCGTCATCAGCGGCCTTGATTAAATCCTTTTTTAACTTAAGTTGGTCTATAACTGAAACAATAAGCTCATCGTTATACTCTTCACCGCTAAGAAAATGCTTAATGCCAAAATTGGTATAGAGTGCAAGTAGATCAGCGCCGTTTTTAGACGCAGATAGCATAACCCTCTCGACTCGGTGGGCCGGCATATGTCCAGCCTGTGATTTCTTACCCCTAAGCTCGCCATTCTTGTAGGCAAGACTAAACAGTCGCCAATCAATATCAATATCTCTCTTGTTGCTGGACATTAAAATCCAGCGACTGGTAATCCAACACCAAGGGCACGCCGGATCAAAATAAAAAGCTACCTTCATTCTTTTAATTATACAGCTTTATATGGGTTACAATTCACACATCGTCCGTAGTGGCTTCTTGTGAACCTTATGGTTAGCGCTGGACTGCCCCGCCCTTGAAAAGATCAAAGATTAGTCTGGATACACTAATTAGTCGGAAGTTCGTTAATGCCGTCCAGCCACATAGAGCACTAAGTAAGATCGACTGGGTATATTACTACACTTAAGTCTCTTGGTGGACGTATTTAGTACCCCGTAGCCATGAAGCTACAGCTGCTATCAGACAGGCAACTATGGCAAAACTAAGGACTAAAATGAGCCCATGTTTAAAGGGGCTACCGATTAAGTGCGGGAAGAAGCTTTTGGATGTTAGACGGGCGGCATCAACGTGCGGTAGCTTGCTAAGGATTTTTGGCCCGAGCAGGGTTTTAAGGGGATTGTAGCCCAAGAAAGCTGCAAACAAATAGCTAATTGGCGGCAGATGAGATAGCTGTGTAGCGAGATGTGCCGATACGCCATTTGCAGTTAACCCGGCATACATAGTCGGTGGCACTTTCGCGGTCAGACCGATGATCATCAGGCTAAAAAATATGCCGATCGACAGCGGCATACCGGTATTTTGAAAAGTGGCCCTCATACCCGAAGCAACACCTCTATAGTCGGCTGGAACGGAGTTCATTATGCCGGCAGTGTTGGGAGCCGAGAATAAGCCAAAAGCCAGTCCGTTAAGCAGTAATATTAGAGCAAAGGGCAAATAAGGAAAGTTAACCGGTAGAAGCATCATCAATGCGAAGCTGGCCGCTGCCAATATCATACCGCCAGTTGCAAAAGGCCGAGCGCCATATTTGTCGGATAAATATCCGGACAGAGGTCCAGCAATCAAAAAGCCGGCAGTGGTCGGTAACATAAAAATACCTGCCCAAAGTGGGGTTTCTGCAAATGAGTAACCGTGAAGCGGCAGCCAGATACCCTGCAGCCACATAATTAGCATGAACTGCAAACCTCCCCGGCCTACCGCTGATAGTATCCCCGCCAAATTACCGGCCGTAAAGGCTCTAATTCGGAAGAGGCTTAAATTAAACATCGGTTGCTTGACACGGTGTTCGATAAAAATAAAGGCTATCAACAGAACGATACCGCCGGCAATCATTTCCAGAACAAACGGGTTGGCCCAACCCATCGAAGAAGTACCATAAGGTTTGATACCATAGGTAACACCTATCAGGAGCATGGATAGGCCAGCCGCGAAGGCAAGATTACCCAGCCAGTCGATCTTAGCTTTGTGGAATATGTCGATTTCCTTAAGCATGAGATAGGACCAAATTATGCCAACAGTTCCGATTGGTACGTTGAAAAGAAACACCCAGCGCCACGAAAACTGGGCTAAAATTCCACCGACCAAAATACCGATAAAAGCTCCGGCCATTGCCGAAATCTGGTTTATGCCCAGCGCCATACCCCGCTGGTTAGAAGGAAAGGCGTCAGTTATAATGGCTGCTGAATTGGCCATCAGCAGTGCTCCGCCAACCGCCTGAACCATACGCATCAGAATCAATTCCAGGGCGCCGCTGTCGCCATGACTCCAGGTCAATGCCGCACCCAGTGCCCCCAGTGTAAAAATGACAAAACCCAGATTATACATCCGGACACGACCGAACATGTCGCCGAGCCGCCCGAGTGATACCACCAACACAGCTGTTACCAGTAAATAACCCAGTAAAATCCACAGCAGGTAAGTAAAGCTACTGGCACTAAGCGGATTGATATGAAGACCCCGAAATACAACAGGTAAAGCAATTATCAGGCTGGTCCCGTTAATGGCCGCCATCAACATCCCGAGCGTAGTGTTTGATAGTGCAATCCACTTGTAGTGGACGTTAACTCTAATACCGCCTTTGAATTTACTCACTTTTTCATTGCTCCATTTAAGTTTCAGTAAGACTTCTGTCCTATTTTACACAATTTGTTAAAGCTCTCTCAATGTAAAACTTATAGCAGGTTTGACCAATCATGATCTGCTCAGTCTGGACAGACAGAGGTGGGGCTATTATGTGGCAGGGTTCTATCTGAGCGACCCAGCCGTAAACTTTAGCTTCTTGTCCGCCAAATGACTTTTCTCTACGGGAGACAAAGTGCCCATGCTCAAATTATTCAGATACTTAATTACTAAAAGAAGGTTGTCCGGCAGGAGATTCTTTTTCTAGCTCGGCTTCATTACTAAAATCATTTTTAGAGAAAACCTCACTAAATTTTGCGGCATCTTCGGCTGTCATTGCTCGATGTTTGATCGTTTCAGTAAAAAATCCATCTTCGTCTTCGCTCTTACTGTATGATTTAACCAAATAACCGTTATAAACTTGGCCTGTAGCTGCAAAAGGTGTTGCCAGCCACTCTTCTTCAGCAATATCCGGGTTAGAGCCATAATGATGTATGGTAATTCTTACTGCAGATCTCTGTGGCAAACGAAAATCGACATCGATTCTTACTTGGCCATTATAAATCGATCGATATTTTAATAGATCTGGATAACGAGTTACTAGACCGTTAAGTGTTTGAAGTACTTCAAGACCAGGACTTAATTTTTCACCATATTTTAATTGGTCCTGAGTTATTTCATCAGCATATTTTAAAAACGCTCTGGCGTTTGTTCCAATTCTATTGATTAATTGTTCCGGGGTTATGCCTTGCCGCTTAGCAATTTCTTGAAGCTCATAATTATCGGCAGCTTTTTTAGCTGCAGATTCCTTGTTCCATTGGTTAATCTCGTTGGACAGAGAATCGTCACGACTGGCTTTAAGCGTTTCAGCATCTTCAGCACTGGCCATATCCATAGCTTTATCAATATTCGTAGTCCGAGCGGCAGCTGCTTCTTCCGGATGGATTGTATTTTCAACTCCTGGGATAGGATTATTGCTTTCCGTTTGGACATCTGGCTTAACATCGCTTTCGACGTTATTACTGTGGTCGACTGAAGCCAAATGGGTTGGTTCTTTATCGGTTTCAGTGGAAGCTGCATCGGTTTCGGAATCAGGTGTCTGGGTATCGATATCTGGGGTTTGATCAGGTGCCTTATCCATATCTGTAGCGGGGCCAGAATCTAATGGCTCAGGTTGCTGACCATTTAATTGTTCTGTTTGTCCAACCGTTTGCCCGGATGCCATTGGTTCCGAGCCCTGCTTAAGATCTTCACCGATGTTCATATGCTTCCTTTGTCTATTTTTTATTTTTATACCTTATATATAAAGATATAACACTTATGCTTTATCTGTCAATAAAATTTTATAGCAATTATACCCTCAAGCCATAAAGTTAAATTTTGTTCATCATTTTTCAGTCGTTATATCTTTAAACGGTTTTTTATCAGCTTTGACATTTAGAAATCTGCCCGTCATTGCGTCACGCTCAACCCATCTTTTATTATGTGGATTTAAAACTTGTGTCCTTCTTGTGATCCTGCCTACTCGCCCGCGTCCTTTTGATTCATTTTTAGCCATATTCTTATCCTCGTTTAAGTATTATATTTTCATAATAACACTATATAATAGGGCGAACAATAGTATTCATACACTATATGTAAGGTTTCTCGAGGAAGTAATCGATTAAAATTCTTCGAGTCAACGTTAGTTTATAGAATAAGGATATTGCAGGTTACGCGACCAAAATAATAAATCGAATTTTAAATCGCTACAGCTTGCATTATAAATAGTTATGGCCAAAGATAGCCTTAATGGTTGAGATGGCAAAAGACTTAAGTTTAACTGCCGATGAGCATTGGCAGGCTGAAGCTCCATGTAAAGGAGTAGGAGGTATTTTCTATGGACCCGATAATGAAAGAGAGAGAAAGGATGATCGTATCGTGCGAGAGGCTTACGCTAAAGAAATCTGCGGAGCTTGCGCTGTTAGGTCACAGTGTCTGGATTATGCGTTAATAAATAAACAAGAATTTGGCATTTGGGGCGGTTTGACTCCCGAAGAAAGAGGTGTCAGAACATTACGCATTCGTCGAGCTGAAAAAAATAATCATTAACAAAATACTTATTCGCTAATTACCCATATAGTCAATGATAGTTTATTGCTTTAGTCTCCTCGGGCATTTCACCGTGTTCCATGCTTACTTTTGATTCAGCTCTAGTTTTGACTAGGTAATTGTCCCGATAATGCTCAAAGTAATTCCAATTCCTACTGGAGTTATAGTTTCGCCCATATAAGAGGCCGCCGAGCAGCTCCATGCCAGAAACACATGTAGTGAGCATTGGGTAACCCGCCGCATCGTCCTCTTCACCTTCTTTTTGCTCGAGTTCCGATATATTTCGTAAATCAAGAAAAAGATAGTTATCAACGATCTGCTTAAAAAAATTATTCCTGTCCATGCCCAAGATTATACGCTTGAGGCAGAACAAAGACCGAAAAGGTTCTAGAACGGCATGCTCAGCCAGGAAGGTTTATAATTTATCTTTTATTGAGGCGTTTGCTAGAAGCTCATTGACTTGACTGGATAGATCATCTACGTGGGACTTGTTCTTCTTTCTGATGATCGCCCATATCGGTCTGGTTAATAAGGGTGTTTCTATTTCAACTAGTCTGCCCGTAGCTAAGTCATCCTTGACCATATGATAAGGTAACAACGCAGTTCCTCTACCAGCGGCAGCCATATCCTTTAATAGATCGAGGCTTGTTGAGTAAAATATCGGCTTAACGTTTAGACCTAATTTTTTGAATTGCCGGGTAAAGTGCGTGTAGGTTGTTGATTCTATATTAAATGCCAGCCAATCATCTATAACTTTAGACTGGTCTTTAGTGCCGTGTTCAGGTGAGCAAACAAATACGAATTTTTCATTACGAAGCTTATTTACCTTAATATCTTTAGTTAACTTGCCCGGCTGGCCGGTTATTAGGCCGGCGTCAATTTTATTGGCAACAATGTCATTAATTATCTTTTTTGAGTTATCTACCATTATCTCTAGGTCTGCTAAAAGCTCGGAGTCTTTAGTGGAGGAATACAGTAGATAGGCAATGCTGTCTATGATTCCGACATGGCGGGATTTGTCTTTATAGATACTATCCAGCTTACGGTGAAGCAGACTGTCTTCTTTAAGGATTTTTGTGCTGCTAGCTAGCACTAATTTGCCCTCCTTAGTTAATTCAATGTTGTACCGCTTTCTTTCAAATAGTCTGACTCCAAGTGAACGCTCCAGGGAGCCAATGGCAAGCGTAATAGCCGGTTGTGATATGCCTAATGTCTTAGCCGCTGCCGAGAAACTTTTTAATTTTGCGACTGTGTAAAACTTCAAATATCTATGATCCATAAACTGATTATACAATATAGCGATTACTTATTGTAGATATAAGCTTGTCTTATATTTAAATTTAATATAGAATTCCTTTTATGAATAAAACATCAAGTTCTAAAGGAAAAATAAAAATTGCCGTAGTTGGAGTTGGAAATTGTTTCTCTGCCCTGTACCAAGGTTTCGAATATTATAAAAATGATTCGGGGTCTAATATCCCCGGAGTTATGTTTGCCGATATCGGAGGCTATAAGCCAAGTGACATTGAAGTTGTCGCCGCCTATGACGTTGACCCCAGAAAGGTTGGCAAACCAATAGGAGAAGCTATTTTTGCCGCCCCAAACTGCGCTAGAATCTTTATGCCTAAAGTACCTAAGGGTCCAATTGTCCAGATGGGCCATGTTCTAGATGGCGTTTCTGACTACATGCTAGATCAGCCAGAAGAAGTCGGCTTTAGAATCTCAAAGGCTAAACCAGTAGATATGGTTAAATCCCTGAAGAAGAGTGGTGCCGACATACTTATTAACTATCTGCCTGTCGGCTCTCAGGAGGCAACTGAATTCTACGCTCAGGCTGCTATTGATGCCGGCGTTGCTTTTCTAAACTGCATACCGGTCTTTATAGCCAGCGATCCAAAGTGGGAGAAGAAGTTTATTGACGCAAAATTAACAATTATTGGTGATGATATGCGCTCCCAGCTTGGCTCTAGTGTGCTTAGCCAGGTTTTACAAGAACTGGCGTTTGACCGAGGCATGGTCGTCGACTTTCACCAACAGATAAATATTGGCGGCAATACAGACTTTAACAACATGATGGTTCATTCCCGTCTGGCCAGCAAAAAGAAAAGTAAAGAAAATGTTATTAGGGCACAGAATGAACTAAGAGGCATAGAAGTTCCGAAGAATAGTATATTTGCCGGACCCAGTACTTTCCTGCCCTATCTAAGAGACAATAAGGTCGCTTATTTCAACATTAGACTCAGGGGGTTTGCCGACGCTTCAGTTACTCTCGACGCTAAATTATCTGTCCAGGACAGCGAAAATAGCGCAGGAGTAGTCATCGACGCCATAAGGTATCTGAAAGTTGCTAGAGAAATGGGAATAGTTGGTGCATTAAGAGGCCCCAGTGCCTGGACCCAAAAAACACCGCCTAAGCAAATGATGTACAGTGATGCTAAGAGTGAGTGTGAAGCTCTGGCTAAAAGGAAAAAAACAGCTACCTCAAATAATCAGTAAGCAATTGTTTTTGCAACTAATTACGTAATTACTTGTATTTTTGTGACTATTTACGCTACTATTCGAAAATGGCACGACCAGATAATGATAATACCGGCATCCGGACGTTGAGCCTTGCGGGTGCTAAGTCATATACAGTTAGTATCCCTATAGAGATAATAAGACAGCTGAAGTGGCAAAAAGGCCAAACTTTAGTGGTCCGTCGGATTGCAAAAGATGTGGTAATTAGCCAAAAGGACATCTCTTAATGTGCGGCATCGTGGGCTATGTCGGCCGCAGGCCGGCAGCTAATATTATTTACCCTGGGCTTAAGCGGCTTGAATACCGGGGCTATGATTCTGCTGGAATTGCCACAATGGATAGGACCATACACACTATAAAAACTGTTGGTGGCACAGAGAACCTAGATATTGAGAACCTCCCTTCCGGACCCACTTTAGGGATTGGACATACACGCTGGGCCACACATGGTAAACCATCATTAAATAACGCTCACCCACATACTTTTGGTGACATAACATTAGTCCATAACGGCATCATCGAGAACTATGAGGAGCTCAAGCAATTTATTGATGTCTCTAAACTAAAAAGTCAAACAGATAGCGAAGTGCTTGCTGCTCTCATCGATTTCAACTTCTCTAAAGCCAGTAATTTACTCGAAGCCGTCAAGCTGTCATTATCCCAGGCCAAAGGCACCTTTGGCGTTGCTATCATTTCACCAAAAGTACAAGGGCATATCTTTGCCGCTCGCCGAGGCAGCCCGATCGTTATTGGAGTTGGGGTAGATCAAAACTACCTCGCCAGCGATGTCTCTGCAATCATCGATCATACCGACAAGGTTATTTATCTGGAAGACGATCAGATTGCTGACATTACATCCTCTTCTCTCGAATTGTACGACATGAAACTAAAACATCAGGACATCCAGGTTGAACAACTAGACAAGTTGGATTTGAGTGTAAGCCTGAATGGCTTTAATAGTTATCTTGAAAAGGAGATCTTTGAACAACCAGAGGCTCTTAAGAACGTTATGCGTGGTCGGGTAGGTAGTGACGGCTCAATAGTTTTGGGCGGACCGAACCTCTCACTGAATGATATTCTAACGCTGAGACATATTCTAATTGTTGGCTGCGGTACAGCTTATTTTGCCGGTTATTATGCCAAGTATGAACTAGAAGAAATGCTTGGCATTCCGGTAAGCGTCGAGTATGCCAGTGAATTCCGCTATCGGTATGGCTCGTACGACCCCAATACAACACTAGCTATATTCATGAGTCAGTCTGGCGAAACGGCCGACACACTAGCATCGCTGCGTGAAGCTAAACGGCGACGATTGAAAACTCTTGGTATTGTTAACGTTGTCGGCTCAACTATTGCCCGCGAAGTTGATCATGGCGGCATTTACTTGCATGCCGGCATTGAGAAATCTGTCGCTAGCACAAAAGCCTACAGCTCAATGGTTGTTGCCTTATTAATGCTTGGCGGTTTTTTGTCGTACAAAAGTGGCTGTGATGCGGCGATTACACGAAATCTAGCAAAAGAATTACTAGCTTTACCGGATGAGCTAGAGGCTACCCTGTCGCTTCAGTCTCAAATCATTAAAATCAGTGGGAAGCTTGCAAAGAACCATGACTGGTTTTACCTCGGAAGAGGCAATATGTATCCAGTGGCATTAGAGGGCGCATTGAAGATAACAGAAGTTGCCTATATTCATGCTCAGGCTTTTCCTACTGGCGAAATGAAGCATGGTCCCATTTCCCTCGTCAACAAAGACCACCTTTCTATCCTGCTCCTGCCAGAAGACGAGTTGCTTTACAAAAAAGGTCTATCGGCACTCGAAGAAATACGGGCGCGAGGCGGTAAATTACTCACTATATCAACCCGTCCGAAGGAAAGCGGTAGTGATTATCACCTTGAGCTCTCGCATTCTGGAAAACATACGGATGGGATACTCTTCAATGTTTGTTTACAGTTAATCGCTCTGGCGGTAGCAACACAAAAAAAGGTTAATATTGACCGGCCCCGGAATCTAGCCAAGTCAGTAACAGTGGAGTAGACGCTATCCCGTACCTGAGTTCAAAGCCATTTTACAAATTTGACTTCTAACTTCATTACTTTGCCCAGCCAGAAATATTTTGCAGAGATTAATATTTGCCTGTTATAAATCTTACTAAAATGGTTGTGATAATATTAAATAGAAAATTTAATAAAAATGTGGATACAGCCTTTTAATCCATTGCACAATTTGGTTTGGTCAACCCTTATTGCTGTAGCTCCTATTATAATTCTAGGCGGACTACTTCTAAGCCGTAAGGTTGCCGGTTACGTGGCAACAATTGTTGCTCTTTTAATTGCCCTGGTTATTGCTATTTGCGTTTATAGTATGCCAGCGAAGCTAGCTGGATTATCTGGTTTGTATGGCGTTTTAGATGGCTTGATGCCAATTAGCTGGATTGTCTTAGCAGCCATATTCTTATACAACATCAGTGTAGCCAGCGGCAGTTTTGACATAGTCCGCCGTAGTATTGAGTCAATTACTAACGACCGGCGACTACAGGCACTACTCATTGCTTTCTGTTTTGGTGCTTTCTTAGAGGGTGCAGCAGGATTTGGTGCTCCGGTGGCAATTACAGCGGGTATACTAATTGGCCTGGGTTTTGTGCCCATCTATGCTGCAACTGTTTGTTTATTGGCTAATACTGCCCCAGTGGCCTTCGGCGGGATTGGTATTGCCGTTGTAACAGCAAGTCAGTTGACCAATATAAGCGCCAATACTCTGAGCCGGATGATTGGCCATCAGTTACCGCTTATAGCCCTGATTATCCCCCTCTGGTTAGTAATTATAATAGCCGGATGGCGCAATGCCCGTGCTATTTGGCCGGCTATATTAGTCACTGGCGGTGCCTATGCCGTAACCATGTTTTTAACGTCCAGTTACCTAGGCCCATCCTTACCAGACATATTGTCTTCTATTGTTTCCATGCTCTGCCTGGTGGGCCTGCTATCTGTATGGAAACCAAAAACTGTTTGGCGTTTCCCTAACGAAAAAGCCCCAGTTGCCGAAGAAGATAAATTTCGGCCTAGTATATCAGCTCTTATCAGGGCCTGGACGCCATTCTTATTATTGATTGTATTTATTACTAATTGGGCATTTTCTGGCACTAAGGCTCTGCTTGAACGGTATACGGTTATTATTCCTTTTGGGCCACTCAATCACAGCATTAGCGTTGGCGGACATTTATTAAGTATCAATTACGAATTTGCTTGGCTGCAGGCTGCTGGAACTAGTATCTTTTTAGCGGCTATACTATCGGCAATATTAATGCGAATGCCGTTTAAGCAGGTTCTTCGGGTTGCCGGGCAGACAATAAATGAGCTAAAACGTCCTATTCTAACGATTGCATCAATTGTCGGTTTCGCATATGTCGCTAATTACTCCGGTATGTCGGCCACGCTTAGCAGGGCCCTTTCAAATACAGGTAGAGTTTTTCCGTTAGTGGCACCACTGCTCGGCTGGATAGGAGTTTTTATAACTGGCAGCGATACATCATCCAATGCCCTCTTCAGTACCGTCCAGGCCCATACGGCTACTGCGCTTGGCATAAACCCGGTCCTTACTGTGGCCTCTAACAGCTCAGGAGGTGTGGCGGCTAAAATGATTTCCCCTCAAAACATTGCTGTGGCTGCAGCCGCGACTAAACTAACAAACAAGGAAGGCAGACTTTTCCGGCGGGTAGTCCTGCACAGTGTAGCTCTTGTTAGCATCATCTGCATAATGACATACCTTCAAGCCAATTACTTAAAATGGATGATACCGTCTTACTCGGCAATAGGTAAACAAGTAACCGCTCGATTTAGTTCTTCAGATATGATAATTATTGGAATTTCAGCAGTAGCCATTATTGCTTTGGCAATAACCGCTCATTACGGGAGATCTTCTGCTTACCCAAAGGAACCAGCCAGTAACTTCCATGCAGTTTAATGCAAAACTTGAAAGCCTGTTTTGTTTTAAGACAGTGAGCTATTGAACGCCCTGGTAGCCCAAGCTACGACAATAATAGTCAGCGGGATCAGGAACAAAAACGCTTCACCGACTTGGGCATTGAGAACATGACCGGCAACTAACAGCCGTCCTGCCTGAACGGCGTAATATGCGGGGTTAAAATGGGCAATTACCTGCAGCCAGGTTGGCGCCAGAACCATTGGAAGCAGCATGCCGGATAGCAGGATTATGGGTAAATTAATTCCCTGAACTATCGGAGATAGTCTGTCTTCATCTTTCAAAATAAGTCCTAGGGCATTACCGAATGACGAAGTCGTAATTAATAGGAGGGCGACTAATACCAGTAGTACCAGATAACCTAGAATGTGAATATGAAAGCCGAATGGGATAGCGACTAGCGTAAAAAAGACGACTATTACGAGGGTATTAACTAGATCTCTCAGGACTCTTCCGGCAAGCAGCGCAAAACGGCTCACGGGCGTAACTCGAAAACGTTCAACTACTCCGTTCTTTACTTCGTCAATCATGGTATAGCCAACAAAAAGTCCGCTTAAAAAGGCGACTATCACCAGCAGTCCTGGTACGAATAAATTAAGCACGTCAGCCGAACTATAGCCAGGTATATGGAGTTTTTTAAGCAGTGGCGAAAACAAAAGCAGATAGACAACTGGTGTTAGCATGCTGACGACTATATATATCGGGTTACGAAGCGTTTCCAGCATTTTACGCCAAAAAAGAAGTCTTATATCGTTCAAGGTTTTCATTCTTGCGCCTCCTTGTCTCTTAACGAATAACCTGTTCTTAGTAAAAATACATCGTCAAGAGACGGTTCGGTGATGGTTATTGTTTTTAGCTTGATTCTTTGCTGATCGATTAGTTTCATAAATTGATCTACCGCAAACGCCCCATTTTTAACATGGATTCTAATATACCCCTCATCCTCGCTAACTTTATGGGTAAATTTTTCTTTACTAAGCAGTGTTAGTAACTTTGGCCCCTCTTCTGCCTGATTAACTATGCTGACAGTAATACAATCTACACCAACATCTTTCTTTAAAGTTGCAGGTGTGCCCTCGGCGACAATTTTACCCTCGTCAATAATCATCAGCCGGTCAGATAAAATATCGGCTTCTTCCATGTAATGAGTAGTTAAGAAGATCGTAACGCCCTCGTTTTTAAGTTTAGTAATCTCGTCCCATAAGTTTGCCCGGTTTTGAGGATCGAGGCCGACAGTCGGTTCATCCAAAAACAGTACTTCCGGGCGATGCATAATGCCGATGGCTACGTCTAGTCTTCGTCTTTGCCCGCCTGAATAGGAATAAACAATTCTATCAGCAAAGTTATCCAGTTGAAGCAGTTTAATTAGCTCTTCTGCTCTTGCTTTAGCTTCCTGACGAGACATGCCGTACAACCGTCCCTGAAGAATCAGGTTCTCTACTCCGGTAGCTGGACGATCGGATCCTCCGTTTTGGCCAACGTAGCCGATATGACGACGGACTTCATCTGGTTCTTTAATAGCATCGTAACCGGCTATAGTAATACTGCCGCTAGTTGGCGGCATTAGCGTAGAAAGCATCCTGAGCGTAGTAGTTTTACCGGCGCCGTTTGGTCCTAGGAATCCGAATATCTCACCGCCTTGATCGACCGAGATATTAACTCCGTCAACAGCCTTAATTAAGCCTCTTTTGGTAGAAAAATATTTCTTTAAGTTTTTTGTAAGCACAACTTGATCTGACATATACCGTCCGTCTCTCAGTTTTATTTGTTACCGATATATTTTATATGAGTTATCTTCATTAACATAGAGTTAATTAAGTAATGCGGTAAGCTATTAAGTCGGTCGGAAATTCATTAACCGTAGATAGTCAAAATCATAAGCAAAATAGAATTATTTAAGGTATAATTTAATCATCAAAAATGAAAGACACATTCCACAGATTTTCGGTTAAATTATCTTCTCTTGCCGGTACGACGTGGGCCTTCATGCTAGCCATCATAGGAGTATTAATATGGGTTGTCAGCGGCCCTTATTACCACTTCTCTAACACCTGGCTGGTATTAATATCGGCTATAACTGATGTCGTAATATTCGTTATGGTATTTTCAATTCAAAATACTCAAAACCGAGACAGCAAGGCCATACAACTTAAACTAAATGAATTAATTCACGCCGACAAGAGAGCCCGTGACGAATTTGTAGGCCTTGAGGAACTGACCGATCAGGAGTTGGTAGATATAGATAATGAGTTCAAGAAGATTCTGACCAATGTCGACCCAAATCACCCTTTGCATAAACTTCATAAAAAAATAGCCGAAGAGAAAAGTTTTAGATTTGATCTTCCCAAGCAAGCCGGACGAATTGTCGAGACACTTCTAAGCCCGTTTAAAGAAGACACTAAAGATCATTAATAGTCTAGCTTACAGCGGCCTTAAGCGCCCTGCATATAGTCTATGGCTTCGGTGAACTGGCTGTTATAAAGTGATGCATAAAAACCATTTTGGGCCAATAGTTTATTGTGGGTACCGTGTTCGACAATGTTGCCGTCGCGCATCACAAGGATTAGATCGGCATTACGGATAGTGCTCAGTCTGTGGGCAATCACAAAACTGGTTCGGCCCTTCATTAGCCTCTCCATGGCACTTTGAATTAATACTTCGGTGCGGGTATCGACTGAGCTGGTAGCTTCATCGAGTATCAGCATTGGCGGATCGGCCAGCATGGCCCTGGCAATTGTAATAAGCTGCTTCTCGCCCTGGGCTAAGTTGCCTGCTTCTTCGTCTAAGACCATATCGTAGCTTTTAGGCAAGGCGCGAATAAAGCCGTCAGCATGGGCGGCCTTAGCGGCATCGACTATTTCCTCCATTGTGGCGTTATCTTTACCGTAGGCAATATTGTCTTTAACGCTGCCGTTAAAAAGCCAGGTGTCCTGCAGTACCATGCCGAATATCTTGCGGACATCAGCCCGCTTCATATCACGGGTATCAACGCCTTCTATCCTGATATGACCATCATTTACATCATAAAAACGCATCAGCAGGTTGACCATGGTTGTTTTACCGGCACCTGTCGGACCGACTATAGCTATGCGTTGTCCGGCTTTTATGCTAGCTGTAAAGTCCTTAATGATCGTTTTCCCGGGGTAGTAGCCGAATTTAACATGATCAAAGACAACGTCACCCTTAACTTCATCAAGAACTTTATAGTTTATGGGGTCGGAAGGCTCTTCTTCCTCGCCAAGGAAATCAAAAACCCGCTCAGCAGCGGCCGCGGCAAGCTGCAGGACATTGGCTACGTTAGCAGCCTGGGTAATCGGCTGGTTAAGCAGGTTTATATAAATTAAGAATGATTGAATGCCGCCAATGCTGACTGAACCCTGGACGGCCAGCCAGCCGCCGCCAACTGCCACGCCGACAAAGCCTAAGTTGCCGACAAACTGGGTAATAGGCATCAGCAAGCCGGACAGGAACTGGGACCTCCAGGCATTGCCGTAGAGCTTATCATTCAGCTTACGAAAGGTGGCAATGGAACGCTGTTCGCCGTTAAAGGCGCGCATAACAACGTGTCCGGAAAACATTTCTTCAACGTGTCCGTTAAGTTCGGCTAGACTATCCTGCTGGCCCATAAAATACCCTTGAGAACGTTTAATTATTAGAGTACTCAGGCCAAAGCTAATGGGGATCATGGTAAGGGCAATGAGGGCTAGCTTCCAGCTGATGGTAAACATCATGCCAATTACACCTATAACCATGACTATGGAGGTAATAATTTGAGTCAGGCTTTGGTTTAGGTTTTGGCCGACCGTATCGACGTCATTGGTGACCCGGCTAAGAATTTCACCGTATGGCTGATTGTCGAAGTACCTGAGCGGAAGATGGTCGATCTTACGGGCAATATCATGGCGTAATCTATAAGTAAGCTGCTGGACCATGTCGGTCATCAGCCAGCTTTGGCCGTAGGAGAAGATAGCGCTTATAAGATAAATTACGACCAATACGATGGCCAGATTGGCAATACTATGAAAATCAAAGCCGGCATGTCCGTTGGTAAATATAACCTTTGAAATGGCTGATTTCGCCGATGCCGGAATTTTGTCTGATATCTTAGCTGGCAGATGAGTTAACAGTTGCTGCCCGGTCATATGGGCAGGCAGTTTAATTGCTTTTGGCAGTTTGCTTATAATCCCCGAACTGGTACGCTGGGCTATATAGCCGTCGACCACATCATTGGTCATGTCTCCCAGCAGCTTCGGTCCGGCAATCATAAATGATGTGCTGATAATGGCAAATATAAAGACTACACCCAGCCGGAACCAATACGGCCGGAGATACTTAATAAGCTGTTTCATTGTGCCTTTAAAGTTTTTGGCCCGGTCAGTACCAAAAGCAATAGGGCCACTTCTACCGGCAGCGCGCCCTAGGCCTAAGCCAGCTGGTCGCGCGGGAGGTCGTTGTTCATCACTCATATGGCAGCTCCGGCGTCTTGGGCTTTAAAATTCCCAAGCGTTTCACTTAGTTCTTTTTCCGACAACTGAGACTCGGCGATTTCCTGATAGATTTTACAAGTCTTTAATAGTTCCTCGTGTCTTCCCTGCCCGACTATCCGGCCATCATCAATAACGATTATGTTGTCAGCGTGCATAATCGTACTTATCCGCTGGGCGACTATCAGGACGGTTTTATCCAGCGTTTCTTTTTCTAGAGCTTTACGAAGTCTTGCATCAGTCGCAAAGTCAAGAGCCGAGAAACTGTCATCAAAAATATATATCTCTGGCTTATAGGCTAGAGCCCGAGCAATACTAAGCCGCTGTTTTTGACCACCTGAGACATTGGTACCTCCTTGAGATATGGGGCCCTCCATCTTGTCTTCCAGCAGGTTAATAAATTCTGAAGCTTGGGCAACGCTCGCAGCTTTGTTAAGCTCATCTGGAGTCGCTTTTGGTGATCCGTAGGCTATATTACTTTTAACAGTCCCTGAGAATAGGACTGCTTTTTGCGGTATATAGCCGATCTTACGGTGAAGATCTGTTTGAGTCATTTGTCGAACATCAACACCGTCAACTAGCACCTGGCCATGGGTTGCATCGTAAAAGCGGGGGATTAGGTTGACAAGGGTTGACTTGCCGCTTCCAGTACTGCCGACAAAAGCTGTGGTTTGACCCGGCCGTGCTTCAAATGTAATGTGTTCAAGCACCGGTCTTTCTGCTCCGGTATAAGTAAATGTTACATCTTTAAAAGAAACGACACCGCGTTCACTGTCCGATGATTTTGCAGACTCTAATGGATCAGCTACGGCTGGCTCGGTGGCTAATACTTGGCCGATACGTTCAGCTGACACCATAGCGCGAGGTGCAAACACAAAAATGATCGATATCATCAGAAAAGCCATGATCCCGTAAAGCGCGTACTGGACAAATGCCAGCATTCCGCCTATTTGTAAATGACCGGAGCTAACTTCATGGGCACCGACCCAGACGATCAGTATGCTGACACCGTTCATGATAAGCATCATTGTCGGCTGCATAGTTGACAGCAAGCGGTTGACAAAGGTGTTGACTTCTCTTAAGTCTTTATTTACATCATTAAATTTATCTTCTTCACGTTTTTCACGGTTGAAGGCTCTTATTACCCTTATACCTGTTAGAAACTCCCGGGTCACAAGGTTAAGTTGATCGACTAGCTTTTGGACTTTATGAAACCTGGGCATGACTAAGGCGAATAGGCTGGCAACCACTAAGATAAGGGCGGCAATAGCGACAGCCATTATCCAGGTCATCGAGGGAGCTAAATGGTAGGCCTTAATAATAGCCCCGACACCTAAGAAAGGTGCCATAAAAGCCAGCCGCAGCAGCATAACCAGCACTTGTTGAATTTGCTGGACGTCATTTGTTGACCTGGTAATTAAGGAAGCGCTGGAAAAGCTGTTAAATTCAACTAGGGAAAATCTTTCGACTTTAGTAAAAATTGCTTCCCTGATCCGGCGCGTATAACTAGTAGCCATCCGCGTAGCCACAAAACTGACACAGACCATAAAAACGCCGCCCAGTAAGGCAATAATAATCATTCGTAGTCCGGTGCTATATATAACTTTCGTATTGCTGGCGACAACACCTTTGTCGATAATCGTAGCCATATAATTAGGCAGTGCCAGAGTAGTCCAGGTTTGGCCGTAAACTAGGCCTAATAGAAGCACTAGGGGTAATAAATAAGGTATAAAGTAATAAGCAAGTTTCCGCACTTTTAGTTTTTCTTCAGTTTCATATTATTTATTTTTAGTTGCCTTTTTTACCTCATTTAATAATGGCTTGAAGTGGCTAAACATTGCTTCAGCCCGCTTCTCGAAACTTTCAGCCTTGGTTATTAATATATCTTTTCCGTCGCCTCTGGTAAAGACAAGCACCTTATCGCCTGGTCCGATTAGCAGCTGCGTTCTGACGTCAGCGGGGATTACTATCTGTCCGCGTTCACCTACGGTAACAGAACCGGCAAATTTTGGGAACATCTATTAATTCCTCATGTAAATCATATTTATCATATTACATTAACTGCTGAATATAAAGGTTTCAGATAGGATGATCAAGTTGATTGGTTGAATATTCCTACAGCAAAGGGCTATAAAGATGTGCTTTAATTAGCATGTTTATAGTAAATAACGATAGGAGAAGCCATGTGGGATAAAGATAAAATGGGCGAAATGGATGAAGAGAAAAAAGCAAAGTGGGTTACGAAAATCTCAGATCTCGGTGTTCCTAAGGACAAGATTGACGAGCATTTAATATGGGCCATGAAAAAAGCGTCGCATAAGATCAGCAAGCTACGTTTAATGCTTGACGAAAAAGGTGTTGATGAATCAAAAGCCAAAGAAATCGTTAATAAATTGGTTGGCCATGCTCTTGATAGGGATTTGGCTAAAATCAAAGAGTGGCACGAAAAATACCAAGAGAAATAAGCTTAGCTTAAGTTAAAATTAATTTAAGGAGAATATATGGAAGATAATCAACTTAAGTTAGATAAGGTGAGTACTGCGCTGGTAATTATTGACCTGCAGCATGGTATTGCAGGTAGTCAAACTGCCCCGCACTCAGGTCCTGAGGTGATAGCCAATGCGGTAAAGCTGGCTGACCACTTTCGTCAGCAAGGTTCTTTAGTAGTACTTGTAAGGGTCAGTAGTTTTGACGGCAAAGACCGTCTAGAGCTGCGAACTGACGCCTCTTCAATGAGATCGGCCTCTATGCCAGAAGGATTTGACGTTATCGTTGAAGAGCTTGGACCGAAAAAGGGTGATCTTGTAATCACTAAACATCAATGGGGTGCATTCTACGGTACTGAACTTGACTTGCAGTTACGCAGGCGCGGCATTAAGACAATCGTCATAGGCGGCATATCGACTAATATGGGCGTAGAATCGACCGCCCGCGATGCTTATGAGAGAAATTATGCCTTAGTATTTGCCGAAGACGCCATGGCCGCTAGGTCAAGTGAGTCGCACGCTTTCGCAATTACTAGCATCTTTCCGCTTATTGGCCGGGTTAGGTCGACTGAACAGGTTCTAAAAGCTTTTTAGAGACATTAATGTTTTAAGACTGGATGGTGTTAGCTGTAGACAGCGTAAGTTGTGTAATGGCTATTAAAGCTAAACTCATAACGACTAGAAATAGGGCCTGGGACGTGGGCGTAAAACGGTTAGTAATTATGCTGAATAGCAGGAATAGTCCGGCTAGAATCCAGGCATAATAAGTATACTGGGCAAACTTGGCAGCACCGCCGGTTAGTTTTCGAACACGAATAAGACGATGACAGATGATGAGACCAAAGAACACTGATAGATAGGCCGCTAGGCTGGCTAGATCATGAAAAGTAAATATCTGGCTGGGATCAATGCCGCAAGCAGATATGCTGGATGAGCATTTATCGGCAATCGGTACGGTTGCATCCAGTAAGGTAGCAAGACCAAAGATATTAAAAACAATTAAGATATTTTTTGAAGCTCTTTTACTTAGCCACATTAACCAGCCTACGCCAATAACGAGTAAGGAAGTTATTACATCCACTAAGATAAATAACCAGCTGTATGGCCGGCCATATGCCTCTAGAACACTAAAATATGTATTATGTAGTGCCTGAGGATCTAATAGATAGCCAAAAACCCAAAAGTTATATAGCAGGCCAGCTGAAATAGCCAAGCCCATTGTCAGCTTTCTATATTTATTGTCAGGGTTGTTTGGTTTTACATCCATGGTGCTTAAAGTTTAATTTATTTTGTTTTTAATCGCTAGTACGACTAATTGCTTATCTTGTATAATTTGAATGATGGCCCAAAAGAAAACACCAAGCTTTGTTAAAGTTCTACCGTATATATTAATTGCTGCCGGTATTATTGGTATAGTTTGTTCCCTGATCCTAGTCCATGATCAGATAGAGATATGGCATAATCCCTCTTACCATCCAGCTTGCGGCCTCAACCCCGTGATAAGCTGCGGCAACGTAATTAACTCTAACCAAGGGCATATACTTGGTTTTCCGTCACCCTTCTTTGGTCTTTTATTCTTCCCTGTTCTGTTAACGGTCGGTGTAAGCATATTAGCCGGCGCCCGGTTTAAGAGATGGTATTGGCAGAGTTTAGAAATTGCCGGCATAGGTGGTGTTATATTTGCTCTATGGCTGTTTTTCTTAAGTGTCTATAAGGTTCATGCACTATGTCCTTACTGCCTTGGTGTCGATGTTACTGTCTACATAACTGTCTGGTATTTAACGCTATATAACCTTGAAAAAAGGCATATTAAGCTGCCCCTAAAACTGTCTGAATTATTAAGACGTTATCACTTAGATATAATAGTTTTTTGGTTTGTGATACTTATTGTTTTTACACTACATCACTTTTGGTATTACTACGGCAAACATCTTTAGGTTTTGGAATAGTCTTTAGTTCTAGTTACAGGTTCTTGCCTAGCGGTGTCTTATAGAACCAGACTTTTACCGTATCCATCACTACAAAGTAAATTAGGGTTAGAAATACTATTGGCACAAAGAGACCTATTGAGAAATTACTAAAGCCTATGATTCTCTTAGTGAACGGAATATATACCAAAGCGATAGAAATAACCATTATGGCAGCAAAAGATGTCTTCATAGCTTTAGATAGTTTTGGAGCTCGCCAGAAGTGATCTTTATTCCTAATGGAAAAGATAACTATTAGGGCTATAAAGGTTAGAAATAGATAAAGCCCGGTTGAGGCCACACTAGCTGAATGGGACTTTATTATCGAGAAGTACATGATCTCAAATAATGCCGTCAAGGTGCCTAGAAAAATGGAGATAAACATAAGAGAGTGAACGTTAAATTTACTTGGCCGGCTAAGGTCATTTTTGTCGACGTTATCCGTAGCAATAGTTACACAGGGCAGATCAGTCAGCAGCGAAGTCAGAAGTACTTGGACGGGCAGTATTGGCAAACTGTTAACCTGCAGCAAATAAAGGGCCGACAAGGCAAAGAAATTACCCCAGTTGCTAACAAAGGTAAACCTAATGTATTTATTAATGTTAGCGAATATTTCTCGGCCGTATTTAATGCCGTTTATAACTACGCCGATGTCATTTCTTAGTAGTAAAATGTCGGCACTTTCCTGGGCAACATCGGTAGCGTTATTAACCGCTATAGCAACATCAGCCAGCTTGAGGGCTGGTGCATCGTTAATACCGTCACCTTGGTAGCCAACAACATTACCGTGCAGTTTAAGTAGCTTGATGATGCGGTACTTTTGTTCCGGGTTTAGTCTTGCAAAAGCATTATGGCTTTTAAGTGCCTCGATTAGTTGGCCATCATTCATAGCCTCAACTTCATCACCCGTAAAGACAGTCTCGTTTGCTTTAATCAGTCCGACTTCCCGGGCAACGTATTCGGTTACTTCGCGGCTGTCGCCAGAAAGTATCTTAATCTCAACGCCAAGCTTCTCAGCTAGTTTTATGGTCTGTTTAGCCGTTGGCCTTAAAGGATCTTCCATCGAACAAAAACCTACAAATATCAGATTCTCCTCGTTTTTTAAAATGTCAAAACTGTCTGATTTATAGTCCACTTCTTTATAGGCAATAGCTAAGTGTCTAAGACCGACTTTACCGTCCTCCTTAATAACGTCCAGGTACTTTTTAGTTTTATCGTGATTAGTTAAATGTAGCAGTGTTTCAGCTGAACCGACTTCAATTAAATATGTCTTATCGCCATTTCCGGCAACTACCCGGCGTCTCCTGGCAGCCGGGTCAAAAGGCAGTTCTTTAAGTCTTTTAAACTCCCCCGCCTTCTTTTGGAGATCTTCTGGAATGTATTCTAAGAAGGCTTTATCAAAAGAGCTTTGAAGTTTAATGTGCTTTTTATCCAGGTCTTCGAGTGATGCTATGGCTAGCAACTGAAAAAGTTCATCATCACTAGTTGTAAGCTGTTTGATGGTTAGTTTGTTTTCCGTTAAAGTACCTGTTTTATCACTGCAGAGGACATTAATATCACCCAGGTCCTCAACGGCCGTTAGTGTCTTAGTTATAACGTGTCTTTTGGCAAGATCCAGGGCTCCTCTAGATAGGGTAACAGTTGTAATAACCGGCATGGCTTCAGGTACGACAGCAATCGATAGGGCAATAATAAATAGAGCTAGGGTACTAATATCTGTATGGCCGTTACTTATTATTAGCTTTAAGATAAAGACGCCTAGAAGCGTCAGGAAGGTAACTTTAACCAAGAAAGAACTGAAGGCACCAAGAGATTTCTCAAACTGGGTAACTCTTTTTGTTTCGCTAGACAAGTGGGCAATCTTGCCAAGTTCTGTATTTAAGGCGGTGGCATAAACAACACCCTTGGCTTCACCTTCTTCGATGGTACTGCCGGCAAAAACAATAGACTGATTTCCAGTAGCCGCTTTAGTTACCGGCACTGATTCACCGGTTAGCTGAGACTCATTGACAGACAAATCATCGGCACTGAATAGTCTGACGTCAGCCGGGACAACGTCTCCTTCTTTTAAAAGAACGACGTCACCAGAAACCAATTGGCTTTCCGGGATTAGCTCTTCGCTTCCGTCTCTAATTACTAGAATCTCTTTGCCGACTAGTTTCTCTAGTTTCTCAACCGCCTTTTCCGATCTGTACTCCTGGTAGAAACCAAGTCCGGTATTTAAGACTAGGATTACGGCAATGACTACTCCGTCATTAAAGTCATGAACGGCAAAAGATATTATGGTAGCCGCTACAAGAAGATAGACTAACGAATTCTTAAACTGTTTGATTAAGATTCTAAGAGCTTTATGCTTAACTTCATTTTTAATGACATTTGGGCCATATGTAGTTAGACGGTTTTTAGCTTCCTGTTCGGACAGGCCTGATTCTGAGGTTTTTAGCTCTTCATATACTTGGTCTAAACTTAGGCTTTTCGCTTTTTCTTTATCCATAGCTTTTATCTAGATAATAGCAGTTATGTTTATTAGTCTCTAGTCAAATCTGCCGATCAACTGATGCAACTGTCAATTAGTCTTAGGTTGACAATTAAGAAATGTTGTCTAATAATGAAATTGTAATAAATAAGGATAAAAAGAATGAATTGGACTCACTTACTAGGATGGGGCTCGCCAATAGGATTGGGTGCGTTTTTTATAGGTCTTGGTGCTTTGCTTAAAGGCTTAATGCACGGCAAGATGTACGGTAAGCACGGCTGGCACGAAAAATAAATCTATTGATTGTATTGATTAGGCTGCTCAGTTTGGACATGGTCTGGCTGAGCGTCTAAATTTGGTTGCCCAGTTTCGGTATGATCTGGCTGCTGAGTCTCGACTGGATTGGGCTGAGCAGTATCAACTGGATTAGGCTCCGCAGTATCGGCCGGACTAGGCTGCTGAGTTTGGACTTTATCAGGTTGAGCATCTAAAGAAGTGCTTTCTTCTTGGGTTGGTGGCATAAGGATACTATCAACTAACTGATCTAATTGGTCGTTACTAAGATTAGCTTTAACGGCATAACCGGAAATACCCATGCCTCTTATCCCGGTAGGAGCATCTGCTTCATTTAAATTGGAGATAATGACCACTGGGACATCTTTGCCCCAATCGTTCTTACGCATCGTCTCCAGTATCTGATCGCCGGCTATTTTAGGAACCATAAGATCAAGTAAAACTAAGTTGGGTTGTTCATTCTGGATTAAATTAAGAGCCGTTATACCATCATTAGCAACGAGCACTTCGTAACCAAGTACCTCTAGTCTGGTTTTATATATCTCAGCTAGGTTTGTGCTGTCTTCTACGATAATTATTTTTTGTGATTTTCCAAATTGTTCCATAACTATTTGATTGTAGCATAAGAATTATATAAATGTGAAAAAGCTCATGGCTGCATTTGGGCGTTGTTCTAGAATTAATTTCAATGAATAAAGGTCCTGAATTCAATCAGTTACAACTTTGGGTAAATGCAAGGATGTATACGGTCTGGTCAGATGGAAGTGTTGCCTCCAGGGAAGAAGCTGCCTCAGAACCAACTATTGATACGGCTAAGGATATTGCCAATGGGCAAAATTGGCGTCTTCCAGTCATAGCCTGGCTTAATTTCTTCCCGGTGAATATATTTGACGATAAGGAGCCCAGCAGCCTAGGCGAGAGTTTAATTGCCGTAGAATTAGATGAAGATGACGGCTATACACTTGAACCAGCTTCTGGTGTTGTCGAAAAAAATGACGTTAGTAAATACACTGCCTGGTGGCTAGGCCGTCTGGCTGAAGGTGATGAGCATCTTGTGCCCGATAAATATGAGGAACTACTGTCAATAACTGAGAATTACTAACGTTATTTATGCTGTTGATGTTTACTGTCTTTATAAACT
Source organism: uncultured bacterium (assembly GCA_963718045.1). Lineage (GTDB taxonomy): Bacteria > Patescibacteriota > Saccharimonadia > Saccharimonadales > UBA4665 > JAJZKE01. The sequence goes on from OY970350.1 coordinate 503,114, forward strand.
AAGATGTCCTTGTCTACGTTGCCAGCCAATCATGTATCCCCCACTCTTTGGGTCTAACTAACTCTTTTGCTTGTACTGTCCCCCTTGGCTCTTCTTAGTCTTTTAAGCCTAGTGACACTCATACTTTGTATGGAACACATTAAAGATCGTCTGCGGCCAAGACTTATGTCCGAAGGTTCTGAAAGACTGTCTTCATGGAACAGATACCAACCGCCTTTTATTACTTGCTCATTTACGGAGTTCGGCGGGTAGTAAGGAGGCACTTCATATATATCTCTGGTATTGTCGTCGTAATATCTCTGCATCTTCTCTTTTAATTAATTAGGCACGGATTAGGGGGTAACTTCGGTTTTTAAGCTTTCGCCATAACCTATTAGCTCGGGCCTGACTAATCCGGCTCTGTAAACGATACTCGTGCATTCTGACAAAATCCTTAAGATATTCGTCACTGAATGTGGGCCTATCTATAATCTCTGGCATAAGTTACCTCCCTACTTGCCTAAGTAGCTTATGGGACGGCATCGAATCTTAAATTTAATACTATGCATTCGGCGTCCCATAACTACATGACTACATCTTAAGCGTTTAATGAGTGACGATCAGTATGCTTATTCATATTTAAAAAGTAAGATTACCCAGGATCTAATTTGTAAAAATAATTACTAGCAGTAAATGGTCCATGGCTCAACTTGCTAACGTCTGATAATATAGTGTAATGAACAATGAAAAGAGGGGGAAATACATATACACTTAGCGAAACATTAATTATGCTTGTAACTAATCTTACGGACTTAACCGTCCGTCAAGATCATAGTTAAGTAATGCTAATTAAGATGTAATGGGGTAGGCATGAAGAAGCAGGCTCTGCTTTACAATTATTTAGTATCTGCAGTACAGTGCGCCACGTCAGCCTTTTTGGAATCCACCTCTAAAAGTAAAAAATTATTCCGAGGATTGAGGAAATACAATGAATTCTAATTCACTCTATAAGCGAGTCGTAGAAGCAACGGCTGTTTACATAGGCCCGTCAGCCGATCGTTTTATCAGCAAATGTATTGTTGGCCACTTAGGTAAAGCACCAGAAAGGCTTAAAAATGCTGACCTAGATAAAATTATTAAATGGATCAAGCCAGCTATTGCCCTACTTACTGATGACGAACGGACTGTAGACAGCTACATTGAAGACATAAAAGCACTGGCTGAACCGGCAAGAAAGGCCAGGAATTCGTGAACAGCCCAAAAGAAAAGGAGCTACTGGCCACTATTGCGAAGTTGAAACAGGAGCTGGCTGTAGCCCACCGCGATCTTTTTAAGTCTGCTTCCTATTTCGCTTGTATCGGCCAAGCTGCCATTGAAACAGACGAATACGGCCGGATTGAAAAGACTAATAAGTATTGCCGGCAAACCCTTGGTTACAGCGACAAAGAAATGTTAGGCAAAAGGTTCACCGATGTAGTTAGAGCCGTTAACGAAGATGGTTCACTAATCGATGCACTCGACCGTCCGATAGCCAAAATCTTTCTAACTGGCCAGCCATACTCTGAGAAAATGTACTATTCAACTAAGGCTAATACGCTAATCCCGGTCGAAATGAATGTTTCACCTGTTATTTTTAAGAGCGTACCTATCGGTGCTATTTTAGTCTTCCGTGACTTAACAGATGACTACGTTAAAGAAAAGATCCAGTCAGAGTTTATTTGTATTGCCTCCCACCAGCTTAGAACACCTTTGTCGGCCATTAATACCTACGCCCAGATGTTAACTAGCGGCTTTGCCGGCAAGCTAAACGACCAGCAGAAAAGTTTTATGAGCGTCATTGAAAGTTCAACTCATCGGATGAACGAGCTAATCCATACCCTACTTAACGTGACTAGAGTCGAAGCCGGTAATATCTCGGTTAATATTCAAACCGTAGATATTGATGATGTCTGCAAAGAAGTAGTTCGTTCTTTAAAGCATTTAGCCCGGGATAAGCACATATCTATTCGCTACTTAAATAACACCAGCTCAACCGTTAAGTCCGACCCGATATTAGTTAGCGAGGTATTATCAAACTTAGTCAGTAATGCCATTAAATATACCCCGCAAGGCGGCAGGATATCTCTTAACATTAAATCTAATGATAGATTAATATTCTCCGTAAAAGACAACGGCTACGGTATTCACGTCCGGGATAAGGACCATGTCTTTTCTAAATATTACAGGGCTAGCAGTGCTGCCGAGACTGATGAAACCGGCACTGGTGTTGGCTTATATTTAGCTCGTCAAATTGCTGAGAGACTCGAGGGTGATCTATGGTTCAGTTCGGAATTTGGCAAAGGTTCTACCTTTTACTTTTCACTGCCTCTGGTTGGTTCGGCTCGTAAGCAAGGTAAGTTTACCTTAGAATTACCTAAGACAAGGTGAAAATTAATGCTAGACTAGTAGAGATATTATGAGAAAATAAATATGGAGGATTGCTAACCAAATGGCCAACATCTTACTGGTAGAAGACGACAAAGACTTAATTGAAGCATACGCCATAGTCCTTCAGACTGCCAAGCATAAGATTAAGAAAGCCTACAACGGTAAAGAAGCACTGCTTGCTGTTAAGGAATTTTGTCCTGACCTAATTCTTCTTGATCTTTTAATGCCTATTAAATCCGGTAAAGAATTCTTAAAAGAATACAAGCAGGACAAGAAAGCCAAAGATGTTAAAGTCATTGTTTTCTCTAATCTCCAGGATTCCGATGAACTGGAAGAAGTATATAACCTGGGAGCTAACCGCTACATAATAAAGTCTTGGACGGGACCCCACGGTCTTCTTAAGATTGTTGATGAGGTTCTAGCCGGTTAGAATTCTTGCTTTAATAGCTGGTCTAATTTATTAACGTTTATCTTATATTCTGACGGTTTGTAGGTTAATATACCTTTGCTCTTAAACTTATTAAGCTCAACTGATACTGTTTCTCTGGTTAGTCCGGTTAAGCTGGCCAAATGCTGGTGGGTAAGTTTTATGTTGATCACCAGGTTATCACCGCTGGTATTAGGCGCATAAGTATTAGCCAGATATTTTAATATATGGGCTATTTTATCGCTGGCCCGGGTATATAGCAGAGCATTAAGTCTGGTTGAGCTGTTCTTATATTCAGATAGTGCCCTTTTAAGTTCAGAAAGCAGCAGCTCCTGGTCGCCTTTAACAAAATTAACGTAAGAGTCTCTTGGAATGATATATATTTCGCAGTCCGATAAGGCTTCGTAATAATAAGGGCCGACTTTTTCTTCACCCCAAATCCAAAGTTTAGGGAAAGCTGAACCGCTTGTTTCCAGATCGATAAATTGTTCCTTGCCGTCATAATCGATGTTATATGTCTTGACTATGCCTTTACTTACAAGGTAAACATAGCGGGGTGATTCGCCCTGGAACAAAATTAGCTGGCCGCGCTTATATAGACGCTTCTGATACTCGGTTAGAAACACCTGCCACTTCTTATCTAACATATATATATTTTAGCTTAGACGGCAAATATAATATAGCGGGTTATCTAAATAACAGGTCTAAAAGAAAAGACCCCTTGCTAAAAAAGGGGTCTTTTAAGGGTGGCTCTTGCCGGTTTAAAAAGGTCAGATGCCTTTCATTTCGTTCTTAAGTGCCCGCCTCATTCTTATTTGCAAGTCTTTCGACTTCTCATCCCACTGACTGCTAATTTCATCATATATATCATCGTAGCTTATGTCTTGGTTTTTTGTTGGTCGAGATATTATATGCTTTCTGCTCAAGGCTTTTCTCCTTTTTAGTTACTCCTTAGCTCGCTACAGACTACACTTTCTTTTCCGCTCGATTCATAGCGTGGTTCTATTGTGGCGCTAATGCCATTTTGCCACCATAATAAATGCTACATAGATTTTGTAAAAAAATGCTGAGAAAAATTGTAATGCTTTTAACTTTTTGGGCCAGAGCTTGGTCTTTTACCTCTAGCGTTTTATTCACATAATGTGTTTGACATAACCGCTTCTTTGGTAGATGATAAACTTATCAACTAAGGAGGGTGTCTCTATGAGCACTGTAAGTGTAACCAAGGAAAACTGGTGGGCTTTGGTCTTAGGGGGTGTGGCAACGTTATTGTTCGGGTTAGCAGCGGTCTTTTGGCCGGGTCTAACACTGCTCGTATTACTATATCTATTTAGCTCTTATGCGCTAATTTTAGGTGTAGTTTACGTATTGGCTGGTCTTGGCGCTGTCGGTCGCAGCGATACATGGTTCCTGCCAATGGTGTTGGGCGCTTTCCAATTAGGCGTTGGGGTTTACCTGTTGCGGCACACAGCCGTAAAGTTCAGCACTTTTATCGTGCTGATAGGCTTTACACTGATTGCTACAGGTGTATTTGAGGCAGTTAATGCCTACTACTCCTCACACATGCCTACTAGAACTCAAGCTATTAGCTACCTGGCGGGACTTGCCGGGTTAGTAGCTGGCATTGTAATCCTGTTTGCTAAGCAGGTTCATGGTGTATCCTTCGTCTGGATTCTAGGCCTCTACGCAATCGTAGTTGGCACAATCCATTTAGCTGAGTTGTCGGCCACCGACTCTAAGTAAGCTCAGGGCTTACATTAAAAACAGGTAGGGTAACTCTTACCTGTTTTTATGTTGCCCTCGCTTCTAAAAGCTGGCTCAGTTCAGGCTTAGACCGGCTAGCTGCATTTTTAAGACTAACGTTTTTCTTATTGGCAGGCGGGATTGTCTGGCCGCTGGTAGGAGGCGCAACTATTTCTCCGACTGACTTTAGATAAAAGTTATAGGCCGGCAGATTAGATAGGTCAGTGGCATTAAGATAGCTGGAAAAGCTAGGCAACAGGAGGTCAGCGTCTTTAGGACTGGCCGTTCGAAAACAGATCAGGTTACCAATGTTTGCCAGAACTATATTAGTGGATAGACTGTCTTGTTGGGATGGAGATTGCTCAGCCATAGCTAGATAAAGGCCGTATTTCCTAAGTTCAGAAAGCATTTGAATCAGTACGCTCGGCGCATAGTTCTGGAACTCATCAACATATACAAAGTGATCTTTGCGGTAAGCTGCAGCTGTATCGGCCCTAGACAACGCTGCCAGTTGGATTTTAGTCAGAATGGCTGTAGCAAACAGCTTAGAACCATCTTCGCCTAATTTGCCTTTAGAGAAATTACAGATCAGTATCCTGTTACTATCCATAACATCTCTTAGATCAAGGCTGGATTTAGTTTGGCCAAAGACCCTTTTTGTTGGCTCAGAGAATAAGAACCGGCCAATTTTTGATGTTACGCCAGAGGTCATTTTAACTCTTTGGTATTCACCTGCACGGCCTAATTCGTTACGCCAGAAGTTAATTAAGTTAATGTCTTTAAGCTGGTTGGTTACATCTAATCTAAAGCCTGAGTCGGTTAATAATTTAAAAATGGTGAATATATTGCTGCCGGGTATCTCAAGTGCCGTACGGATGGAATTCCTAAGAATATATTCCAGTCTATGGGAAGAGACGTCTTCAACCATGAATACTTTTCTAAAGAGGCTAATAACACCTTCTGTTAGCATCTCTACTTCGTGTGTGTAATTTTCAGTGCCGGGGGCATAATTTGTTTCAAGCAGATTAATACTTAGACTTGTCTTGGGTGAAGAAGGATCGAAGTATATAACGTCTTTTTGTCTCTTCCCTGGTATATTTCTCATAACTTCGCTAGCCAGATCACCATGCGGGTCAATAAGGGTGGCGCCTTGGCCGTTTGCTATGTCTTGGGAGATTAAGTTAGCAAGCAGCGTAGATTTACCGCTGCCTGTTGCACCTGTTATATATGTATGTCTATAGCGGGCTGATTTAGGTAAGATGATCTCCCTCATTGATCCCTGGTAAGTATTTAAGCCGATGACTATATCGCCGGGCTGCTTTTTGCTTTTAAAGCTTTTGGGAATTGGCAGTGTCTTAAAGTGCTGGGCGTCATATATACCGGATTTTAGATCCGACTTGGTGAAATTTAGCCAGGCTGCTAGATCACTTAGTGAATAAATGTCGCGGGATCCGGGGTTATTTTTTACAACCAGCTGCTGATCTCCGCAAGAACCAGTAAAGTTAGTTAGGGCTAATAGAGCTTCTTTTTTGATTTTGGTTAGACGCCTCTTACCGGCTTTAATATCTACTACTAGTCTTGTCTTAAACAGAGGTTCATAGAGTTTGTCTAGAAGCAGGACGCTTTCCTCATGGTCAACCTTTTGTCTCTGGAGTCTAGCGTGGTGCGTATTTGGTTTGGTCGACAAGTTGTTGGCTAGTAGAATGACAGCTTTTAAGGCTGAAGACAGTACGTAAAACAATAGAAAGAAGAGTTTGGCTATGTAGCCTTTTAGGGTCTTATCGTTTAGATATGGCATATAGCCATTTAACAAACGGCGGCGGATAAAAATAGCTCTAATAGGATGAGCAGCCGCGGACGTGAGGCTTATTACTACCTGCTCGCTATTCTTTAGGCTATTAACCCTTGACAGTGTTTTAAAGAGTGCCTCATTATCTGCCTTTTTAGGGTTAAAAAACGGATAAGCAAAGTGGTTCTTAAATTTCAAGATAAGCGTGCTATCGGGTCTAGATAAAACTACCTCAGACCTTTTTACTTCTTCAATGGTTACGCTAGGGCATACCGAGTAGATATGGTGTTTAAGGGTATCTAAGTTATCTTTTGACGAAGCCAGATAGAACTGGACGCCGCTACTCGTTTCCGATTTTATTACGAGTTTAAATTGTTTTTGAGCAGATTCGCTTAAGGCGCTAAGTACTTCTTTGGCATCTTCAATACTAAGCTCACCGTCTATGGCTAGTTTAAGTCTGAGGTAGGCAAAAGAGTCCGCTTCCATCTAAACCCAATATCTTTATAACTGCTACTATATGCCGGCTGAGACTAATAGGGAATAAGAAATTTAATAATTTTTAAGTGTTTATCATATGCGAGTATCCAACCATAGAGACCCGGTAGTCTTAAGTAAGCGTTCTTTAATTATCTAGTTATAGTCAGTTACTCCAAAGTCCCGGTTATGATACTTCCCTCTTATCTTATTCATCGCTTTATGTTCGATTTGCCTGACTCGGTCGGCAGTAAGGCCGAATAGTTCACCAAGCTCTTCTAGAATTAATCCGTCCGCTGAAGAAAATCTGGACATTATATCACTATATGAAAGTTTCCCGTGGTGGGGAATATCGAAAACAACTCCTTCAAAAGCCTCAATGGGAATAGCGTATCTAAGACATAAGACAATTTTTTCGTGATCAGTCAAATTAAGATCGGGATCGGCTAACATTTTATTAATTAAGTCTCGATCGGCAATTTGACCTATCGCAGAGTCAGGGGGCTCACTTAATCGGTCGGCAGTTATTGTATCTAAATATGTGATTCCACCTTCAGCTATGGGTTCATCTAGTGAGGCTATGTTATCCGGACCAAAGCACTGTAGCAGCATGATATCATATTGTTTAATTCCCATAGCATCAGATAATTCTTTGGTGGTTGGATTACCCCCAAGCTCGGTTTTTATGTTTAATAATTGTCGGTATTGTTCATGCCTATGAGCTGGTATACGAATCGCCCTATTTTTATCAGCTATAGCTCGCGTAATCGATTGACGTACCCAGTTAATAGCATACGTAGAAAACTGGTTACCACGCTCTACTTCAAAACGAGAAATTGCTTTAAACAAGCCTATATTGCCCTCTTGCACTAAATCTTGAAATGTCATGGCTCCTTTTCCTGGATATTGCTTGGCTACATGCACCACAAGCCTAAGGTTCGACAAATAAATAGTACGATGGGCAATTGTACCATCGATAAGCACCTGTTCATCATCGGGAGATATTCCACTGGTACTATCTAAACTTTTCAATAAATCGATCGCTTGATCTAAAGATTTAAATAATAACTTCAGTTCTTCAAAGTCAATCAAACCATATTGTCCCATTTCCATTAAGTAGTGAGACGCTGACTCAGTCGAATCGGTAGTGGCCGTACCTTTTTTAAGTTCTTCGACTTCCTTAATTACACTAGGATGATTGCCGTATAGGTGTAACAGACGAACAAAGGGCAAATCCCTCTCGTGTATCCCAGCGTCTTTTTCATATCCGAGGGTGTCGGGTTTCTTTGCACCAAGGTCTGTTACGGTGGGTTTTAATGGCGTTTCGGCTTCGGATATCTGTCTGTCTGTAGCAGGTTTAACGCCATTAGCTGGTACGCGGGAGAGGCCTGATAAAGCCAGCAAGCCTTCGCTATTTTGTTCCCGTTCAGCATTTTCTACAGATAACCCTGAGGGGTCCAGCAACAGATCGGTAGTCTCTAGTCCCACTGCCTGCGCAACGTGATCAAAGATACTATGAATTTCGCCAGGCCTTTCTCCGTCGGGCAAAACAATAGTACTAGGTAATTTATTTCCATACTCTGACATTAATTAATTATTATTGCAGGATTTCGATACATTTACAAGGACTTAACACTTTAAATGTTGTGCTTTTACCCATAATATCGCTCTTGTCTTTTTGATATTCTCGGCAATTACCCTAGGTAATTTGACGATTAGGGCTTACCCTATTCGCCTTCAATATCTCTTTCGTTAAATCTTAGAGCACCAATCAATATAAATACTATGGCTATAGCTACAATAATTAGATTTACTGACCAATTAGGATTAACGCTTGGCGCCAGAGATACCTGGTGCAGAAGCGAAGTGTCAAGCAGCCAGTGATTCAATTTAAGTCCAGTGCCGACCAGTTCAATTAGCAGTGACCAAACTAGAACTGCATAAGCAGCTATGGAAGTCAGTCGGGGATAAAAACCGAAAACCAAAATACCAACCCCAATTAGAAATACAGCCGGGACCAAGGCGTTAATGCTGGCTAAAGTGAGAGTATGTAACGATACCCCCGTATTTTGGTCAAGTATCCCAAGCCATATACCAAGAGTTGTTACTATACCAGCCGCAATAACTACTAAAAAGGTTAGGTTTAATCTGCCCAGCAGCCATCTCAGTCTGGCGTATGGCTGAACCAGGAAGTTGTCTAAATAGCCCAATGCTTCTTCGCGTCTAGAGGCATTTACGCTATTAGCCGCCAAGACCATGATAAGTATAATTTGTATTAAGTAGATCATGCCTAGGAATAACAGGGTGGAAGACAGCTTCGCCGTTTGAATGAAGTGCTTTACGGTACGTTCATAGCCTTTAGATTGGCTGAATGCTTGCCCCGTAGATTTAGTAATTAGGCCATAAATGAGCGAGGTGACAAATATGGCTATCAGCCAGCCTATATTAGTGCCTCTAGTTAAGCGAACAGCTAAACTGAACGGCGACTTCAGTAACTGGTAGTGCGGTTTGGTGTCAGTTTTATCTGAAATGATGCTCTCCTGGTAGTCGCGTTTAGAAGCAAAATAAAGAGTTAGAATGAATAGTAGAGCGATTAGTATAGCGAAGGGTATTAGCCAGATTGGATCAGATTGGGACAGGGGCTGAGCTTTTTCTATCCAGCCTAGAGGCGTGACATTATTAATCCAGTGGGCACTAGTTACATCGCCAATGCCGCGCATTAAATAAAAAATTCCGAGTGTAAAACCGGCTACAGCTGCGGCCCGGCTGCGGGTTGGCATAAGTTGGGAAGCCATAGCCCCAACCATCAAAAATAAGCCTATCCCGAGTGTAACTACGAAAGCAAAGTATAGGGCAGTGTGTGTCCCATAATCTACCCCTTGATGTTTCCCGACAGCAATGAATAAGACGGACATGACTAAGAAGAGCACACCCAAGCTAGTCCAAAGACCCGCCAGAATATTTAAAGCCGCTTTTTTTGGGGTAGTCTGCCCGGCAAGTAGTGCTTCAGTGCGTCCAGACTCTTCATCGCCCCTGAAATACTTCGCGGCCATTAATAGTGCCCATATTGAACCAATAACGACCATCACTACGGCCGTATTCCAGGCTACATAAGCAGCTGTTGAAGAGTTTTGAGGTGCTTTGCCTAGTAAAAGCTCAATGCCGATATTATTGCTAAAGGTTTCAGCAATTTTCTGACGGGCAATAGCCGTCGGATAAAGATCAACAAAGCCAATTGCTTTGGAAGCCACATACAAACCAAATACTAGACCCCAGAGTACCGCCCCTTGAACTGTTCGGCGGGCTACAAACCTACCAATAACAGTTTTCGGTGAACGGTATCGGTGTAATGCTATTTTTGTTTCTGCCAAGGCACTACTCATTATTTATCTTTCTTAGAGTCAACCTCTTCGTCTCCATATAGTGCCAGAAATAACTCTTCTAGCGACGGTTCCCGGCTGAGCAGAGTTTTTGGATGAGCGCCGGCTAGCACTTTTAGTAGTGGTTCAATCGGTCCCCTAACCTGACAGGTTAATTGATGGCCGGTAACAGTAACACTGCTGACTCCTTCAATGTGTTCCAGCTTAGGCGGTTCATCAAAAGTTGCCTCAACGGTGACTGCCGAAAGGTGCCGCATCTGTTGTAGCGTGCCTAGTTCAACTAATTTACCTTTTCTAAGTATGCCTATACGGTCACATAAGGATTCTGCCTCTTCCAGTATATGTGACGACAAAAATATTGTTTGACCGTTGGACTTGGCTTCCAATACACTTTGTTTAAAAGCTTGCTCCATTATCGGGTCAAGACCGCTGGTCGGTTCATCCATTATGAGCAGTTTAGCCTGGGTAGACAAAGCAGCAATTAAGTTTATTTTCTGCCTGTTGCCTTTTGAATAGGTCCTAACCTTTCTGTTAGGGTCAAAATCGAAACGCCTAAGAAGCTCTTTTTGATACTTAAGATCAACCCTGCCATGTGATTTCCCCAGTAAATGGAGAGTCTCAGCACCAGTCAAAGACGGCCAAAAGACTGATTCGCCAGGTACATAGGCCAGATTTTTGTGAGCTTCGACTTTATCTTTCTGACTGTCTAGGTCAAATATTTCGGCACTGCCGCTAGTCGGATGAATCAGCCCTAAGATTAATCTAATGGTCGTTGTTTTGCCGGCACCATTAGGTCCCAAGTAGCCAAGTATCTCCCCTACACTAACCTCCAGGTTTAACGGTGCTAAAGCAGTTAAGGAGCCGTAATTTTTGGATAGATTTTTAGTTTTTACTGCTATTTCCATGGTTATACTTTACCACTTTTTTAGAGGGTCACTTTAGATTTATTGGTTATACTATACATATGTCATTTCCGCAGCCAGCTCTTAGAAAAGTACCAGAAATAACTGCCTTATTTTGGATTGTTAAGCTACTTACTACGGCAATGGGTGAAGCGACATCAGATTTTTTTGTTTTTAAATATAATAAATACCTTGCTGTATTTTTAGGCGGAGTAGTGCTGGCAATTGCTCTGGTAATGCAGTTCTCGGTTCGTAAATACAATGCCTGGATATATTGGTTTGCAGTAGCAATGGTTGCTGTCTTTGGTACTATGGCTGCCGACGCGCTGCATATTCAGCTTCACATACCATATGTTGTTTCGACTATCTTTTTTGCCATTGTTCTGGCAATTGTTTTTATAGTCTGGAAGAAAACCGAGAAAACCTTATCAATCCACAGCATAAATACACGTCGCCGTGAATTATTCTACTGGCTGACTGTTCTATCGACGTTTGCCCTAGGTACAGCTGCCGGTGATTTAATGGCCACTACTGTCGGACTTGGTTACTTTGGGGCGGGTTTACTATTTACAGGTTTATTTGCAATTCCCGGAATCATCTACTTTGTAACCCGAAAACATGAAATCCTCTGGTTTTGGGTTGCCTATGTATTAACTAGGCCGCTTGGAGCATCTTTTGCAGATTGGACTAGTAAACCCCGCCGTATTAGTGGCCTTGACTACGGGGACGGCCATGTTGCCATTGTTTTAACAATAGTAATTATTATCTTTGTGGCATTTCTAGCGGTTAGCCGCGTAGATATTAAAAAAATTAGCAACTAAGACTTTTGAGCCTCGCTAATACAAAATTCTAATAAGTCTGTCATTCTAGCTTTTCCCTCAGCAGAATAGGGCTTTGGCAGCCCATTAGCTACCAACCACCTATCAACATTTTCGGTTGAGGGTGGATTGTAAGATGGATGGACTGACGTGTGGTGCTTAACTTTAAGTTGTACTTTAGGCTCGCTACCTTCTACGGTTTCATAAAAATTGAAAACAAACCCATCTTCATATAGAGAGTATTCATTATCAATATAAGATGTATGCCTAAATAGTAACCAAGTATTCCTAATAGGATTATCACTACTCTCCACTAGGTTGAAGGGAGTATATATATGATCACTGACTACCAGTTTGGGTGGAGCAACATGTTCAGGCCACCTTGAATTTGTAACAGTAGGCCATTCCTTTAGTGTTCCAATAGACGTGCTTCTATAATGATGCTTAAAGCTTTCAACAGGTGTACCCAATGCTCGCTTAACGACATTTGACCAAAAACTACCTTGCTGCCTTGGAGACCTAAAGAATACCTGTCCGTATTCTGGTAATATCTGCACCCAACCCCGTTCCACGCTCTCATCATAATCTGGGGGCAATAATCTGTCGACATTAGCCCAGGCCTGCTTAATTTTGGCTGATGGGTCAGCGGGAAACTCTGGTGTGTTCATATTATACTACCATAACATAAGCAGTGTTATTTTGCAATACTGGAGATCCGCTAAGCTAGCTATATTTCTTAGTCTCAAGACCCGCTTATTAACGCTTGTAGTTCATCCATAAGCCCATCCACTTCTTCTTCAGATAGGGTAGATGTTACCTGCAGTGTTCGCAGATAGCCATATATATCTTGAGATAGTCTTACTAACTCATTCTGGTTCGATGTAGGTTTACTATATTCACGAGCAAAGGCTAATGTACTCTTTTTTAAGTTATTTAAGACAATATTGTCTGTACTAGATGAGCCAATAATGCCTGCAGAAGCACCGCCCATGCGTGTTACGTTAATATTCATAACTCTCTCGATAAATAATGCTAGTTTTTCAGAGTTTGGCATGGCTAAATTATATCAAAGAAGCGCGTATTAATTCTGTTTAGTCAAAAGTGTAATAAGGGACTACCTTGGACTAGAGCTTACTACTTGATGTTAACTAACTGTCTCCCTTCCTTAGGTTGAAGAGTTGGGTGACATATAGTACTCAAGCTGGCCCAAGGATGGCAGGTTGGTAGTAGTGTTAGCAGCCATATCACCATTGCCGGTAGTCGGGTCAATTACTGCTGAGTTGCCATATATAAAAGTCGGGGTCTTACCGCTGCTAACCACAATTTCTACGTGACCACCAGGATAATCAAAATAGGCTACGTCCCCTGGCTGAGGAATATAGTCTGACGATGAATCAATTGTGAAGCCCTGGTTAACAATGTTGCTGGCAATGTTTTCATCCCAGCCGTTATACTCACCACTGCTAAATGGATAGCCTGCTTCCTTATAGACATAGCTGACAAAGTCAGCGCACCACTCCTCATAAGGTGCTCCGGCTGTGTATGTATTGAGCAGTGCTTCATGGTTATTTGGTTGGCTGGTCCAGTTAACCCATTCTTTGATGGCATAGCAGGCCACCATCTGCCCTTGGCTGCCGATGCACGGGTAAGTGCCGTAATTAATGTTAGGTTTCCAGCTTTTACTATCAGACGTTAAACGGTCACAAGAAGTTAGAGTTAATTGTCCGCCTTGCTGAGCACTGCCAGCTGTTAGACAAAGACTCTTATCCGGATTTAAAAAGCTAGTGTCGTCTCTTAGCCAGACCTGATCAGCGCCGTTATTGCAGCTGTTGATGGTGATCTTTGTATCTGAGGAGGCCGTCAGACACATATCTTTATCATGGATAATCTGGGTTAGATTTACCTGCCAGTCCTGGGCAGCGGAGTTATTACAGGGCCACAAATCTACCTGGTTGCCTTCGACCAATTTTGATCTGTAGTCATCAAGACAGTAACCTGACCAGCCAGATTTTATGGGACTGCCCGGTGCATTGGCGTGAGAAATGCCAAGAAACAGCAGGCTGAATATACCGGCGAGGGCCACGATAACCGCCAACATAGAAGTGAGGCGGTACTTCTTTAGAAATGATATATTTGGTTGTTTTAGCTCTTTGGGCCGTTTATATGTCCGGTGAACCGAGCTTACTTCTCGCATATTCATGACTCGATCTTATATGTCCATGATTAAACTAAGCTGTAGTCGAAGTTTTTATTTTTGAGGGACAAACAATATTATATAACGAACTGGCAAGCGATGAAAAGTTATTCTTAGGTTAAATTAAATAACATAAAATATGCCCTTGCCTTAATTAGAACTTATTTCACTATGTTTTGGCTGAGAGCTATCTTAAAAGATTTATTGAACTGCGAGTGCAGGGGTTTAGGCAAATTTTTTGAAGTAAACCAGTCGATTTCTTCTATCTTATGAGGTTCGCCAATTTTCACCTTATCTGGATCAACTTTAACAGCGTGTATGATAGCTATCCAATGAGTTGGCTGGCCATTCAGCTCTCTGAAAGCGTCATAGACAGTTAAAAACTTAATCTCCAGCGGTTCGGTAACTAATTCTTCCATTATTTCTCGCTTGATAGCATCTTCAATTGGTTCGCCAAATTCAATGGCACCGCCGCCAACATCCCAACTCCCCTGTTCATCGCGGGCTTTTTTGCCTCTCTTTTGGAGCAATATGCGTCCCTTGCCGTCATGGATAATAAAAGAGGCTGAAATACCGATATGATCTACTCCCCGTCTTAAGTCAGTCTTTTTGTTTGCCACTTTAACCATGGTTCATATTATATAACGCCACGAGGTATAATATGGGAATAAGCAATGGCTGGCAGTAAACCAAAAAACAGTTTCGAAGAAAAACACTTGGAGAGAATATTTCCTAGTTGGTACACCATACTTTATGGTGCCGCCTGCGGTTTCTTAATACCCTGGACAATATCCATCGCTATTATCCTGCCGCCTCATTATGTTTCTAACCACTGGGACGCAGCCTGGGTCGGTTTTGACGCTTTTCAATGTGTACTTTTTGCTCTAACTGCCTATTTAACCTTTAAACATTCTATCTGGACTGCTCTAACCTCAGCCATGCTCGGTACTACTCTAGTAGTTGATGCTTGGTTTGATATTATGACCGCCAGAACTACAAAAGATATTAGATTGGCTATCGTTGAAGCAGTGATTGTTGAAGTTCCTCTAGCTCTTATCTCCTTCTATTTGTCGCGCCGTATATTTAATGGAATCCATAAAAATTACACAGATTAAAATATTTCCCGCCTACATACATTACAGACCCAAAGGGATTAAATGACGTTATCTAGTGTTACAATTTATGATATGGATGCAAGCGGTCAACCCTTAGAGTTAAGAACTATGGTTGATACTATTTCGTTGTCGCTTAGCACTTATTCAATAACGATGCCAACAGCTGATAGTGGATTAAACAATCTTAGTATTTCGATTAGCCCAAAAGGTATCGACCACTCTAGCCCTCATCAAGCAGATAATCACCCGACGGTTTACTATAACCTTGGTTATGGCATTTTGAACGCTGATATTGCATACCCCACACCATCTCAGACAGAAAGTTCGCTTTATTTACAAAAATATGGTAATGTAATAGTGTACGACAAGTACGATTTTTTTGAACTTTTGACGGACGTTCCATATTTAGCCGAAAACTATCCACATCAAACTATGCGTGCTGTTGTTTTCTCGCCCTTCAATAATACCGTTAGCACAGTTAGAAGCTACTACTTTATAAGAAGATATGAAGATGAATAAATCTGCCCCGAACACAATTAATGACTGGACTATTACATACAGCGAGTATGTTGATACTTTGCATGTGTTTGATAAGTCAATAAACAAAAAATCCAACAAGGAGCTACAAAAAATAAAAGCAGGACATGTGGTTTATATTTTTGATAAGAATACACACTCGCCTTTAATGCTGGAGGTTGATAATGCTACCCACAACTTCGGTGACGTTGATAAAATGGATAAAAAGCTTATAATTCAAAAGGTAAAAGAATTGGTAAATAACTATGGCAGCACAGAATAAACCAGTTAAACTATTATCCAGCGTCCCCGCAGTAGCAGTAGACGGTCATGGTATAGGGATAGACCCGAATACTGGTGTTGGCAATTTAGTCTTTATACAACTTGTAATGTCTCAGACGAAAGAACAGCCAAAAGATAAAGAATTA
The DNA here is from genome assembly GCA_963718045.1 of uncultured bacterium. GTDB lineage: Bacteria > Patescibacteriota > Saccharimonadia > Saccharimonadales > UBA4665 > JAJZKE01. The sequence goes on from OY970350.1 coordinate 519,306, forward strand.
GAGGGCAATGTAGTTTCTAGCGTAAGATTAAGCCTAGAACAACTTGAAGGACTCAATACTGCTCTTACTAATGCTATAAAAAATTACAAAAACACCAAAAAAGAAACAAAGAAGTAACTATTATAGTTATTTCTTGGGTGGTGGAGCGGTTGCGATTTTCTTTAAAGCACGTTTAAAGGTAGTGTCTATTATGTAAGGCTTTTCACGCTTGAGTTTCTTAGCTGTCACATAACCATTTTAGCCTATAAGTTTCTTGTAAGGCAAATGTCGGCCGTTAATTCTAGTAAGCCAGTCATCAAAACGCTCACCGCCGTCAACTCCCTAGTGTTCCAGCGATAGCTGTATTCCTTAACATAGAATTGAAGGTGTTTGGGGCTTACGCCGACATAGATGGCGTCAATTCCGTTCTTTAGATGACTCCAGTATCCCTCAATAGTGTTAGTATGTACTACCCCTTTAGCATATTCACCTTTAGAATGATTGACCCTGTAGTGTTCATATCCCATGTCAGGGATGAGGTGCTTGTACATAGGGAAGTAATCAGTATGAATAGTAGCTGTAGGGCTTACTGACTTTCTAATCACAGGTTCAACTGTACCACCAGCTACAAAAGGCATAACTTGAGCCTTTACGCTGCCACCCCTCTCAACCATACCGAATACTGGTACTTTAGTAGTGCCACGACCTGCAACTCTCTTACCAGCCTTACGATTACCCTCATAAGTCTCATCAATCTCTACAATGCCATCTAAGGGTTTCTCAACGCCATATTCCATAGCGTAACGTATACGGTGAAGTATGAACCATGCTGTCTTTTGGGTAACATCTAGATACTCAGCCAGTCTTATTGAGCTTATACCCTTCTTTTGTGAGGTTAGAAGGTATACGGCCATGAACCACTTTTGTAGTGAGATATGGCTATCGGTGAAGATAGTACCGACTTTAGCTGTAAACTTCTTCCTACAGTCTTTACACTTGAATAATAGGCCATCTTTAAACTTATATGTATCTACTATGCCACAATGAGGGCAGTAACGGCCATTGAACCATCTAGTCTTTTCGAGGTATACTAGGCACGATTTCTCATCAGGAAATTCTTTGTAAAAATTAACTAAATTTAATCCCTTCATTATGAACCTTTCTACCTCTATTCTATCAAATTATTCTGGGTCTGTCAAGTATATAAGCGGGAAATATTTTAATAAATATTATTGACTGTATAACTAATATGTGGCATATTTTGGGTATATAAAGAGATTACTAGGGGAGAACTCATGGTGCCTACGGCGCTACTAATTGAAGATAACAGGGCGGTCAACGAGACATTGTCGGCCGCACTTAATAAAAGTTACAATTTAATATCTGTTGGTCTAGGCAATGAGGGGTTAAGTTTAATTAAAAGTGAGACGCCAGAGTTAATAATCTTAGATCTAAATTTACCTGATCGATCAGGTCTGAGTATCTGCCGTGAAGCAAGAAAAATTGGCGTTAAGGCGCCAATTTTAATAGTCAGCGGTGACAGTAGATTATCTACTAAGCTAGAGCTATTTAGCGCCGGAGCTGACGATTACATTGTTAAGCCTTTTTCTTTGGGTGAACTGGAAGCTAGACTAAAAGCGCTACTAAGGCGCTTAAATACCTATAAGCAGATGTTATCCAGTCCCCGGACCCCTTCGTTAATCTTAGACAGGGCAAGTGAAAGTGTCAGCCGAGAAGGTGGTGAGCCGATTAGTTTAAGGCACAAAGAGTATGCCATATTGGACTATCTCATACAAAATGCCGGACACTGCGTAAGCCGGTCAAAGTTAGTTAGCCAAGTTTGGAAAAACAACTCCAAGCCATGGTCTAATACGATCGATGTTCATGTTAACAGCCTGAGAGATAAGATAGATAAACCATACCCTAAGCCTTTAATTAGTACTGTGCACGGTGTAGGTTACAGATTAGAGAATAGGTAATGTCTGGCGGAATATTATTGGTCAAGAAAAAGAATAAGTCTTCTACCAGCTATTTCTCTGATTGGGATAGAAATCTCTTAAGTTTAATCCATGAGTTAAGCGGTCCGATGACCTCAGCTAGATTAAACTTGGAATCGTTCGTTGAAAGCGAGGATAGGCAAAGCTTAGCCTTACTTGAGTCCAATCTTAAATTAATGGAAGATTATCTACAGTCAGCCAGGCAGCTCATTAAGAGGCAGCCTGTGCCAGCTAGGCCATTCTCGGTTAATAAACAGTTGGCAGATATTATTAAGAACTTAAGGCCCGTAGCCAGTCAAAGAGATGTCAGCTTAAACATGAACGTCATTGAAGACTGTGCCCTCCATGGCAACTCAACTAGATTTAAGCAGATAATTAGCTGCTTTATCCGAAACGGGATTGAGGCATATGATGACTGTCTGCATAGCCATAAGTCTGTTACCATTGAGCATTACCATATCCCCTCTTATTTGGTCATTAGCGTAACTGATCACGGCAGCGGTATTACCGAGGAAGACAAGGCTAAGATTTTTAGGCCTTATTTTTCAACTAAGAGAACTTCCAGCGGCCTGGGTCTTGGTTTAAGCCTGGCTGCCGAATCAATCACCGAAGACTTTGACGGACAAGTTAAGGTTGATTCAGACAAAACCCACGGCACCGTCTTTAGCCTGTATTTTGCCCGCTGATAAGTGATAAAATAGATTTATAAAAGCTAGAGCAAAGATTTTGGAAGAGAAAATAAATTTAAGGTCCACCCTTCATTTCATTGAAAGATGGCAGCTTTCAATTGTTCTCTTAATTTGTGCCGTAGGTATCTTAGTTGTTATATCCTTCAAGCTGGTTGATCACCACGGAGTTGGTCAGGGACAAGCAATTAAGCAAACCAGTGTTTCAGGTCTTAAGGTTAAGGCTGGAAGCAGTAGCGTGCTAAGCGGCAGCACCTTAACGGCCGACAGCCCGCCGGCTAGCGTTAATGCCAGTGTACAGTCACCATATAATCCAGACGGTATTTCAGGCAGGCCCATCCAGAGCAATGTAAATATAAACGACCCTAGCTTAAGCAACAATCCGCTAATTGAGTCCCTACTAGTCGGTCAACCTTGATAGAGATAAAAAATACCCCCTAAATGCGAAAAGAACTCGTTATCCGGAGATAAAGAGTTCCTCTCGTTGCTGACTGTCGTTAAAATTATTGCTAATTTTGTGACCTGCCCGCGCAGGATCTTTTTAGGGATCTTGCAGCCACCTCACAGTGGTACTTATTAGTCTACATGATCCCGACTTGGGCGCAAGTACGATTTCAAAAACCTTGGGATAACTATGGGATAAGTTGTGGAAATGTTAGTCACTTAATGGGCCAAATAACAGTGGCCAAAAGGTTCTTTTTGCTTATCCACCCGAACTTTCGGCTGTCCGTTGAAAATGGCTCATTATCGCCCAAAATATAGACCTTTGAGCCTTCAACTGCCGACAGCCTTTTAACTATTTGCCGCCCCCTAGCTTCAACTACAACCAGCTTATTGGGACGCGGTTTTAGCCAACTGATGGCTACGACTATTTGGCCTGGCACTAGCGCGGGGCGCATACTATCGCCAACCACCCGTCTGACAAGTAGTTTAGGCTTTCTTTGTTTCCCAGAAGATATCGGCAATTTCATCGATTTGGGCTATTAGCTTATCTGCTTCTTTTGGATCCAGACTGTGTTTAACATTTGACGCCTGCTTAATTGCTAACCAGAACTTCTGATGAAGATCAGGATGCTTTTCAAGATGTTCGGGCTTAAAGTAGTCTGCCCAAAGAACTAGAAGGTGGTGCTTAACTAGTTCAGCTCTTTCTTCTTTAATAATGATGGCTCTAGTCTTATTGTGATCGTCTAGCCCTCCGTACTTCTCTAGTATGGCTTTAAGACTCTCAGCCTCTATCTTAGCTTGGGCTGGGTCATAGACTCCGCAGGGCAAGTCGCAGTGGGCATAAACTGGTTTAATAAAAGATAATTTCATTAACTAACCTCCTCCTTAATAGCCTCATTATATCTAAAAACGATGTTAAAGTTTGTTAGATTCCCGCCACTTATCTATTTCTTTGTGGTTGCCGGACAACAGAACGTCAGGAACTTTAAGGCCCCTGAATACTTCCGGTCGGGTGTAGTGAGGGTGTTCTTTAGTCTTGTCATCTCCCTGGTAAGATTCGTTTGAAGCGCTTGTTTCACCGCCTAAGACACCTGGTATCAGCCTAACAACCGAGTCAATAATGGCCATGGCTGGTATTTCTCCGCCCGTCAAGACGTAATTACCTACAGAGTACTGTTTATCTACCCAGTTGGCAATCCGTTCATCGTAGCCTTCGTAGTGCGGACAGACTAAGATTAGCCCTTTAGCCTTAGCCAGCTTGTTGGCTTCAGACTGGACATATGTCTTACCTCTGGGCGTAGGCAGGATAACTAGAGCTTCCGGATCAGTTGCCTTGGCCCTTTCAATAGCTTTAACAATTGGCTCAGCTTTTAGGACCATGCCATCACCACCGCCATAGGGAGTATCATCTACAGTTTTTCTTGGTCCGTAGCCAAAGTCTCTTAGGTCAACATATTCGTAACTAACCAGGTTATTTCGAGTGGCTTTATCTAGCATGCTCGATTTAAGCACTGGATCAAACACATCGGGGAATAGTGTAATTATCTGAATACGCATATTATCTTAAGATTATACAAAAACACCGGGCAAATCCCGGCATTTTTGACACATAAATATCCCAACCTTTATTAAAAAGACGAGCATTGTTTATTTTATGTCTCTATATTATATCTGTTAAATCGTTTTTTGTCAAGAGCTAAACATCTAGGTCGTCGAGATCTTCCAATTCCTTGCGGGTCTGGGATAAGCGGTCTGATGTAGTTTCTTTATCTTCTTCTGCTTCTTTAGCTTCGGTTTCAGTAGGTTCCTCGGTATTATCTACCGTGTCATCATCATCTTTTGGAGCGCTAGAACTGTCGTCGCTAGTATCTGTTGATGGCTGTGGACGAGAGGTTTGACGGTCATCGCTATATGATGGCCTGGCGTGTTCACCAATACCGTTATCTATAATCTTTAGGTTGTAGCGAGCATCATTTTTAGTGCCTAAGGCTCTTAGAAGAGTTCTAATACTTTGAGCAGTAGCACCTCTTTTACCAATTACTCTACCGAGGTCTTCAGGGTCAACTGTTAGTTCCAGTAATACTCCTTTTTCATCTATCCGTCTCTCGACCTTAACACTGTCTGGTTTATTAACTAATGATTTGACAACAAACTCGACAAACTGTTCATCAATGCTGCTCATACGGTAGTTCTCCTTTTTTTCTTCAACTTTTTATTATATATCAAAATCTGGCTACTTGTCTTCTGCTTTTTCGTTTGTGTCCGCTGTTACTTCTGGTTCGGCTTTAGTAGCTTTTTCTCCCGGTTTTTCGGTTGGTTCGGCTGCTTTTACTACTTCTGTTTGAATATTTTCTTCTTCGGAGACTTCAGGAACCGATTCTTCAGATGTTACCTCTTCTTTAGGTACTTCTGCCGTTGGTTCGGCTGGTTTTTTGGTAGCAGTTGAGCGGCGTTTTTCAGGGTTTCTGACAGCTTTTTTGACGTTGGGGCTAAAGACAACCCATTTCGGTAGTTTAATACCTTGAGATTTAAGAAGTGAGGCTACTCTTTTAGATGGCTGGGCACCGTTTTTTATAAAAGTTTCAGTCTTTTCCTTGTCCAATTTAACATCTTTTGTATGCGGATCGTAATGGCCTAACTGGGCTACTAGCTTACCGCTGGTTGGGGACTTTCTGGAATCTTGGACTACTATTCGGAACATAGCGTGGCCGCTACGGCCGGTTCGTTGCAAACGGATAACTAACATTTAATAATTCTCTTTAAATTCTTTCCCTTAAATTAATCAAAACAGTATTTGCTATTCTACAGATTACCACCCCTTATGTCAATTGTTGGGATCGGAGACTGTCACACGACACCAAATAGTTACAGGATCTAGTCCTTACGGGCCCTCCATACCACCTATGTTTAAAGATCTCTCAAATGGACGTCTTTTTGATGTATACTCTGATCATGTCATACGTAATCAGTTGTAAAAATAAATCCTGGTTAGTAACTGGCATCATAGGCCTGGTTGTTGGTATCGGTCTACTATTTCTGTCTAAGTACATGCTAACCAACTATGCGTACTCACTAGCTCAGACTCATAGGTCTCACGTGGTTAATGGTGCCGGACAAGTAATATCTTTGTTGGGTCTTATTCTAATAGTTGTGTATTTTGTTAAACTCTTAGTTTCTAAACAACAACGCAATAAATAATTCGGATACCTTTAGCTGAGTTGCAACATTATTACATACGGCCCTCAGTAACGCTTGTAAATAAATAAAAAAACACCGCTTAATAAGCGGTGTTTAGTTTTTATAGGTATATTAACTACTTAAGGCGTATTAGCCATATAGTTACGCCAGTGGAAATTGCCACTAATGCGTAAAATATACCAAGTCCAACTGGTGAACCCCAGCTAAACCAGCTTCCCCAGGCTCGCCAGTTTTTCCAGTGTTCGGCATGATGCTGCTCATACCACTCCATGGCTGCCTTATCGTCTAGTTTTTCTTTCATATATTTCACCCTTTATTTAGTTACTCTGTAACTAACATCATCGACCATATGCTAGGTTGCCCTTAAGGTGAAAACCACATTCCCTTTTTGTCACGAGCTATGACAGGGTTGTTGCAAGGTGGATTTATATCATTAATATAATAATATCACTAAAATTGAAATAACTATTTGCAAGAACTAATGCTGGCTTATTTCGAGTCTTTAAGGTAATACTTCAAGGCTTGCTCGGCGGCCATTTGCTGGCCAGCTTGTTTTGAAGGGCCGGTGCCTTCACCTCTTAGCTGATTGTTTACAAAGACACCTACAGTGAATGTCTTATCATGATCTGGACCATCTTCTTTTATTACCCTATAAAACGGTGTGGCCATTTCCTTGCTTTGAGCTAGTTCCTGAAGATGAGACTTAGAGTCCATCCAAGAACCGCTGGCTAAGATATTGTCGAACTTCGGGATAACGCTTTCGTGGATAAAAGCTTTAGCCCTGTCATATCCTTGGTCAAGATAAAGAGCACCGACAACAGCTTCGAAACAATTAGCCAGTATTTGTCTTCTAGCCCTTAGGCTGCCTCGAGCTTCGCCGCGGCTTAGTCTAAGTAGCGGCTCAAAGTCATGGCTCTCGGCTGCTTCAGCTATGCTTTCCGTCCTTACTAGGCTGCTCCGCCAATTAGTAAGTACGCCTTCAGGGTCATCATACTTGTCATAAAGAAATTCAGTGACTACCAGCTCAAGTACGGCATCACCTAAGAACTCGAGTCTTTCGTTATGTGTCTTAACTGTTTTCCTATGCTCGTTTAAATAAGAGCGGTGGGTAAAAGCAGTGATTAACAGATTAATGTCTTTAAAATCTGCCTCTAGTTTGTCCTTGGCAAAAGTTTGGTATCTAGAATTGTCCATAGTTTTTTAAAATTTGCCTTCCCGTATCTTTTTCATAGCTATTAGGATTAGTTTACCAATGTCATCATAGGCAATCATATCGACTGCTTTAGCGGCCGGCAGCCAGCGGATATCGCCTAACCAGTCTTCGGGGTGAAGCTTACTGGTATTGCCTTTACCTTCGACCAGCCAAATATGCATGGTCATAAGGACTAGAGAGTGACCGCGGCGATATCTAAAGTTAACCTTGCCCAGCCAAGATAGCACTTCCATATCTTGAAGTCCTGTTTCTTCGCGTATCTCGCGCTCGGCAGTAGCACCAGGTTCTTCGCCTGGTTCAACGTGGCCTTTTGGTATTGTCCAGCGATCTTTTGCGTCTTTAATAAGCAGTATTTCTACCTTGTCGTTTTTCTTCCTATAAACCACACCGCCGGAGGTAGTTTCTCTAACTACTTCAGAGATCACTGGCCGTCTTTTATGGACAAGCTCCTTGATGCCTTGTATAGGCCTTGGTTTCTTCATTTGACGGCCTTTTTAGCTTTCGGTTTAGCCTTTTTGGCTGTTTTCTTTGGTTTCTCTTCTTCTAGGTTGTTTTTATATATGGTACCTAGAACTCCGTTAATAAACTTCGAGGAGTTATCGCCGCCAAAAGCTTTAGCTAGTTCAACAGCTTCATTTATAACTACTTTAGTGGGCGTGTCTTTATAGTAAGTTAGCTCATATAGTCCCATCCTTAGAATGATCCGGTCCATTCTAGATATCTGATTAATTGGCCATTCAGGGGCAATAGGCTGAAGACGGGCATCTAGTTCAGATGCCTTTTCATCTACGCCCTTAACTAACTTAACAATAAAGTCAGTGTCTTCGACCATGCCCTTGTAGCGGCTGATATTCCTATTTAGGACCTCATCAAGGTCAAACTTCTTATCTTCAGCATCAAGACGAAACTCTTCTTCGTATAGTGTCTGAAAGGCTATTATTCGTCCTAAGTGTCTATTGGATGCCATGCTGTTAATTCCCTTTCTTTTTAGACTTATCGCTCTAAAGTTCAAGGTAGCTCTATGTTTCAAGCTCTTATTCTGATTTAGCTAGCTTCTTGCCTGTTTCTTTTAGGGTAGTCTCAACTTTTATTGGCGACTTAGCATTAACACGCCTAGCCAGCTCGAGTCTTAAGTGACTGCGGCGGCTACCAGTTTTTCTAGGACTAGTTCGTTTTTTGGGCTTACCCATAAATACATTGCTCCTTTTTGCTGTTAGGATGCTTAAACTTCTCCTCTATTATATCTAAGATTGACAGGTATTTAAAGTGATCTAATGGGGCACAGTCAGTCGGTTATTAAGTCTAGTCCCTGATGGACATATATTACGTTTAGTGCCTATCTCCATATCGACCGTAAGCTTCACCTGTTCGTTGTTCACCTGTTTGGCGCCCATAAACTTCATCAATGTGACCTATCGCTAACATCAAAGCCGAGTGTTCTCCTCTTAGCTCTTCAGGGTATTGCCCCTCTATCTCGTAGCGAGAACGTAACTCACTTGTTAGGCTAGTGATCCGTTCATCAATCACATTCCCGATTGCAAATAATGCACCTGTATCTTCGTCTGAACCATATGCGCCCCAAAATAACTGCTCATTACTCCAGTCCGCCGGATCGCCGGACTGACTTATTGCTTCACCTACCATAAATATCCCCTTTCAGATTCTTATACCATAAAACACAATTTATAGCTAGCTGGTAACAATATTTATTAACCTGTCAGGTACAAAGATAACTTTAATAACTTCCCTATTTTCAATGTGTTTTTTAACTAGTTCGCTGGCCAGTGCTTCCTTTTCAGCTTCATCTTTAGAAGTGCCTGGTTTTAGCTCAAGCTTAGCTCTTAGTTTGCCGTTAATCTGGACAACAATTGGGATCGTGTCAGCTATTAGGTATTTATCTTCCCATTTGGGCCAGGAATCTATATGGATAGTCTGACTATGGCCTAATTGCTGCCATAGTTCTTCGCTTATATGAGGGGCAAACGGAGCGGTGCAGGCAACTACTGCCTCTAAGGCTGCCTGCCATTCCTTATTCTTCTTTAAATACTTAACTTTAAGCTTATATAGGTCATTTAAGGCGGTCATAATGGCCGAAATAGCGGTGTTATAGCGGTTATTTTCAATGTCCTCGGTGACTTTCTTGATCATTGGGTTGATAACCCTCTTAAGCTCTAGGCTAATTTCAGGAGTCAAGTCACCTTCTTTAGCTTCCGAGTACTCGAAGCACAAGTTCCATAACCTATTTAAGAATCGGTAGGCCCCTGGAACACCTTTTGGATCCCATTTAACCCAAAGGTCAAGTGGAGCGGCAAACATTAAATAGATTCTTAGGGCGTCAGCACCATAGCCGTTTGCTATTATTTCTAGCGGATCAACACCGTTACCTTTGCTTTTAGAGAACATCGTGCCGTCACTGGCTGTTACCTTGCCGTTAAACAGGAACTGTTTGAATGGCTCTGGTTTATTAACCAGGCCAATTTTAGTGAAGAAGCGGGCCAGAAAGCGGGCATATAGAAGATGAGCGGTAGCATGATCGGCTCCATTATAGAAATCAATTGGTTCCCATTTTTTAACTACCTTTGGATCAAAGATCTTTTCCTGATTGTGGGGATCAAAGTATCTGTACATATACCAACTGCTGTCTATGTAGGTATCAAGGGTGTCTGTTTCTCTTTCTGCCAGGTCACCGCACTCGGGACAATCTACTTTAAGCCAGTCGGAAGCTCTCGCTAGAGCGCTGCGGCCATCGCCAGTTGGCTGGTAGTCTGTTATTTCAGGTAGGATTACCGGCAAATCTTTCTCTGGTACTAATACCGGACCGCATTTTAGACAGTGAATAATAGGAATCGGTGCTCCCCAATAGCGCTGCCGGCTGACACTCCAATCAAGCATGCGGTAGTTAACTTTTTTGTGTCCAATACCAAGCTTAACCAGTCTGCCTAGGATCTTATCTTTAGCTTCTTTAAAAGTTAGACCATCAAATTCATCGGAGTTTGTAAGGGTGAATTTTGTTGGTTCTTCTTTAATATCTGCATAAGAAATAAACTCCTGCTCTTTTGTGATGTAAACTATGTCCAGCTTATTATTTAGGGCAAACTCATAGTCTCTTTCGTCGCTGCCTGGAACAGCCATAATAGCACCAGTGCCGTAGCCTTCTAAGACATAGTCGGCCACCCAGATTGGTATCTGTTTACCGGTTAACGGATGGATTGCGTAGCTGCCGGTAAAGACACCTGTCTTATTTTTACCTGCCTGACGATCAACTTCGGTCTTCTTTTCAGCATCAACTACATAAGCTTTAACTTCAGCTTCGTTCTCTTTGATAGTTAATTTGCTTGTTAGCTCATTTTCAGGAGCCAGAACCATGAAGGTAGCACCGTAAATGGTGTCTAGGGCCGTGGTAAAGACCTTAACTACCTCTTCATGGTCTTTAACTTTAAAGTCTATTTCAGCGCCAATGCTTTTACCTATCCAGTTAACTTGGGCTAATTTAACACTTTCAGACCAGTCTAGATCATCTATTGCTTCAAGCAGTTCATCAGCGTAATCAGTTATCTTAAAGAACCACTGTTTAACCTCTCTTTTCGTGACAAATGGATCATTAGGGCCATCGTGGCGCCAGCATTTACCGTCAATTACTTGTTCGTTGGCTAGAACAGTTTTATCTATATCGCACCACCACTGAAGTCTCGAAGCCATATATACCAGGCCGTGCTTATATAGTTCCTCAAATATCCACTGGGTCCATTTGTAGTATTCGGGCAGGTGAGTGGCAATCTCTTTCTCCCAGTCATTGCTCCAGCCCATCGCCTTATATTGTTTGTGATATAAGGGAATTATCTGGGCCATGCTGGCCTGCGGTGAGATACCAGCTTTTATGGCGTAATTTTCAGCCGGTAAACCAAAAGCATCCCAGCCAACCGGATGATAGCTCTCATAACCCTGCTGTCTCTTAAATCTAGCCATAACGTCAGATATGGTGTAGTTCATAGCATGGCCAATATGTATGCCTGTGCCTGAGGGATAATTAAACATACTCATGGCTATATATTTGGGCTTATTAGAATTTAGATCAGTGGTATAAATACCGGTCTCTTCCCAAATACCCTGCCATTTCGGTTCTATCTCCGAAGGTATATATCTCTTCATTATGTCTCTAGTTTAATCTAACCTATATTATTACGCACCATGTTCTTTTGCTAAAGCGCGGATTTAAAACTGTTTGAGGTAGTTGGTATTAAATGAAGTTGTGAGTGCTTTTTTAGCGTTAAAGCGCTCAATGGCATAACCGATTAATCTATTAACCAGTTCAACATTAGAGATGCCGGCCTTGGCCCAGTTATGGGCGTAGAGACCGCCGGGAAGCGGGTTTACTTCGTTAAAATAGACGATCCCGGTTTTAGCATCGATAAGCATATCTACCCGCGAGATGCCGGAAAGGCCAAAGATTTTATAGACATCCAGACCTGTTTTTTCAGCTAGGCCGTAAAGATCTTTGTCTAGATTGGCCGGTATTTGGCTATACCCTTGAGAGCCTTTTGTTCCCTTGCCGCCCTTTTTGCCACCTTGGAGGTATTTAGCGTCAAAGTCAAAGAAGTCTTCCGGTTTAGTTAGGGGCTTCTCTAAAAGTGCCGGGACTGGGTTATCATTGCCTATTATTGGCAGAGTAACTTCAACCAGGTTAGCTACTTCTTCTTCGACAATTACCTGATCGTCATAATGGGCAGCTACTTCAAGAGCATTGGCTAGTTCGGAATCATTAGTAACTCTTGAGATACCAATGCTTGAGCCCAAGTGTGTTGGTTTTACAAATATAGGATAGGTAAGCCTTGTTTTGATATCTTTTAGGACTTTAGCTGGTTCTTGTTCGAGTTCAGCTTTAGAGGCAAAAACATATTTAGTTACTGGGATATGGTTATCTTCAGCTATTTGCTTGGCGGTCAGCTTGTTCATGGCAATACTACTTGCTGCCAGGCCGCAGCCGACATATGGTACACCAGCTAGATCAAGCAGCCCCATAAGAGTGCCGTCTTCGCCGTAAGTGCCGTGCATTGATGGGAAGACTAGATTAACTCTTATGTGCTTCTTGCGTCCGGCAATACCACTGGCCTTAACAATCTTTAGCCCGCCGTCTAGTTCTAGGCTAATAGGGTGCAAACGGTCTATTAGATCATTGATGCTGTCTGAGGTATAGACAGATATATCTTTTAATTTATCGTCTGAATACCAAGCACCATTTTTAGTTATATAGATCGGTAGAACATGGTACTTCTTGGTTAGTTCTAGTGGCTTAATAATGTTGGCAAGGGCCGTGATGATAGATATGTCGTGCTCGGCTGATCGCCCGCCAAATATAACTGCTACTGTATCCATAAGCATATATTAATGAGATTGCTACAATTAGGCAATACAATTTCTCAGTACAATTAAATGTAATTGTCGGTCCAGTCGTTTTGCATCAAGACTAGATCACCGCTTGCTAGGAAACTGGCAATATTGGTGTAGTAGAGCAGGGGATCAGTCCGTCTGTCAATCTCCCCTTGATAGCCTGCTTCTTTAAGACCCTTAACTATATATTTTGTTACCGAGTTTTCCATTAGAACGACAGTGTCTGGAGCAGCGTCTGCTATTAAGGCACCTACCTCTTCATGAATCTTGCCTGTTTCACTGCCTTGGTCAACTAAACCCGGTGTAACATATATCTTCCTTTTAGCGTCGAGCTCTTTAAGGAGGGCTGTGCCTGCTTTGATACCTTCCAAGTTGCCGTTATATGTATCGTCAATGATCCAGGCGCCATTTATGGTATACGGCTGCATTCTATGCTCATATGCTTTAACTTTCTTTATACCTTCTTCAATTTGCTTGTTGGTTAGGCCTAAATTGTAGGCCATAGCAGCGGTTAGAGCGATTGGACCAATTTGGTGCCGGCCAATTAAGCTGCTAGATAAATTAAATGTCCTCTTGCCTTTTGTGAGTTTAAATTTGAGACCCGTAATGTCACTTCTTACATTACTAACCTGCCAGCCTAAAGCACCGTCACGGTCATAGGTAACCATACCTTCTTTAACGCGCCGAGCAGCTTCAGGTGATTCTTTATTGACGTAGATTTTATTTAAAGGAACTCGTTGAGATAGACTAAATATATCTTCGGCTGCTTTATCTAGCGTCTTATATTTGTCTAGATGGGCTGGTGCTATACCGGTAATAACTGCCAGATCTGGTTCTAGGGTGTCAGAAAACCTCGCTACATCACCTGGCCCGCCTTCACCAAACTCGACGATTACGATGTCTTCTTTGCCGCTTAGGGACTTAGCAAAAGTATAGTGAGATGTAGCAACGTTCTTATTGGCTGGTGTAGCCGCTACTTTTTTGCCTTCTGATAGGACAGTGTTCAGCAATTCCTTCATTGAGGTTTTACCGTAACTGCCGGCGACTGCTATTTTGATAGCTTTTGTTTTAGTGAAAATCCGCTTAGTTGCCTTAACTGCTTTTTGCTCTTTCGGCTTTATGATTAATTCTCTGGCAGCAAATACCGGCAAACAAATAAGGTGGGACCAAACAACCGGAAAGGCAATTATGGTGGCTAGTCCGTAACACCAGCCAAAATAGATTGTGCCGGTGAAGGATAGGATGATTAAGACAACACCGGCTGCTATTTCAATAATAATACCTGAATATATGGTTTGAAGTATTAACTGGGCTACTTCCGTTTTATCTAATTCCCGGCGGTTTCTAATTTTAGAGAAATCTTCTGTTTTCCAGAGCCATTTGAGATACGGCCATACCCTATATTCAGTACTTTGAAGCATGTAAGTTACAGTCTTGGGAAATTCTAGAGAGTAAAAGGCCCTGGTGGTATTTAGTATTTTTTTGATCATAGAAATTCTTTAATTAATTCTACTACTACTTTTGGGTTATCTCTCAGGATGAAGTGGCCAGATCCTGCCACTATTTCAAGTGTCGAGCCTTCAATTAACTGGTGATACAGCTCGCCAAATGCTACCGGGGTCTCGTCATCCTCTTCACCGTAAATTAGCAAGGTCGGGACTCGGATCTTAGAAGCATCAACGCGTAGATCTTCAGCCACTATCTTCTTAAAGCTGGAACTGAGGTTATTGGCAGTTAAGTAGTCTGAACCAACTTTTACGTAAAGTTTCTGCCTTAGCTTTTTTCGGGTTGCAGAGGGCAGGGGAAGGCTCAGTATTTTTGCCGTCTTAGCTGCCAACTTCACTGCCCCGAGTCTTCCCTTTTGGCTAATTCTAATTCCTGAGGCATCTAAAAGTATTAGTTTCTGAGGATTAACTATATTGCTGGCAGCAGCCTTAATAGCGATAGCCGCACCATTACTGTGACCAACTAGGCCGTATAGATCATCAAGCCCTACTTTCTGGCAAAAACTGGCCACAAACTTGGCATATTCTTCTAAGCCCCAGTCCCCTTCTGGTGTTTGGCTGGCACCAAAGCCAGGCAGATCAATGGCTGTTACATCGTAGTTTTTATATAGTTCATTAATAATTTCCACGTAGTCGGCTAGACTAGTTGCCCAGCCATGGAGTAAAAGAAGCTTCCTGCCACTGCCCTGCCTGACGTAGTTTGTCAAAAGCTTATCGGTAACTACTTGCATAAGCCTATTATACTTGAGGTTTGACTGGGAGCTAACAGGTTATTTGATTTAGGTTCGGCAGTCTTTCGACAACTATTGAGGATCCTGTGGTGGTAAATCGGTAAATTCTACAGTTTCCTGCATTGCAAGCGGTGCGGCATCTTTAGGTATTACACGAGCAATGGCAAAAAGTCCAACGGCTCCTTCAGCATCCTGGGCATTTTGTAATATTCCACGCTTCAGCATGATCCTATCCACAAGAACGTGATTGTCTGTAGGAGGTGCATCGTTAAACACCCACCCTGTATATAAGTCTTTTTCCATTGGCATAACCCGAGTATTATATACCTCTGATGAATAAATACAATACTTCTTGTATAGTGTGGGAATTAATACATCGATCTAATTAAATAATTGGCGTGTGGGGTACGGGACTAATCGGTGGGTAGTAACCTGGAATCTTTGACTAATGTACTGATGGTTATCAACAGATACCACTACTGTTCTTCGGGCGGGTTTAGCTTCAATATGCGGTAGCTTATTTCTCCACTGAAACCACTAGGGGTAGATCCTCCGTGCCAGGGGTCTAGATCCTGCCAGCTCCACCAGTGTCTTCATCGGAATGATCACCTGCTGGATGTCTCAGTTTTAAAATACGAAGTTCTTCAGGATCAATGGAAGAAAAGTCTTCGCCGTCATCTTCTTCTCGGCCTTCGTCTTCAGCCCGCATTCCATTTTGTCTATGCATAATATCGAGTAGCCTAGCTGTCTTTTCGGCTTGGTCGCTACCCTCCGGAGGCACTCCTACACCTCCTGATAAATCTTCTATGCCCATATACCTTCCCTCTTTTAGGTTGATCATTATATCAAACAATCTAGTTAATTTTATGTGCGATACAGTACTAAATTTCGACAATTTTAGCCGAAGTCCTACTAGTTAGTCTGATAGTGTTAATAACAGTGGTGGAGCATGGCAGAATCGAACTGCCAATCTCTGCAATGCGAATGCAGCGCTCTACCAACTGAGCTAATGCCCCGTATTTCAGTATGGTGGAGCATATCGGGATCGAACCGATGACCTCATCCGTGCCACGGATGCGCGCTAGCCAGCTGCGCCAATGCCCCTTAAAGAACAGTATCAATAATATCAGCTAGCACTTGAAGTTCAAGATATAACAATAAAGGCTATCGACTCCGATAGCCTTTTTCGTGCGCGCCCACCCTAGCGGCGGGTGCTTTTTGTTTTATTGTTTGTTTTTAAGGGCATACGCCGCTATGTACGCACGACTAAAAATAAGCATAACAACTTATTGTTTGTCCGTCAAATTGCCACTTCTTCTTTATCTGGAAACTTTGAGACCGGCACTAATATATTCCTTAATCAGTGACTGATAGGGCACATTGGTCTCATTTGCCCGTTCTTTTACTCGGTTTAATATAGCTACAGGTATACGGATCGAGACTGGTCTAGTGCTTGGTTTTAGATTTGGGAAACTTACCGAGCTAAAGTCTTCTGGTTCTAAATACTCTGCCAAGTCAAGGCTGCTCCAGTACTTGCGCTCTTCGTCTTCATTCTTGAACTTAGGTACATTAATTGGCTTTTTCATAAAGATTAATCTCCTTTCTTTTTGTAACATCCCGTGCGGATATTACTCTTAATTTATCCTGTCTGAAAGTAAAGACAATATACAATAATCGACCATTCTTAGACTTGCCTAGTAATATATGCCTGTTTTCGGACGCAGAATGTAAAGTGTCTTTCATTATCACTTTATTTTCATCAAAGAAGACTTCTTCACATTCCCAATCATTAACATCATGAGACCTTTTATTCTTATTGCTATTACCTGGATCCCAGTCAAAACTATATGAATGAATATTGACCTTCATGTATATACTGTATTATACACTTCTCACTGTTTGTGTCAATACTTTTTGTCGTAAATTCCTTTTTAGGTACTACTTGTTTAAAATCCGAATAAGCTCTTGTTCGTCTATCTGTTTTATGCCAAGTTCAGCAGCTCTTTTTAGCTTGCTTCCGCCAACATTATTGCCAACAACCAGATAGTTAGTGTCTTTAGCCACGGCACTTTGGAAAGTACCGCCTAGTGCTCTTATCTTTTCGGCTGTTGCTTCTCTAGACATAGAGTTAAGGCTGCCGGTTATTACAAAGCTTATATTATTTAGCGGACCGGTCGTTACTTTAGCTTCTTTAGGCCAGACATTAAGCTTTTTAAATTTAGATAGCAGTTTTTGGTTTTTAGGTTCAGAAAACCATTCAACGATAGCTTCAGCTACAATACTCCCTATGCCTTCAACTTCTGTTAGTTCATCGATAGTGGCACCGGAAAGTGATTCAATGCTTTTGAATTGATTTGAGAGATCAATGGCCGTTTGAACGCCAATATGTCTTATGCCCAGGCCATATAAGAAGCGGTCTAGTTCAGGATGCTTTTTTGATTGAATAGCGGAGACCAGTTTATGGGCTGAAACTTCAGCAAAACGGTCTAGTTTTATAACCTCTTCTTCTTTTATGGTATAGATGTCTGCCTGGTCGTTAATGAGTTTAGCGTCAAGAAGGGCAATGGCGTTCTTTTCACCTAAACCTTCGATGTCTAGAGCTTCTTTTGAAGCGTAATGTTCAATTTGTTTCCACATTCTGGACGGACAGGACTGGTTCATGCAGCGCCATGCAGCATCTTTAGAGGAATATTTAGCTAGCGGTTTATTGCAGTCTGGACATAGTTTAGGCATCTTAAACTGATGTTCTTCACCTGTTCTTAGCCTCGTAATAGGTTCAACAACTTCTGGGATTATATCTCCGGCTTTATGGACAATGACCGTATCACCTATCCTAATATCCTTGCGCCTTATTTCATTTTCGTTATGCAGGGTAGCCATTTGGACTGTGCTGCCGGCTATTTCAACTGGTTCTAGAATTGCTACAGGAGTTGCTGAGCCAGTCCGGCCAATTGAAACAAAGATTCCTTTTACTTTAGTGGTAGCTTGTTCAGCGGCATATTTATAGGCGATGGCACCTCTTGGCGCTTTACCGACCACGCCTAATTTTGCATAAAGCTCGCGGTCGTTAACCTTTATTACCAGGCCGTCGGTGTTAAATGGCAGTTCATGTCTTTTTTCCTGCCAGGTACTGGCAAAGCTATATATCTCTTTTAGGCTGCTCTCTGCCCTGCTCATTGAATTAACCAAGAAGCCTAGTTGTTTTAGGGCATCATATACCTCGGAGTTAGCTTTAAGGGGCTTATCTTCACGGATAATATCGTAGGCTCTAAAATGAAGTTTACGGCTGGCCACAAGGCTTGGATCAAGCTGACGGATGGTGCCGGCGGCGGTGTTTCTTGGATTGGCGAATTCGGGTTGGCTGCTTGCCTTTCGCTGTTCATTTAGGGCTTTAAAATCTTCTTTGTACATGACTATCTCACCCCTGACTTCAGTCCGGCCGGATAAAAGATAGGCGTACTTTTTAGTGCTTCTGAGCTTTAGGGGGATTGATTCAATTGTTCTAATGTTAGCCGTTACATCTTCGCCGATATAGCCGTCACCCCGGGTTATACCTAGGGTTAGACTGCCCTCCTCATAAACAAGAGCGCAGGCCAGTCCGTCCATTTTAATGTCTATGAAGTACTCAAGTTTGTCCTTATTTAAAGCTTTTAGGGTTCTATCCTGCCAGGCGGCTACTTCTTGGTTATTAAAGACATCGTTTAGGCTTAGCATTCTTTCACTATGAGGGACAGATTTAAAGCCTGGAAGCGGTGCGCCGGCTACTCTTTGGGTTGGGCTGTCTGGAGTTATTAGGTCTGGGAACTGCGATTCAAGCTGGCTTAGTTCATGTTTCAGGCTATCAGCAGCTTCTTCGCTCATGATTGATTCGTCTAGAACATGGTAGTGGTACCTATAGTCTTCAATAAGTTCTCTTAGCTTTTTAATCCTTACTTCTGCTGCTGTCTTATTCATTGATTAGTCCCCTATAAAGTGCATATAGATAACTATGAATATATACTAGCCCTATAAGTGATAAAAGATAAAATACCCAGGCCGCTATAGACGGCAGAATGTAGATAAAGGGCAGCATTATTATGCCGGTTATGATTATTAATAACACTGGCAAGAAGATCATCTTTTTAAGGACCAGTCCACGTCTACCTTTTACCAACCCTCTGGCTGATTTAATAGCCTTCATTGGCGTCATATTAGGCAAAGTGACAATATATAAGGCCATGAGGGATGAAGCCAGCCAGTAAAAGCTTAAAAAGACTAGCCCAATTATTGGGATAAGGGACACTACTTTTTCAAGACCGGTTACGGCAATACTACCGTTAAATAGAGTTCCGTAGAGGAATAAACCAATTAGAAGAGGTATAAGCTCAACGATAATAAACAGCAGTACCAGCAGAAAAGGTACGAACGGGTATAGGCCTTTATAGTAGCTGTCTCTGGCTCTTATTTTTGCGCCAAGGTAGTACTGCCTGAGAGCCCATATGATGGCTAGGCTGGCGATTAACATTATGAAGACTTGGTAGGTGCTGCCCGAAGCCGATGGGCTGGAAGTAGATGAGCCAACCAGATAGGTATAGATACTTAAGCCTGAAAAAAGAGAGCCTAAGTGTCCATGAAAGACACCGCTAAATTCATGTTTGAGACTGGGAACATTGCCTGGGCTGGAAATTCCAAGTACTAAAACTAGATAGACCAGTCCGTAGATTAAGATAATGAAGGACATGCTATTTCGGTTACGCCAAAGAATATGCCAGCTGGATTTAGCCAGACCAAAAACACTGGGCAGTTTGGAAGAAACGGCCTTAGACTGTTTGTTTTTGTTGGCCTTATGGTTAGTTTTAGTTTTAGGGACTGATTTAGTCCCCTGTCCTTTTTTAGGCATGACCTTCCATACTCTCTAGTCTTTTTATTCTTTGGGGGATAGGCGGATGAGTGCTGAAGAGATTAGAAATAGTGTGTTTTCTCAAGGGGTTAGCAAAGAACATGTGGGAGGTAGAGGTATTTTGGACCTTGGTAGCACTGCCTACCCTGGATATCTTATTTAAGGCACTAATTAAGCCTTCCGGGTACCTGGTAGTTAAAGCTCCGCTGGCATCAGCCAGGTATTCCCTTTGTCTTGAAATGGATAGCTGAATAAACATGGCAACAAGCGGTGCCAGGATAGCAGCCACAATGCCCATTATTAAAAATACCTGGTTATTCATGTTTTCCCTGTCATTACCTCTGAACCAGACTAGACGAATAATTATGTCGGCAATTAGGGAGATGATGGCAGTTAGAGCAAAGGCAATCATATTAACCCGCATATCGTAGTTTTTAATATGGCTTAATTCATGGGCAATTACACCTTGCAGTTCGTCATCATCCATTATGTCTAGCAGTCCTGATGTTACGCAGACAGCAGAATGCTGCTGGTCCCGTCCGGTAGCGAAAGCATTCGGTGATGGGTCATTCATTATATAAACAGCCGGCATTGGCAAGCCGTCTGTTATGGCTAGGTTTTCGACTATCCGCCAGAGCCTTTTGTTATCCGATTCCTTTATCTGCTTGGCTCTATTTATAGCCAGGGCCATCTTTGAGCCCCAGTAGTAACTAAGAGCGGTATAGACTAATGCGCCGGCTACGCCGCCGTAAAAGACACTCATGGAGCCGTTTAGAGTCTTAGTAAACAGCCAGATAATGGCCACCACGAATATAACGAAGAAGGCCATAATGTATATGGTACGCCTTTTGTTTTGGCCAATGTCCTTATACATGTTTTTAAGAGTTAAAGTTTACCTCTACTGGCTGGCTGGCAGCTTGGGTTTCTGACTCATCAAGTTCAAAGTAGTCTTTGTCTTTATTGAAATGGAGCATTTGAGCGAAGACTTTAGTTGGGAATTTCTGCCTTTTGGTGTTGAAGTCTTTAACTTCATTGTTATAAAAACGTCTGGCAGCCTGAATTTTGTCTTCTGTGTCTGTTAGTTCACCCTGGAGCTCCCTAAAGTTTTCACTAGCCTTTAGATCGGGATAGTTTTCAGCGACAGCAAACAGGCTTTTCATGGTTTGGCTGAACTGGTTTTCGGCTTTGGCTGTCTCTTTTACACCGTTGGCATTAATAGCCTCGGTTCGGGCTTTAGTGACATCCTCAAAGACTGTTTTTTCGTGTTTGGCATAACCTTTGACAGTGTTAACAAGATTAGGAATTAGATCGTACCTTCTCTTTAGCTGGACTGTTATGTCACTCCAGGCTTCATCTGCCCGCTGATTTAAGGTAACCAGTCCGTTATACATGACAACCACGGTTATGACAGTAAGGACAACAATAACGACGATTATTATTAATAAGACTTCCACGTTTTTAGCCTCCAATTTCTTTTATATGCCTTCTATTATATCCCGGAGACGGCCAAGGAACCAATCCTTTTATGCGGGGCGCCTAGTGAGAGGTAGCTTAAATTGTTATTATGAAAGCTAGATGAAAAAAAGAGCTGATAATAAGCGTAAGTTATGGCCGTTTGTTCTTATAGGCCTGGTTTTAGTTATAGCCCTATATGTTTCCTGGGTATATTTTGTATCTGAGCCGGTAGTTAGCCCTAGTTTTAGGGTTAAAGATATATCGGCAGTTGTGCCGGCTAAAAGTTTAGCCTGGTCCAGTGGAACCCAAGCGGCTGTTGGTCTAGACAGCTCAGGTGTAGTGGCAACCTCTGGCACTCAAAAACCAGTGGCCATGGCTTCTGAAGCCAAGCTAATAACGGCTCTATGTGTACTTAATAAGTATCCTTTAGCCTTAAACGAGGCTGGGCCAACTATTACTTTAGGCCCATCTGATGTTGCCATATATGCCAAGTACCAATCCGAAGATGGTTCTGATCTGGTAGTTGTAAATGGTGAAAAGTTAAGCGAATACCAAATGCTTCAGGCCATGCTGCTGCCTTCAGCCGATAATATTGCTGATTCTTTGGCTATCTGGGCCTTCGGATCTTTGCCTAATTATTCGACATATGCCAATCAATATGTTAAAAGCCAGGGTTTAAGTGAAACAGCTATTGGACCAGATGCCAGCGGTTTTGATCCTGGTTCTACGACAACTGCAGCTAATCTGGTCAGTATTGGACAGTTAGTTATGGCGAGCCCAGTGCTTGCTAACATTGTTGGCCTGCCTTCAGCTACTGGTTTTTCTGTTGTCGGCACTATTAAAAATGTTGATGGTGAACTTGGCAAAGATAATATTATTGGTATTAAAACCGGCAATACCAATCAGGCAGGCGGTGTATTCTTATCCGCCTCAAAGATTACCGTTAACGGTAGCCCGTTAATTGTCTATACAGCTGTTATGCAGGCATCAACACTGTTTGATGCCTTGGCCTACAGCCTGCCTCTGGTTTTATCTGTTCAAAGCAACTTCACTAGTGTGCCTGGTGTCTCTTCACTTCCAAGTGGACTGGAAGTTGCTGAATATACAGTGCCTTGGAGTAATAAGAAAACACCGGTTGTTGTCTCTCGGCCTATAGAATTAACCTCTTGGGGTGGCAGTAGGGTTATTAGTACAATTTCATTAGATAAAATTTCAGATGATGATCAGATGGGCCAGGTTGTTGGTCAGATAGTAATAAAAAGTTCGTTACTTAATGGCTCAGTTACAAATAGCCTAATTCTTAGCCAGGCTATTAGCCCGCCAAGTAAAGCATGGCTGTTATTACATCCGCAGTCTTTTATACATTTATAGTCAGTTATATTGGTGGGCGAGGAGGGACTCGAACCCTCACGACCTTACGGTCAGAAAATTTTAAGTCTTCTGCGGCTGCCAGTTACGCCACTCGCCCTTGCCTATATGTACCCTTATTTTTACCACGATGTGTGGACTGAAGGCTATGACAGTTAGGACAAAGTATTCTCAAATTTTCTATCCTATTGTCAAAATGATTACCGTTCATATGGTCTAGTTCTACAGGTGTGCGTCCATCTAATGACTTCTTTGACCAGCCACATAGTTCACATTCAGGTGTCTTCAATCCCGCAGTGTATAGCCTCGTCTTCAGATCATTACTCTGCGTCCATCTACCTTTTACTAGTACTTTTTCTAGTGGTATAGGTGGATGGGTAACTACATGTAGGCCAATACTCCACCCCATACCTAAGAAATGGGACATGTCTAAGTCGAGCGCTTTAATTGCTCGTTGTACTTGGTCATAATTACCACCAGCCGGTATAAGATTTAATTTTATTATGACTTGCCGGTAGCTTTTAGAAGTCTTAACCGCCTCTGTTAACTGCTCGTCCGTCCAAGATCTATGTGTAGGCATAACCGCCTATCGTACCACTTGGTAAAAATATTGCAAGTATTATTAATAGGTTGTTAAAGAACTGGAGGCGCCTACCAGAGTTGGACTGGTCTTTGAGCTTTTGCAGAGCTCCGCGTAACCGCTCCGCCAAGGCGCCATCTAATAAGATATATTAGCAAAAAGAAAGGTTTTTAGGGCATTTAACTAGTTAGTCTAGGGTTCCGTGAAGATACTTCTTGCTTTTTAACCATGAGGCTGCTGCGGCAATTAAACAAGCTACTATGCTGAGATCTAGGCCGGTAGATATTTTAAAGCTTAAACAATAAGAGATTTTAAGATAAAATTATGTCCATGAAAGATAAGGGTTTTGGAATCACTGAGCTGCTTATTGCCGTTGCTATACTGGCTATCATTGTAGTCGGCGGCTTACTGGTATATAAGCACGAAAATAAGGCTCCAGCTGGACAAAGTCATACGGTGAATGCCCAGACTACTTCAGTAGCTAACAGTGCCTACGCTGTATTGTCTCCGGCAACTGTGCCGTCAAAGACAATGGAATGTAGTTTAGGCATAACTTATGCCGGCAACGGTGTGCCTGGCCCCGTGCAGTGCTCTAACGGAGATTTAAACTCAACCGAATGGAATGCTTTGGCAGCTCTTGAGCCTTCGGTCTTAATGCTTGGCTATAACGTTAACGCCAGCCAAGTACAAACTGCTTTATGCAATGATGTCTCAGCAAATATTAGTAACCCGATTGAGCTAACTGTTTACCAAATTGCAAGCCTGTATTACGGTTGGAACTTTAGCAGTAATCCTAGTGTGGTTTTAACTAATGGCACTTGCAACAATGTTGACGATTAAGACTAGCCTGTATGAGCGCTAAACTATCAGGCACCTTTATGACTTTGTCGCTTTAAAAATAAATAGAAAACTTCTTAAGTCTATAAGCGGCAGAGGACTTTCAGGCTATCTTGATTGTATCGAAAATTCTTACAGATTTTAGCAAGGTGAAGGTGGATAGTAGTAGATGTGCATGGGAGCGATGGAATATAACTGCTATCCCATTAGTGTAACGAGCACGAAAAATCCCACACTTAGTGGGATTCTATGTATATATTGGTAAATATATTTATTTTTGTCTACGAATTGTAATAGAGCCTAGTATTAAGGCGGCAATCCCAAACAATGCCACTACTATTAAGTCTTTAGTTAGTTCATGTGTCCATGAAGCATGCAGTGTCACCTGTTTCATTGCGCCAACACTGTATGTAAGCGGCATAATATCGGCAAACCACTGCAGTAATCTGGCCATTTGCTCCCTGGCAACAAAAAGCCCGCAAGTTAGTATCTGCGGAAAGATAAATGCCGGCATAAACTGGATTGCTTGAAACTCGGTTGTTGCGAAAGCGCTTAGGAATAGACCAAGAGAGGTTCCTAGGAAGGCCGCAAATACTACGGCAATAAGTGTTGGAATTGTACCCCCCAGCACAGTTACATTAAGCAGGCCTAGCATAACGCCTCCGGAAATAAGCGCCTGACAAAAACCTAAGAAAGAAAAAGCTATGGCGTATCCAAAAATGAAATCTACCTTTGTCATGGGCGTGGTCATTAGCCTATCTAAAGTTCCGGTTGTTCTTTCCCTTAAAGTAACGACGGACGTTATTAAGAACATCATAACCATTGGGAATATACCGAGTAACATCGGTGCGACACTATTGAAAACCTTTGGTTCTCCCTGAAAGACGAATTTCATAATGGTTAATAGTATTGGTGGAACTACGAACAGTAATGCAACTGTCCTTAGGTCGTGACTTAATTGCCTTAAAACTCTAAAAGCTGTAGAAAATGTTCGGCTTGGACTCATTCTGTCTCACTTTCTACCAGTTTTATAAAGCTTTCTTCAATTGTTTTAGTTCCTGTCTGCCTTTTCAGTTCATCAGGCGTCCTATGGGCAATTAATTTACCCGCCCTTATTAGGATGAGATCATCACATCTTTCTGCTTCATCCATAGAGTGACTGGATACGAGAAGTGTTGTTCCCTGGGATTTTAATTTATTAAAAAGCTTCCATAGACTATCTCTTAAGACTGGGTCTAGGCCAATTGTTGGCTCATCCAGGGCCATAAGTCTTGGCGAACCGATAAGAGCCACAGATAGAGAAGCTCTTTGTTTTTGCCCTCCAGAAAGATTTTTTACAAGGGTATTTGCTTTATCTGACATATCTACTTCTTTAAGGACATTTTTTATTATTTCTTTCGTATTCTTACTGTAGCCCATCATTGAAGCGAAATATCTTAAGTTTTCCTTAACAGTTAGGTCCGGATATACAGAAAGTTCTTGTGTCATATAACTCATCTGGGTTCTAAGTCTTGCGTCGCCTGCCGGTAAGCCAAAAATCTCAATGCTTCCCGAAGTAAGTTTTAGCCTGCCTACAATGCTGCGAATTAAGGTTGTCTTGCCAGCTCCTGAAGGGCCTATAAAACCAATTGACTGTCCAGTGGGTAATTCGACGCTTATATTTTTTAGGGCCTTAACACTGCCTCCTAGGGTAACTGACAGATTTTTTATTTTAATTGCCGTTTCCATAAGTTTAATATATCAAAAAAGATTGAAAAACAGGCTTAAGAATCACTTCTTAAGACATGTGTTTAGTTTATCTTGAGTACGAATTCCTTGTTTTAGCTAATATTTATCAAGCTAGAAGCCGTTTAACATGCTCAACAATATCACTTGTATTAACTTGGGATTTAATTAAATAGTCATCAACTTTTAATTTTTTAGCCCTTTGAATGTCACCGTCCTTATTTAACGCTGTGACCATAACTACTTTTATATTAGTTGTTTCAGGTGTATTTCTTAATATTTCCAGTACATCAAAACCATTTAAAACAGGGATCATGACATCTAGCAAAACAAGACTTGGATGAAAATCTAGGGCAGCTTTTAACGCTTCTTCTCCGTTAATTACAACTTTAACAGCAAATCCCTCGAGTCGCAGTAAGGTTAAGTATATTTCAGCCAAATCGCTGTTATCTTCTACTATTAGTATCCGCTTTTGTTCCTGATTGTTATTTACATCCACAAGATGATATTAGCTCACTTATCCTCAAAGGTAAATATAAGCGGTATTTAAAATGCCTATAAGTTAATCCCTTGCTGGTATTATTAATGATCGTAAAAGTTGCCTGCCTTCTTGGTCCTACATTGCATCGATTGTTTCATAGACATCAACGCTGCCGCTACCATCCAAAACTAATGGGACCATTGAAGCAGCATGCTTTGCACTGTCCATATCCGAGGCTTTAATGACGCTATAACCAGACACCTTATCACTGCCAGAATATTCTGATGAACCATCTTTTTTAACGGTTGCAACATTACTACATGGATTACCGGCATCAATTAGGTCTTCTCCTCGCTGCTCCATCCATTCGTTCCAAGCCGCCATTTGTTTGTCACGGTCTTCTTTTGTCTTTCCCATTGAACCGCCGTGGTAAAGAAATAAATAATTTGGCATATTAGTCTCCTTTAGTTATTCGGCAAAATATACTCTTAAAGATATAAGAAAGATGTGAGTTTACTTATAGTATTAAAAATTTAAAAAAGGTCTTAAACGCCAGAATATTCTCTGGAAAAAACAAAATTACGCTAAAGTGACTGGACTGTAAATTCTATTGATGGGGTACCAGCAGTAGTTATGCCGTTGACTGTTGTGTCATTGCTGTTAACTAGATCGCCGATATCATTCTCGGACATAGTACCTGCACTACTACTACTTGTGCTACAGTTCGTCTCTCCGCTATTTTGAGAATAGGCTATATAAAAGCTCGGGAACTGCTTAACTAAGGCTCCTGGCGTGTTATAGATAGTGGCGTCAGAAGGATACTGACCATCAACTCTTGATAGGCTAAGTAAAGGCATTTGGGAAGCACTACAGTCAGTGGGGTCAAGATTGGTTAACGATGTAGTGGAAAGACCTACCTCAACACTGGTTTCATTATTATATGGAGTCTGATTAGTTACGGCATACGTTAAATCTTCAAGAGCAGTCGGAACTGTAATAGAAATACCTAGAGGAGTAATTGGGATTGTATAAGTAGTTGGGCTTGATTTTGATGTTTTAGATACCGTAGTTGACACGGTAGTTACAGTCTTGTGGTCATTGTGATAAACAATGTAGCTTACCCCGCCTATTACTACTAAGATTAATATTACTAATAGAGTTTCTACTAAAGTGAAGCCTTTTTGGTTTTTAGATATTTTATTCATAAGTACATATTAGCATAAGCATAATGGAGCAGCAGTTGGAAAAAAGTTTACTCCTTGCATTAGATATAGGGCTGAAGGCTAACTAATTTTCAGCTAAAGAACTGATAATTTGCTCAGCCTTTTGAACTTCTTGAAATGAAGAAAATTCACTAGGAGAAAAACAATCCAGAGTCTGGTCAAATGAGAGGCCAGATGTGTTAGTTGTCTTTGTATAGTCTCCATCTATATTAAGGTCTGTTCCAGCTAACGATGTTGGGATAATAGAACTACCTATATTGCCCGAGCTATAGTTCATGTCACTTCCGTAAATATCCATTACCTCGCAAGTACTAGGACTCTGACCTGGTAGTAGGGGAGTTTCCATTATCAAAGCATAAAGTGATTTAGGAAAAGCGGAATCAGTGAGAGCATTCGAAGAGTAAACAGTTTCTTGGGTAGGTATGTACTGTGAAGATGTTAAATAAGCAGTAAGAGAGAGATCGAATTGGTAATCTGTGCCATTAATACTGCGTGATGGAGAAATCACCGTGACTGATTGGCTGGTGGGTTCATTTTCACTGGTTGTTACCGTCCAATTACTTGGGTACTTGAACGATACCGGACTTAAAGAGGAATAAGTATTCCATCCCGCATAAGGGCTAGTTAGAGCAGTCGTCTTGGTGGTGCTAGTAGTTTTCTTATGATCTGTATGATATACGTACCAGCCAGCAAAGCATACTACGATAATGATTAGTACGATGAGCAAGGCCTCCACAACGGTAAAGCCCTCTTCGTTTTTAGATATTATATTCATGAATACATTCTAGCATAAGCATAATGGTGCAGCAGGTCTTAAAAAGTTACCACGAAATCAGAGATGAAATAATTCGTTGGAGACAAATACTAGAAGTGCCCTATCAAGAATACCTGCAAGCTCAGGCTAATTAGGTGAGGGCTGGGAGTTACACGGTAAAATTACCGAGCCATAAGCTTTAGCCTAACAGCTCTTGGCAATAATGCAGTACAATCTGCTTCACTTGTTAGGCGAGCTAAGTTGTCCCATATCGCTAATCGTATATCCTCTGGTGTTTTCGCAAAGTGCTGAGCGAGCTCATCTTCAACTACAGTGACCTGGCCAGGACGCGCATTGCGGCTACCACGACGATCACCAAAGGGATGATCCGTTTCCGTGAGCACTCGATCGAGCGGTATTTGTTTGAGCACATCTTCTCGATGAACAGATGATGTATTAAGCGAAAAAAAGCAACCAAGCTCAATAGCACGTTGGGTCTGTTGTATATCTCCAAGCCACCAATGAAGAACCACTCCCTTTGACTTTGGTTGAGCTTCAAGTGCATCAATTACAAGGTCGGTTGCCATATAGCTATGAACACTGACAATGCGCGGTGTATTCTGGAGTTCCTGAAGTATGGCCTTAAATGTAGCCAACTGGGTATTCATCGGTACTTTAGAACTGCCATCAAGACCAACTTCGCCGACAAAAGGTGTACGCTGTATCAGTGTCTTAAAACGCTTGCGCTCAAAAGCCTTTTGAGCATCCATCAAACCAGGATGACAGCCTGCACCCCAGATAGTTTGTTCGTCACTGCGCAAAGTTGCAGTAGTAGCTTCATCCAGAGAACGAGTTGCTGCAAATATAACTGCTCCGAGTTGACGTAATTCAAACTGAGGAATATTTATATCCAAGTGAGCATGGAGATCAATAGATGGCAGCTGCCTCACAGATGAAGCTCCGAAAGTTCTGCAATTCCCCTTTGACAGAGATCGATGCCGTCGGATAAAGAATAAGCTGTAGGCAGATCCATAGCTATAAGGTCACGCTCATGGACACCACGCCTAATAAAACTTCTAACAGCTGGCTCAACTGATTTGCTAGCCAGCCACTTCTGTAATCTTGCATTACTGCCGGGAGAGATATAGGTTGTAGTATCGTTAACCCCAGATGCAACAAAGGAAGCACGACGAACGACGCAACCAAAGCATACGCCGCACTGTTGAGTTGGAGAAATTCCAAGATAGCGTTGGCCAGTATGTGCGCAAGAATTAGTAGAACTCAGTAATGCAGAAGCAGGGCCAGCTCCTACAAGTTCAGCAACCTCCTTGAACATTTCACCTTTTGTATTGCGCGCGAAAGGATTTTCTACCACATTATGAGCGCCTACATTTTGTAATACCTTAGTAAGTCGATCCAAAAAAGCTGGGTGTGTTGTCCGTGTAGATACGCTGCCACGCCGTTCGGGCCCTAAAGGTGGATTGAGTGAAGCGAAGCCATTCTCAGGAATCCAGAGTGGTACCTCGTCAAGTGAGGCTAACGCAAGTCCCAAAGCCAAAAACAGTAGTGAGCGCGTTCTACTAGTTGGTTCTGCTGGGAAGTATGTTCCATCTGCTCGCAGTTGATTACGTGACAGATGAATTTGGACATGCCTCTGTGTTGTTCCGGGAATCAGCCGCTCGATTGTCTGAGCAATTGATCTTTGAAGAGGCGCAAGCGCAGGGACGCTGTAGTGTGAGAGCAGCACATGTTGTTCATTGCCTGTGAGCATGGAACGCGATAAAAGAGCCCCGGCTGCTGAGTCTGCCCCGCCACTAAGTAAGACTACTCTCTTTGGTGATGGAGTTGGTTTTGGTGATGGTGGAGTGACGGGGGCTTGCTCCTCATTGAACTGAAGTGTCCAGCTATCACCAGATAGAAAACCAATAGTTGATTCCAGGTCGTTGGCTACTGACCTCCAGCGAGCTGCATCTGAAACTGGTATTTCAAGCTGAATTTGGCGTTGATTCCAGTTAGAGCCTCCTCTAGCACGAACAACGGAGCGGTCTGCGGCGTATACAGCTACTGCTACCCTAACAAAATCAATACTTAGTTTTGGAACGGGGCCAAAACCAACCAAATTAGGATCAATCCTGGTAGTAAAACTAGATGGACCATCCATAAGCCAATAGAATGAAGACTTGGCCTCTTCTGGAGTTATTGTGGATGGCGCATTTAGCCGCAAAGTGAACGATTCCACTATGCTCCCCCCTCAAGAATGTCATGAAGCGTTTCAATGCCGCCCTCTATTGCTTGTGCAAATTCAGCTTCAGTAACACCGCCTACGGAAAGAGTTGCTTGAGCTGCTAACGCTTCTGCCGCATCACGGACTTCACTTTCTGCAAGCATCGCATAATCACTGTTGTTGATGACTTCGCCAGCTTCACTAAGAATGGCATCGGCGATAATTGACGCTATTGTATGTCGCACTATTTCTTCGGGGGAGGGGTTTGCGCCATCAGTCTGTTCGCTAAGTATCCACTCAGCAACATCTGCCGCTACTAGTCGTTGCTCGTAATCTTCAATGGTACTATCAGCTTGGGCACAAGCAGCCTCCACAATCTGTCGAGCAATTTCATTCTGGTCACCAAGCGAACTAAGCACATCATAGTCGAGCCCAAGTCGCTCTAGAGTAGCAGTATCACCATTATTGTAAGCGTATGCGGCGGCGGCGGCTCGCCCTGCTGTGGTAGCTGAGCGGCTAACGCTGCGATTTGGACCTCCTGTTGATCGCCATTTTCTGGTAGTCGAAGTGGCTCCGCTCGCTGCACCACCTCCACCACCTGATGATTGACGAGACCGAGAATAGATAAGCCCCACAATCGGTAGTAATTTTTGAGGATCAAGATGAGGCATAGCCTGTTCGCCTTGAGGCTGATCAACCCCAGGAACTGGCCCCTGTTGTTGGTCTGATGCAGGAAGGGATGTAATCCAATCTCCAACACCGTCCCTTACGTCACTCCCAAGCTTGCCACCACTTCCTGAGTAAGAACCACTAGTTCCCATTGGAAGTTCTCCGTGGGTTTAAAACACTATCGATGGCGTTTTTTATAAGTTGATTACTAGCCAAATTCTTCCACTCGTTCAAGACTGCAAGAATTTCGGC
The DNA here is from genome assembly GCA_963718045.1 of uncultured bacterium. Classification (GTDB taxonomy): domain Bacteria; phylum Patescibacteriota; class Saccharimonadia; order Saccharimonadales; family UBA4665; genus JAJZKE01. The sequence continues at coordinate 550,894 of OY970350.1, forward strand.
GTGGTCATCTCTCGTAAATAACAAAGGAGTGCCGATTGTGACGTCATCTGGAGGAAGCATTAATAATGCTTTTTTAGCCACTTCCACAGATGTTGTCAGTCGGCGGCCTATGCGTAAGATTGCAGTAACACCAGTTTTTTGGTTGCGTGGCTGATCACGGATTACACGACCGATATGTAAAAGTAGCGCTTCTGCTTCTAAAGACGATAGAGCGTCAATATCTCCATCGCTTACAGCCTGACGATCAGCGCGAGAAGTCGATAGCAAGTTAGCGGCAATATCTCTCAAACGCTCAGGTAAGCTTTCATCGAGAAGGGTGACCCCAGAAAAAGAAGCTGCCAGATGTAGATAAGGTGCAAGGTCAACGTTATCTAGTTGAGGTGGTAGTTTAGCCCAGCGCAGAAGAGTTTCGCTGAAGTCACCATTTGCGTCGCTAGGCTCCGTTGCAGTCGCTTCATCTCCTCCTTCTGATGCACTCTGTTCACTAGATTCACCTGTTTCGGCTGGCCGTCCGGCCGCTATTTCAAGCTTTGTAATTTGATCACGCATTGTTCCCTGCGCAAGCCAGCCAAGCACCTTTGTAAAATCCTCTGGTAATAAAGATTCAAGAACCATCAACTTCGCTATTACTGCGGTATCCAGCTCAATACCGCGTCTCTCTGCAATCGTCTGACGTACACGCAGATCATTAAGGAAACGCTTAATACGACGAGGGTTACCATGAAGTTTCTCATAGAGAATTGGCGTCAAGCGGCTCGCAAAAGCAAGCTGGTCATTTATGTCTAAACCTTCTATCGGTGTAAGATCATCAAGTCCTCCACCAGAACGGCGCAAGTCAGTACACTGGCTTATCAACTGGTTAAGTTTATCTTCGTCAACACCTGGCTGTAATTGCAGCAGGAGAAGAAATGCTTGCGTGTCAAAACGACTAAGAGTGGGCAGCGGAATTGTGGTTTGCACAATCTTATGAAGATAAAGTTTAGCTGGTTCTTCAGCGCCATTATTAGTAGTCTGGCCAGAACTAGTGCCCGAAAAGCGTGTGCGTATTGCATCCGCTACACGATCTTCATCGGCAGCAATAACGAAGGACATTTTGGGCACGGCCAAAAATAGTCGTATAGCCTCTAAGGTTTCAATGACTGTCTCAGGGAGACAGCGATCGAGGTCGTCTACCAACACGGCTACCGCTTGCACATGAGCCAGTGCCTCAGATGCCATTAACTCACGAAATTCAGATCGAAAAGCCTCAAGACCGCGGGCTTTGCCTTCTCCGGCTTCTCCTTCTGCTGGTTTAATCAAATCCACAATGTCATTAATTGAAGGTAGCTGAAAAGCAAGTGACGTTTTTGCGGTGAGCTTTATTGCTTTGGCCCAGTCTATGCGCTTAGCAAGACGCGTTACTAGCTGCTTGGCCTTGTCCTTTGCACCTGCGACTGTTGTCTCAGAATCCTCTACTTCTACTGCGAGTGCCTCCAGTACCTCACCAATAAGGCTTTCTTTGGCTCCGGTTGTCGGATCATAACGCCATGGCTCAGTTTTAATTACCAGTACCTTCTTGCCGCTTTCAGCACGTTGACCTAGTTCCTGTTCTACAAGTCCGAGTACAGTAGTCTTTCCGCTTCCCCAAGGACCTGATAGTCCCAAAGCTATTGGATCAAGTAGCGGATCAAGAAGAGCATCTGCAATGGTTGCAGCCACAGCATCAAACGACAGTAGATCCGTAGGAGCTGGATCGTCGGACCATAAAGCAAGAACCGGCGCTGCACCGTTAGTCATAATTCACGCCTCTGAGTCATGAGTATGTCATTAAAATAAGTCTCCATGCCTATTATTATACAACTACTTACGTTAGATGACGCTCATCGCTAGACGTCGCACAATAACTATTCTACGTCAACAGCTAACAGGGGTCAGGGTTATTTATTGACCAGAAAGTGCTTTGTCAAGTGCGATACAGTTTTATCCCACCCCTGTTAGAAATCATATTACAACACATTAGGTTTTTGTCTATTTATTCGTCTTTCAGGCAGTCTAAATACTTCAATTCATAAAAAATGATATGGGGGTACACTCGGATTTTCATGAAATCACATGACACAAAAAAGTGAACGTAGTGAGACGTAACTATACTTGTACGGGTGTGAGATAAAAATTCTTACCAAATTTTTTTTAGTTCACCCGTTTTTCATCATCCTATTTTTCATTTCCCTATTCCATCTAAGTACCAACATCGAATACTTCATAAATTTAATAGGTTTTTCAGAGAAGACATTATAATGCTCCAAGATTGTTTTTGCTCTGATTCCTTCATTTGTTTTAACTGTCCATTCTTGTCCTTCAAGCTGATAACGAAGCTGCAAGGTTTTAAGTATGTAGTCTCTAAACGACTTATTCTCGTCCATTGTTCCGTAAGCCCAAACTTTCGCCACACTCTTAACCTTTAGTGCAGTTTGTGCCTCAAGCATGCTGTAATTAGTTGTCGTATCGGGCAATATGTAGGCCAATACAGCGACCGCTAACGCCATGCTAGGTTGTTCCCAGTTAGTAAACTCATCTGCGTATATAGGAGCCTTGATGGCTTCTTCATAGATATGTATTAAATAACTAAGCATAGTAAGCCTTGCCAACGGATAGGAATCTTTATAAAACATATCTCTTTTGTCGTTTGCTGATACTCTGAATAATGCCACAATAACCTCCTAATTAATTAGTTGTCGACGGCATTAAAAAGACCGCCGTCGGGTGATGGCCGAAGCCACCCATAAACCTTTCGGAATATGACTGCTGAAAACAGAGCCCAACGACGGACTTTATGTTTTCAGCAGATTTTTGACCATGCCCGCTAAATAGCAAGTTTAGGTCGTAAGCCGAAAAATCGACTTATGACATAAATTATAGCCTATTTAAATACACAACGGCGTTTAATAGCTGATCTCCGATACTAACAACGTAGCTATCGGTGATACTCAAGAAGTTAAATAGTAACAAAAGCAAACAAATAGAGATAAAGATAGCATGAAATAGCATGGCATTTAACTGTAGACATTAGAGCTAAAATGAACCTTTTTATGGGTTTTTCTGTACTTAGACGAACGCGTCTACAAAATTTCTGCATTGTGGTTTGCTATAAGCTAAGGGAGAATACTATCAATGGGAAGTCAAGTTGATGAAGAATGTTATAGGCTGGTTCTCCGTAAGCTAAAGCGACTTATGGTGGACGGATCGTTTGTTGCCAGTGAAGTCCGATATATATACAACTGGGATGAAACTAAAAGCATTAAAATTAATCTAGAGAACGTACGCAAAGAAGATGCCGCGCTACGCTACTTTGAACAAATAAAACTTGTTCACGCTACCCGTTTTGATAATGTATTTAAAAAAGAAGGTGGTAAAGTGTGGGGCAAGTCTTGGAGCAAGGTCGAACCTGCATATAGAGAGTATGAATGGGTTGTAGAGCTCTACGCTGTAGATAATGACAAATTTGAAGCAGAGCTAAAGAAGTTTAATCTTGAAGATACCGGCATGGAACTTATAGACCCCACCCCTGCTCTTAAACTTTCGCTTATCCAGGGGCAATTTGGAAAATTTACTGCGCACAAAGATGGCTCTATACGCTATCAGAAGAAGATCATTGAGCTAAAACCAGAGCTAAAACGCCTTGTTCATGCTTTGATACTGGAAAAAGGTGGGATTCTACAATATAACCAGATTGTTGATGCACTTTGGAATGAAGAACTTGGTACTCAAGCCTACCTTGAGAACCAACAACGTGAGACTGCTCAAATTAAAAGACGCATTAGTAATATAGTAAGTGAAGCTAACAGCGCTCTTTTTGGTTACGGTAATACGAAGCATTTGTTACACGCAGGTGAAACCAGCTATAAACTAGTCCCTTAACATCCTGCGGACATATACGGGATAACCATGCATAAAGTGTGGTTATGGCAGAAAATATCGCTCAGAAACGAAGGGATGACGCTCTTGAGTTAGCGTATCTGATTTATGATATTTTCAAAGAAGAAACCGAAAAGGATGATAAAATTATAGATGGACAAAACAATGCACAAGAAACCGAAAATAGTTAATTTATTAATATTAGTGGGAGCTTCTTTAGGCCTTGCATTGGCCTTGTCCAGGAAGCTCCCTCTTATATTAGTAAGGAGTAATTATGCCTAAACAAATACTTGCTATTGCTAACTTTCGCGTTTCAAGTGATGAACAACTCTTGAGTAATAGTTTGGCACGACAGGAGCAGTCAGTACGGAAGGCTGCTGATGATTTGGGTGTAGTTATTACTAGGTTTTGGTCTGGAAGTGTTTCAAGCAAAAAAGGGTCAAACGTAGATAGAAGAGACTTGGAAGAAATGCTTACAGAGTGTAGGCGAAATCAAAATATTAAATATGCTATCTTTGATGAGCTTGATAGGTTTATGCGTTCCATGCTTGAGATTGGTTACTTTTTCATTGAGTTCAAGAAGTTAGGTGTACAGATTAAATTTGCATCCCAGCCAAACCTAAAAACTGATACTGCTGCCGATACCCTGCTATTGATGCTTGAGGCGTTTAAAGCTGAGGGGAGTAATGAGGAGAGGCAAAGGAAGTCCATAGCAGGACAGACTACCGCGCTACAACAGGGGCGGTATCCTTTTTCACCAAAGCCAGGCTATAAACGTGGTACGGATGTTGGAGTACAAGAGCTGCACCCAATTAAAGGTCCGATTCTACGCGCAGCTCTTCTAAAAATTGCTACACATAAAACCACTCCCACTCAGGCGCTCATTGAGCTGAATAAAAGCGATTTTGTTATAGGTCACTCCCTCTATAAAATGGACAAATTCCGCAAGATTATTACAGACCCTTTCTACGCTGGGATTGTTGAGATACATAAACAAGTCCAAGTTAGGAATGAAAACGGCCTACACGAAGCCCTGATAAGCAAAGAGCAACACCTTGAGTTGTTACGCATTATGGATAACAAGAAAAAAGTACAATCAGGGCCACGCAAGAACGGTAATCCAAAGTACCCAGTTTCTAATTTAGTGAGTTGTAGCGAATGTACCGATAAAACAAACGGCAGGTTTGTAGGCTACGACCACGGAAATGGTAAGAATCCTGCTCTTGTATATGAAAAATACCGTTGTCGAGCCTGTAAACGGTATCTTACACGCCAAGAATTACACCCTAAAATCGAGAAGCAGTTTAAGGACAATCCATTTAATGAGTACGGGGTTAACGACTTGATTAAAGCTCTGGATATAGTTTGGAAGCAAAAGGAAGGACAAGCAGAACAAGAAACGGCCCGCACTAGCTTTAAGATAAAAAGCATTAATGAAACCATTAGTAATCAAGCAATCGCTGCCATAGATCCAAGTAATGCCGTTATTAGGCAAGAAATACTCGCTAACATCACCAAGAGGAAACAAGAAGTTGTAGAACTAGAAGATCAGCTATCAAAGCTCAAGTACAAGTCAGATAATGACAGGGAGCGATTCTTGAAGTTTGCCTTCATTTTTGTAGAGAACATGGGGAGCAGGTTTTTAGAAATATCACCCCAAAACAGATTGAGGTGTAAACAGATAGTTTTTCCAGCTGGTTTTTACTTAGATACAAATAATAAAGTTTACACCCCCGAAATAAGCTACCTTATCAGATTGGCAGCAAATAAAAAGGACACCGAAGTGTCCATAAATTCCCACTTGGTGCAGGATAGTTGACGCATTACAAACATCAGCAATAGAGGCCAATGATGATTATAAGCTCAAACACTTGGCTGAACAATTCAATCTATCGGGCAGTCTGCTAAATAGCTAGTTGGATTTTTCGGGTAATTTGTTTGCAGCCTTTATCAGTTCCGCTTCGCTTATCGTAGTCTTGTGGATTGGTGCATCTGGCTTATCTCTGTCAAAAAGTAAAGACAGATAGTGCCTGTCATTTCCGTTAAAACCAAAGATGTTCACGATATTGAAGCTACCTTTTGATACGATTTTTGCCAACTCATCCTCTTGCATATCACCGTTCATATTACAGAATACAATCAAATGCCTGTTATCGGCATAATTCTGACCACGTAACGATTTGACTTGAACTTGACCAGCAACAGCTTCCAATAGAGTTTTGTATTTTTTATCCCTGTGCGTAGCCAGCGTCTGCTCAACGTAGACTGCTTCACTGTCGCCACGCACCAGACCGCCATCATCATTTTCAAGCATCTTTGCTACCTTTAGCTCATTACCCGTCAAGTCCGAAAGAGCAATAGAGTGTATTATCAATCCAATCCACTCCCGTTTACTCATACCCGTGTCAGTTACTTTGGAGCTGTCTTCAATCCAATTCACATCTCCTAATGCAGGTAGCACAAAGTGCTTGAACGCAAGTATCGGGTCAATACATACGCCCTGTGCCTTGATTGCTAAGCCTTTTGGTTTCCAAGTATAATCAGTTTTCATCTCGTTTTATCAATCTGCTCTTTTATCGCTATATTTGAGTGCTTAGCTACACCCTCAGGCGTTTTGTAGATGTAAAAGCTACCGATGAGTTTCATCAACTTATACTTGATGCTTTCCTTTTCCCAGAAAAACTCACGATAATCTGTAGGGTCATCAAAATCAACGTTTGGCATAATGTGTTCTGGTGCAGTGTACTGCTCAGGCATAACCACACTTATGCGACCGCCATCACAATAGATGAAAGTAAAGCGTTTGATAATTGTTCCAGCGTATACAAGGTCAACACTATACTTACCCGACCCCCTGCTATCAGGGTATACTTGTGTCCACGGTTCGCTAAACTCATCATAATCCCCTCGCTTGTGTATCTGGTAAAGGTTATCAGTTTCGCATATCCACACAGTATCGCCGTCAATTTCTTGTTCAGTCCACTGCTTGCTTACAATGTAATCCTCAAAAATTTCCAGCTGCGACTTTTGCCGCTTAGGTTTTACGGCTCTTTGTTCGTCTAACTTGGCATTTCCCTCATCACGTAAATCACTGGTGTGTAGCTGTGCAGCTGTTTCGCTTAGCACAATAGAGAGGTTGCCTTGTAAATTATCAACAGTTAGCTTGCTGACTTTGAGCGTTTCATCTTTACGAGCTGGGCTGTGCAAACCATCGTCAGCAAGGTTGCGACTGGCTTGGTCAAGCTGCTTCAATGCGTCCCTGAATGTCCGCTTACCCTGTAATTCTGAGTAAACCTGAGCTGTATTGGCAAAACCAAAGATGGTCGGTATGTAATCAAGCACCCCTCGTATAACTATGGCAACAGTCGTGTAATTTTGTTTCTTGTAGCTGTTGTTGAGGGAAATGCAGTGTTCAATCAGTTTGACGGGCGGTTTATCATTACAGTCTTTTAGAGCCGCTACCAAAGAGTTGTCAATGTAGTTGTTCTGATTGGTCAGTAGATTTTTCAGCTTTTTCATCACGTTTCTCTCTGGTATTTTATCTCTTGCAACCTCTAGTGCCAACTTTCAGTTATTATATAAGGCATGTCACTTTATCGTTTATACATTGATGAGTCGGGTACACACAGCTACCCACGTAAAGACAGAAACATTGTTGCAAAACGCTATTTATCTTTGACGGGCATTATTATAGAAAATGACTATTATAAAGAAGTTGTCCAACCAAAAGTAAGAGAAATAAAGCTACTTGTGGCAAGTGACCCTGATAATCTACCCATACTTCATCGTGAGGATATTCTTAATAAACGAGGCGATTTTTCTAAATTAAGAGACCCCGAACTGGCAAAGGAGTTTGATAGACTAGTAATTGAATTGCTTGCTGACCACGATTATACGGTCTGTGCAGTAGTTTTAGATAAAACCGAGCACTTAAAAAAGTATGGTGCTGCTGCTTATCACCCTTACCATTACTGCTTGAATGTACTACTTGAAAAATATACCCATTGTCTTACCAACCTTAGCTCTCAAGGTGATGTAATGGCAGAGGCAAGAGGTGGTAGCGATGACCGAAAGCTAGAAAAAGAATACTCAAAGTTTTATAAGTTCGGTACTCAGTTTAGGTCGCCTGAGTACATTCAAGAGGTGCTTAGCTCCAGTGATATAAAGATGCGACGCAAGGAGTTAAAAATAGAGGGTTTAGAGATAGCTGACTTACTTACATTAGCCAATAAGATAGACGTTCTACATACTTTCGGCATCATAAGCACTTTAGAGCAAAACTTTCAAACAAAGCTAATAAGAAAAATCCAACCTAGATATTTCAAGAATGGTTCAACAATCAAAGGTTATGGGAAAAAACTTTTACAGTAAAAATAAAAGAGGCCAGCGATGCTGACCCTTTTACGATGCCCATAGCGGGTCATCCCCCTGCGATAAACGCATTACTTTAATACTAGCATAAACTACAAACACAAGCTTTTTTGTACACAGCAACGGAACTATTCTTATGATGCCTAATGCTCTACGTAGTAGTCATAAAGTTTGCTGTATTGTAATGCAAGAAACACCGTCTGGTTGTTTTGAAACAAGCAATCCCCCGAGCGTGGGATGTTTAATTCTTTCTACCAATAATTTTGTTGGCTCTAATTGCGATACGATGGGATGTAGATGTTTTTAACATTTCAAGCTCATTTTCTAGTAACACAACTTTATCTAGCAGAATTTTATTGCGGGCTTCTAGTTCTTGCGAGTACAATTTGTCACTATTTAAAAATCGTTTATACCTCGCTACATTATAAATAACTTGGCTTTTATCAAAGTCACAATAAAGGTTCTGGAGGTGTTGCTTAACGATATTTTCGTGCATAAAATATGTTTGCCGTTCACGAACGTTGACTATTTCGTGTTCATCGAATGCGTAAACATAGGGATATAGGTCATAAATCTGGGCAAGATAACTTGGTAAAGTAACATTACTTATAGCATCCAAGCACCATGGATTTGCTTCCATTAGGGTGGCTGGCTTATATTGTCGTATGTACGCAGTAGCTCCTTTTAAGAAAAATGGTTCATGACCCTCAATATCTACTTTAAGTAAATCGCATTTTTTATCTAATGTGTTAATCATGCTATCAAGTTTTTTTGTCTCAATCTCTTCTTCTAGTTCATAGACTTCATTCTTGTGCATATTAGCAATAAATGCTCCGCCCCGATTTTTATTTGAATAGTGGAGCTTTAGTTTTCTTGAAGCATCGCTAAGGCCGAAGTTATGCAATTGTACAGTCTTTGACAAATCGTTAAGTTTGACATTTCGTTTAAGAATATCAAAATTTTGAGGTGACGGCTCAAATCCAATAATACGGCCTTTACTGCCAACTATTTTACCCGCAGCTACTACCATGAGACCAATGTTTGCTCCCACGTCAAGCATTGTTGCCCCCTCAGTTAGTAGTAGCGACATAAAAGTAAGAACATCTTGCTCTGGCATACTAGAGTGCATAAGATTTTGGTAATAACCATCTTCAGGGAACCCTGACAAAGTTAGGCTTCCAACAATAGTATGTATATCTGAAGTTACAATATCATCTTCCATCATCACATTCTCTCAGTCTTGCTAACTTTGTGTTAGCAAACGTACTGTCATCAACAGTAACATATTTACCCTGTTATTGCTAACACAGAGTTAGTGGTCTTACTGTCTACATAGTCTTAGCGTAAAAAGTGTTATGAAACGAAATTCAAAAGATTTTGCTCTAATGCGGCTCATGCTCGGTAAACGTATTCAACAAATACGTTCTGATAAAGGCTACACCCAAGAAAGCATTGCTGCCATTTCTGGTCTTGATAGAGTATCAATCGGTTATATAGAGCAAGGCAGACGAGCACCGCAACTAAGCACTCTGTTGATACTCTCAAAGTGTTTGCAGGTAAAAATATCAGATTTTTTTGACGGTATTTAGTCTTACTACTTTTTGAGCAACTTCATTACGTCTTCTCGGCGGTATCGTCTATCACGACGTGTGCCGAAACGCACAGCTACTAAATAGCCTTTAGCGTCCCACGCCCTCAAAGTATTAGGATGGCAATTCAGTAGCTCACACGCCTGCTTGAGTGTGAGTAGCTTCGGCTGTTTTTGCTCAGATTGTGTCATACTATAACTATACACAACTTGCTAGTGCAAGACTATGTGAATGAAGTGATGACTTATGAGTTTACGTGGCAAAGAAAAAATATGGTTTTTAGTCAATCATCTGCGTGATGAGCGTGAAGCTACGCCTACTGGTCAGCCAATAGGCTTGCATCCTGCGAACGACTTGAATAGGCATTATGCAGAGCCAGACTTGGTACAAGTTGTTGAAAAGCTAGAAAAAGATAACAACGCCGTAAAGTTGGTTGCAACACCAACGATTGAAAATAACTACAAGTACCTGTTCAAGCTACTACCTAACTTTGATAACTACTTACAGGAATTACGCAAAGACCCTGAATACCTTGATTGGATTGGCGAGAAACCTGAACCAGAGCCAACCCCAAAGACTGAACGTGCACCCTCTAACAAAAAGAGTATCTCGGAAGACAACGTACAAAAACGCTATGACTTGCTTGAATATATAGATACTATGGCAGACGATAACGGCAATGCCTTAGTGCAAACTGCCACATTCAAAGACACCGACCCCGTACTGATAAATGTTTGGCTCGGACATCTCAGTATACAAGAGGGGCTTATTGATGTAGTGCAACGCACTGAGATAGACAACTACGTTGTTTATCGTCTAAAAATAAAAGACAGGCAGAAGTTTCGTGATTATGTAGATGAGCTGTATAGATGGATTAAACTGTCAGTCCCCTCGCTTTCTACGAACAACTTTTTGGCAGTTTTTGACCTTGCGTACGAATTACACCAGAAACTTGAGGTTAGTCGGGGCAATACCGTAGATGTAGCCGATACACCCAATACTAAAAGATTTCCGCAGCTCAAAGATGAGAGCATAGATTATCGGTCTAATGCCCTGCAATTCTTGGAAGATTACGGCGTAATCAGCAAGTTAGAACATGATGGCCTAGTGTTCTACCACGTAACCGTTACGAGAAGATTTTTTGATAGAACGTATCAAACTATCATGACACGAGCTTTGCAGGACGGGTACGTAACATACAAAAAGGATAGAGCCGCTACTCAGGTACTAGCAGAGGAAAGTAAACGACGGCAGCAGGCTACTGGTGCAAGTGAGGATAAACTGCCAGTAGCATCGCCGCCTGACGCAGCAAAAAAGACGAGTACAGACACTGTGCAAAAAGTAGCAATAAGCAATCTTAAACCTACAAATTATACTGACAAGAATGGCGTACTGACCGCATCGCCTTACGTTGAAATTGCAATCGCCAAGCGTGGCAAGGCAAAGCGAAGCGACGGCACAAAATACGACCAATGCCATCTAATGAGCTGTCTATTCAAAAGTGTCAATACTCTAAAAAACGGCGTGTCTTTCAGTACATTCTTAGGAGTAAAATACAACAAAGATGACAAAAAACAAGTTAAGAAAATCAGAAACACGATTGATGAAATAAACCAAAAGGTAGCAGATGAAACTACCGCTAAAAGACTGGTTTTTATTCACGCCGAAAAAATATTTGTAGATAAGTCGTATCTGTAAAATGTACTGAAAAACAATTCCAGTACACCCCCTGTGTACATAGTTGACCCGCAAACATCAGCGGGTCTTTTTCATACCTGCTACGTGCTTGCAGCAAGGAAATATCTAAATGTCCACGAACAAGAAACCGCTACCAGCAGAAGCACAATCAAAAGCCACAAATAAAGGCGTGTCTGCTGAGTTGAGTGAGGAAGCCTTAGCTAATCTCACAGGCTACTTTGACGTGCTCATAAGGATGGACTTTGCACAAAAACAACGTAATGAAAGGAACAAAGATGTTGATGCTTTACACGGCACTTCAAATAACACTACGCAAGCTGATTGATTTGCTTATGACCTGCTGGCTCTGGGCAAACAAGTACCAAAAAGCAGCTGAGGAGCGTAAAAAATATGGTCGTTAGCGAAGTGAACATTACGCCAGTCAAGCCGACTGACGGACTGATAGGTTTTGCCAGTTGTGTGATTGACGGTTATTTGTACGTCGGCTCAATTGGCATACACAAGTTACTAGACGGTTCGGGCTACCGCATAACGTACCCGACTAAGAAAATCGGCTTACGGCAACTCAACTACTTTCATCCTCTAACAAAGGATGCTGGCAAGTTGATTGAGCAAGCAGTTGTCGCTAAATGCGTTGAGCTATTTGAAAGAAGTGATGAAGATTATGATAGACACAGTAAAACTACTCATACCCGTACATAACCCGCTGATATTTGATGGCAACAGGTTCGCACCTATCACTCTTGACCAGCTCGTAAACAGCAGGACATACGGCAAGACGTTTCTTAATCCGTCGCCAACATACGCCAAGATGGGTAAGTATTTACCACGATTGACTATGTTCAAGCGACCATCAAGGTTCGGGGCTGTATACCAATTGGCTATTGAGTTTTCTGCACCAAAGATGCTATTCGGGAATAACTTTGACGAACTTACAGAAAACGATTTTGAGCCACTACTCAAGGCACTGCAAGATGCAATTTACGAGCTGCTAGGTCATCGGTTCTTCAAGAACCAGCTCGCAACAGCTGATGTTGGCACGTGGCATCCGTCAAAGAATGTGGTCTTTTTGGACTACACATCATGTCAGACAATTCTGAACACTATCGGCAGATTAGACATAAGCCGTGTGTACGACTTACAAAAGACTGATTTTCGTGATGGACACGTTGTTCACATACACTGTAACTCGCTTGATATAGCCTTTTACGACAAAATGGCTGACCTGCGTAAAGCCAAGCTGAGCAATAAACGGGCTTTTGAAAAAGACAGCTTATTGCAGCTCAACTTGCTTGAGGGTCTTGAAGAATACCGACCACTTGAAGTGTTCAGGTATGAAGTTCGTTTTGTCGGTAAAGCCTCTATCAAACGTACATTTCCCGATATTGAAAACCGTACTTTTGAAAACCTATTCAAAAAACAGTTGTGCCAAGACATATTGCTCAAGCATTGGCATAAAATAACTGACTCGGTTGATATGTTAGCACTTGACGTAAAGCAACCGTACGAGCTGCTACAAAACTATCTTGCTGAAAATGATGTTACCCCACAAGCTGCGATGGCAGCGGTTACGGGCTTACTCATAGCAAGCCAAGTTGGTGCATCGGGTTTACGCAATACACTTGAGGCTCGTTATGGCAAACAGGCTTGGTATCGTATAAAACCGTTACTAAAGTCGCCTAACTCATATCGCTTTACATACTTCACGCACGTTGATGAAGCGTTAGAGATGTTTACACCAACAAAGATGACCAACTTTCTCAAAAACATTGAAAATAGTAGTAAGTAATGTTAAGTTATAAAGGAGTATGACTATGGACACTAAGATAATCCTAATCGCAAGAGTATCAGACGTTGAGCAACGTAAGGCGTTGCCAGCACAGAGACAAAGACTTGAAAACTATGCCAAACAATTTGACTACCCCGTTGAATACTTTGAGTTTGACGAGAGTGCCTATAAAGACGCTCGGCAAAAGTTTTCGCAACTTGTAGACAAAATAAAATCATTGGACACTTTTGCCATCATCGCTTTTGACAAAATTGACCGCTTTACCCGTGATGCGTCGCAAGCCGAAGTACGGACAATGGGTAGTCTTGTTGAAAAAGGCAAAATTGAAATACACTTTCCGTCGGATAATTTAGTCATCACTAAAGACTCACCAGCTACCGACCTATTCAGGCTTGGCATTGGTATGCTCTTGGCAAAATACTACTCAGATGCAAGTAGAGACAATGTAAAACGCCGTTTTGAGCAAATGCTGAACGATGGAATATGGGTACACCGTGCTCCTATTGGCTATAAGAACATCCGCATCAACGAAAAGACTAAAGATATTATCGTTGATACCGATAAGGCACACTACGTTGTAAAAGCCTTTGAGCTGCGAGCAAGAGGAATGTCATACGCCGTTATTGCTAAGGAGCTACATAAAATGGGCTTTCGTAGCAACATCGCTGGCAGTAAAGCACCGAATAAGGCATTTCTAGAGCGAATACTGCAAAATAAGTTTTATTATGGAGTTATGGTTCACTCAGGCAGAGAGTATCCGCACAAATATGAACCACTCATCAGCCGTGCCTTGTTCATTCAATGTCAAAATGTACGTGATACTCGCAAACACGAAAAGACCAAGTATGACAGTAAAGACTATACGTTCAAGAAAATTGTACGCTGCGGCGTGTGCAAACGTGCCGTATCGCCGTTCAAAGCACGTAATAGCGTATATCTACGCTGTGCAAGCGGCGGTAAGTGTGGCGACCCTAATACGGCTGAGAGCCTCGTCATTGATGGCGTTGCAGCCGACGTAAGCTATACGGGTATGCCTGAGGATTGGTTAGACAAAGTTACTGCCGAACTGCGTAAACGATATGACAACCAACAGCTTTACTACACTCAGAACATAGACCAAACTCGTAAAGAGTATGATGGTATGAAAGAAAAAATGCGTAAATTGTACTATGACCTGCTTGAGGGTCGTATTACTCAACAGTTCCACGATGAAATTGCAACTGAGCTAGAGAATAGACAGCAAGAATTGAATGATAGGCTAAAGTTGCTAACAAGTGATAATAAGTCATTCCAAGTAACCGCATCTTATCTGTTAGACTTGGCTCAGCGAGCCGAACAGCTATTCAAAGAGAGCGATGAAGCCTTACAAAATAAGCTTTTGGAATACGTACTTTCAAACATTGAGCTAAAGGACAAGAAGTTGTCTTATATGCTCAATCAACCCTTTAGAACGATTGTTGAAGCAAAGAAAAAAGCCATTTCTGGCTCAAATAAAAACGCTTGGTGCGGGTGACGGGACTCTAACCCGTGGCCTCATCCTTGGCAAGGATGCGCTCTAAACAACTGAGCTACACCCGCAGATATATGGTGGCGCCTCCCAGACTCGAACTGGGGACACAGGGCTCTTCAGGCCCCTGCTCTACCAACTGAGCTAAAGCGCCAATATGCTTGTCAACAGAGGTAATTTTACGATATTAAACTATATATCGCAAGGTTATTGTTACTTGATAGATTCCTTGGACATAAATTCTCTTACGCTTTTCACGGTGTCCATAAATTGAGCTGGGAAAATTATGGTACTGTTTTTGTCACTAGATATTTCAGTTAACACCTGCAGATTACGTAACTGTAGGGCTATTGGATGCTTAGAGATAATATCGGCAGCTTGACCTAATTTAGCGGCACTGAGCTGTTCACCTTCGGCAGCAATTATCTTGGCACTCTTTTCTCGTTCAGCTTGAGCTGCGGCAGCCATAGCATTTTGCATGCTTTCCGGCAGTTTAATGTCTTTAAGTTCAACTGTATTGACGTAAATGCCCCAGGCTTTAGTAGACTTGTCTAAGATAGCCTTGATAGATTCGTTGATTTTAGACGTTTCACTTAAGACTTTGTTTAGTTCGCTTTGGCCTATAATATTCCGGACTGTAGTCTGGGCAATCTGGTAGGTTGCTGAAGCTACGTTTTCAATAGCTACGACTGCTTTAACTGGGTCATTAACGTTATAGTAGGCTACAGCTGCGACATCAATTGAGACATTGTCTTTGGTTATTACTTTTTGTGAGTCTACCGGCAAGGTTATTATGCGCATATTAACTTTACGCATTTGGTCAACTATGGGAATGATTAATCTAAGGCCTGGCTCTTTAATAGGCAGACGGATCTTGCCTAATCTGAATACTACCCCTCGCTCATACTGGTTAACTATTCTGATGCCACGAAGAACTATTAGAAAAACTATTATTAATACGATAATTAAAAATGCCATTATAACTCCTTATCTAAGTTCAACTGTATACTAAAGGGTCATAAAAGACAAAAAGACACTGAGCCTAGTCCTATCTATAGACTTGATTGTGGCTTCCTATGTCAAGGAAGATGATTGAATCCTCGAATTCCACATAAATGACACGGACATCGCTGGCTACAGAAAAGGCTCGTTTGCCGTTTAATTTCCCAGTTAATGCATGATCGTAAAGCGGATAGCCAAGTTCACCCTCTATAAATAACTCGAGTCTTTGCTTAAACAACCCTACCAACTTCTCATTTGGAGTAATTCGTTGCTTAAAATGTTTTTCAAACGTTTTATCACGCTTGATCTGTTTCATTTCTACAGATCTTTCATGAATTCGTCGACGGTCTTGAATGGCCCGGATAGGTCATGGCCTCTTTTGGCATCTTTAGCTGCTTTGTTTAGGCGTTCTGCCGCCTCATCACTGGGCTCACCCCAATCATCCAGGTTAAAATCTATTCGACGACCATCAACTGAAGCCTTAATCATAACCCTAAGGTATGCCTGCGCTGAATCAAACCCTAGCTGCTTAGCTTTAACTGTAAATCGTTTTCTAATAGCCGGTTCAAGTGGAACGTGGATTGTAGATGTATCACTCATACCTAAAGGATATCAAATAGATATAATTATGTCAAACTAAATAATCTATCGTACTGCAAAACTGGTAGGTGATGAGGGACTCGAACCCCCGACCCTCGCAGTGTAGATGCGACGCTCTAGCCAACTGAGCTAATCACCCACGTTATGGTCAATACTTCCCGAGATAATAGCATAACATAAGAGTGTTTGCATTATTTTAGGTTTCTAAAGTAACATTATTAGACGTTAACTATGCGCGAGTGGCGTAATCCGGTAGCCGCGCAGCCTTGAGGTGGCTGTGTCCGCAAGGACGTGGAGGTTCAAATCCTCTCTCGCGCACCAGTACTGTTCAGATACTCCTAATTAACTAAAATGTATTTGCAAGCCATACGATAGTATGTATAATTATATGTATGGACTTTGAATGGAATGATAGCAAAAATGCAGAAAATACCAGAAAGCATGGATTGCCTTTTCAAGAAGCCCAAAAAGTATTTTTTGATAAAGATAGGGTGATTCTACTAGACATACTTCACTCATCAAAAGAAAAGAGATACTTTTGTATCGGCAAAACTGTTGGCGGTGGGATTGCCACTGTAAGGTTCACAATAAGGAGTGGCCATATTCGCATCATAGGTGCAGGATATTGGCGGAAAGGAAAGAAGATATATGAACAACGTAGTTAACTACACTGATGCACCAGCGGACATTGAACGCGCTCTAGAAAGTGCGACTGTCATTGATGATTTTTTGCCCTCCCCCGAACAACTTGCTAGTAGGGTCGGGAAGGAAAAGATTACTATTGCTGTAGATAGGCGCAGCCTAGATCTTTTCAAGAAATACGCCAAAAAACACAATACCAAGTACCAGCCTATGATCAACGGCGTGCTTAGTTCTTACGCAGATAAGTTCTTAGATAGTTAGAAGCCTCAATTTACTAAACCCCGTATAAACATTAGCTTCTTGGCAGATGCTCGTATTGATGTCCAAAGGTATAGTCTGGGCGCAGTTGGCGTTTAATATCTTCGGTGGTTGTTCCAAACTTAACACCAGGATTTAAGGTTGAATAAGGGTCAAATATTTGTTTGACTTTACCTAGAAGAGCATAGACTTCTAATCCGTAGAGATATTCAAGATAGGGTGCTTTAAGACGGCCATCACCGCTGGCAGCAGATATTGTGCCGCCTAGGCTAATAACTAATTTATTGTATTCATCGAGTAGTTTGAAGGCTTTCTGGCGGTCACCTACTTGAGTGAGATTAAGATGAGGCTGCATTTTAAGGATGCCGTCACCGGCATGGCCCCAGAAGGCCACCGGTTTAATATCTACTTGTCTAAATAGGTCGTAAATACCTTTTATTAGATCGGCTAGTCTTTCAGGCGGGACAGCTGAGTCATCAATAAGCGGGACAGCCTTTTTTAGTCCGTCGTTATGGGCAATATACGCCCATGAGGATTCTCTGACCTTGAGCATTTTTTGCTGGCTTTCGGGTTTTGTTTCTACTTTAATAACCGTAGCTAGTTTTTCTAATACCTTACCCGCATGATGAGCGGCCTTTTTTTGGTTTCGTTCAGGGTCATCATATTCTATAAGCAGCACAAAGGCCGGTGTCGGCGTAGGCAAAAGGTCCTTAAGCTGGTTTGGGTTAACGGCGTTGACTGCTTCAATTAATCCCTGGTTAACAATTTCCATCATGCTAGGACGGATTTTAGCGGTCAAAAGCTCGTTAATTGCTATTTGAAGGTTTTCCAGCTCATCGAAACAAGCCATTATTAGGGTGGTATCTGGCATATAGTTATCTGAACTTAAGGCTATTTCAGTAATTATGCCTAATGTTCCCTGGCTGCCAATAAAGAGCGGTGAAAGATCAAAAAAGCCGTTATCTTCTTTAATGCCAGTCAGCATATATCCAGCGTTATTCTTAGTAGTCGGCTTTACCATTGAATTTACTAGTTCATGGTTTTCTTCAAGTAAAGTATCGATTGCCCTATATACCTCGCCTTCAAATGTAGCCAGGCCTAGTTTCTTGCTTAGGTCCCTTTTAGAAAGACGTTCTGTTTCAATAACCTCACCATTAGCCAGGACTACCCGCATTCTTTTAACGTGTGAGCCAATACTGCCGTATTTAAGGGACTTTTCGCCGGCTATGTTGTTACTGACAGCACCGCCAACGGTTGAGGACTCAGTATTGGCTGGATAAGCCTCTATAAAGCGGCCGTGTGTTTGCAGTGTTTGCTCAAGTTTAGCAAAGTTAATGCCTGGTTCAACGGTTACATCGCCGGATTTTGTATCTAGCTCTAATATCCTATTCATATGGGCTGGGAATACAAGCATTAAGCCTGTGCCTATAGCGGCGCCTGTTGCATCTGTGCCCGAGCCACGGGGTGTTAGGGGTATTACCCGGCCTCTTTCAGCTAACTGCCAAGTGAATCTGGCAGCCTTTCTGACGTCGCTTTCATTTCTAGGATAAGTAACTAAAGCTGGTGGAGTGGCAATAATACTATTGTCAGTGGCAAAGTATTTTCTAGCGTCGATTGAAGTCATTACTTCACCGACAAGATGTTCTTGAAGATAATGGGCAATTTTGCTCATTGAATAACATACCTCTTACTACATTTAAAATAATACCATAATGAAATAACTTAAGGTTTTATGGCTTTAGTGCTAAGGAGTCTGGGTTGGGTTTTCGTTATTGGTGTCTTCGCTAGAAGAAGGTTTATCGTTATCTGTTGAGGGTGTACTTACTGGCACAGACGTCTTTGCTGGTTCTTCGCTAGGCGGAGAAACATTAAATGAGCTGTCTGGCGGTGATGTCTCCTTTAAAGAATCTGAACTGTCTTCCAGATGACTAGGCAAAGGAGAAGACAGCAATTCACTGCTAGATGGTGTGCTAGTCGGCTCACTGGGCGTAGACGCAGTTGTTGGTTCGGTTGTAAATGAGTCAGTTTTGGTGCTTGGGCTGTCAGACAAAGAGCTTGAAGAAGTATCACTATTCATCGAGGTCGGCTCAGTAGAATCTGTCATTGGCTGAGAGCTTGATGACATTCCCTGGTCAGTTGGGGGTGCAGCAGTTGTCATGGGAGGTGTTTGAACCGCACCACCTGCTTTAGCCTTTTTGTCTTTTGTCATTTTTGCCACTACAAACACGATAGCCACCAGTATCAATATTACTAACAGTACTACTATATATTTCATGATAACCTTCTAATTATATTTAACCTAAGAATAACTCTAGCGTTTTTATCTACAATATGCAATATAGCTTATGCTTGGCTTATACAAGAAGGTCGTACTCTTTTGGTAATTTATCTAGACTGCCATGAAGAACTATGGGGTTTAAACCAATGATTTCCTCTAGGAAAGCAGACTTTTCTGGTATTTCGTTGAGGATAAATATTGGCTTGTCTAAATAAAAGGCTAAGGCCATTTCCATCAATACATTTCCCCCTATGTAGTTATGAGCACCATGTTTTTCATAATTCAGCACTAGTATTGCGTCACTCCTGCTTACTTCATCAAAATGGCCTTTCATTAGGGCAGTTTTCTTATGATAGTCGTCACTATTACTAAACCATGTTTTATAATGGGTAACATCATAATCTCCTGAGAGTTTCATTCGCTCAGCGGTGGCTGGGATAATTACTTTATAGCCAAACTTCTCTAAAATTGGCTGGCATTCTACTGCTTGCTTATAGAAGTTAACACTGGAACATATTGTTATCGTTCCCTTTACTATATTCTTTGATCCATCGGCTAAGTAAGCGTTTATAAGTTTTATGTCTACTAAATCTTTAGGGCGGCCCATAGATTTTTTCCATCTTCTAACCTCTTTGAGCGAGGCAAAGGGTATGCCGTCTATAACTGTAGCAGTACTTAGCAGGTGCTTTAGGGTCGGTATATATGCACTGAAATCCCAACTAGTGTGGGCTTCGTAGATATCTTTTACATAAGGCTTATCATTTTTACTTTTGGTTATTTGCTTCCAACCGTCTTTTTTGATTATTTCTAGGGCTTCTTTTGATACAAGCAGGTCTATATCATTCGATTCACGTATGTTTGCGGCAGCCATAGGGCAGCTGCCAAAGACAATATAGCTACCCTTTGGAAAATTTAGTGCCTTAACCTTTTCAATAATTTCACTACCAGTCATGTGGAAGTTATAATAACAAATTCTTAAAGATGACGCCTCATACCAGAGAGGTCAAAATACCCGGTACGATAGAAAGTCTAAAAAACTTAAGCAACGTGAGTTGGATCCCAGCAAGTCCGCATGCCTTTATCTAATCCTTTTAGCTGGTCTAGATCATTAGAGTCAAGTGAGAAATCAAAGACTTCAAAGTTTTCTTTGATCCGCTTTAGGTGAGCCGACTTAGGTAGAGGAACAAGCTCTTTTTCTATACACCACCGTATCATTATCTGGGCATAAGATTTGCCATGCTTTTCAGCAATAGCTTCGATGACCTTATTATCCATTTTGTAGTTATGAGCCAGGGGTGAATAAGCTTCAACTACTATGCCGTTATCCTTGCAGTATTTAATAAGAACTGGCTGCTGTAGAAAGACATGGAGCTCAACCTGGTTAACTGCCGGTTTTACCGAGCATTCATTCAGTAGTTCTTCTAAGTGGTTAATGGTGTAGTTGCTCACTCCTATTGCTTTAGCTCTGCCAGATTTATATATATCCTGCATACGTCTCCAGGCAGGACGGCGAAGCTCTGTAACAGGAAAATGTAAAAGCAGAAGGTCGACATAGTCGGTCTGTAGTTTTTTAAGAGACTCAGAAAAACTTGGTTCTAAGTCATCCCAATGCATGTTTTCGGTCCAGATTTTTGTAGTAATAAACAATTCATTTCTTGGTACACCGCTACCTTTTAAAGCCTGCCCGACAAACTGCTCATTTTCATAGATCTGAGCTGTATCGAAGTGCCTATAGCCGGTCTTAACAGCAGTTTTAACTGCCTTTTTGCACTCTGCTTCATCTTTTATCAGCCAGGTTCCAAAGCCAAGCTGCGGTATCTTTGTTTGACTCGAAAGTTCAATGCTTGGTATTGCCATATACTTTATTCTCCTTTCGCTATCTAACTACATCATACCAAAGAACTTCTGCTATTATTAATTCATGGTTCTTAAAGATAAAGTTGTAGTTGTAACTGGGGCAAGTGAAGGGATTGGCCGGGCTATTGCCAAACGGGTCTCAAAAGAAGGTGCAGTGTTGGCTGTTATCGGGCTAAACAGCGACAATCTGCAGGAAGTAGCTAATAATATTAGGTCTGGTGGCGGGAAGGCTGAAGCTTTCGTCTGCGACTTACGGGATAAAAATCAGATTAAGGACAGTGTAGAGGCTATAGTTGCTAAGTTTGGCGGTATTGATGTTCTTATAAATAATGCGGGTATCTGGCAAAAGGTTATGCAGCTAGATGAAATTGAAGATAGTGTAGTCGAAGATGTTATAGCGACCAATCTTAAAGGGACTATTTTAATGACTAAGTATGTTTTGCCTCATCTCAAAGCTAAGCAGGAAGAAACAGCTATTATAAACATCGTTTCTAGGTCAGGCGTTATAGCTAAGGAAGGTCAGAGCATATATGCGGCCTCCAAGTACGGCGCTAAAGGATTTACAGATGTTCTGCGTGTAGATTTTAAAGATACTAAGATAAGAATAGGGGCTGTATACCAAGCAGGAGTTAATACTCAACTGTTTTCAAAGACTGGCGAAGATGTTTCAACCGAAAAGTTTACCAAACCACAAGATCTGGCCGATGCAGTTGCTTATATGTTAAATCGCCCAGCTAAAATCTGGTTGTCAGAAATACACATTATCTACTAATTATTGTTTTTAACATATGAGCTGTACTGCTCATACTCATCTTTAGATATAAATTTATCTGGGCTACCAATTATGTCTTTTGGGTTAATCCATTCACTGCGTTCATGCTCATCAGATAATAATATATCGCCGCTTACGTAATCTACCTGGAAGAATATGGCAATAATCCTATTCTCTTTATTATCCCTATCGTATTTTCTCTTTGAAACAAAGGCTATTTCTTTAATGTCGAAGGCGAAATCTTGACCAAGCTCTTCCTTTAGTTCCCTCTTTAGAACTTCGTGCAAACTCAAGTCTACTTCTGGTTCGTTCATCCTGCCACCAGGGAAATCATAGTGATTATCTTTGGTTTTAAGTAGTAGTATTTTATTATCTTTTTTAACTATAGCTTTTGCTGCTATCTGGAAATATGCGTGATTATTCATAATATTTATAAGTAACTATGCCAAATCTCTGTAAGATATGCAGCTACTAACTATTTTTCCCAATTACTCTACCGATAATATCGCTTTGTGGTAAGGGCCCAAAGTCTCGAGAATCAAAAGAGTCAGAGCGGTTGTCCCCTAGAACATAGACATCACCTTTGGGAACAATAATATTAACATTACCTCCAGTCTTAACACTACTGGCAATAACACTGCTTGTCGGGTTATAACCATTTGGGTGGTTATTATCATAGACGGTTAGTGTGTCGTTTCTTATTACAACCCTATCACTGCCAAGAGCTACTATTCGTTTGATGCTGTCTGTAGTTACTCCTTTTGAATTAGGAGAACGAATGATTACTACGCTGTCAATAGTTGGGTTGTTATCACTTTTTGTCGCCAATACGTATTGCCCGCTATCGTAGGTAGGGGCCATTGAGGGACCGTTAACTTCCCATCGTTTAAAATTAATGAGAGAAACTATCGGCACAATCACAAACACTATTATAAAGGCCCCTATAATAACCACTACCCACTTGGTTTTAGTGCTCATTTTAGACATTTGTTAAGTATAGATGGTTGATTAATAGGTTGTCAAAATGAGCTGTTGATATAGCCATAATGCTGGTGCGGTAGAAGATAAATCTTTTAAACTGCTGCTAAGTAACATAGCTAAGTGGCTGATCGATAACCCTAAACCTAACTGGCTAAAGACAACATTTGAGACAAAAAAACAGGATTACAAACAGATATATAGTTACTGAGTAAATGGTTGAGACTGGGATTGCTCATGAAGAATTAATGCGTTTCGAGCGATTTGGCCTAAAGCAGTAAACGGGTTTTGATGGGTAGCAGGATCTTCGCCGTGTCGAGCTACCGGAATACTATCACCAGCCATAAATAGTTGCCTGCCTGAATTGTCCCAACTTTCAATACTACGAGCTGCTTTACGATATTGACCTGCAACTTGGACAGTTGAAGGTGCATTACCAACCGCTAGTACCTGATAGTTGAATAGCCATTCATTCAGGGTGAGACCTTCTTTGAATATCTCATCGCCAACTGAGCTATCGACCGATATAACATTGGTGTCGACTCCAGCAGATCTTAGCATTTCTGCAGTATACAGCTCAGCAAATCTAGCTTCGGTGGGTAAATTACCATCTCGTTTAGCTATTTCACTGACTTCTGGATGTTCAACTTCGGTCATTGCTCTGTTGCCAGCAAAGATGGCTACGTGACGAATATCAACGCCCCGTTCGACAAGCTCTAGTACTTTTTTGGCACGCCGTTCTTGCCATCTACCCACGGCCGTATTAAATACTGCTACTTTCAAGCTACTTGGATAAGGGATTTCTGGATCAGCAAAACCACCGTGCATTTCCTGTAAGCTTCCAGAACGTTCCGCCCAATTTGATGCAATAGTAACAGCATCTGAATTAGTAGCTAGATGTTCTTGAACAAGTCCTATGTTGTCTTGCAATGTCTTAGCTGGGCCAATATGCCTTATGAACCCTTGGATAGCTTCAGTAGTCGGTGTAGCTTCGAGGTCATAGCCCGTAGCTTCAGCCATTTCAGGTAATAGCCCATCAGCCAGACCGTACACTCCGTTAGGGCTATGAGCTAGGTCAAATATATCATAGTTATGAAAGTCACTCATATGTAGTCATTATATCACCTTTTACTCTATTTGTCTACTTCTGGTCAGTTGGTGCGGATGAGAGGATTTGAACCTCCACGATCATAATGATCACTAGCTCCTGAAGCTAGCGCGTCTACCATTCCGCCACATCCGCCTGAGGTCTATATTGTAGCTTAGATGGATTTATTCTAACAAGTCCTTCAGGTGGTAACTTTGGCTTCGTTAATTTCCCAGTTGGCTACATTACTATACCTATCTACGTAGCTGTTGACGGTATTACCGTCAAGACCAAATATGGGTCCGTTAGTAATATACAGCAGTCTTGGCTGGTAAAGACCAAGAGCCGGCAAGTCTTGCTGCCAGGCAGCTAGCACTTTCGCATATTCTGCCACTCTAAGGGTAGGGTTAAGGCTTGTTCTTCCACCCTCAAGATATATATTGGCCGTAGAATTGTTCCAGCCGGAAAGATTAAGTCTAGTTGGTGAGTTAGCCTGGGCCTGGGATCCATCCCAGTAGACAAAAACATCGGGGTCATTACCTATTGAAATGCCGTATAGAACTGCTTGGTAAGAATGTTCCTGAAGCACAGTGTTAAAGTCGCTTGGATCTTCAATATAAAGAGTTACATTAACGCCAAGCTTAGTCCAGTAGTTTTTAAGCTGGTTGGCGACACTTAAATATTCTGGCGTGTTTGAGACAGTCAGGCTGAAACTGAGACTGACGTTATTACTTGTTCTAATACCGCCAGGACCTGGGTTCCAGCCGGCCTTTGTTAGGGTGTTTTCAGCAGCAGTAAGGTTATATGCTGGTTCGCGGTAAGTCGGGTTATACCCGAGCTGTCCTTCAAGTAGAGGCTCATTTACCTCATGAGTCGGATAGCCGAGGTTAGCTATAATTGCCGGCACATTAACTGATTGAACCAGAGCCGACCTTACTGATTGGTTAGACAAAACGCCTGATGACACATTGAAGAAGGCATAGGTACCAGCCGTTAAAATATAGTTGTGGATCTCAGCACTTTTCATGCTGGCAATACTTCCAGGCACTTCGTTTAATCCTTCAGCACCATTTAGCTGTCCTTTTGTGAAGGCATTTATTAAGTCCTGTTGGTCAGCATAGGCGTGGATAACAAACTCATCTAGCTTTGGTTTACCTAAGGTGTAGTTATTAAAAGGCAGAAGGGCTATTTGTTCTTCAGCGTTAGTTGGCGTTGTGCCGTTAACGGCTATGCTTTGCCAGGAAAAAGGTCCGGAACCGACTGGGTCTTCGGTGTTGAAGGTCGCAGAACGCATTTCACTAGCTGGTATGGTACTTAACAGATGCTCCGGTAATATGCCGTTTGTTAGATCTTCCGGGAATGAAGCCAGAGCATCAGGCAAGCTGAAAGTAACTGTTAGCGGTCCGTCAGCCGTTACTTTAACTCCCTGCCAGCTATTAAATAGCGGTGACTCGGCATCCGGATTTTCGATGAGATCATAGGTAAATACAACGTCTTTAGAAGTTAATGGCTGGCCGTTCTGCCAGGTCAGATTAGGCTTTAAATTAACGGTATAGACATTACCGAGGGAGTTAGCGCTAATGCTGCTGGCTAGCTCACCGACTAGTTGATTGCCCGAGTTATATGTGAACAGGGGGGCAAAGATTAACCGTGAGACACTAGTGTCCACATCGCTGACGGCATAAATCGGGTTGGCAGTTGTAAAGGTACCCAAGATTCCTTCGTTATATATGCCGCCGGGTACCGGAGCCATTTTTTGATAATAGTCACTTAAGAGATAGTTTTGACCAGCTGTGCCAACAATGCCAATAACAAGAAGAAGTGTCCAGGTGCCAACAAACCGTTTTACTTGCTGCAGTCTACCAAGTCTTCTTAAGAGATAGTTTTCAAGGTCTAGTTCAGCCTGCTGGCTTATATTGCCTGCTCTTTTTTCACCCAGCTCAAGCCGTCTACGGAAGCGCAGTTTGAGCAGCCTAAAACGCATTTTTTAGGTTTTCCTGACCTTTAGCTACTTCTCAATAACACCGAGAATTAGGGAGACGGCAAAGACGACTGCGCAGACAATGGTTAGTTGGAAGATTGTTTTATCTGTGCCTCGGCGAGTGGTGTTTACTTCTCCTGTCCCGCCAATACCTGCGCCTATTGAAGCACCCCTTGTCTGGACTAATATAAGCAGGACCATGATCAGCATGGAGACGATGGTTATGTAGTTGAAAATATTCATTGGTGAGTCCTCGAATCTAATATGGTTGTCACTAGATAGTTTACCAGGCCGATAACCATCCCGGCAAATACTGCTGCCCAGAAATTGGTAATGTGAAGCGGATGATAGAGCTTAGAGACTACATATACGGTGAAGCCGTTAACAATAATCATAAAAAGACCAAGGCTTAAGACTATAGCCGGAAGAGATAAAATAACCAGTATTGGCTTAAGTATTAGGTTGATAGCTGCTAGGACTAATCCGGCAATAATTATGTCTATTGCCTTGTTAGATAAACTAATATCGTTACTTAGCAGGCTGGCGGCAATCCACAGCCCTAAGCTACAAACCAGCCAGCGGGTTATAAAACTTATAACACTCTTTCTTGCCATCTCTTAGATTGTATCATTAAAAGCTTAAGCTGTTTGGCAAATGACTACTTAAAACCTTGGCGCCATTTTTAGTTACCAGGACAACATCTTCAAGTCTTACGCCAATATGTTCATCACTAATATATATGCCGGGTTCAACGGTAATGACCATGTTTTCGGCCATTTTCAGGGAGTAGTCGGCGCTATCATGGGCATCTAAGCCAACCGAATGCGAACAGGCGTGAGGGTAATATTGCCTGTTTTGCCTGGTAGTTAGTTTGTCTATTAAATTCAGTCCCTTTAGCTTAAGGCCAACTAAATGCATTACGCTTTTCTCATAGGTCTTAAAATCTAGTCCGGGCTTAATCATTCCTATTACTTCACTTTGGACCTCACGAACAGCCTCGTGCACTTCTTGTTGCCTAGCAGTTGGTCTACCGTAGCTAACTGTCCTGGTTATATCTGAACAGTAGAAAGAATATTCGGCGCCGACATCGCATACTATTAGTTCTCTATCTGTTAGTTTCCCATATTTACCGTAGTGGATAGTGGCAGCATTCCGGCCAGCGGCAACAACTGGAGCAAATGCATGACTGCTTCCACCTCTTTCCTTAAAACCCTTTAGTATATCGTCAGCTATTTCTTCGGTGTTTTTATACTTACCTAGTCTAGTCGAATTTAATACTTCTTTTAAGGTAGCGGTTGTGATGTCTGTTGCTTTCTCTATAAGCTTTATTTCAATCGGCTGTTTAATCATCCTCTGTCTTGCGAGCTCAAGCCTGGCATCTATAAACTTAACTCCCCGGAATTTTCTTTTAAGAGACTTATAAAGCTGGCGGCGAGCCGGATTTACGTACATCGAGAAATGCTCTAGCCTCACCGGGTTTGGCATGATCGTTGCTACAGTAGTCCGGTTATGGATGTGGGCAGCTATCTTTCCCCAGCCCGCGCGGCTATTTAAGACTTCTTTGATTCCTGAGATTTTGGTTAGCTCATTTCTATCTATTTCTTCTTCAAAGTTAATTTCAGCCATGTAACTACTGGGCACAATTAGAAATTCGACTTGACTTGATTTAAATAAGATTAAGTCTGGTTCGTTTAAACCAGTTAGATACCAGAAGTTTGAGTCTTGCCTAAAGGGATAGGCTTGATCGGCCGATTTTTGCAGTAAGCCGGAAGCAGTTAAGATGAGACAGTCTGCCTTAAGAGCACTAAATAATCTGTCTCTGTTACCTTTAAAGAAACTGCTAGGTATATCTGAACTTGGCATAATTATCTACTTTAGTATATCCAATGTATCAGTTTTGGCCGAGAAATATTGTCTAATCTGGCGAGCCTTAGATTTACCAACAACGTTAGCCAGTTCATTTATGCCAGCCGCTTGGATGTTTTCCAGGCCGCCAAATTTAAGCTGCAGTTTCTTTCTGGTAGCTGGGCCAATGCCCGGGATATCGTCAAGCAGTGAGGTGGTTTGTCTCTTTAACTTTAACAGCGAATGGTAACTGACGGCAAAGCGGTGGCTTTCGTCTCTAATTCTTTGAAGCAGCTTAATTAAGTTGGTGTTCAGCGGCAAGTCAATTAAAACGTAGTCTTTTGGTTCAGTTAAAAAGCCGCCTAGGCTGTTTAAGATCTTTTTATCTATAGTTACATTGGATCTTAATTTATCGACAACAATTTGTTCCTGTCTTTTGGCCAGGCCTATAAAAGGAATGTCACTATGGCCTTCTTCGTCTCTGGCTTTAAGGGCTGCATCAAGCTGGCCTTTGCCGCCGTCAATTAGGACTAAATCTGGGATTCCCCATAGTTTTATGTTCTTTGGCGTTAGTCTCCGCTGTAATGTTTCATGCATGTTAAAGAAGTCATCATTTTGATCTTTGCGCATCTTAAACTTCCGGTAGCGGCTTTTATCTGAAACGCCGTTAGTAAAGACGATCATGCTGGCAGTAACGTCACTGCCCTGCATATGGCTGATATCATATGCTTCAATTCTTTTGGGACAATCCTTTAGTTTTAACAGGTTTACAAGTTCGTTTAGGGCATGGTCTTTGGATATATCAAGGAACTCTTTGTCGCTAAAGATTACTTGTTTGGATAGGTTGTCTAGAGCGGTTAATTGGTTCCTTAATTTAGCTGCCTTCTCAAAGTCCTGAGTTTTTGCAGCCAGTTCCATTTCTTTTCTTAGTTCAGTCTTAATCTGGTTTTTATTACCGGAAATGACAGCCATTAGTTTTCTCAGGTTAGCGCGGTAATCTTTTAGACTTGTCCGGCCTTCTTCAAGACCGGGGTCAAGCCCAAGATGGTAATAAAGACTGGCCCTTTTTTGATTAGGCTGCCTATAAGTTGCATAAGGGAAGATTCGTCTTAGCGGTTTTAAGGCTTGGCGAAGCGATTTAACGCTTAAAAACGGGCCGAAATATTTGGCATTGTCATCCAGGGGACGGCGGGTTGTTGAGACTGTCGGGTAGTCACTTTTATAGTCTATCCTTAGATAAGCCATCGATTTATCATCCCGGAGCAGTATGTTATATTTCGGTAAGTAGCGGCGGATCATCTCAGCTTCTAAAAACAGCGCTTCAATTTCACTATCCACGACCATCCAGTCAACATCAGCAATTTCGTTAACTAAGCTTTCTGTTTTAGCGTCACGGTTTTTTGAACTTTGGAAATATTGTCTGACCCTGTTTTTAAGAACAGCTGCCTTACCGACATAAAGTATTTCGCCGTTCTTCGCGCGGTGAAAATATACTCCCGGTGAGTTAGGCAACTCCTTCAGTTTGGCTTTGAGTTTTTTGTCCACAAATCTCTATCTCTTCATTATTACGTAAATAATTGCGGCCGTGAGTATTAGAATTAAAGCCAGCAGGACAACATCGGCTACCCTTTTAAGCAGGCCAGACCTGCCTTTAAAATTATTAACTATAGCCGGCATTTTTGTGCTCTTAGCCGGTTTGTCTGGCAAGATGGTCTGAGCTGGCTCACTCCAATCTATACCTGATTTTTGCAGTAAATTATCTAGCCGGGTGCTTTGAGCAAATACCGGCAGCGTAGAACCCTGATCCCTAAGTTTAGGGTCACGTTCAAAGTCTTTCTCTTTTTCCAGAAGTTCACGCCTTAAGGTTTCCTTGTAGTCGCCGCCTCTTAGATGTTCAGCGATAATTCGTCTTAATCCTTTCTCACCAATCAAGTGTTTATTAAAGGTTTCTTTTAGGTTTGAATCTCCGACTTTAATCTCCTCGGCTAGACGTAAAAGTTCATCGCGATCCATAGTGTGGGCACTAATACCGGCTGCCTCTCTTTTAGCGACAGTACGATTTTCTTCTTTCCCCGCTAATCTGTAGCCTTCGTCTACTCGTTCAGGTTTTATAGCATTGGCATTGATGGTTTCCTGCTTTGTCTGCTCACGGCGTACTACATCCTCTGGCCTTTTTTCAAATGCCTTATTTTTAGCTATTTGACGTACATGGGTCTCGTGAGATGCAAGCTGCAGTTTAATATCTATAACCTCTCCCTTAAGTGTTTTTTCAACATCTATGTGGCTGGCTTCAGGATTTAGCCGGCCATATCTTCGGCCAATAATGTAGTCTATGATGCCCTCGGTAACAGGTTTAGATTCGGTTCTTTCCTTCTTTTTTTGTTTTTCAGGCACTGCCTTTGTTCGGCGGAGATTCCAAGTTTTTTCAGTTTGTTCTTTGACTTCTTCTTTTGGCAGTTCATGTTTAGGCAACTCATAACTAACGTGCGGGGATATTTCTTGTCTGGCAGCTTCAATTAAGCTCTCCGGGTCGACCGGCGGAGCTGTTTCGGTGCGGAACTCAATAGGTATAGTGGTTTCAATACTGGCTTCACCAAGCTCTTCCATGGTTTCCTGAAAGGATTGGTCTATATCCCCGGTAGCCTGGACATTTTCTAGGAAGCTTTCAGCAGCCAGGTCTTCCGATTTTGGTACTTCTGGTTCTTGGCTTTTGATTTCTTCCAGCCTGTCAGTAGCGATTGTCTGGGCAACAGCCACAATTTCAGGTTCGTTTAAATGTTCAACTGAAGCTTCAGCTTCTAGTTCTGGATTCAGGTCGGCTGGTTCTTCATTTAATTTTTCAGAGTTTTTCTCTAAAGTTGTCTTAAGCAGTAGTTCGCTTAATGCTGACCTGGGTTTTTCGGCCGAGTCTTCGGCCGAACTGCCTATTAATTCTATTTTAGATGGCTTTTCGGGCTTAGCTTCAGCATCCTTGTCTTTCTCTTCTTTTTCACCACCAAAGTCGTAGGCTAAGCCTTCCATGACTAATTATCTCTTCTCTACTTGCTCTTTGCTCTCAGCTGAACTATCTTCTTTAGCTTCGATATTTTCACCTTCTTCAGTTACCTCTTCGCCTTCGGCAGTCTCTTCGGTTTCTGGTATTTCTTCTTCAGCTGTGCCGCCGGCAGCATCGTTGGCGGCAGCTACGGCACTAGGTTCAAAGACACTGGCGATGGGCTGGTTTGGTTCATCTTTTACGGTGATGCCGCTGGGTAAAATAAGCTCACTAACTAAGACGTGATCGCCCACTTCTACTAGCTTTTCGGCATTGTAGTAAAGGACGTCTGGCAAATCCTTAGGTAATGCTTCAACTGTCACGCTTTCAAGGTTATTAAGGACAATCAGACCACTGCGTTCAGCGGGGCTTGCTTCATTGCCTTCATCGTATTTAGGTTCAACGGATATTTCTGCTTCAACTATTTGGTCGGCAGCTACAGCGTTAAAAACAAGATGGGTCAGAGTGTGCTTACACGGTTCAAATTCAGCATCTTTAATCAGGGTAGTGAACTTTTTCCCATTGGTAGTTACTTCAATAGTGTGGTGTTTTCCAGCCTGGCGATAGACTTTCAATAGATTAACGCTGTCTCCTTGGACAACTAAAGATTCCTGCCCATGGTTATGTATTACGGCTGGTGTTTTACCATGACTTCTAAGGTGTTTTACGCCTTTACCAAGAGTCTTTCTCTCTTCCAGTTCAACTTCAATAACATCAGACATCTTTTATAGTTACTCCTCTAGCATTCTTTCCCCCTATTATACAGATAAGGCTCGCGATTTGCTAGAAGCAGGTTTATTAAGTTA
This sequence comes from uncultured bacterium, assembly GCA_963718045.1. GTDB lineage: Bacteria > Patescibacteriota > Saccharimonadia > Saccharimonadales > UBA4665 > JAJZKE01. The sequence continues at coordinate 582,882 of OY970350.1, forward strand.
AGCTTTAAGGACATGTTTAATGTGACGCACATAATCCAGTCCGGCGGTTTAATCTTTCTCGGTCTTTTTTTATTTTCTGAAGTTGGTTTGTTTTTAGGCTTCTTTTTGCCTGGTGATACTCTGCTACTAACAGCCGGTATTTATGCTATGCAGGGGAAACTGCCAATTGCTGGTGTCATTATTGTCGCCGCACTGGCGGCAATTGCCGGTGATACAACGGCTTACCTTATTGGCCGGCACTTAGGTAGAAGGATCTTTAAAAAGGAAGAGAGTGCCCTGTTTAATCCGAAACACGTGATTAGGGCTGAGAAGTTTTATGAGAAGTACGGCGCCAGAGCAGTCCTCATTTCTCACTATCTGCCGGTGGTCAGAACCTTTACGCCCCTTATCGGCGGGGTAGCCAGTATGCCTTATCCAAAGTTTTTAGCTTTTGATGGCCTTGGCGATACTTCCTGGGCAATCCTTTTAAGTCTGCTTGGCTACTATGTAGCCAGCCGCATTCCGAATATTGACCACTACATACTGTATGCTGTTGCCGCCGTTATTGTGCTGTCAGCCGGTCCAACAATTATTCAAATTGTCAGATATAGGCTTAAAAAGAAGGCCAAAAAGACTAAAGATGCTTAGCTAAGAATTGGCCGGTGTAGCTAGATTTTACTTTAGCGACTTGTTCTGGAGTACCGTAGGCTATTATTTCACCGCCCTGATCGCCGCCTTCCGGGCCCATATCTATAAGAAAGTCGCCGTTTTTAATAACGTCCAGGTTATGTTCAATAACAATCATGCTGTTGCCGTTATCTACCAGAGCATGCAGCACACCGAGCAGTTTTAAGACATCGTCAATATGCAGTCCGGTTGTTGGCTCGTCTAGAATATACAGGGTTCGTCCGGTTGGTCTTTTAGATAGTTCAGTGGCTAATTTGACTCTTTGGGCTTCACCGCCGGACAGAGTTGTTGCCGGCTGGCCAAGCTCAATATAGCCGAGGCCGACATCTACTAGAGTCTGCAGTTTACGGGCAATGGCTGGTATATTCTCGAAGAATTCATTGGCCTGTTCGGTGGTCATATTTAAAATGTCGCTTATATTCTTGCCTTTATAGTGAATCTCTAACGCTTCCCGGTTATATCTTTGGCTATGACAGACTTCGCAGGGCACATAAACATCCGGCAGAAAATGCATTTCAATTTTAATGATGCCGTCACCCTGGCAGTTCTCGCACCTGCCGCCTTTGACGTTAAAGCTGAAGCGGCCGGCGCTATAGCCTCTAAGTCTGGCTTCTGGGGTTGAGGCAAATAACTCACGGATTGGCGTAAACAAACCGGTATAGGTAGCCGGATTGGATCTTGGTGTCCGGCCGATTGGCGACTGGTTGATGATAATAGCTTTATCCAGATTGTCTATGCCTTCAATATCTTTATGCCGGCCTGATGCTTCTTTACTGTGATGGAGACGAGCCTGGAGTTCTTTGGCCAGGATATCGTTAATTAGGCTGGACTTGCCAGAACCTGAGACTCCCGTAACTACTACCAGTTCGCCTAAAGGAATGGTTACGTCAATTTCTTTGAGATTGTTTTCTTTAGCGCCTCGGATGATTAATTTCTTGCCGTTGCCGGTCCGGCGTTTTCTTAGGATCGGTATTTCCTTTTGGTGGGACAGATACTGGGCGGTAATGCTATCCTTAACTTTAGCGACATCTTCCGGCTTGCCGGAAGCTATTATTTCACCGCCGTGAATGCCGGCACCAGGACCAATGTCGACTAGAAAGTCGGCTGATCTTATCGTCTCTTCATCATGCTCAACAACAATAACGGTGTTACCAATATCCCTTAGGTTTTTTAGGGTCGCTATCAGCCTGGCATTATCTCTTTGGTGAAGTCCAATTGACGGTTCGTCTAGAACATAGAGTACTCCCATCAGGCCGGAGCCAATTTGGGTGGCTAGTCTGATCCTCTGGGCTTCACCGCCAGACAATGTAGTGGCCCCTCTGATTAAGCTTAGGTAGTTTAGGCCGACATCTACCAGGAATTTAAGCCTGGCTAATATTTCCTTAAGGATTAGCTTGGCTATCAGCTTATCGTTATCCGATAGTTCAATCTTACTAAACCAAGTAACTGCCTCGTCTATTGACAGCTGGCAGAGATCCATTATGGATCTGCCGCTAATAGTTATGGCTAGAACTTCTGGTTTTAACCTGAGTCCGTTGCAGGCGCGGCAGGGTATTTCCTGCATATATCTTTCAATGTCTCGGCGGACAAAGTCGCTTTCTGTCTCCCGGTGTTTTCTTTCAAGATCCGGAATAACGCCTGCGTAGGTGGTATTGAAACTCCGTCCGTGACCAATACTGATGCTGTATATTTCACTGCCGGTACCGTAGAGGATTTTATTTATTTGATCGGCAGTTAAATCCGAGGTTGGCACATGCAGGCTGAAGTTATATCTTTCGGCTAAGACTTCCAGTTTCTTGCGGTACCAGCTATCGGCATTTATCCGGTTATACGGCCTGATGGCTCCTTCAGCAATAGTTAAGTTGCCGTTTGGAATAACAAGTTCAGGGTCTACTTCTAACCGCGAACCAAGACCGGTGCAAACCTTACAGGCTCCGTGAGGCGAGTTAAAACTGAACGTTCTTGGTTCAAGTTCAGGTATGGCTATTTCCGGGTGGTCCTTGCAGGCATACTGGAGACTGTATGTGTCAGTCGAGCTGTCTTCAACTCTATAAACGCTGACGTTGCCATCGGCAATTTCCAGTGCCTGTTCAACTGATTGGGCTAGTCTGGTTCTAGAATCTTCATTATTAACTAACCTATCGACAACTACTTCAATAGTGTGCCGGTAGTTTTTATCTAACTCGGGAAATTCATCCAGGGCATAGACTATCCTATCGACCCGAACACGGGCAAAGCCGGCACGCATATATTGTTCGGGAATATGCTCAAAGGCACCTTTTTTATCTATGACTACGGGGGCAAGTATCATGAGGCGGGCATCTTTGGCTGTAACAGCTATTTGATCGACTATCCCCTGAGTTGTCTGGCGCTGGACAACTGAGCCGTCAATCGGGCAGTGCGGTATGCCTATCCGGGCATAAAGCAGTCTTAAGTAATCGTATATCTCAGTAACTGTGGCGACTGTTGAGCGGGGGTTATGGCTGGTCGATTTCTGGTCGATGCTAATAGCTGGGCTAAGGCCGTCTATCTGGTCAACATCCGGCTTTTCCATAAGGCCTAGGAATTGGCGGGCATAGGCGCTTAGCGATTCAACGTATCTTCTTTGGCCTTCGGCATAAATAGTGTCAAAAGCCAGCGAACTCTTACCGGAGCCGCTCAAACCGGTAATAACCACTAGCTTATTTCTAGGGATGGTAATATCTATGTTTTTTAGATTATGTTCCCTAGCACCTTTAACAACTATTTGATCAGCCAATTTTACTCCAAAATTTAGTGCGTCAATTATACAGGAAAATTTGATGCTCGGATAGTCTCTAAGAAGGGATATGGATAAAATATGTATATTTGACTTTTTGTCTATTTAGTGATATATAGATAAACAACAAAGGGGTGCTTATTTATGTTAATGTTTCTAGTTCTAGGGCTAATTCCTGGGACAAATATCCAAATTGGTTTTTATTTTTGGGTAGTTATTTTTATTGCCCTATTTCTTATTTGCCTAAGGTCATATATCTCTTATTACCGTGAAGTTAAAAAGTTAACTATTTTGCTATCTCTCAGACGTTCTCTGCCGGCACATCAGCTCCATAGTCGTTTAAGATATTTTTAGCGTAACTTCTTAAATCTTTTAGCAGCTTCATCTTTTGTTTGTCTTTGATTAGTTTATCTAGTGCGTCTAAGTTAGTTATTAGTTCTTTATAGGCATTATCTTCGCCGTCAAACAGTTTCGTTCTGACATACTCTTTCCAAGTTTTAATCTCTTCTTCATTAAGTTTGTCGGAATAGTTTCTGGCTTTATATATTTTTAGCAGGTTATTAAGCCTGGCTTCACTAAATGTAACCGGTTTAGTGTTTTCTTTAGCGCTAATTCTTGCTTTAGGGAAAAGGTTTGAATCTGCCCTTGAAATAAACTTGTCGTACAGTCTTTCATCGGCTGGTTTCTCTTTAGGCTGTCTCTTTTCTCTTTTTTTATCTAGGTTAGCTGCTGCCTTTTTAAGTTTCTTGGCAAATTCTTGCTTTTGGTCATTTATAAGACTCAGGTTCTTGGCTATTTCAGTCATGTTAAGCTTGAGTCTTTTAATAGCTGCCTCATCTAATACAGACAAGGGAGCAACAGCCGGGCAACGGTTAAGTTTCATTGTTTTAACCGGCAATCTTGGCCTAGTCCTAGTTGGGTCATATTCCCACATACTAGTTAGTTCTTCGACGGATAAATCTAGGAATTTACTAGCGCTTTCTCTTAGGTCATAGACAAGGGCAGTGCCCATTTCTTCGTCACGAGTTAAGACGGCAACGACTGTGGTATGTAAGACTTCTGAAGAATAGTGGGAGGAAGTGTAAATAAGCGCTTCATTTTCTTTTATTAGCCTTATTAGCGTAGTCTTTTTTCTAAGGCTTAACAGGTAGTTAAATAGCTTAGGCTGTTTTTGTTTCACTAGTTTAGCTACTTCGATGGTAGCTAAAGCGTCAGACAAAGCATCATGGGCTCTTAAATGTTTTAGATTGTTAGCAGCAGTTAGCAGTTCTAGTTTATTAGACGGTTTGCCTTCTTCGCTCATGGGCCAGTTAATACCTTCCGGTCTTAGGGCTCTGGTCATTCTGATAACGTCCAGCAGATCCCAGCGAGACGATGAGTTTTTCCAGTGCCAGCTATAGGCATCATAGAAATTACGGTAATTTATGTAACGGATAAATTCATCGTCAAAGCGGACATTATTAAAGCCGACGAAGATAGTACTAGGTTTTGCTATCCGGCTATTAAATACAGCGCTAAATTCAGCTTCAGATATGCCGGTCTTTAGGTTATCTAGAGGTGATAGGCCGCTAATTAAGAGAGCTTCAGGACTAGGTAATATATCAGGTGTTAAGCGGATATCTATGACAACCGGACCGCCTATACTATTTAAATCAGGGTCGGTTCTTTGGCCGCCGAACTGCATTATTCTGTCCCTGGCCGCACTTATGCCCGTTGTTTCTAGGTCGTAAAAGAAAAAGCTTGAACTCATATCGTTAAAAGTTAAAGTTTATATTGTTATCCTGGCCGATATATACCTTGTCGTCTGGCTTTATACCTTGCCTGCTAAGTTCATGAAGGATACCGGTTCTTTTTAAGATGTCTTTAAAGCGGTTGGTTGCTTCAACGTTATTAAAGTCTGTCCGGGAAGCAAATTTCTCTATTTTTACACCTGTTATTCTAAAGCCGTTATCTAACTTGGTGACTTCAAAGCTGTCTTCGGTATTTTTGAGGCTGATTATAGGCAAAGTTTTCTTTTCTTTCGGTTTTTTAACTTTATCTAATTCGTCTAGTTTTCGTTTAAGGGTATATTTAAGTTCATTTAAGTTGGTGCCGGCTTGAGCTGAGATAGCTATGACGACCGACCCTTTAGCCACGTCTTTTAGTTCTTTAAGTTTGCTGTCTACAAGATCCTCGCTGCAGCCATCTATCTTATTTAAAGCAACGACTTCCGTAAGCTTAATGAACTTCGGGCTATATGCTAGCAGTTCTTTTCGGATGACGTTATAGCTTTTCTTAATATCCTCGTCATATATATCGACAAGATGAACAATTACCCTGGTTCTTTCAATATGTCTTAAAAATTCATGGCCTAAGCCTTTACCTTCTGCCGCTCCTTCAATTAGGCCCGGGATATCGGCCATTAGAATGGAGTTGTTGCTATCAATGTCGACAACACCTAAATTGGGTGTCAGGGTGGTAAACGGATAGTCGGCTATTTCCGGACGGGCATTAGACATCCTGGCTAAGAGGGTAGATTTACCAGCATTAGGTAAGCCAATAATGCCAACGTCAGCAATAAGCTTCAGTTCTAAGGTAACGGTTAGTTTTTCACCGGGCTCACCTTTTTCGGCAAAGTTAGGTGCCTGGCGTGTCGAAGAAGTAAAATGGGCATTGCCGAAACCGCCTCTTCCGCCGTTTGCTATAACTTCTTGGCTTTTATCTGTAACTAGATCGGCTAAGATTTTGCCGTCAGAGTTACTCACTTCGGTACCGACGGGAACGTCAATAACCAGACTTTCACCGCTTTTACCGTGACGTTTATTCTTGCCGCCTGGCTGGCCTTCTTTAGCTGCCAGCAGCTTATTGTGCCTGAAGTTTGATAAGGTATTACTGTTTTGGCTGGCCCTTAGTATTACATTACCGCCATTACCGCCGTCGCCGCCGTCTGGACCGCCGCGGGCAATAAAGCGCTCATGACGGAAACTGCGCTTACCGTCACCTCCCTTGCCGGCTACAAGGCTGATATTAACTTTGTCTACAAAACTCATTCTTATATGTTAGAAGGATAGAGCTTAAGATGTAAAGAAAATTGGTTAGTCAGTTTCATACTTAATGGGCGATGTAGTTAGGGAAAGTTGAGGCTGACACCCAGCCGCTATAGCCGATTCTGCCCCAGCCGGCCAAGCCGTTCATGTCAGAGTATTTTATTTGCGTGCCATCTGCTGAGACAGCATCAACAATTGCTACGTGGCCTTCACCGCCGGCCGCATACGGTGTTTGGGCAATTGCCCCGACTGTTGGCACTGAGCTTACATTCCAGCCGCTTTGGGCTGCGTAGTAGGCCCAGGTAGCGGCATTGCCCCAGTTGCTTGGTACGGCAATGACTGATGCTACATACCAGGTACAGTAACCGTAGTCGTAGCCGTTAGAGCCGTATGTTGGTATCCAGTCTGCAGTATAGATATTTTCGGATGGTTCAACACCGTTAGGTATAATTATCTGCTCGCCTGTATAAAGACCGCTTAGCTCGGCATCGTTATAGGCTATTATCTGATCTTCATTTGCCTGGAATTTTTGGGCTAAGGAAGCTGGCGTATCACCGCTTTTAACCGTATAGACGATACCGTTTACTGGCGGAATAACTAATTTTTGGCCAGCCATAACACTGCCTTCCAGGTTATTAGACCATAAGATACTGTCACTAGTGACGCCGAATTTATTAGCAATAGAGGCTACCGAATCACCCGGTTGAACGACATAGGTGGTTATGTCGTCTCGAGATTTTAGGGCTGTTTGGGTAACTTGGGGTTTAGAGATAATATTATCGGCAGTTGAAGCCATGGCTAGTTCAGCTTGCTGGCTTTCTGCCTGGTTAGAAATAGCGTTTGTTTCCGGCAGGTTGGCCATTTGGGAAACTGTCAGGGCAATGTTGGCTGAGGCTAACTGGTCAAGCGGGTTGGGTGCCAGTGAGCTTAAGTTGTTAGGTGCAGTGCTGTTTATAGAATTGGTATTATTAGAACTTAATGGTTTTTGAAGGACAAAGATTAAGATAACCAGCAGGATTAGCAGATTAACTGACAGTAGTCCTGTTCGGATAGCTTTTTGCTGGAAAGTACGTCTTTTAAACTTAAGCCGCCACTTATTAAACAGCTGGCGTTTAGGTTCTAGTCTAGCCTCAAGCTTTTGCTTAACCTCAAGATTGTTCAAGTTATGAGTTATAGGGTTATCCACAATAAATAAGGCTTCGATCTTAAGTTAACCTATTTAGTTGCCGAGAGTTTGTTGAATCAACTAAATTGCCCAAAGTCATTGATTACATATTATCAGTTAACAGATAAGAGGTCAATCTGTAACTTATGGCGAGATATCTCACAGAAAACCAGATTAGCAGTCATATATAGTGACTGCTATCCTTTTGCTAAATAGATACGGCAGGGTATGGTTTATAGGTAAATTTCAAAAACAATAATTAATTTGAGGAGTAAATATGGCCGACAAGAAAAGTGAGACCAGCCACTGGCTTATTTTAATAATACTGGCGTTGGCGCAGTTTATGGTGGTACTAGATATTTCAATTGTTAACGTTATGCTGCCGACCGTCCAGCATGCTTTCCATATGAGTGAAACATCCCTGCAGTGGATTATTACCGCCTACACAATTACCTTCGGCGGGTTTTTGTTATTTGGCGGGCGGGCGGCCGATCTGTTTGGCAGACGAAGGGTATTCTTAAGCGGGGTGGCTACTTTTGCCCTTGTCTCGCTGCTTGATGGTCTGTCCCGATCGGGCGGCATGCTGATTGTCTTAAGAGCTTGCCAAGGCTTAACGGCAGCCTTTATGTCACCGGCAGCCCTGTCTATTGTTCTGGTGAACTATAAAGAAGGCCACGGCAGAAATGTGGCTCTGGCCGTATGGGGTGCAGTTGCTTCCAGCGGAGCTGCTATAGGTGTTTTACTAGGCGGTGTATTTACTCAGTATCTTGGCTGGCGCTGGAATTTCTTTATTAACGTGCCCGTTGGTATCCTTATCCTGATTATTGCCTTCCGGATCGTGCCTAAACATGAAAATGAAGAGAAAAGAACAACTGTCGACTTGTTTGGCGCGGCTAGCGTGACTGCGGCTGTCATGCTGCTTGTTTACGGCCTAACTAAAGCACCTAGTTACGGCTGGACAGCCGGCTCTACATTAGGTCTTCTGGTTGGTAGTGTCGTCTTATTTGCCGTCTTTATATATAACGAAAGCCGGGCTAAGCATCCGCTAATACCGCTTAGGGTATTCAAGCTTCGAAACCTTGTCGCTGCTAACGTTATCCAGATATGTCTGGCGGCTGGGATGTATGCCACCTTCTTTTTCGCAACACTGTTCTTCCAGGAAATTTTAAGATACTCACCGGTTAAAACAGGTATAGCTTTTCTGGCTGTACCGTTCGCTATTACCGCCACTGCTGCCAATGCGCCAAAACTAATCCAGCGAATCGGCTACAAAAAGATACTGATGGTAGCTCCCCTGCTTAGTGCCGGCGGTTTGTTCTGGCTCGGTCACGTCCCTATTACCGGCGGCTATTTCGCTCATATTATGCCCGGTATGATTATTATGGGTCTGGGGCTTGGCTTTACTTTTGTAAGCGTTCTGGTGGCAGCTACTAGTGGCATAGCCGGTCATTTATCCGGACTAGCTTCCGGCCTAATTAGCACCTCTCAGCAGGTTGGCGGGTCTTTAGGACTGGCCATACTTACTGGTGTAGCCGCAACCGTTACTGCCAGGTATTTAAGCCAGTTCATGAGGCCAACCAGCTTAGATGTTGCCAGAGCCAGCGTCCATGCAGACCATATTGGTTTTTATATTGCCAGTACTTTCTCTATTTTTGCCGTCCTTCTGGCAATATTTGTCGTTAAACAAGTTAAGACTAAGCCAGTTAAGACTGAAACAGTTACAGCTATTTAAGGTTCGGAACAAAGTTTATGACAGTACTGGGCTGTATTATCCTGCTGCTGCTCGAGCGTTGTTGAAAAATATGTCACGCCGTTATCGCCTGTTACGAAGTATAGCCAGGAAGTGTTAGCCGGGTGAGTTGTGGCTTCCAGTGAACTGGATGAAATGGTACTAATAGGAGTCGGCGGCAGTCCCGGATGAAGCAGGGTGTTATACGGCGAGTCATAGCTTAGGCTTGGAGCCTGGCCGGCAGTTATGGCGCCGTAATTAGCTGTTACGTCAGATTCAAGCGGCATGTTGCCTTTAAGCCGGCTCAAGAATACCTGGGCTACTTGGGCCTGGACGGATTCCTGAGTCACTTCCTGGTTGACAATTGATGTTAGGATTAGCCCCTGATAGGTTGTTAGGCCTTCCCCGGCAAAGGCGGCTTGGACACTTGGTGTTAAGTACCGGTCCATTTCGTTTAGTGATTCGGATACAATCTGGCTTAAGGGAGTCGTAGATGTTTTTTCAAATGAATCCGGCCAAAGCAGACCTTCTAAAGTAGTGGTACCGGCCGGAACGAAACTCATAACCGGCAGGCTTCTATAGATACTGGGATTTAGAGCATAGCTAACCTCGGCTGGGCTGTAGCCGTCATTAATTAGATCGGCTCTAACTTGGTCGATTCTGATACCGGGTAAGATCGTAACCAGTTTGGAAGCAATCCTACCAGTGGTTATTATATTAACTATATTCTGAGTTGTTTCATCTGGTGCTAGATCATAGGTACCAGCCTGAAGTTTGTCCGTTAAATTAGTACTGTGGACATAAAGCTGCATTGCCCAGGAGCTTCTAATTAAATGGTCGCTAGCTAGTTCATCGGCAATGTTCTTGACCGAACTGCCCGAGTTAATGGTTACAATTTGGGACACTGATGAACCGGAGACTGGCTTAAGACGGGCATCATAGATACGTCTGACAAATATACTGCCGGCGATTAAAGCGATGATGACAATAAGACAGACAACTACAACCCGGCGCGGCAGACGGTGGCTCTTTTTTGCAACCTTATACTTGCTCATTTAAATAGTCCTCTAAAATTAAACAGGCAGCTAGTTTGTCTATATCTGCCTTTGCAAATATCTTACCACGAGTTTTTAATATTTCTTCTGCCCTGATACTGCTTAGTGCTTCGTCCTGGGTAATAATCTCTTGTTTTATTGCACTGCTTAAGCGGTCAACGAAGTCTCTTGTTTTAAGTGTTTGAGCAGTGTCATTACCCTCAAGTGTCCGGGGTAAGCCAACAATAATTTTAGTGACACCATTCGACTTCATGATCTCATTAAGACTGCTAAATAAGTTCAAGTCATTAGATAGCGTTATTAAGGGGGAAGCAATTCTTGCTTTTTGGCTAGCTATGGCTACACCTACCCTCTTCTCGCCGATATCTAAGGCCAGGATATGACCTTCTTTGTTATTGTGATCCATTTGCTGGGCTGTTAGTCGGCTTGGCAATATTAATTGTTATATGACTAGCTCCGGGAGCTTTTGAGACGTAGAACGGACTTAAGTAAACCGACACGCTTGAAACGTTTGAGTTTGCCTTAATTAGAGATTCAATAGCACCAGCTTTTTGGCCAACTATTTCTTTCTTTAAGGTATTTACGTTAAGGTTCGGGCCAACGACAGCATTAGTTGTTAGAGTTAGTGACGTTGGGTTTGAACCAACTGTATAACTAGCGCCACTAAGACCGTTATTTAAAATGTTTTGGTTAGATCCTACCTGGGACAAGATGTTGCTATTCAGAAGGGAATTAAGATCACTTTCTATGACACCGTACATTGAATATTTGACAGTTTCGGTAATAGTAACGCTGGCAGCAGCTGTGCCGGCTGAAGCATTAGGCGATATGTTAGGGCTGCCGGCCAGGAATGTTGCATCAAGCGGGTAGAAGTTAGCACCAGTTGTTAGTTCGTTAGTTAGGTCATTTTTAGCGCCTGACGTATTGGTTGTTATCTTATTCTCGGCGTTGTTGATGTCTGTCTGCGAGACAACCGTCACTATGTCATCGGTCCCGCCAGTGGCTGATCCAATTCCACTATAGTTGTTGCCGCTGTAACTGACGGTAAAACTAGCACTGTTGACATTATAATTAGAGCCGCCTTTTTGAGCTGTAACCGGTATATTGTTACTGCCACTTTGAGTCTGTCCTTGCCAAGTGCACTGATGATTCTGCGTAACAGACACGAACGTAACTTGGTTTTGAATTATATACGTTAAGTTGTCAGCAAGCGCACCAATTCCTGCAGGGATAGAGGCAGGCTGGTTTAAACTACAGGCTCCAGCGGATAATTGTATATTGCCAGTTGCCGGCGTGCCGTTATTCTGCTGGCCGGTTGAATTAACAGTGGCTGTATAAGTCTTTGTTTCAGATACCAGCTTGGACGGCACTGTATTGGTAGATTTATCCAGACTTGTTGCCGACGTACTGAGATTAAATGTTAAGTTAGCATTAACGTTTTCAGAATTCGTCTTAATATCTATGGTGGCGTGAGGCCAGACTTTAAACATTAATACCCAAAAGACAATAATTATTAACAGCAAGGAGCCTATTAAAAGGGCATATAATCTGAAGCGTTCAAAGTTTGGAATCTTAAGTTTTTTGTTCTTTTTAGCTTTCTTTTTAGCTTCAGCTGCTGCAACTGCTGCGGCCGGCATTGCCGTATCTGCTACTGAGTTTTCATCAGTGTTATCCAGCTCAATGGTGTCTTCATCTTTAGGACTAGGTTTTTTTGCTGTCTTTTCTATTTCATTTAAGGCTATTTCCTTCAGGTCGACACTGCCTTCACCAGTCTCTTCATCGAGCTTGGGAGCAGCTTCTTCTTCTATGGATTCAACCATTTCTTTTTGAATAATTGGCGGTGCTGGAATCTCTGGTTTTGATGCCAGGTTTTTAGCAACGTGAAGTCCGACCGCGCCTGCCAGAGGCAGTAGACTTTCTTCAGTTGTTACAAGGACTATGTTCTTGCCTGCTTCATCAGCTTTTAGTTTTAGAAGCTTCATGTTGACGATGCTTTGGAAGGTAGAGGCTCTTTTAGGTAAAACTAAAGCGACCAGCTTACCTGAGCTACCCAAGACCTTGTCTATGACGCCTGTTATTTCGTCATCGACATCGATATAAATGGTGTTTTTAGGGTCGTTTGCCATATTCTATACGCTTAACATCTTATCTATTTTATCTTTAATGCTGCCGCTAGAGTCACTGTACTGGGAGGTATCCAGGCCAACTCTTAAAAGTCCCATGGCGGTAATAAAGGTATGGTCACTGACTTTGCCCGTCTTATCTATTATACCGGCAACTTGGTTAGGTTTAATATGGTGAACTGACGGTTTCCTGGTAAAAGGCAGTGTCCTATACCAGTCGGATTGCTCGAGCTTATCCAAAAGCAGTTCTAGTGATGAGCCGCCGCCGCAAAGGAACATGCGGTGAGGCAGGTGATCAAGTTTATCGAACTCACCTAGGGCAAGTTCTATGCCGGATACCCACGTATCAGCTGTTTTTATTAAGGCGGATTCAATTTGGGGTCTCTTTTGGACCGGCAGATCGCCTTCAGACAGGCTGATCTTTAGTTCTTCAGCTTCATCAAACGTAATGCCTAGTTCTTTCTCAATACCGCGGGTATATGCCCGACCGCCAATACCGAACATTTTAGTGCCCTGTACACCGCCGTCATTAACAACCGCTATATCGGTAGTACCGCCGCCGACGTCCATTAGGATGGCGCTCAGGTTTTGATTCGGATCATTGCCAATAACTGCCCTGGCGACAGCAAATGGTTCAGCCGCAACTGCCAATAGATCTAGATCAAGTTCCTGGGCTGTCTTTTCCAGCGCGCCGATATGTATGAGCGGAGCAAAGGCCGTATACAGCTGAACGACGACATCTCTTCCCTGAAATCCAATCGGGTTATTAACCGGGTAGCCGTCAATTTCAATGCTAACCAGCGCCGAGTTAACCAGGCGGACATCAACGCTTTTACCGCCAAGCTCCCAGGCTAACTGCTGTTTGGCACTGTTTTCAGCCCTAGCTTGGACAAGGTTAACAATCTTTTCCATTTCCGGAATATCTATAGACTTGGTGGCATCCTTGCGGCTTACCTTGACGGTTGTTGTTGTGCCCTTGACTAGCTCGCCGGCTATACCAATAATAGCCGTCCTGACACTGATGCCGGCTTCTTCTTCAGCTTCAGTAAGAGCTTTGTCGCAGTTCTCGACAACGGCCGCAATATCTGATATAGCACCAGCCTGCATGTCAGTTAGTTTCTGGTGATAACGGCCAACACCAATTATCTCCATAACGCCCGGGTTGTCTTGAGACACTTTGCCAATTAGCGCTTTGATGTATTCGGTACCAATATCTAGTCCTACTAGATACTTATTTGTATCCTTATTGGGTCTTTTAAGAACGCTGGAACTTACCTTATTGGCCCCTTTAAGAGCTTTTTTAGCTACGTTTGAAGTATTAGCTTTTATCTTACCGAGCATATGTTTAATTTTAACATAGGAGGTAAGGGGTTTGCTGAAGGCTTTTGGTGGATAAATAGCTCCTTAAGCTAGAACGGCTTTTATACGTCTAATACCGGCAGATGATGATTCTTCTTTGATGATCTTAAATTTCTTGCCGCCTTCGGCCAACTCACCGGTATGTTCGACATGGGGTCCGCCGCATATTTCAAGACTAAATGTTTCACTGGTTTTAGGGTTGGTCATCCTATATACCTTAACCGTGTCACCGTAGCGGTCACCAAAAGCTCCCATGGCATGCATTTCTTCAATTGCTTCGCGGGTGGGGTGTTCTTCGAAGGTGACGGTTAAATCATTAGCTATCTGGGTATTAACAATGTCTTCCACTTCTTTGATTTGTTCCGGGGTCATTTTATCCGGATGGGAAAAGTCAAAACGGAGTCTTTCTTCAGTAATGTTACTGCCATGCTGGATTACATGGTCGCCTAATACTTGTCTTAAGGCCTTATACATCAGATGTGTGGCAGTATGGTACTTCTTATGGATATCTGATTGTCCGCTTAGACCGCCTTTAAAGGCTCCCTTAGCTACCGTCTGGCTGCGTTCCCTTTGTTCTTTTAGCAGCTTATTGAAATCTTGGCGCCAGTTTGGATCAAGTTCAATGTCTTCTTTAAATACTTCTTCCAGGGATAGTTCAAGAGGGAAACCGTAGGTATCATAAAGTCTGAACAGATCCCCGCCCTTAACTGGCGGGTTCTTAGATATCTTATTAAGCTCCCTTAAGCCCTTTTTGAGGGTTTGGCGGAAGATCTTTTCTTCTTTTACGAGCACAGAGATTACTTTGTCTTCGCTACCGGCAACTTCTGGATAATCTTCTTTGTATATTCCTATAACAACTCTCGCTACTTCTTCAATAAACTGCTGTTCTATGCCTAGGTCAAAACTGAACCTAAGAGCCCGTCTGATTAGGCGGCGCATAACGTAGCCTTGTTCTTTATTGCTCGGCATGACACCGTCTACACTCAGGAAAACAGCTCCTTTAATGTGGTCGGCAATAACCCGCATGGCAACTTCTTGGGTATCGTATGATTTACCGCTTAATTCCTCGAGTTTGGTTATTATTGGCCAGAAAAGACTACCTTTATATATGTCCGGGCTATCTATGCTGGCTGCGGCTATTCGCTCAAGACCGCCACCGTAGTCGACATTCTTTTTTGGCAAATGGGTAAAACCATTGTCTGTTTTTAAATATTCCATGAAGACTGAGTTACCTAGCTCAATAAAACGGCCGCAGTCACAGTTAGGATGGCAGTATTTACCATACTCTTCGTTATGTTTAACATTGGGGAATAAATAGAAAGCTTCAGTGTCTGGACCACCTGGCTCACCTAGCGGCATATCTTTAGCATTGCCAGCCCGGCACCACCAGTTTTTATCACCGTAAAAAGCTATGCGGGCACCGTTATCTCCTTTTTCATAGCCTTCTTCTTCAGTGCCAATATCTACCGTGTCATGACTGAGGTTTTTAGACTTAAATATTTCCTGCCAGATTTCAGAGCTTTCGGTATCTTTGGGTATGTTGTTATCCGGATCACCGATAAAACAGCTTGCATATATTCTAGCTGGATCCAGACCAACAATATCTGTTAGAAAGTCAAAGAACCAGCCAATTTGTTCCTTTTTAAAGTAGTCTCCTAAACTCCAGTTGCCGAGCATTTCAAAGAAAGTAGTATGACGGTTATCGCCAACTTCATCGATGTCTTGGGCTCTTAGACAGGTCTGGCTGTCAGTTAACCTGCTGCCTTCGGGATGCGGTTCACCAAGCAGGTAGGGAATTAAGGGCTGCATACCACTGCCGGTAAAAAGAGTAGTTGGGTCGTCCTGGGGAATAATTAAAGCTCTGGGGATTTGTTTATGCCCCTGCCGTGTAAAATATTCGAGGTAAGCTTTGCGTATTTCTTGAGTTGTCATTTTATATATTGTAGCTTATGTAAGCTAAATGATAATGCCGCCGCCAATTACTTTGTCTTTAGCATATATTACGGCTGACTGGCCGGGAGTTATAGCTCGGGCTGGTTCTTCTAGCGTAAGTCTGGTTGATTTACCTGATACTTTTATAGTTGCTTTGACTGGCTTAGAACGGTAGCGGGTGATAGCTTCAAGAGGGCTCTTGTCCAGATCAAAGTTTGGATAAGTCCAGTGAAATTCAGTTAGTTTAATGTCACTCTTCCAAAGGGTGTTGTCATTAAGGATGGTGGTAACAAATACTTGGTTTTTGGCCATGTTTTTACCAGTTACGTAGTAGGGAAGACCGCCGCCAACATTAAGGCCGTGTCTTTGGCCGATGGTATAGAATATTGCCCCCTCGTGTTGTCCTATTACCCTGCCCTGTTCGTCAATAATATCGCCGGGAGACTGTGGGCCTAATTCATTGACTAAGAATTCCTTTATACCGACTTTGCCAATGAAACAAATCCCTTGGCTGTCTTTTTTATTGGCTGTCGGCAGGTTTCGTTTCTTAGCTTCTTTCCTAACGTCCTTTTTAAGCATATGGCCTATTGGCATTAAAACTTTATTTAATGATTCCCGCGGCATCCGATAAAGAAAGTAGGTTTGGTCTTTGGATTCATCTACGGCTTTTAGAAGATGCCCCTTTATTACCCTGGCATAATGGCCGGTGGCAATTAGATCTGCTCCGTCGCTTAAGGCCGTGTCGAGAAACAATTTAAACTTAATTTCCTGGTTACAGATGATGTCTGGGTTTGGTGTAATGCCCTTTTTATATCCTTCAATTAAATAATTAACTACCTTCCTTCGGTACTGCTTTTCAAAGTCATAAACCTTGAAGGGAATGCCGAGTATTACAGCTACCCTTTTAGCATCTTCGTAGTCTTCTTTCCAGGGACAAACAAAGCCCGGGATATCTAAAGTCCAGTTTTTCATGTAGACACCCGTGACGTTATAGCCTCGCTCTTTGAGTAAAGCGGCTGTAAGCGAGCTATCTACACCGCCGGACATGCCGACGTAAACTCTTTTTGCCATCCATTAATCTTAATGTAAATACACCTATAGTTAAAGTGTTACGACCAAAGACCTTATGCTATAATTTAAGGCATGAGCGCTAGGTCAATGACCGGAGCTGGTTTTACTATTGTTGAAACGATGATATTTCTGGCTATATCTGCCATGATGTTTGTTTTAGCCATTAGTACTATGAGCGGTAAGCAACAGCAAACAGAATTCCAGACTGGAGTAAACACATTAAGAGCTGAGCTTAATCAAGACTTATCAAATGTCGGGAGTGGCAACTATCCTTCTTTAAATGGCATTAATTGCACCGCCAACGAAAATGGCGGGCAACCTAGTGGCTGCAGTACTTCTACCCCAATAAATGACACCAGCACAGTTATTGGTGAGGTACTGGCTTTTAATTCCGGTTCTTATACTATCTTGCCGGTAGTTGGCCGGAATTATGTGGCAAATACTAAAGATACCCAAGATGCTACGACCTTTAGCCAAGCTGAACCATGGATAATCTCCAGCACAGCGCAAAGCATAACTATGCCATTTGGTCTTAGGGTCGTTAGCGATCCCTCCGTCACCTCCACCGTTACTTCCCCCACCATCTCACCACCGCCAGGCCTCGGCGCTATTGGGATTTTTAGTTTTACCAGTTTTGAAGGCAATAACTTGGCTAATTCTGGAGAAGCGTTAAGTTCCGGCTCAGAGCACGTTGAAATATTTGCCATCCCTGGTTCAGCGCTTGGTACTAGCCCCATAGCACTAGTGAATACGCCGCTAACGAATTGTTCTGGCAATTCGGACGATGTTTGCATTAGCACCGCTCAAGCTCAAATGATAAATCCCAGTAACGGTATAACTTTATGCCTCAATAGCGGGTCTGATACTCAATCGGTCTTTTTTACAATTGGTGGTGGCAGCAACAGCGCCACAAGTGTCAGTGATACTATATATAGTACTTTGGGGTGTCAGTCATGATGAAACTTTGGCATAAACAAAACGGCGATACCATTATTGAGGTGATGATTTCATTAGCAATTCTGATGCTTGTCCTTGGCGGGGCATATTATACGGCCAGCCAGTCATACCGCAATGACCGTGATTCCCAGGAGCATACTGAAGCTTTAACGATTGCCCAGTCCCAACTTGAAGAGCTAAGGGTTATTGGTTCAATTGCTGCTAACGAGCAATGTATTGGCACTAACCTGACACCTTCAAATGCCTGTGATGTTAATAGTTCTGACACCACGCTTATCGGCAACGGCAGTCAGTGCACCCCCTATTGTTACACAGTTAAAATTAGTAAGGTGACGTCTACATCAATCACTTATAGCGTTCCTCAACCGCCACCTCCATCGGCAGCACCACCAGTTGATCTGAACACCTACGATATTAATGTTACTTGGACAGCTATCGGTGGTACCGGAAAAGATAGCGTCAGTCTATATTACAGAATGGATTCGATAAGCTGATGCGGGCATCCCAAGACGGCTTTACAATTGTTGAGCTGATGATCGCTACAGCGATATTTGCAATCATGCTAGTTTTAACTACAACCACTATAATTGGCATCACTCAAACGTATACCAAGGGGTCGGTAGAAGGCCAAACCCAACAAACTGCCAGAGCAGTCTTAAGCGACATTAGCCAGGCTATCGAGTTTAACGACAGTAACGATATTACGGTCACCACCAATTCCTCAGGCGATGTTTATTACTTCTGTGCCGGCAGTGATGTTTATGTTTACCAGTTAGACAAATACTTGTCGCCAACTTTGACTGGCAGTGAATACTCCACATGGACCCTGGTTAGATTCCCGTATAGCTCCTGTACGGTCCCGCTCAACTCGCTGAATCAGCCCGACCCGCTAGGTCAGGCTGGTGCCGAAGAACTGCTAACTACTAACGAACGGCTGGGCTGGCTATATATTGTCCCCTTTGCCATTAACGGTGAAACCGCCTACACCATCAACCTTGAGATCGGCTACGGTGATAATTCGTTGCTTAACGACACGACCAGCACTAACGGGGGTTATGACGTCAACGCCTTACCGACAGCTCCGCCAGTTTCCGCCCATTATAAATACAGTTGTCAAAGCGGGCCGGATAGTAGTTTTTGTGCTACTTCAACTTTGACAACTACAGTAATTCCCCGTATACCTGGTATAAGTGGTTAAGCCGATGTTTAATAAATATTTACACCTAGTAGTTAAATCAGAAAAAGGCTATGCTTCATTTGTTATAACCCTGGTAACTATGATTGTTGTTGGCTTAATAGTCGTCGCTTTTGCCACAGATGCCCGCCTTGAACAAAAAGATACACTAGCTAATACCCTAGCTACCCAGGCCTACTATGCCGCTGAGAGCGGCATTAATGATGCCACGGCCATCATTCAGGACGAGATATCTCATGGGGTAACGCCGCAATCTACAACTAGCGGCCAGTGTAACTCCACGTCATCAGAATCATACGTTGTCAACGGTAGCAACTACCTATTGGGTAGTAATGGCCAGATTCAATATAACTGTCTGATCGTCAATACCTCACCAAACTCTCTGAACTACCAAAACCTGAGTCCCGGAATCAGTTGGGTATTTGCCTTAAGTAACGCGAACGCCAGCGATAACATAAGCAGCGTAACCATCAGCTGGTACAACCCAGACGCAAAAGGTACTTTCACCGGTTGCCCGAATGTTAGTCTTCCGTCGGCAACTTTCCCGATGTTAAACGTGACCTCGGGCCAAGACTTATCGCCATCTAATTGCGGTGCCGGTGTTTTACAGCTAGATATGGTGGCTGATAGCAGCTTGACGGCGAATGCTTCCAGTCCTGGGGATACGGCTTATTTAGAGCCGGTACAGCATAGTGGCGACGCTGTAGTGGCGCCAGCAGTACCCATTTCCCAAGATGAGGTCTACCTTGTGGAATGTGGCAGTAATGGTGGTCAATATGCTTGTACCCAGACCATAAATACTCAGCCTGGGCTGCCGGCCGATCATATCTACTATATTCGTTTGCAGTCTTACTATCAGCAAGCTTACGTTTATATAACGGCTCACGATGCCCAAGGTAACCAACTTAATTTGGTTGGTGCCCAGATATTAATCGATTCTACGGGCCAGGCCAACGGACAACTCAAGAGACTACAGGAAAGGGTATGTACCGGTAATTACTGCAACAGCAGTGCCTCGGCTGGGGCTATTATATCAACTAAATGTGTCGATAAGGATTTTACTGTCTATCCTGGCGAAAACTCTGAGAGTCCGACCTGCAACAACTAAAGTACGGGCGGCAAACTAGTGATTGCTTGGATGATTGGTTGCTGCGCATAGCCTGGTTCCAGCCAATTAAGCGGCGAGTAGTCGAATTCTTCGGCATCGTAACAATCCTGGGGAGTTGTGCTGCAGTTTGCTGGCGTTGAATTGTTAGCGGCCGCGCTTAGTGTACCGTAAGTGCGGTAGAAGTTGATAGCGTTAGCTATGAATGAGCCGTCAATAACCAGACGATCGTGACTGCAGGTATTTTGAGAGCTATTAGTGGTGTAGTCCGCGGCCGGACAGATGTCAACACTACCTCCGCCATAGTCATTGATGGTGCCACCGCTGTTAGTAGTAGGGTTAAGTTCAGCAACGTACTCACCAGCTAGGTTCCCGACCGTCTTACCAATGTTAATATCCGCCCCATTGACAACTACTTCAAAGCTTGGGAGCAGGCTGACGGCTGTGCCAGACGGAATTGCATAGGTAATTGGTTTAGTAATATTGACTGTGGATTTTGAGTAGCAAGTGTAGTGATCATATTGCTCATTAGGTCCTAAAGTCATACCTGCAATAGTGCCACTGGTCGGGCAAGGACCAATGTAATCTGTTGGGCCTTGGGATTGGCTGGTTTCGGCTTGGGCATAGTAATCAAAGGAGCCACAGCTCGAGTTCGCAGCAGCACTAGTTGCAAAATCACCGCCATACTGCGAGGCCGGGTAGTTAGCAAGCGTAAGCGGAGGTGGGTTAAGCAAATTAAGCACATCTTGTCCCGAAGCAAAGCCATTAATGCTACCGGTAGCTAGAGCTGATGTTGTCGTGCCGGCACCAAGGTCGCCATTGCCACCCTGATTAAAGCTTTCAATCCCCGACATGCTACCGCCGATGTAGCAAGAGGCTATGGAGTCACTAGACGTACCTACTATGACATCACCTCCAAAAACTCTCACGTACGGTTGGGCACCTATTGCTGTGGCACAGGCTGATTTGGCTTTGCTGGTTAGACCGTTATTTGAAGTGATGCTACCCTGGTAATCCATCTGTGTGCCTGTCGGCTTAACATCAACCTCCAGACAGATAGAATCGCCGAATGCTAAAGGAGGCATACTGACACTATCTGTTTTAGGAATTGCTGTGACGGTTGTACCTGAACAGTTGCCGTTAGGTCCGTAAGTAAAGGTAGTTGAAGCACCGGCCGCTGGATAGGACACAACCTGACCTGAGGGGGTAATATATGAAACAATATAGGTATTGGTGATGCCCATAACCTGACAGGGGAAATGGACGGCTGTTATCTGCTTGCTGAGACCGAAAGTTGCATTGACATTAGCCGACATGGTAATGCTGGTTGGATTATCTTCTTCTCCGTTTAAGGAAACAGTCGCATCAGTAACTGCTAGATGAAAAGTTCTGGCATAACACTCATTTAAGACTGGGGCACCAGCATATGTAGTGTTTGATCCTGTGGCAACTGTGGCACTAGCAGCGTGCCAGTCATAATATGGAGTTCCTTTATAGGAGTGTATACAGGTACTGCTGGAGCCGCCGCCGGTGTCGCCAGCGTTACAAGTATAGGAGACCTTTTTACCTGAGACTGTTTTCTTACCTGTATAGCTGTGTTTACAGGTACTGCTGGAGCCGCCGCCGGTGTCGCCAGCGTTACAAGTATAGCCATCTGGGCTTGACGACGAGTAAAAGCGAGTTTGGGTAAACCGCTGGTTATATGTCACGGTGGTTGTATGGGGATCGTACGGGTAGTTATTAACGTAATTGGCGTAGTTTAGGGTAAAGACATTAGAGCTCTGGTAGCCTGTAGGAGCCCAGCTAATTGAGGTACCGCTGCCAACGTATTCGGTATCATCATTGGCGGCACTTATTCCCCAGTCGCCGGGTACCTCTTGGTAATATTGGGCATTGGGCTGCGTTGTTGTACCCGATTCCCCTCCGCTCCCCTGTGCAGCCCCGCTAACATCCGGATAGTTACCTTGCGGTAAAGTTATCGTCGGCTTAGTGTTTTGACCTGGACAACTTACTGATGGTGTAACAGTGAATGTATCGCTACACATAGCCATATCTGGGACATAATTATAATTATTGGACTCAACTAGTGCAGTAAGTACGTATGTACCAGTCTGTGACAGGTCACCTGCAGAAATGCTGGCACTGAATTCCGTGTCGCTGTCCGCACTGAAGGATAAACTATCAACCTTATTGTTGGGAAGAGTCATAGAAGCGAAAATACCGCTACTACTGACATCAGGCAGACCGCCGCTAACCCAGCTGCCACTAGGCCAGCTATATGTTAGATCTATGTAGGCTGTGGCTGGAGTACTCACAGTCGGTGTTGCCGGATCGGTGTCGTCAGTACAGGCTATCGTACCAGTGGAAGTAATTATGATGTCATAACCATCATTATGAGCACAGTTACCACTGCCGCTAGCACTTGCTATCTGGCCAGGATAGTATCCATTAGTTGAGATTGCCCCTGATGTACAAGAGGTCTGAGGGCTTGTCGGCGGCCCGGTGTCATTGGGATTAATAAAGGCTGTATCCATGCCAGCGACATTATCTACTCTAATACAGAAGTTTGTTGTATCTGGTATGGTAATTGAAAAATAGCCAGTGCTGTCGACCGTCGCAGTATCTTTACCGCTTAAAGTGCTGCATGAATTATACATTATTACTGCCTGTGTAGCCGCCGACACGGAAACACCGTTATAGGTATGGACATAGCCGGAGATGGTTACGCCGTTTGTAAATGAATAATTACACTGGACCATATCTGGAACATAGTTATTGCTAGACCAGACAAAGGCGGTAAGTGTATATGAACCAGTCTGCGACAGATTACCTGCAGAAATACTGGCACTGAATTCTGTGTCGCTGTCTTGAGTATAAGACAAAGTATCCGAGTTAAGGTCGGGCAGGGTTAGATAAGAGTCAATATCACTAGTGGTGACATCAGGCAGACCGCCGCTAACCCAGCTGCCGCTTGCCCAGCTATCTGTTAGATATATATAGGCTGTGGCTGAAGTATTAACAGTCGGTGCTGCCGGATTGGTGTCGTCAGTACAGGCTATCGTACCAGTGGAAGTAATTATGATGTCATAACCATCATTATGAGCACAGTTGCCACTGCCGCTAGTACTTGCAGTCTGGCCAGTATAGTAGGTGGTGTGTGAGTTACAAGAGGGCTGAGGGCTTGTTGGCGGCCCGGTGTCATTGGGATTAATCTGGACTGTGTCTACACCACTGGTGTCATTGGTTACCTGAACACAGTAAGATTTCCCAACAGGTACTGGAAATGAAAAATAACCAGCGCCATTGACCGGTACCGTACCGTCTGCGGTGTAACATGATTTTACATAAGCCTGTGTAGCCGCTGATACGGAAACACCGTTATAGGTCTGGACATAGCCGGAGATAGTTACGCCGGTTGGCGTAATAGTGAACGATGTACTACACGTAGCCAGATTATCAACATACAGATTATTGGATAGGGCATCTGCGTTAAGTATATATGAACCAGTCTGCGACAGGTCGCCCGCGGTAATATTGTAATTATAACTTGTGCTTGCAATATAAGATAAAGTGTCAGAAGAGCCAGTTGGAGGAGTTAGTGAAGCGGAAACATTACCACTAGTGACATCAGGCAGACCGCCGGTAACCCAGCTGCCATTAGGCCAGGTAGCAGTCACGCCTACATCTGCCGTAGCAGAAGTATTTATAGTCGGAGTAGTTGGATCAGTAGAGACAGTACAGGCTATTGTACCAGTGGAAGTAATTATGATGTCATAACCATCATTATGAGCACAGTTACCACTGCCGCTAACACTTGCTGTCTGGCCAGTATAGTAGGAAGTATGCGAGTTACAAGAGGGCTGAGGGCTTGTCGGCGGTCCGGTGTCATTGGGATTAATCTGGACTGTGTCTACACCGGCGGCATTGGTTACCTGAACGCAGTAAGAATCGCCGCTGGGTACTGGAAATGAAAAATAACCAGCGCCATTGACCGGTACCGTACCGTCTGGAGCGTAACATGAACCTACATAAGCCTGTGTAGCCGCCGTTGGACTATCAACACCGTTATAAGTTTGGACATAGCCGGAGATAGTTACTACGGGAGGTTGCAATTGAGTCAATGTGCCTACAGGGTTAGCACAAGAATGCTTAATAATATAATCACCATCTTGGCTATGGAAAATAATGGCCGGTGTTACACCACTACCCTGACCTACATATAAATTAATGTCGTACTTGTAGCTTGCATCTTCGTCGGCAGCAGTGTTATCGGTATAAGAATAGTTCGATGTATTAAAATTAATTTCACCTATCGAATCATAATAATTAACCGCGTCCACCCAACAGTTTTCAGTGGAGGTATCAGCTTTTGGATCTGTTGCATAAGAACATGGCTGACTATCGCTAAAAACAGTGGCGCAGGCACGCTGACCACCGCCAGAGTTACCTTCCACCATACTGGCCATAATAAAAGCCGCACCAACGCCTTCCCATGTCTGTAGATCGGTAGCGTCTGCGGCATTACAGAACGTATTAACATATCCGGTTAATTCATCTTCAAGATCTGTGGCATTAGTAGCACATATAGCTTCACCACAGCTTGTTACATCTTGACCGTTATACACGCTTGGTAAAACATCGTCACAATCGCCCTTCGCGGCATTACACTGAGTTGCTTGGCCGTTAAAATACCCGCAACCCGTACTTGAAAAGTTGCAGGCCGCATAGGTTTTGGGGCTGTTATGATATACGGTTACATAAACAAATGAAGTGACAACTAAAGCGAAGATTACTAAATATTTTAAGATCCTCTTTTCTCTCAGTATGTGTTTCATCTTTAAATCAAGTGATTTCTTGTTTTTAGTATAACAAACATAAACATATTTATATATCTAGAAACACGATGGTCTTATCTGCTTTAACGTGCAGCAAACCGCCGGCAATATTTATTCGCTGTTCATCGCCCTCAGTTGTCCGGATAATCAAAGTACAGGGCTCAAGTAAGCTAATAAAGTTATGGTGCCTGGGTAAGATATCGAAAGGGCCAGTGGCATTAACACCGCTTATAGAAAAGGCCTGGCCGTCATAATATACGGTGAACGGACTGGCTACCTTAACATCCATAATCGGGGGTTTTTGCTGTTTAGAAGTATACTCTGTTACAGCTCTGGCTTCTTCCTTGCTGGTTTTGGTAGCTGGCGGCGCAAAGTCTCGACCAATTACCTTCGGCTGACTTTGGTTGTCGCCGTTGTTCATATTATTATCTCTTCAATGCTGTTGAGCGTTTGTTCACGGCTATAGTATTCACCAGGCAGACCGTTATATTTAGTCATCACAAACATGTTTTGAGTGAAGTTGGTGATTAATCTTTTAGCTTTAGCGTAGTCACTTCTGTCAATTGGGCTTAATTCGCTTTCGCCAATAATAGCTATGATGCCCTTTAGAGATTCATACTTTTGAAGAAGGGCCTGAACCTGGACGCTTAATAGATAGTGACGGTCACCAACTATATCTGGAGCTAACAGTGAAGATGATGTTGCATTAAGGTCAACGGCTGGGCGGATGCCTTGTTCGGCTACTTTTCTAGATAACACAATTATGGAATCCATCTCGTGCTGAATAAACTGCACAGCCGGATCAGATATATCATCGGCTGGAACATAGATTGTTTGGACAGAGGTAATTGAACCGTTTTCATTGGAACTTAGACGGTCTTGAAGTACTTTGACATCAGTAAATATGGTCGGCTCATAGCCACCCTCGCTTGGTACTTGGTCCAGGGTTGTTGACAGCTCATTTCTAGCCTGGACATACCTATACATATTGTCGGCGAAGAACAGAATGTCTTTATGCTGTTCATCCCTAAAGACTTCAGCTGAGGCTGTAGCTGATACACCAACTAGAGCCCTTTGTATTGGGTTTTCATTCATCTGGGCAAAGAACATACAGGTGTTTCGAAGCAGGTTATTAGTTTTCAGAGTTTCCCAGAGTTCATGACCTTCCCTGATACGCTCGCCTATACCGCTAAAGAAAGCCAGACCACTGCCAGATTTGGCGATGTTATTGATCAGCTCCATCGTCAGAACGGTTTTACCAACACCGGCACCGCCGACAATGCCTATCTTGCGGCCCTTAACGAATGGGGTGAAGAAATCTATCACCTTAATGCCTGTTTCTAGAATCTCTGGTTTGGTGACTGTGAAGCTATCAGGGTGAATGGGATTAGAAAATATATTTTTACGTGGGACAACATCTGCTAGACGCGGCTGGCCATCCAGCGGATCGCCAAGAGCATTAAGGACTCTGCCAATGGTCGCTTCACCGACCGGTATTTCAATGCTTCTGTTAAGCCTTTCAACCCTCTGACCTTTCATAATCCGACGGTCATCTCTAATGTTTAGGCAGTAGACCTCACCGTTAGTTTCAATGTGATCAACGAGAAGCTCGGTGTTATAGCGGTTATTAACCTTGATTAGCTCATTTGTTGCCGGCGGATCTTCATCAAAGACAGCCGTTATTACTAATTGTTTAACTGAGGTTATTATGCCAGCCATTGGTTCATCGCTCCCAACTTAGACTTTTTAAGGCCGCCAATCATTTCTTTTAGCCGTTCATCTTTCAGGGCTCTTTTGGTCCGGTTATACTCAAGGTGTATTTCGGCCTTTTCATCGGTCGATCTTTCTCTTGAAGCACTTGTAGCTCGAAAACGGGAGGCATACTGGGCTAGTTTAGAGTTTAAAATTAACTGGCTGATAGCAATCTGCATCATTGACCTCTCAAGATGGGCAGCAACAGAGTAAGCATCCGGCTCAAAGATGTAAGTCTTTTCATTAATAACATCAACGTCAGAGTCTTTAGCCCGGGCATTAATAGCGAATTGGACTTCAATACTTCTTACTTCCTGGTGAAGTAAAGTTATATATTCCTGGTAGAAAACAGTTGTCGAACGGTATTTTTGGACTTCACGGACTATGGGCATAGTGTTAATGTTTTTGTCGGTAACTGGCAGCTTAAAGTACTTTTTATACTCCACTCCTCTTTGGGCCAGTTCGATAGCTCCGTGGTGACCGATAACGATTATGTCATTTTTAGCCTTGTCGTATTTTTCTAGCATTTTCCTAATAAGCAAAAGGTCAATATCGCCGCTAAAGCCGCCTTCAGCCGTAATTATGACATAGAGATCTTTGTCTACGACATCTTTGTTGTCTGCCGGTCGGCCAAAGTTAAAGACATTTTCTACTCTAAGTTGGCGGTAGATATTCCAGAGTTCTCTGAAGAACTCGGTAGACTGGAGAACCTTATCTTTGGTTTGAGAAATTCTAATTGAAGCTATACTCTCAAAAGCGCTAGATAGCTCGACAATTATAGACATCGATTCTTCTGCTCTGGCAATTTCATTTAGTTGTCTCATCTAATGTTCCGCCTTTTCTGGTTTTTCACTTTCAGAAATAGTGCTGAGATTGAGATCTGGTTCAGTTGGCCTAGCATTGGCGTTTGTTGGTCTAGACCTGTTCCCTACGGTTAGACATTGAGCTTTAAGCTCATCACGAACTTGGTTAAATAACTCGTCAGAGGTTACCTTTTTGGCAAATTCATTAACCTTAAGTTTAAGTTTATCGACATCAATCTTTTCCTTGTCATCCAGGTTGAGAATTATGTCTAGCATTAACTGCTGGGCGATTAAAGTATAGGACATGCCTGGCGCCTGGGTTATTATCTGGTTGATTAACCTTCCGGTACTTAGAGCCCGCCTGTATTCATCGCCGATTTCTGTACCAAAATGGGCAAATTCGCGGGCTTGGCGGAAGTCCGCAAGGGTTTTAAGAGTCTTAAAGGCTTGGTCTTTTTGACGGTCGTTATGTCCGGTACCGCCGGCACGGGTAACGGAAAGGCCAAAGTTAAAAGCTGGCCTGACACCGCTTCTAAAGATATCCATGTCTAGTACCCACTGGCCATCAGTAATACTCATAACATTGGTTGGCAGGTAGGCAGTAATATCGCTGCCCGGAGTATGGACTATTGGAATAGCTGTTAGCGATTTTCCAGTTTGATCAAGCTTGCCTGCCCGCTCTAGAAGACTTGAGTGGGCATAAAACATGTCTCCAGGATATGAGTCCCGTCCGGGACTGACGCCGGATAACAGAGATATTTCCCTATGGGCATGAGCATGGGAAGTAAGGTCGTCATAAATAATGATGACATCTTGGTTACACTTCTGCCAGAGGTATTCAGCCAATGAGCAGGCAACATATGGCGCCAGGTAGCTTAAGACTAGTGATTCAAACATGGTCGAGACAACGACAATTAAGTTGCCCATAGCATCGTTTTCTTTAAACCGGCTTAAAAGCGTGTCGATATCACTTCTTCGTTTAGCAATCAGGCAGTAGACAACAATCTGGTCAGAGTTTTTTTGGTTAATGGCTATCTGGGAAGCTAATGTGCTTTTACCGGACTTAGAATCACCCATTAAAGACATTCTTTGGCCGTGAACAATAGGCAGTAGTGCGTCAACAGATGTGACACCGCTTTCCACCTGAGTATCGAGAAGCTTGTGCAGATACAGCGGAACTGCTTCGTTAAATACCGGCCAGGTAGTATCTGAGACAACCGGGCCTTTGCCGTCCAGAGGTTCGCCCATGACGTTAACTACACGGCCAATAAAGTTTTTACCAACTTTAACCATTAGTTCCTGGTGCTGAAGTACCGCTATCATGCCGCTGTCTAGATTTTCGGTGCCCAAGTGGAGAACTAAAACACAGTCAGCTCTCACTTGGTGGACATAACCCTTAGAACCATCTTCAAATTGGACAATGGAGTGGACTTGGCAAGGCTGGAGGCCGCGGACCTTAACCATGAACCTATCAACAGCAATTACTTCGCCAACCGGGTTACCGGCTTCAACTAGTCTATTGAAATGAAGATTAGAGCTTTTCATGCCTTATCTAGCTCCCTGATGCGGCTATCTAGAAGCTTACGTGTTCCGCTTAAACCGCCTTTAAGCGACATATCGAAGACCCTGTTGGTGGTCCGGGCGATGCAACCGACGCCAATGGTCGGGTTAATACCAACAACAATAAAACAGTACGGATCAATCTCATTTCTAAACCACTCAGTTATTTTGGCAATAAATTCCGGGCTAGCCTCAGAGGCAAAACTAATATTAATTACTCGGCCTCGTTCATTTAGCCGGTTGAATACATTAAGCAGGCTGTCTCGGTGTTCTTTGGCAGTAATATCTATGTTGTTGGCTTTTAGAACATCGGTCATTTTAGCAGAAACGTTAATATCCTGCTTTATATTAGGGCTCCTAATGGTTTTTTGGTTTATATCTTCATTTAACTGCGTCAGTTCATGAATTAGCCGGTTGAGATCGACTGGCTGGGAAACTGAAAGTGGTAATTTAAAGTATTTCTTACTGTCAGACATTCTTAATGTCCTCGATCATAGCCTGCTTGTTTGTCTCAAGGTTAGCCAGAATATAGTCTAGTTGATCATTTAGGTCTATTTCACTGCCAATAGCACTAGTTATATAGTGGCTGACTATGTCTGTTAGCTGGTTAATAAAGTTGTTAATTATTCTAACCTTTTCTTCCGCTACATCTTTTTGGACCTCTGCACCTAAGACTTGGCGCTGTTCATCGAGAGCAAGCGATGTTTTCTTGATTGAATCAATAGCCTGATCGCGAGCCTCGTTGATCGATTGCTCATACTTGGTTAACTCTTCATGGACTTTAGAGGTCAGCTCGTTCTTCATATACTCATTGAGCTGGGATGAGGTTAATCTCAGATCCTGCTGAAGGAATGCAGCGCTATCATTTATTATCTTTTCAAATTGAAGCCGGCCCCTGTTTTTAAGTTCTTCCCTAAATTCATCATTAAAGATACGTCCAACGACTTCTTTAGTGGTGCTGTCAATATCTGAACCAAAAAGTTTGGGCTGACTCAATGTTTTTTTGCTTATCTGGACAGTTAGCCATATAAAACCAGAGCCGGCAGCGATAATAAATGCAGCTACCAGATAAAACCACCAGATTGTCATGTTTGTTTACCCACCATATATACCTATAGCTCACTCTTTAACGCTTAAGCTATAGTTCAGGAATATTATACGCTAAAGTTTTATCTGACAAAACAGAGTCAGCTTAACTTTAACAGGCTTTTTAGGGTATCCAGGGTGTACTCCAGGTCGGATTTGGTTAAATATCTGCCAAATGAGAAGCGGATAGAGCTTCTAGCTTCCAAGTTCGTAAGACCAATAGCTTTTAGAACGCTTGAGGGCAGCTCATTTGAGGCACTGCAGGCTGATCCTGCCGCTGCCATAATACCCTTTTCATCTAAAGAGATTAAAAGCCATTCATTGTCTATGCCCGGAAAAGTAACGTGGACGTTATTTACTACCCTTTTTGTCCTTGAGCCGTTAATTTTAGCACTTTGGAAGTTATTAGTCAGACTGGTTATGAAATATTCCTGAAGGTGTGCTAGTCTGTCTGATTCGGACTTTTTGTTATCTTGGGCTAAATCAAGAGCCGCTGCAAAACCAATTATTCCTGGCACATTTTCAGTGCCGCTCCGAAGGCCTCTTTCCTGTCCGCCGCCAAATATGACGGGCTTTAAACGGACACTGCTCCGAGCAAATAAGGTGCCGCTTTGCTTGGGGCCATATATTTTACTGCCGTTTAGAGTCATAAGATCAACACCGAGTTTAGAGATATGCAGGTCCAGATAGTTAGCTGCCTGGCAGGCATCAGTGTGGAAATAGATTGGTCTAGTTATACCTCGGCTGAGTCTGTCTTTCCTGACAGTTTGAACTGCACTTGCCACCTCTTTTAGCGGCTCAATGACCCCTATTTCGTTGCTAACGTAGATGATGCTGACTAGATTTGTGTCATCGTCTATTAAGTCTTTAAGTTTGTTAATCTTAATCAGGCCTTCTTTATCTACCGGGCAGATACGGGCATTAAAGTTCTTAGCCGGGACATAAACGGACGGATGTTCAATAGCTGATATAACCATATTGCCATTAGGATGGGCATTCATAACACCAGTAATTGCCAGGTTATTTGCTTCAGTGCCGCCAGCGGTAAAAATTATTTCTGAAGATTTAGCACCTAGATTTAGGGCCACACTGCGGCGGCTATCTTCAATAACTGATCTGACGTCTTTGGCTTTAGAGTAGGCAGCTGATGGGTTGAAAAACTGTTTAGAAAAGTATGGCTCCATAGCCTTAATGACCTTAGGGTCCATTGGTGTGGAGGCGGCATAGTCTAAATAGACGGTTTTTTGGGGCATATTCTTATACTATACGGTATTGATTAAGCCGGGCTGAGCATCCGGGAATACTGGTCCGAGACAGCTGAGACATATTTTTTAATGGCCTTGTATAGATGGTCAAATTCCTGGGGTTCTACCTTCTGATACGATTGTCCGTTGTGGGATTTTATGGCCCCATCCGGGCGCAAAATATAACGGGTAGATACAACGATTCTGTTGCCTTTTTCATCTAGCCAGTCTTCGTGCCAAATCCAGGTGTACTCGTCTAAACAGAAGAAGTCCCGGTGATGATTCTCTGGTACTGGTCCGAATATATTACGGCCAAATTGAGACTCAAACTGAATTAGCTGTCTTTCAATATCTTCAGCTCTTTGAGCATTACTGCGAGGTAAAATCCTTGGTAAAATACCCATTCTTAAGCAGCCTCCCTCAGGTTATTAAGAGCATTATCTTGAGGAGTTTCCGCATGTATACGGTCAATTCTCTCTCTAACACCTCTTATGTATATGATGCCATCTATTTCATCAGGAGACCTCGAGTCAATTTCTTGAATGCTATTTATGGCAGTATCAGCAACGTTAATATAGGGAGCTGGCTCAATTGAGGCCCTTGCGCCCTTTGGTGTATTGGCCATAGACCTGGCAGATTCATCAGCTCGGACAGAGCTTGAAATCACAACATTCCATCTGGCAATAATAGCCTGTTCTTGCCACCCATCAATCTTTTCACCTCTCCTTGAGTTCATCCCGTTACCCTTTGTAAAGTTATATATTATACATGGAATAGTTGTCTGGCATTTTTAATCGTTTGAGAGGCAATTATTTCTAGAGGTTGTCCTCTTAATCGCTCCAGGTTTTCTGCCACAAGCCTAACATATTTAGGCTGGTTAATATTACCACGCTTTGGGGCTGGCGTCAAGTATGGTGAATCTGTTTCAAGGAGTAAATTAGGCAGTGGTATTTGTTTAAACATAGCTAGTTGAGCAGGGTCTTTGGAGAAGGTAGAAATACCATTGACGCCAATAAATAACCCGCGGTTTAAGGCTTCAGTTAGGTTAACCAGGTTATCCGTGAAGCTATGAAGTACACCCCGTATATTTGGGTAGTTATCCAGAATTGGCCAAAAGTCCGTGTAGGCCTCACGGACGTGGAATATTACCGGCAGGTTATGTTTAGAAGCTAGACTTAACTGAAAGTCCAAAACCGCTTTTTGGTCTTTAGGACTCGAGTGGTTATAGAAGTAGTCCAGGCCGCATTCACCAATGGCTACCACTTTATCTGACTTAGCGAGAGAAGCAAATTCTTCTTGTTTAGCTTTATCTCTAACATATTTCTTAGCTTCATGAGGATGAATGCCAATACTGGCCCAGACGTTTTGATGTGCTCCGGCAGTTTCTATAGCCAGTTTGCTGTCATTAAGGTCAGTGCCAACGGTTATTAGTCTGGTGACGCCAGCATCATAGGCATCACGAACGACCGCCTCTACATCCTTATTTTTTAACTTTTGCCATAGCCGGGCGGTATGCTCTTCAACACCAGACTGGTTAATGGACTGTATATGACAGTGGGTGTCAGTTAGTTCGATCATTGTCTATTTTAGGGAAAAGGTTCTCTTTCATCTTATGAACTTTGCCGCCGGCGAATGCAGCTTTTATTTTGTCAGCTGTTTGCGGCAGGAAAGGTTCAAGAAGGTCGGCAATCTGAAGCAGGCTGCCGGCTAAATAAGCTAGAACTTCTTTAAGGTGGTCGCTGTCTTCAGATTTAGCTAATTCCCATGGTTTCTCTTCTTCAATATATTGGTTTAGACCTTTAACCTCTTCAAAGACTACATCCAGGGCTTTATCTAAGCGGCAGTTTTTAATTGCTTCTTCGTAGGCGGAAATGTCATGTTCTGGCGGTGGTACGTCGTTAGTCAGGCCGCCGCTGTAGCGTTCAATCATGGTGGTTATTCTAGATACGGCATTGCCTAGCTCATTAGCCAGTTCATTGTTATAGCTATCTATTAGGCTGCTTAGTGAGAAATCCCCATCAGAATAGCTGGGAATGTGTCTTAAGAGATAATAACGGAGCGGATCAGGACCAAAGTTAGCAATAAGTTCAACCGGATCTATTGAATTGCCCAGTGACTTAGACATTTTTTGTCCTTCAACGAAAATAAAGCCATGAACATAAAGAGTTTTAGGCAGGGGAAGATCTAGTCCCATTAGCATAGCTGGCCAAATAGCGGCATGAAACCTGATAATGTCCTTGCCAATTACTTGGACATTGGCCGGCCAGTAGTTTTTAAAGTCTTCGTTATCCGGGTAACCTAGAACTGTTATATAGTTCATCAGCGCCTCAAACCAGACGTACATTACCTGCTCACTGTCTCCGGGAACAGGAATACCCCAGGTTATCTTATTTTTTGGCCGGGAAATAGATATGTCTTCTAAGCCACTATCAATTAGACTTAAGATTTCATTACGACGAGTTGCCGGTATAATCCTAAATTTTTCAGACCTAATAGCTTCAGCTATTTCTGGTCCGTATTTAGATAATTTAAAGAAGTAGTTTTTTTCCTCTATCTTCTCAAATGGACGGTTATGGTTAGGGCAGATGCCGTTATTTGCCTTAACCTCTGCATCAGAGAAGAAAGCTTCATCACCAGTACAATACCAGCCAATATATTCAGACTTATATATGTCCTTTTCTAGTTTTTGCCAGATAACTTGGGCAATTTTTACGTGGGTAGCGTCTGTTGTTCTAATAAAGCGGTTATTAGAAATGTTAAGAAGAGCAGTTAGTTCTTCAAAGTACTTAGAGGTTTTGTCGGCAAAATGTTTTGGTTCAATGCCTGCTTCCTTGGCTTTTTCAGCTACCTTGCCGCCGTGTTCATCAGTGCCGGTGGAAAAGATAACCTCATCACCACGACTGCGGGCATAACGGGCAAGAACATCAGCAATAACAAACTCCTCGGAATGGCCAAGGTGCGGTTTGGCATTTATATATGGTATTGATGTGGTGATATAAAAACGGCTCATCTTATTTAAGTAGTTTAGTTACTTCCTCTCTTTCCAGATCATCCAGTTCAGCAAAGATATCTTTCTCATATTTCTCTACTTTTTGGTAGATATAGTCATGATATGACCTAGGGATTACATGAAAATGGATGTGGTCTATTTTTAGGGAGTTTTGCTCCACAAAGGGCCGGTAGTTTTGGCGGATATCGCAGCCGTCACCAAGCTTGCCGATTATTTTCTGTTCAGCAAAGAATATTAAATCGAAAATGTCTTTCAGCTCTTTAGAAGATAACTCCCAGGGCTTTTCAATGTGTTCCTTAGGTGTAACTAAAATGTGCCCCGGTACTTTTCTGGGATCACTTAAAAAAATTAAAGCCGTGTCGTTAGATTTGATTACCCTGTTCAGCGGGTTACAAAAAGGGCAGCCAATTTTAGTCATCTTTTATGTCCTTTCCTTATAACTCTCAATTATATCAGGCTAGGCGGTCAATATACTCCTGGCATAATCTTTCAAAGACAGAATTAGTCCAGCCGAAGCCTTCCTGGGACGGATAAACTCCTTTAACCGGCGGCTTATCTGGTGATACGACGTTATATTTCTCTAAAAATATGCCGTGGTCGTTAAACCAGCTTAGGTTAGTTTTAAGCCATTTCATGGCAATCCGCCTAGCCTCTTTGTGAAAGCCGTAGCGTTCCAGTCCTTTTATAGTCAGGTAGTGAAGTGGTGCCCAGCCGTTTGGAAAGGCCCACTGTGTTGGCATGCCGCCAAAAACAAACTGGCCGACAGGCAGAGAATCAGTAGCTGCTAGACCGCCCTTATGCTCAAACCTCTGAAGGGCTTTAACTAAGGCTCTAGCCTGGTCCTTATCTGCCATACCGGCCCAAAGCGGGTAGTAGCTGGCCAGTGATATGACCGTACCTCTTTTTTCACGAACATAGTTATAGTCAAAATATAGGCCTTTAGACTTGTCCCACATCAGGTCGTCCATCTTCAGTTTGCGCTGACTTGCCTTATCTTCCCACTGGGCCTCTTCCCTTTTATTTCCCAGTATTTTAGCGGCCCGGGCGAAGTCTGCCTCGTATTTATATAAAAGGGCATTTAAATCAACCGGCAGATAATTTAAGGCTTTATGGCTAAAGCGGGGTGTGAGATCCCAGCCGCTTTCAGCTTCAGCTAAATCGTTTAGGTAGTTGATGTCATAATACCTGGAAAGTCCCTGGTATACCTGGTGGGCAACTGGTTTATTAACTCCCATCCAGACTCCTTGGTATTCGGCCTTGGCTGTTTCAATGTGCTCTTTAAACCATTTGTTATCCATATCATATGCCTTATATACATCGAATATGAAAGATGTTAAAAAGGGCGGCTGGGAGCGGCCCATAAGGTACGTCCTTGAAGCGTTTGGGATAATGCCGAATCTTTTGAATAGATAAATCAGGTTGTCTAACATGCCTATAATGAGATCTTTATGTTCCGCGTCCAGTAGTCCCTGAATCATGAAATAACTGTCCCAGTAATACATTTCGTTAAAATCAAACTCAGTTTTCTCATTGAATGCCGGCACTAAATACGGATGCGGCAGTCCGAGTAAACTCTCGTCATCTTTTGGGTGAAAGCGAGTAACCTGGGGCCAATAATCCTCAATATATTTACGGGCAGCTGCAACCTGTTCGGGCTTTAACTCTATGTCCGGTCTAAATGTAAATATTTTTTTCGGGTTTATCATTTGCTGGTCCTTGCAATTTAAAGCCTAGACCGCTAACACATGAGGGTCAAGACTTGTTATTAAGATAGTTTTAGACTTCTCAAGGCCAATATTAAAAGGCACCCTTGATATAAGGATGCCTTTTTAAGCTTTAAAAGCTTATTCGAAACTAACGCTCTCGGTTGAAACTTTGTTCACGAGGTCGTGCTTCGCTGACTATGATAGCTCGGCCATCAAGTTCTTTGCCATTTAGGCTAGCGATAGCTTTCTTAGCTTCTTCGTCACTGTCCATCTCGACAAATCCAAAACCTTTTGATCGGTTGGAGTCGCGATCGACAATCACATTGGCTGAGTTTACTGTACCGACAGTTGAGAAAAAATCCTTCAACTGGTCATCGGTAGTATTCCAAGACAATGATCCGACAAATAGACGTGTTGCCACAGATCACTCCTTTATTACGACTTAGAGGTAATCTGGCAATCCAGTTAGCTGCGCCTCAAATCACTATTTTCTTATTTCCTAGAACCGAACTCACGTTACGTTAGCAGCTTTATCTAGTTGGACTTAAGATACCCTAAAGAAGGTAAAATAGCAAGAGCATAATTGACATCGCCAATATTAGATGTCACTGATAGCATGGTTTACTCTGGGAAGATTATGTTTACCTAGATAATGATAAGATCGAGGGTGTTTTGTAACAAAAAAGACTCCATTTTACAGAGGTCAAAGTGATTATGGTGGAGCTGCCGGCGATTGCGGCCGGGTCCGTCAGTTTATCTTGGTTAGTCTTCTACAAGTTTAGTTTGTTTTTAATATTCAGATATGGCCTTTAAACAAACAAACAAACCATATCTATAGTCCAAAAGTCTTAGGAAATACCATGGACATAGTATTTCAGCACCAGAGAGATATGAAACGTCTATTAATTACTCTGGATCATTTATAGACATTGCTTAAGCTATTGGGCTTAAAGCTAAGCGAGGAGCAAACATAGCGACTACTGAGTTTACAGAGTCGCGGATTGATGCTACTGCGCTATTAATCTTAGATGTTGCATCTAAAAAAGTTGCCTATAACGCTGACAAGCGACTTGCTGATCTAACCGATAAAGTCCAACGTCGAGCTTAACATTCAGCCCCATCGAGCTTTATTATATCATTTTGCTAATGTATTTACCAGTCTAAAATTGTCTGGATTAATGGTTTTGCAACGACTCAACTCCACTTTGTCTCACTTAGCCAGTAACTAAGATGACTCAGTCCGGTTTCTACTGGTTGCCGAGTTAAATTATCGACGATTTGGTCATCGTTAATTAGATAGCTCTCTAGGATTGCCCCTCCTAGATATGAATCTGCAATTTCGACTCTTCTAACCTGACCAATCTTAGGGTCGACACTGGATTCTAATTGAACCCCAACGGGATGCTGATCTGCAGCATAACAAAATAGCAGTCCTCTAATTCTAGCAGTAGGAGGCTGATCAAGTTCGCCGCTCACAAAGTGTGTGAATCCGTGTCCTGTCTCTTGGATGAATACTTTATCAATCTGTCCTACAAGCCATTTAGTTGCACGCTGATCAGATAGGTCATCGGAATGTTCAGGTTGAATCATGGCCATTTTTATACACTATTTCGTTGCCTTTGGCAATCTAGTGTATTCAGTTTTATTAGTAGCTCCTGCCATTCCTGCAAATTGAGAGTCTGAGGCCTTCTTTTTGGATCAATGCCAGCATCCTGGAGTATGTTTTTAACTATCTCTTTATCTTGTCTAAAGCCGCTGCTTAAGTTGTTTAATATTGTTTTACGCTTAGAGACAAAAGCAATTTTAATTAGCTTAAACAATTCTTTTATTTCTCGGTCAGAAAGAGTTATTGCGTTCGGTGTCAGCTTAATTATCTGGGATGTTACCTTTGGCGGCGGAATAAACTTATCTGGCGTTACTAACGGTCCTTTTAAAGCGTCCCAGTAAAATTGGCAGGTTAGACCTAAGATAGACATATCTCCGGGCAGGGCAGCTAACCTATCGGCTATTTCTTTTTGGACTAAGAGGACAACAAGTTCAGGTCTATATGCAGTTTCGCTAATGAGTTTTATTATCTTGCCTGTTAGATAATATGGGATATTGGCTACCAGCTTATATTTACCTAATTCAGACAGGTCATAGTTTAATATGTCTTCATTAACTATTTGAACATTAGAAAGATTAAGTGCAGTTAGTTTTTTGATCAGTGAAGTGTCTAGCTCAATAGCAATTACTTTGTTGGCCTTAGCGCTTAACAGTTTGGTTAGCCTGCCTGTTCCTGGTCCAATTTCAAGAATTGTGTCCTTGGAGGATATATCTGCTAAATCAGTAATGTTTTCAAGAATACCCTGGTCTGCCAGCCAGTGCTGGCCTAGCGATTTGCGAGCTTTAGGTTCATCACCAGTTGCCATAGTCTATCCAGTGTATATAGGCGTCATACCAATCACCAAACTTTGTCTGAGCATACCAGTTACACCATTCAAGCTGGGTAATTGGGTCGGTCTGCCAATCAGCGCCAAACTCAGCCATTTTATCTGGTGGAGTAGATTGACATAATCCGTAGCCTACATCGTCGTCGTTAGCATAAAGCTGGCTGAAGCCAGCTGGACAATAGCCAATCTCACCCTGCCATTTAGTTGGACACCAGCCTGACTCATGAGAAACAATGAAATCGACATAAGAATAATTGGCTGGAGAGATACCAGCTAGTGACATGTCTCCCTGGATACCAGACAAACTATCCCCTTCATCCACTATCTCTGTAACTGGAGGTACGGTCACAATTGTTTGGATTGGTGAAGAAGGGTCTAGAATTGTGCCGTAAGGGGATAATTCATAGGCAGCGACTTCTTTTCCGGGTGATCCTTGCTGAACTATTGAACTAGTACCATAAGCTAGATCGGAAACGTATGTAGTCTGGACGGGGGTGGCGATGGACTGGGTAACGATCTCTGTTTTAATACCTGATCTACTGATACTAACTTGTTCGTTAGGACTTATTGATGAGTTTAGACTAGGGGTAACTTGGTCTTCTGAAGTTAACTGTATGTTCTCTTGGCTTATAACCTCAGCTACTGTAGAAGCGTGAACATAGAGCGGTAGATCAGTACCATATAGATCAAGGACTATGGGTATACCCGATTCAATAATAACCTGCCGGCCGATAGCATCGCTGGCTAAAAAGTTTTCACCGGGCTGAGAGGTGACGTAGTCTGAGGCTGTGGCAATGACACCTACCTGGCTGGCAATTGCTCTCGGAGTTGTGGCAGCACTAAAAGAATAGTAGACGACACCATCTTTAACTATTTCAACTGGTACAGCCCGGTAGATATTAATTCTAAAGTCGTCCTGGTCAATTGGCGTGTTTAAGTTTGGCTGGACAACGTCACCAGTGTGGAGATGAATATCTAATCTAGATAAAAGGTCACCAACTGTTTTATCGTCACTGGGAACTATTTGTTTTACGCCGGCATCGGTAATAATAACTATCTTAGAATCAGGTGTTACCTGGATTTGTTTGGCATTACCGAAGAATAATACAAAAGCAATCGTCAAAAGGATTAGGCAAAAGCCTGTAATAACAGGAACGGCAAAAGGATGCTTGCTTAGTACTTTAAGCCGCTTGAAATCTATACGGCTTTTGCGCCTTGATTTGACCCCGTCTAATTTAAATTTCATATAGGTGTGATCTAAAAGGATAGATGCGAATACCGCTTAGCAATGTCCCTTTAGACATCTGTCTATTGTAGCAAAAATTGCTATCTTTTATTATCCTTACCCAGATTAATAGACTAGAGTTTTTCCAGCGGAGCGAAGGCCAGATTGAGCTTTTTAATGCCATGGCCTTTGAAATATACGGCGACAATCTCACCATTAAGTTCAACAACTGTACCGAGGCCAAATGTTTGGTGATTGACGCTATCGCCGGTATTTAAATCTGGGACATATCTTGGCTCAAGATTGACAGAACTGGGGGTCACTACTTCCTTTGATGCAGCGTAAAAGCCATTCTCGGTTTGAAACTGGCCGTCTATTTCACTTAAGAAACGACTGGGTGGGTTATGAAGCACGCCGCCGTAGATTAAGCGGCTTGATGCATAGATCATGATAAGTTCGAGGCGCGCTCTGGTCATGCCAACGTAACAAAGTCTTCTTTCTTCTTCCATATCGGCTTGATCATATAGAGCCCGCGAATGGGGGAACAAAGTTTCTTCCATACCTATCATGAAAACAACCGGGAATTCTAGTCCCTTAGCAGCATGAACGGTCATAAGTGTGACCTGGTCGTTATTAAAGTTAGCATTATCTATGTCGCTAATTAGGGCAACTTCTTCTAAAAAGCCAGCCAAACCGACTTCTTGGTATTCACTGGCAACACTTAGCAGTTCCTTAACGTTTTCCTGACGGGCTTCACCAGAAGGCGTACCGTCATCTAAGTACTTAAGATAATCTAGCCGGCGGATCAAAGAGTCTATTAGTGCCGGCAGGTTAGTGGTATCGATAATTGATCTTAAACTTTTTAATATGTCATGCAGTTCATTGATGGCAGATTTAGCTTTTGGAGTTAGCTGGTCGTTTTGGTCTATTTCTATGAAGGCACTTTCTAAGCTCCCGAGTGAATCGGCTTGAGCCAGGAACAGGCCGAGGCTCTTAGGGCCAATACCGCGAGCCGGAACGTTAATCACTCTCTCTAGCGATACCCGGTCTTCCGGCTGATAAATAAGCCTCAAATAAGCAAGTATGTCTTTTATTTCTTTTCGTTCATAAAACCTCACTCCGCCAACTATCTGATAGGGAATACCGTAACGGATAAATGCTTCTTCAACCGGCCGGCTTTGGGCGTTGGTCCGGTACAGGACAGCATGATCAGAATAACTAAAGCGGCCGCTGTCTACCCCTTCTTTTACTTGACGGATTAATGCTTCGGCTTCAGATCTTTCGTTATTGACTTGAACAATATTAACCGGCTTGCCTTCGGTTGATGCTGTCCAAAGACGCTTATCGCTTCTTTTCGTGTTGTTTAGTATCAGGGCGTTTGAAGCATCAAGGATGTTTTTGGTTGATCGGTAGTTTTGTTCCAGTTTAATAACGCAGGCATTTTTATAGTCCTTTTCAAAATTTAAGATGTTTCTAAAGTCTGCCCCTCTAAACATATATATCGACTGGTAATCGTCACCAACAACAGCTAGGTTATTGCTGCTGCTGGTTAGCAGTTTTATTAATTGGTATTGGGCAGCGTTAGTATCCTGGTATTCATCGATCATGATGTATTTAAACTGACTACGCCATTTGTCCCTAATTTCCTTGGTTTCTTTTAGCAGTTTGACTGTTTTAAGTATTAGGTCATCAAAATCTAGGGCAAGGCTATTTTTCAGTTCTTTCTGATAGAGTGGGTAGATTTGGGCAGCTACTTTCTGGGACGGCGAACTGGCAGTTTGAGCGTATTCATGAGGGTCAATCATTTCATTCTTGGCAGAACTGATTAAAGAAAGGCTGATTCTAGAAGGGAAGTTCTTTTCGTCAACACGTAAGTGCTTAACTACCCTTTTAACTGTTGCTAGAGAGTCGGAATCATCAAAGATAATAAAGCTTTTAGGGATACCGATATGTTCACCGGAAGTTCTTAGAATCTTTACACAGATGCCGTGGAATGTGCCCATAAACGGCATGAAGCTGTAGCTTGATTCACGGCCGCCAATAAGTCTAGCGATACGGCCTCTCATTTCCTGGGCTGCCTTGTTGGTAAATGTCACGGCCAGGATAGATTCTGGTGTCGCTTTACGGGTAGCTAAAATGTAGGCAATACGGTGGGTTAGGGTTTTAGTCTTACCGCTGCCAGCACCGGCTAAAATTAGAAGCGGTCCTTCTGTTTCAAGGACAGCTTTCTTCTGTTCGGGGTTTAGCCCTTCTAATAGTCTTTCCTCCATTACTTCTATTCTAATTCATTAGAAAGTAATTTAGAGGAATATTAAGGAGTTTGTTTGCTTTGTCCTACTACATAAGCTTTATCTACAATGCTGGCGAAAGACTCGGGATCTAGACTGGCACTGCCTACAAGAGCTCCGCTGCAACCATCTAAAGCTAGGTAGCCGCTGACTGTTTCTTGATCAACACTGCCGCCGTAAATGATTTTAACGTCGCCTGCGGCTGTGGCACCATATACTTCGCTTATCTGATAGCGGATATAGTCTATGACTTTCTGAACATCTTGAGTACTTGCCGGTTGGCCGTCAAAGGTAGAGATGGCCCAAATTGGTTCGTAGGCGATTGTTACCTTTCTAACTTCTTCGGATGTTAAATCGGATAGGGCAGTGATAAGCTGGTCATGAATTACCCTCTTTGTTTCACCAGCTTGTTTCTCTGGTTTAGATTCACCAATACAAAGAATTGGTTTGATGTTGTTTCTGATAGCGGCCGATACTTTATCCCGGACAAGTTCTAAACTTTCACTGAAATATATGCGGCGCTCAGAGTGGCCAATAATGACATAATCTACCAGCCCGGATAACATGGTAAAACTGACTTCCCCGGTATATGGTCCATCGTCTTTGGAACAGGCATTCTGGGCAGCCAGGTGCATTTTACGGCGGTCTATTTGCAGACTCAATGGCTGGAGAGCAAGCATCGACGGGGCAATAACAACTTCAACTGAACGGTGAGGGTTTAAAAGCTTGTTTAGTTTATGAATATACAGACTAGAATCACCAACGTTGAGGTGCATTTTGAAATTAGCGATTATTAGACTTTTATGCATATCTTATAAATAGTCTAGCACAAGCGGAATAATGAAATAATCATAAAGAATAGAAACATTTTTATTACTCCTAGATTTGCAAAATTTCTAATGAGAGATTCTATCTTTACGTAAGAAGTTGGTTGCAGAGAGAGCTTGACCTTTTCCGTTTGTAGATCTGGCCTTCTTAATCCCACTCCAAATATCTGTCTGTTTGGCCATCTTTCTTATTACGTCAGGAATAGTAAGTTGTCCACGATTTTTTATTACACTAATTGTTTTCATATACTCAGAATATATAAATATTGAACATCTGTCAGATATTTTAGAATAATAACTTACTTATTAAGCAAGGCTTCGACACCCGGCAAAGTGTGCCCAGACATTAGATCAAGACTTGCTCCTCCGCCTGTCGAAACAAGGTCAAACATACTAACTAGCCTTCGTCTTTCGATGTACCCAACTGTATCTCCTCCGCCAACAACCGTAAACGGCTTATGACCCATCTCTCCGGTTAGACCTTGAATTAATAGATCCGTTCCATGAGAGTATGGGCCGATACTGCCAAGCAGCCCTTCTGTTTCAGTTACTCCCATTGTCCCATTCCAAATTACGGTATTAGCAAGCTGGGTCAGGCCGGCAATAAAGGCACCGCTGAATGGGCCAATATCTAGTATTTTCTCGTTTTCATGGACGTGGCCTGATTCCCTTGGCGGTTTTTTCGGATAGCTTTCAATGTCGGCAATTGCGTGAGCTGACCAATCGACAATTCTGGTCGGCTTGGTAGGATCAACGGCTGAGGCAACCACGCCGTCAAAAGGCAGGGAAAAGATAAAATGTCTTTTTTTGGCTTCATCTTTGGCCAGATTTAAAATCTCACGGGCAAGGGGAAGGTCATGTTCATCGTAAAGACTATTCCCTATCTCTATTCCGTCAGCTTTTAGGAAAGTGTTAGCCATAGCTCCGCCAATGGCTACGCCGTCGGCAGTGTTAATAAACCTTTTTAAAACAGCTATTTTGTCTGCTATCTTAGCGCCGCCAATGATAGCTATAAGCGGTTTTTTGGGATGAGAAATGGCATCTGTTATGGTATCTACTTCCCTTTCAAGTAGTAATCCGGAAACGGAAGGTAAGTGGTGGGTTATAGCGACAGTTGATGCATGGGCCCGGTGAACTACACCAAAGGCATCTTGGACAAATATTTGGGCGTAAGAAGCTAGACTGGCAGCGAAGTTATCATCATTCTCCTCTTCTTCTGGATGAAATCTTAGGTTTTCAAGCAGCAATAACTGGCCTGGTTTTAAATTAGCAGCAGCTTTTGATGCCTGATCGCCAATACAATCTAGTACAAAATCCACTTGCCTACCTAAGATTTCGTTAAGTTTTTTGGCAACCGGGAAAAGAGAGAGATCCGGGTCGGGCTTGCCTTCCGGCCTGCCAAGATGCGAACAGATAATTATCTTGCAGTTTTGACTCAAGAGATAGTGGATGGTTTCAAGTGACTGCGTAATCCTATAGTCATCGGTTATCTTACCCTTTTCAACTGGCACGTTATAGTCAGTCCTTAGAAGTACTGTTCTATTTTTTAGATCTATGTCTCTGATTGTTTTTTTATGGAACATATTATTACTATATTAACCTAACTTTTATGGTATCAGTTGTGCCTACTATGCCGGGCTGCTTACCAGAAGCTGTTACAACTATATTCCCGCTATTTAATATTTTCTCTTTGG
The DNA here is from genome assembly GCA_963718045.1 of uncultured bacterium. Lineage (GTDB taxonomy): Bacteria > Patescibacteriota > Saccharimonadia > Saccharimonadales > UBA4665 > JAJZKE01. The sequence continues at coordinate 627,485 of OY970350.1, forward strand.
CCAGCCAGTCTGTTAATTTGCTGGCGGCGAGTCTATCTACCGGCCGGACATAACTCTTGACACCATAAACTAAGGAAAGTTGTTGGGCAACTTTCGGGTTAGAAGTAACGGCAATAACTGGTTTTTTCGTTCTTTTAGAAGCCAGCATTCTTGCGGTAGCACCAGATTTTGTTTCAGCAATAATAGCTTGGGCTTCTAAAGTGTCGGCCAGATCAACAATCGAGTGGGCGATTATTGCCTGTCTGGAATTATCTATAAACTCAGGAAATTTAAACTTAAGGCAACTGTTAGCCTCGGTGTATAGGATAGTTCTTTTCATCATTTTTACTGCTTCTAGCGGATGATTTCCAGTGGCTATTTCATCACTAAGCATTAGACAATCTGCGCCAGCTGTAACTGCATTAGCTATATCTGAAAGCTCGGCTCTTGTTGGTTCGGTTGAGGTTGACATGCTAAAAAGCATTTTGGCGGCAATAAAAACTGGCTTGGCATATCGTATGCAAAGATCAATAAACTGCGACTCAATTGCCGGCACAGCTTCTGGTAATACTTCGTAGGTTAAATCTTCCCTGTCTACCATTAAGCAGTCACTTTCTTCAACGATTTCTTTCATGTTTTCGATAGCTGCTTTAGTATCCACTTTGACTATAATCTGGGCCTTCATATTAATACTGGCTAAGATTTTCCTAAGCTCTCTAATATCTTCAGCCGTGTGAACAAAACTAAAGTCTACATAATCTATATCTTCAGTGGAACCAAAGACTAAATCTGCCCTGTCTTTGGGAGTGATAATATCACCGCTAAAGTCTGTGTCTGGTAGATTTAACCTCTTTCCTTTAATAAGGAAGCCGTCATTTTCTATCTTTAAATGAACTATGCCGTCAGTTATAGATATTACTGTTGAGCAGATCTTGCCGTCATAGATATATATCCTCTCGCCTCGCCTAACCTTTTTACTTAGGTTAAGCTGAGTTGGAATAATGTTCGTGTCAGCATAATTAGCATTTAGCCCAAGCCTAATTGTCTGACCAGCTTTAACCTCAATAACACCGTCAAAGTCTCCGAGTTTAACTTTTAGACCTTGTAAATCCTGAATTATAGCAACTGGCTTATTAAGTTCTTCAGAGGCCTTTCTTATCCAGGCTATTTGTTGATGACGCTCTTCATTAGTACCCTGAGAAAAGTTAAATCTTAGACCATTAGCACCTGTTTCAATGAGATCATATATTGCTTGGTAGCTATTAGTACTTGGCCCTAAGGTAGCAATGATCTTAGTTCGTTTATAGTTTGCAATTGGTACTTTATGCGGTTTTTGTAGCATGCCCACCAGCTTTTAATTTCTTATTATATTGTAACTTTTTCATGAACATTTTAATAATTATTGCTTTTAGTTATATATAAAAGGCGATTATCTACTCATGACAAGTAAGTTAAAGAATATTGAGGGTCAAGTCTATTTGTGTATAAATTTATTCACAGTTAGCGTAATAAATCATATTGACCCCTTGACATAATGATGTTAGAATGTTCTTGTGCTTGGGGCGAAAGCCTAGACTCTGCCAAGGATTCTCCTATGCAGGAAAACAAGCACGCTAGAAATGAGTCACTCATTGTGGCTTATTTCTTTTTTTATGGTATCTAATTCCATAAAAATGAGGATTTCCCTTACCTATTTGTCTAACTACAACTATCGCGCTAGCCTGTGTAATACCTATTTTACAAAACAATTCATGATATATAACTTGTTTCCCGAAGTTCGAATCATTGGCCTCGGTTAAACTAGATCTAACAATTATCTTGGAGTATCTCACTACATTAGGTGCATGTTCTAGCAAATTAAGTCTCATCATCGCATCTTTTTTGCCTCTGGGGTGGCCGGTGCCTTCTATATACAAATGTCTAAATCCTTGGCCAGTAAAGTAGACCTTGGTTCTTAATAAGGACAAAAAATCACACCAATCTTTTTGTAGGCTTTTCTTTTCTTAAAAATAAACTTTTGTAGTTCTTCATCTGCACCTTGTTTCACTTCTTAATTATCTCATGAAACAGATAATTTGTTACATACTGTAATGTGATAGTTGCAATATAAAATTATTGACAGAAAAATCTATTATGTATATAATGGATTTAATGAAAACAGCGACTATTAATTTTAAAACTGATGATGTAACCAAGGCAAAAGCTCAAGCTGTTGCTAGACAGATAGGCATACCTCTCAGTAACCTGCTCAATGCATACATCTATGAACTTGCGAGTACTGGTAGTGTGCATTTTACTACTTCCGAACCTATGACTAAAAAGATGGAAAAACTTATTGCTACGGCCGAGGAAGAAATAGCGGTTGGAGACATTAGCGGCCCATTTGAAACTTTAGAAGAAATGTTTGAGCACCTGGATAGTTTGTGATGGTTATTTCAACTACCAAATCGTTCGATAAACAATATTCAAAATTGAATGTAAAAGTTAAAATCTCATTTAAAAGAAAGCTGGAACTTTTTTCGACCAACCCTTTTGACGTTAGGTTACGGAATCATGCTCTTAAAGGTAAATATTTAGGTTACAGAAGTATTGATGTTATGGGTGACGTAAGAGCACTATACACAATAAAAGGAGACGAGGTTATTATTTTTGGCTTTATTGGATCACATAGTCGGCTGTATGGTTAGCCTATTTTATTGTGTATGAAGTAGTAGCTTGAAGCAGTACTTGCAGGCATTATCCGCGTATCAACCTCGTCAAAACCAACTCTATTCATTTCTGAAATAGTCCAACTACCATTATCAGGATTGACACTCTCAACAAATGCCACGTGACCTAGCCCGCCAGGTGCATTAACGTCAACCATGATTGCCGTGTAGCTTGGTGTTTGATCGACTAAATAACCGTCAGCTTGGGCTCTGACAGCCCAAGTTATGGCGTTGCCCCAGGTATTAGGGATAGGCTCCCCTGCTTTTGCCCGAAGAAGTGACACCCAATAGGTACAGTTGCCGAATGCATAGTCATCATTAGCAGCTAATGGTCCTTCGTATAGATATATATCCATGTTTGGGCCAGAAGACGAGGAGCCAGCCAGAACAAGTAGATTAGTCAAAGAGGACAGTGTAATTATTGGCAGAAGCAATAATGTGATAAGAACCGCTGCAGCTATACCGCTATATAACTTTATGTTACTTTTTAGCATATAGCTCGCTAGGATCTGTTGTTATTAGCGGATGCTCACTGTTTGATGCCACTATCTTAACCGCCACGTGCGTTTGGTCAACAATCATAAGACTGTCACCTCGTTCAGTTGTAAGCAGGTAATTTCTTTCAAATTCGCTTAGATTAAACTCACTGACAACGTTCTTAATAGTTGTCGAATCCTGGCGCATTAAGATTCTAAGAGCACTTTGCGAAGCAATTGCCCGGCCGTATTTATTGTTTAAAAAGTCATTGGCTTGCTGGGATATGATTGATACGCCCAGGTAATATTTCCTCGCCCTCCTAACTAGACCGGCAATAAATCTGGCACTATCTTCATGTTCTAAAAGCAGCCAGCCTTCATCTATTATTAGAAGTCTCTTACTAGGTTCAGCTTTAATCTGATTGGATACAAAGTTAGCTATTATTAACATCATCACTTGCCGCAAACTTTCCGGTATGTCCTTTATATCGAAAACAATTAGACGGTTAGTTAGTTTAATGTTCGTCGGTGAATTAAAGACTTCTGACATTGAGCCGTTGACGTACTTGTCCAGTCTCTCGGTTAATTTTGTTTGGCTTAGTTTTCCTAATTCGGTATATAGATCGCTAAGCAACGGCGCAGTTGACTGGTTTGTTTTTAGTACCGCTAAAAGTGCTTTGTCTACCATAGACCTTTCACGAGCTGAAAGACCTTCGGCAAGCAAAGATATTATGTCGGTGACGTTATCTATATGCTCACTTTGCTGTTTTTTATTTAAGCTGGCTGCCAATGGGTCAAGCGGGTTAATTCTTTGTTTTGATCTTAAAGACAGTTTAATATATGTGCCCTTTACCGACTGGCTGAGGTTTAGATATTCTCTTTCAGGATCAATGACTATTACTTTCGTACCATTAGTTAGCTGTCTTAATATTTCAACTTTAGTCAGATAGCTTTTACCGCTGCCTGATTGGGCAAAGACTATAGAATTAGCATTCGGCAAAGAGAAACGGTCAATAATAACCAGCGAATCGTTAGACTTATTTATACCAAACAATATGCCGCTGGGCTGGACTAGTTCAGACGACATAAATGGAAATGTCAGAGCGGCAGATGAACTATCTAAGTTTCGTTTATATTCAAGTTCATCCGTTGCCCTGGGTAAGACTGATTGAAGGGCAGCTAATTGCTCGTACCTTGCTGGCTTAGTTAGGAATAGTCTTGAAGACATTGTCGATTCTAGCAGAGTGGTTATTCTGTCCAATTCACTTAGGTCTTTTGCTCTTAGGGCAACGTAAATACTTATTTGGAAAAGCTTCTCTTGTCCTCTTAAGATTTTGTCTCTTAGTTCAATGGCCGACTCTAGCGGATCGGTTATCTCCGAGCTTAGTATTCTGCCGGCCTTCATCATGGCTCTCTTGGTAGATTCAAGTTCGGTTATTTTTCGGTGTAGCTTAGGCAGAGCAAAAAGAGCAGATATTTCTTGAAGATGATAGCTGATATCTATGTTGTGGCTGAAATTAATTAGATTGTCTAACCAGCCACTACTGGCAACATAGGGATAACCAGAGATAAATATTACTCTTACGAATTGCCCGTCAATGATTAAGTGATCTGGCAGTTCCTCAAGTCCGCTATATGAAAAATGGTCAACAATCGTCTGTTCACCCAACCGGTATTTTAGTTCGTCAGGATTAATCTTTGGCTTTTTATGGTTAATCATCTTGCCCACCCTTCAGCACAAATTCTGAACCCATAACATCTAGTGCTTTTTGGCTAAGTGGTTGGGTTTTTGACCTTTCCGGAGAGTAAAAACTGTAGAAGAGGTCAATTACTTCTATTGAACCCAGTTGCTTGGTGATAATGCCTAGTCTGCTTAAATTCTTGGACACTATATCCGCTCTTATGGACAATTGGTCTCGAATACTGGCTATACCTATGTTTTTTATATCGTCATATGGAATGACTACATAAAACTGTCTGCTTAAGATTTTGTTAGAACTAATTAAAGTGGAAATGAACTTTCTATAGCTAATCAGCTGTGCTTTGTATATTTCTTCAGGCTCTTCGTCAAGCCGCAGATTTAATGAGTTTAGATAGTCATCAATATCTATTTCCCTAGTCCTTATTAGAAGCTGGATTGGAAATCCGATTGAGTTTAAGAAACTTTCAAAGGTATCTATTAGCGCGTCCTTTTCGTCTTCACTTTTTAGTTCAAAGTTAATTGAGCTGGTTGCCATCACTTGGCGGTACTTATTATTAGACAGCTTCAATATGCCGCCTGAAATATCGCGAATATCTACCTGGGAAGAACTGCTTCCCTTCTTACCGAGAATAACTGACTTTAACAATTAATCCTCCTGCTCTCTGATGAAAAGTTACGCTGTATTTCTGATCACTCAGCAACTTATGACCGATACCGCTGGACTTCATTTCTTGACGGGCTTCTTTGACTGTAAAAGTGTGTTTAGATCTCGGCTTTATAGGTTCAGAGATTTTTGTCAAAACATGGGTCAGTGGTTGTTTTTTGAAAACATAAACATGCGGACGAAGCTCATATTTAGCTCTTAGTTTTAAGATATCTATAACTAAGTGGCTGTTTATTCTAAGTGCCAGTAAGGCGCATACTGCTGAAATGAAAATAATGAGTATTAGTTTATATATGGAAAATTTACCGAGAGGCGGCAAGATAAAGTAAATAACCGCGCTAATAAATATTGGTACGGCCAATAACAAAATTTGTGTCAGATTTAAGTTACCGGCTATCCGGTCTTCAACTGTCGTAATTTGAGCGGGTATGACTGAGACTCTCATTATTTAACCTCGCTCCTATTTGTCGGCATAGGCGACTCAGAAGGTTTCGTCTGGCCGGCTGACTTAGTTTCTGGTAAGTTGCTAAATTTAAGACTGTTTGAATTTGAATAATTACGGCCTCTAGTTCTTCCGGAATTAGTCGGCAAGTAGCTATTAATTGTATTGACTGCCTGGCTGCCAATATAGCTGGCGCCCATGACAATTCTCTCAGCGATTTGCCGTGACATTCTGGGGCCGATTGAGGCGTAAGATAACTGGTTCATTACTCCTTGTGTCTTTAAGAGAGCAACAAGTGTAGCCAGGCCGACAATCATGGCCATAAGCGGATCGGGTGTTTGATTTGTGCTAATAATGCCGGTTAGCAATGAGGCCGCTAATTCTAAAATGACGACATGGACGAATAGAACGAAGATAGCCGAGAAATACCGCTTACAAGCGGATATGGCCATATCTCTTAAACCAGGCAGCAGCCAGCAAAGGATAACAATAGGAGCAAGAACTGCGCCAAGATAAATAGTTACAATACGGCCGACGTAAAAGATTAGGAGAATTACACTGAAGACCAAGAAAATGGTCATAATAATCAGGGCAGCAAGGCCATAAGCAGATGGCTGTTTAACTACTTCGCTTAAAACGTTCCAGACACTTTGGGCAGCATTATTATTGCTGATCGCTTTTATTAAAATATTAGACAGTCCAATCACGGCATCGATAATAAATATTGAGCTGTTAATGAACATAAAGGCGATAGATATCTGGGGCAGTAACTGTCTTATGTTTACTTCACCAATACCCAGACTATAAAAACCCATCACATGCAGACCGAGGAAGACTATACATAGCACCATCAGTGCATCAGCTATGCCGACACTGCTAACCCATAGGTTAAATACACTATGGTTGGCTGCCGCCAGTGGCGTACCAGACGTAAAATAGCTTAGAGCCTTTAGAAATGGTATGGCAACAGTCTCAACAATGGCACTCAGTACGCCTGTAATGGCTTTTATAATTACCGTGATTAGACCACCCGATGAGCTGGTTGGCTTAATGGCACTAAGACTTGGTACAATGCCATTTGTACCATTTACCGGTAAGGGCCCGTAGGCACTTTTTAAAAAGTTGCTGAGCAGAGCAGCAGCTAGGACAATCACTAATCCGATTAGAGCATTTTTGATAATCCTTTTAGCCCGAATTAGATTCTCAGGATTACCTGAGCTGGTTATATATTGATAACCGCCAATCATAACAAAGAGGGCGCATATGATAGAGCTAAGTAAGCTTATTTCAGTAACTACCGGTGCGATTGATGAGCTGACTATGCTAGTTGCATCGGCAAAAAAGAACATGTCTAGCTCCCAAATGCATTAGAGGCTAAGTTACCTACTATGTCAGACAAAACAAAGGCAGCAATAGTGATGGCCAGCCCAATAGCTGAGAATAGTATTGTTCTCTTTGCCTTTTCAAGCCTCTGCGGATTTCCTGAGCTAGTAATATAACTGAAGCCGCCTACTACAAAAAAGCCTGTGGCGACAAGGCCAGCCAGTCCAGCTAGGGCCTCAATGACAGTTTTAATAAAGTTAGAAACTTGAGAAACATCGGCTGTCGCCGAATCTGCGTAGGAGGTAGAGAGCACTACATACGGCGACAGCACGATCAAAAATGAAAAGTATTTTAATATCAGTCGTTTATAGTCAGCCATCCAAATGTCCTATTAAGGCTAAGGACATCATAAAAAGCCAGCTGCAGCATAACATTCTTAAGCAATTAGTAATTATTAAAGAAGATTAAATAGCTAAAATTACTATCCGTTATCTGTTGTGTTTATGTCTTCAGGTTTTTATTTAATAAAGATTAAACTCTAGCCGCCAATATATATCGAAAAACTGTAAGTTGAATTTATGAGTTTGATGATTCGACTATCTTTGGTACACCTAGGCGATCCCGAACTTTAAGCAGAGCAATAACCACCCCTAGGATTAGGAGGAAGGCTATATAGACTGACCTGTCTATCACGTTAGCAAGAACAATTGTTGATGAAGACAAATGATTAAGTTTCTCACTTAGGATTAAGAAGCTTTCCCTTATGCCGATGGCACCGGGGGTGAGGGCGACAAATAGTGCCAGATTGGCCGTACCGGTATATGTCACAACCTGGCTGAACTTAACGCCGTGCTTTACGCTATGAATTTCAATCATATATATTATTGTTTGTAAGACTACCTGAGCTAGTGTAATAAGCGCCAAATACGAAAAACTTTTAAAGTGCAGTTTTAATCGAGCTTTTTGGTTTCTTCTTAGATATATCTTTATGCCTAGAACTGCTATAGCTATAACCGCTAGGATAATTGGCAGGGTTAGATAATATGGCTGGCTGCCGGCCAGTATAAAGATGACCGATATAACAGCGTAAGTTAAATAATAGATGATAGTTGCTAGGGTGTAGTCCAGATATTTAAGCTGATAGTTCTTCTTCATATAATAGGCCCTGAAAGCAACACCTGTTTGGCCGGGAATAAAGAAGTTCATAAATAGTGAATAGCAGTTAATCAGGCTGTTTTCTTTTAGTTTTAGTCTCTTGCCGTTTAAATACATAGTCGCTTGAAATATGCCAATGAGAACACCAAGCATAAGAACGTAAAGCCCAAATACTTCGGCAGTTACATAGAGCGGTACATGTTTCAGGGAGGTTAACAGATTATGGTGTTTGTCGAAAAAGTAGACGGCAGCTGCTATAGTCGCTAAAATTAAGAGTGCACTAACGGTCTTTTTGGGAAAGTTAATGTATTTCTTGAGTTGATCTTTAGTATTCATAAGTTAACTCTAATCATTTTAGAGTATTCTGATACAAATCGTGGATAATATTAACGAGTATTATGTTAAATAAAGTATCTGGTAGAGTCCTGAAGGTTATTAATAGTCGTGGGTTTTTTTGGTTTGTTATTGGCTTTTTTATCTTTGAAGCAGCTTGGATTGCCCTGACTGCTGCCTACCCTCAAGCCTTTGACGAACAATTTCACTTTGGTCTAATTAAAATATATTCATACCATTTATCGCCGTTTCTAACTAAACAGCCGGCTGGTGGTAATGCCTACGGAGCTGTCGCCAGAGATCCATCGTATCTATATCACTATCTGATGAGTTTTCCGTACCGTTTAATCGAGCTGTTCACCAAACAGCAGACTTACCAGGTTATTACTTTAAGGTTTATTGATATCTTTTTGTTTGCCCACGGCCTTGTTCTATTTAAGAAGATTTTAATCAGAGCTAAAGTATCCGCGGGATATGCTAACCTGGCTATCCTAATCTTTGCCCTGATCCCGATTGTGCCTCAGCTTGCCGGTCAAATAAATTATGACGACTTATTATTCCCGCTGGTAGCTTTTATTTGTTTACTCAGCTTTAAGCTGATTGATGAAATTAAGAAGTTAAAGCCCCAGTTTAGGACAGTTTTTATACTTCTAATTACCGCTATCCTGACCAGTCTCGTTAAGTATGCCTTCCTGCCAATATTCCTAGCTATTATCTGTTTCTTTGTCTTTTATCTGCTATGGACTTACCGGACAAAACTAAAGACAATTTCGTCTAATTTTATCTCCAGTTTTAAAACAGAATCACTAGTCTTAAAGACAGTGCTTATCTTGGGACTGATTCTTTCGGTTTTTATGTTCGCCCAAAGAGACATAGTTAATCTGATAGATTATCATACTGTTGACCCAAACTGCTCGAGTGTCTTAAGCGTTAATCAGTGCAAAGCCTACTCTGCCTGGTATGCCGATTACGAGCGGCACGTCAATGTTCTGGCTAAACATATTAAACCGTCCAGTAATTTTTTTGTCTACATCTTTGAGTGGCTTTATTGGGTGTGGTATAGGCTGTTTTTTGCGGTTAACGGTCCAGCCAGTAACTTCACCAATTACCCACCACTGCCTGTTCCATGTGCCGTTGCTTTAGTTATTGGTCTATTTGGCATTATTGCTGCCATTAAGTTCAGAAAAGAATTATTTAAAGATAATCCTTATTCGACACTTATGATAATTGCCAGTGCTTTTTATGTTATTGCCCTGATACTTCAGGGTTATTCAACTTATAGGTATACAGCTACACTTGAGAACATGAACGGCCGATATTTACTTCCCGTTTTATTACTAACAGGCGCCGTATTCGTGAAAGCCTTCTCGTTGGCATTTAGAAAGTATAACCACTTAAAAGTTATTATTGCCTGTGTCATTGTGCTTATGTTCCTAGAAGGCGGCGGTATTTTAACCTACATTATAAGAAGCGATAACACCTGGTACTTTCAGAACTCAAAGGTTATTCGTGCCAATGAAGTAGCTAAAAAAATAAGCAAAAAGGTGGTTGTCAGCGGCAAGAAGTCTTACTCAACCAGTATCTGGTTTTTTAACTAATCCTGGTGGTGGTTAAAGACTTGTTTTTTAGTTAGCTCGAGAGTATCTTCAGCCAGCACTCTGTTTATTCTAATAAGGTCAGCTATAACACCTAGGGCGATAGACAGGAACGAGGCGACAAGGAAGACCATACCGACGATTAACGACTGAAGGTGCTGGCCAGGTTTCTTATATATACTGAATAATACTAGGTATCTTATAAATGGCACGCCTCCAAGAATCAAGAACAGAACACCAAAAGACATAAAAACGGCATAAGGTTTATACATAATAAAGGCCCGCACTATGGTCACGGCCGATCTTCTAACATGCTGGCCTAACGATTTAAACTGTCTTGATTCCCTAAGTTTAGGGTTGGTGGCCATGGGAATAATAACAATTGACTGGTGTTTATTAGCAGCTTGCAGAGTAGTTTCGGTAGCCCATGAATAATCCGCTACCGGATTTAGCTGCATGGCTGCCTGACGGGTGTACGCTCTAAAACCGCTGATGGCATCAGGTACATTAGTGCCGGCTGCTTTATTTAGTACCCAGGTTCCGAACTTTTGATAAAACTTATGGAGCCTTGAAAAATGGTCGATAGTCTGGGTCTGGCGGTCAGTTATAACAACGTCTGCTTGGCCGTCTAAAATAGGCTGGATTAGTTCTGGTATCTTTTCTTGTTTATATTGGTTATCCCCTTCGGTATTGACAATAATATCGGCACCCATTTCAAGAGCACGGTTAAGGCCGTGTCTGAACGATCTGCTGAGCCCCTGGTTCTTGGTATGGTAAAGGAAGTGTTCAACACCTAAACTTTTAGCAACCTGAACGGTTTTGTCCGTTGAACCGTCATCAATTACCAGGATCTCTATTTTATCTATACCCTTAATCTTTTTAGGGATGGTCTTGAGTACCAGAGGCAGAGTCTTCTCTTCGTTGAGACAGGGGATCATAATGACTAGTTTGATCGGACGTTTTAGTGGGTTCATTGAAGCTTTTACGCTTTACTCCTGGCCGACTATAAAATTCATAAGGTAGTATAGCAAATTATATCTGAGACATCGCTGATAACAACAGGTTATCTATTTTTAGGCAATTTGGCTGTCAAAATGAGAGGTGCCGTCAATAACTATGTCGGAAGTGTCTTCAGGTTTAATTTCCTGGATATATCTGTCTTCAAGCGGTTTCCAAAGCTCCCGCCAGACCTTTTCGGCTTTAACTTCCGGCATTGATGAGCGGCTAATGCCCCGGCTTAGAGTTACCTCTCTGGGCGTTTCAACCCATATTTTAAGATCATAATCCAGTTCAAATGAAAAGCTGTAGCAGCGGTCAATGAGCACCCCTTTACTTATATGTATCTTTTTTTCTATGGGCTTACCCAGGTCCCAGTCATAAGGACGGAAATTAACATCTCTGGAACCATTTTTAATAGGTTCAATAACGTCTTTAAAGAACCTCTCTTCGTTATATCCGCCCCAGGCTATAGGGTGCTCAATTGGTTCAAAGTAGTCGTCACCGCAAATAACTAAGAAGCCATCCAGTTTTTCAAGGATGTACTTAGATAAAGTGGTCTTGCCTGCTCCTCCCCGGCCGTCAATAGCGACGATATAGTACTTGGAGTTTTTAGGCGGGGAGACAAACAGCTTTGTCTTAACGTCTATCGGATAATCAGACATGATCTAATTCTAGCGGTGAGAGCATAAGATAACAATCTAAAAATAAGTTGAGTAGATTTAGATGGATTAGTTTGGTTAGGTGTAGTTAAGATCTAAAGAGCAGCCCTATTAGGTAGCCGGCAATAGCTGCACCCATGCCGATGATCACCATTATTAGCGCACTCCTCAGTGGCTTACCAAGTGTCATACGGGCTTTATAAATACCGATGCCAGCTAGAACAATGACCGAAAGAATAAGAGCCGCTATTAATGCTCCGTGAACTGGCAGAAAGAAAAAGGGAATCAACGGTAAGAAAGCACCGCTGAAGGTTGCCACGCCAACGGTAGCCGTGTAGATATAGACATCATGCTTTTCTACCGGTAATAAATTAAGCTCTTCTTTCATCATAGTATCTATCCATAAGTCATGGTTTGAGGTTATGTGATTAACAATGTCATCGAGGAGTTTACCGCTGAAGCCCTTAGCGGCATAGATATCGATGATCTCTTGACGTTCAGTCTCAGGCACCTCTTTTACTTCCCTAACCTCTTGCTGTTTTTCAGCAGCATAGTGGTCACGATCCGCCATTTTAGAGGTATAGGCAACAGCTGCCATTGATAAGGTTTCAGCAAAGATAGTAGCCAGTCCGCCGGCAATTATTATTCTTGTTGATTTTGTAGCGGCAGCCAGTCCAAGTAGAAGTCCCAGGATGCTGACTAAACCATCTTGTCCGCCTAAAATTATGTCTGAAAGTTTGTTACCTTTTTTGTGTGGTTCATGCATAACTATCTTTTAGCATATCAAATCATTCTAAAAACCATGTAGTACCTCTTAGATAAATTAGAAAAATAGGCTATAGTTTAAGTATATGAACCAGTTGATCGGGTCGATTAGTGGTAAGTCCTATCGCCATGTTGTTAAACCGTTGCTTTTTAAGATCAAGCCCGATCCGGTGCATCAGTATTTACTGGTAGTCGGCTCATTGGTGCAGCGCTCATACAGCCTGCGACAACTTTTGACGGCATCTTGGGCTTATGACAATCCGGCATATCTGCGCCAAAAAATCCATGGCATTACTTTCAGTAACCCGGTTGGCTTATCGGCCGGTTTTGATAAAAATTTTAAATTACTGCCGCTGCTTAAGGCTATTGGTTTTGGTTTCATGGAGGGCGGTTCGCTAACTTACCTGCCCTGCGAAGGCAACCCGCGTCCTTGGTTCCACCGTTTGCCGAACAGTCAGTCGCTCGTCGTTTATGCTGGTCTCGCCAACAATGGTGTTGATGACATTATTGGCCGGCTACAAAGCTATGATTCAAGCGTATTTAAAAACTTCCCAATTAATATATCGGTCGCTAAAACCAATATCCCGGAAGTTTGTAGTGACAGCGAGGCAATCGCTGACTATATTGGCAGCCTTAAAACTATTAAGAAAGCCGACGTCGGCAAAATGATTACCATAAATATATCTTGCCCTAATGTATATGGCGGTGAACCATTCACCACAGCGGCTCGTCTAGAGAGCTTGCTCAAGGAAGTTGATAAACTAAAACTGACCAAGCCGCTGTTTATTAAAATGCCCTGTGATTTACCTTGGTCAAAGTTTAATTCTCTGCTAGAGGTTGCCAGCGGGCATAAAGTCACAGGTGTGACTATTAGCAATCTAGCCAAAGACCGGGGTCAGATAAAATTACTAGATCCCCTGCCGGCTAGTGTCAAAGGTAATTTAAGCGGCAAACCGACTTGGCCGTTAAGCAATAACCTGATTAAACAAACTTATCAGAAGTACCAGCACCGTTTCACAATTATTGGTGTCGGCGGTATCTTCTCGGCTGAAGATGCCTACACTAAAATTAAACTGGGAGCTAGTCTGGTTGAGCTTATAACCGGCATGATCTTCGAAGGTCCGCAGCTAATCGGTCAAATTAATCATGATTTGGTAACACTTTTAAAGCGTGACGGCTATACACACATCAACCAAGCTATCGGTGTTGATAGCCTGGCTGATTGATCTTTAGCTAGAGTACTGGTTTCTAGCGAGTTACGCTGATGGATGCGCCTTGTTCTGCGCATGGTGCAGTAACGGTTATGCGAGGAGTAGTGGTGCTGGTCTCTTGTATTAAGTAACCAGTGGTTGCGGCACTGTAATTATATGTAGTGCCACTCAAAGTACAACTAGCCCCCGAGGTCCAGGATGGGTCTGAAGGGATAGCTGTCAGGTACGTACCGTTGGCCGATAAAGCAGATAGATCGACGTTGCTTGTTGGACATGTTGGGTTAGTACCAGTGTCACTAGACGCACATATCGGTTCCAAAGTTGTGGTTATGGGGTTGGCTGTCGTGCTTGGCAGTGCTCCCTTATTGTCTATTTCGTACTGATATACAGCATCTAAAATGGTTGTTACGTTCTCGTCTCTTTGAGCGTTACGAGTGTCGGCTAGCTGTTTTGCCGGGTTAACTGCTAATATTACTACTCCTGCTAGTATGGCGATAATAGCCACGACTAGCAAAACTTCGATAAGCGTAAAGCCTTCGTTTTTTAATTGTCTATACATTGGTGCCCTTTATATATAGTTATATTTATTAAGATTACTGGTCAATAATACTACTAAGCATAAGCGCTTGCAAGCATTTGCTAGGGGTCTAACGAACACTTTAACGGGTGAAGGCTAACTAATCTATGGCTCCGGTTGGGACGGGGTTGCCTGGAGGCAGATTAGAAGTGTTTGATCCTTTAGAGGGATTGCTTGTGCTGCTACCGGACGTATTAGAGGCATTATTGGTTGCCGAATTAGATGTCGGCGTCAATAAGCCTACCGGCACGACTATAACGGTTGTAACTTGGCCGCCATTATTAAATCCGATGCTGATTACTTCACCGTTAGATGATTCACCAACTATATTAGTACCGCTTAATTCCTGGCCATAAGGTCCTGTCTGCCAGGCCGATATATTTGATTCGGACAGATGAAAGTTCCAGGGGTTTTTGGCGCTCTCAATAGCACTGTCTATGAGCGAGGCTGCTTGTTTGCAGCTGATCGTTTCATTCACGCCTGACTCAACGATCTCGACATGGACTTTCGGTGCACAGTAAGAGCCAAGTATAGATAGGTTCTTATTAGCTACACCGGTTGTCAGAGCATTATAGGCTGAAGTTGATATGGTCGTATTGGTCTTTGAGGCTGCTGTTAGGTTAGAACCGGATTCAGTTTGAGACGACTTATGTGTACTGCCAAAAAAAATTATACCAATCAGTATACCGATGGCAATAAGGACCAATGCACCGCCTATTAGAGCCAATGCCTGTTTACTGTTTATGCTTTTTATCTGGTTAGACGACGACCGGACAGATTTAATAGGTCTGCCTAGCTGCTGCTTTATGTTTGATTGTGAAATTTTATATCTGTCCATAATATGCAAGTATATTGGCTTAAGGGGTATCCTGCCAACTGCTAATGATAATAGACGGTGAGGTCTGGGATGTTTTAACGGTTAGATTATGGGAAAGTGTATTAGTGCCTTCGACATACGTACCGGTAGCGGTAATTACGTAGCTGGGTGAGCTGCCGCTTATGCTGTATGTACATGTATCCGATGCCGCAAGGGTTGATGAGCCGTTATTTGGAGTAGTTAAGGTTGGATTAGCCTGAAGAGCTGCTAGAGCCAGTTCGGCGCAGCCGGTGGCTGCAGCTTTGGCATCGACGCCGCCATCGGTCGCTTGAGCAGTTATGCTGGTATTTGAGCCGGTTAGAAGCAAAAATACGGCAATCGTAGCCATTACTATGCCTAGTATAAGAACAGTGATCAGGACTATGTAGCCGCCGTTTGATTTGTTAATCGGTTTACTCATTGGGGTATGCTGGCTGCTCCATAAAAAGTATTTTGGTAAGTAAACTCTTCCAAAGTCGAAGTGCTCTTATATGAAAGAGAGAAGCTGATTTGAATTGAGCCATTGGTACCGCTTAGTCCTTCGTTTGTAAAGCTTAAGTTAGATATGCTGACATGCGAATTGGTCAGATAGGTATTAACCGACGGACTGCCCTGACTAATTTCCAGGTGATTAGTCGAGCCGTCGTTATATGTACTAAAAATAGTCGGGTTGACAGAGGTCTGCGGCATATTAAGTTCGATAGCACTGGCCGCAACGCCGCTATTAGGTGAGGCAATACTGCTGGCTTCATGAATATCCTGCTCGATTATCTCCATGGCGGCTTCACCTTGGTAATTGACAGCCGTAAAGACTTCATTTTTCTGACGCTCAGCAATTGAATTAATAGCCAGAGCCACAATGACCATAATAATAGATGAAAAAATAGCAATGTACAGTAACACCTCAATAAGTGTAAAACCGCTGTTATTATTGTTATGTTTCATTTTCATAGCTTTACTGATCCCATGCAAAATCAAACCATTTAGAATCAATGCTTGGACCGTCGGCATTATGGATAGTCCAGGCGAAGTCTGTCGGTGTAGTGTAGTAACTGTTGTTCGTAGCGTTATACATGATCGAATAGAGATTGTCGTTGCCGTCGATCATTAATACCATGGCATCGTTAGAGCCAGGTTCAGGTATGATATGGGTTTTATATATAGTAGTTGAGGCATTTGGTGCGGCCAGCGAAGTCGATTCCCAGGTATTAGTTGACGAGTTAAATGTTTTAAGCTGTGTCGAAGAGGTATCGTTGGAGTAAGCAATTAAACCAGTCGTACCAGATAGCAAGCCGTAGGCTAAGTCAGCGCTCTGCTGTTCGCCGTCATTACCATTTGAAGCCACAGTTTGATTTGTCGGGTTACTGACACCGCTAGGTTTTAGCGTATAGCAATAAATATGCTGGGTTGATAGATTGTCTTTGTCGCAGCCGATCCATTCCTCACTTGCTAGAGGCTGAGCGATAATGTTATCGGTTACTGATTGTGACCCGCTTGGCTGGGCCGTGGTCGATATAGTGGAACCCCAGCTGCCTGATCCTTTGCCATTATCGGTGAAGATACTGAATTGAAGCGATTGATCAGTTGCGCTATTAGTAAATACGGCTGCACCCTGAAGTGTATTGACTGGACTCCAGGCAAAATCGACGTTTTTAGTACTGCCGGATGTACCGCTGGCAGCTAGGGTCGTATTGGCTGACCAGCTGGTACCGTTATAGAAGCTGGCAACTGTTTCGCTGTCTGCGCCAAGCATCACTACCATCGCTTCATTAGCTCCGGGACGAGCTTCGACTATCATCGACTCCGGATAGTCATTCTTATCTGAACTAATAGCCGAAAGAGCACCCTGGGTACTCCAGGTGGTACCAGTCCAGGTATTGTATTTGGGCGTGTTGGTATTGTCGTCATAGACGGCCACAAAGGTACCATTAGCCATGTAGCTGCCGCTAAAGTTACCGCTAGCGTCAAAGCCTGAGCTAGACCAGGATGTCAGCAGCTGGACATTGCCCCAGCTGGTACCATTCCAAACCATGCCGTACAGATACTGTTTAGACGAATCATACAGCCTGGCCAGCATTACCTTGTCGTCACCTGTCTGAGCCGGATAAAGTTTGACTGATTCGGCAACTTCGTTATCTGTCTTAGGATCAAAGGCCGGCAGCGGCGATGGATTGGTCCAAGTTCCGGTTGATTGCAGCAGCTGGTAATCTATAAGCTCTTTGTTGTCGCCGCCGTTAGCGTAAACCAGCAAACCAGTACGTGTTTGAACTGGGTTTGTGGTACCAGCCGACCAGTTGGACATATATGTTGTTGCTGACAGTAAACCGTTGCGGGTAATATCCTCTTTCCAGGTGACAGTTACGGTAACCTGACGGCTATCGCTGATTGGGCCAGCTGAAAAGACTACGGCTGGTGTATAAATGCCGTTTATTAAAGTTGGCGAGGAGGAAAGCGACCACTGAGTGCCGGTCTGCTGCAGGTAATAAGTAGTGCCGTTAGTATAGTTGCTTAAGTTTAAATAGTTGCTGTCAGATATGTTATGGACCGCTTCAATGGATTCATTAACAATCTCAGAAGCTATCATATTATTTCCAGAAACCACTGTAGCGTCCCGTCCGTAAATAAAAGCAGATAAGGCTACAAAGGCCAGCATGGCAAAAATAGCAATTGCCAGTATTATCTCAATCAGCAGGAAACCCTTTTGGTCTGTCGGCTTCAAATTAACCTTCATGAGTAATCCACCATCCCCATAGAATTAATGGTTACTACTATTGAGTTACTGTTATCTTTTAAAGTGAAGGTCCCAGTAGTTGAAGGAAAGCCGTAAAGTTTAGAAAAGTCCACTTCGGATGGCCCGCTGACAGTTATACTAACCGGCATGGTAAAAACATTGGCTGTGCTAGTATTCCTGGTAGCATAGCTGCTGCCGGCGTATAAGGTAATTGTTTGATTGGTAATATATACGCCGTAGGAAGAGCTATTTTCTTCGCTGCGGCTTAATATCTGGGCCTGGTATAAGTCCTGGACTAAGGTATTGACAGTGACGTCAAGTCCATTGCTGTTTTGAAGGTTACTATAAACCGGCAAGGCAAAAACAGCCAGAACGGCAATTATACCGACTACCACAACTTCTTCAATAAGGGTATAGCCAGCCTGTCCTAATGACCCGAGGCCAAGTATCTTATGTCTCATTATCCGCTCGGTTGGGTGTTAAACTGCCCTATCAACGAATAGATTGGCAAAAAGACAGCCAGAGCCACAAATAGTACTGCTACAGCAATTACAATCAGTACCACCGGTTCTAGTAAGGTCTCCAGATTCTTAGCCGTTATATCGGCTTTTTCCTGATAATTATCGCCAATTTTAAGCAGGCTTTTATCTAAGTTACCGGATTTTTCAGCGCTAATTATTATCTGGCAGACTGTTCCAGATAATAACTTCCGATTTTCAGGTCTTTGCAGAATTCTGGTAAAAGAACTGCCTTCGTCTACTTCATCATAAAGTTTGCTTGAAAACATCTTGTAGCGAGCGGTAGACATTGAGCTGACTAAAGATTGAAGAGCAGTAATTACCGGCAAACCGGCTTCCAGCATTGAACCCAATATGAATCCGAACCTGGCAACTTCGGTCTGGAAGAGCAAAGTTTTAATTCCAGGTAAGTGAAAGATTATGACTTCACTGGCTGCTCTTACCTTCTGATTTAGTTTAACGGCCACGTATAAAGCGGCCACAAGTAGCACAATCAGTCCTGCCAGCAGCAGTCCGTAGTGGCCGAAAAACCTGCCGAATATCATTAGGCCATCGGTAATTGGGCCAACCTTTTCATGAAGCGATTGAATAACTGTCATTAATTTTGGTAAAAGAAACACACCGATTCCGGTACCTACTACAAATAGCAGGCTGACTAAAACTGACGGATAGAGCATGGCCGATCTAATTCGGGCGCTCATTTCGTTATTTTTATGCATTTGCACAGCAACAACCTTAAGATTTTGCGGTAAGCGGCCGGTTGATTCACCAACCTCGATTAAAGTTACCACTGACGGATTAAACAGGCCGGTTTGGGCAATGGCCTCTGAAAACGGCACTCCGTCATCAACTTCAGTCCTTACCTTTAGAAGCGCTTTTTTAACAGATTTACGAGTTATTTCGGCAGTGATGGATTCCAAAGCTTCGCCAATGCTGACACCGGCTGGTAAGAGCATGCTAAGACCGTCCATAAAGTACTCGGCAGTATCCCGGTCAATGCCGCCAAATATCTTTTGTTTGGGCCTAGGTTTGGTTTTTTTTGGTGGGGGCGGTTTATCTAGTAGTTCGGGATTAGATTGTGAATTTTCAGTGCTTAGCTTAATGGCTGGTAAACCGGTGTTAGCCTGGGGCGTGCTTACTGGCTGCTTTGGTGTAATAGGCGGATTGACTATAGCCTGTGTGCTGCCTCTTGAAGGCAAATTGTCTGTTGTCTTATTGTTTTCCAAGGTTTATTTGGGCTCCGCTACCCGTTGAAGTTCTTCTAAGGTAGTAACACCTGATTCGACCTTATCGATACCGTCAGAGAACATATTGTGATCACCTTGAGCCCTGGACAGCTGTTCGATCTGATTAGTTGATGGGTTAGTTAAGATCAGTTCCTTCATTTGGGGCGTAATGTTTACCAGCTCGAAGATAGCAGTACGTCCGTGGTAGCCGGTAAAGTTGCAGCCTTCGCATCCCTGGCCGCGGTAGAGAGTGACATTTGGTCCCTTAAAGTATTTCTCAGGATCGGGCAGCGTTCTTCCAATTTGATCAAGCGGTACGATAAAACTTGCCCGGCAAGCTTCATGGATCATCCGGACTAATCTTTGGGCGATAACCAGATTTAAGGTGCTGGCCAGCAAAAAGGGTTCAACTCCCATATCCAGCAGTCTGGGAATAGCCGAAGCGGCGTCATTGGCGTGGAGCGTTGAAAACAGCAGGTGACCGGTTAGGGCAGCATTAACTGCCAGCTCGGCAGTCTCGTTATCTCTTATTTCACCGACTAGTATAACGTCCGGGTCTTGGCGGACCATTGATTTAAGCCCTTCTGAAAACGTTAACTTAGTTTGAACGTTAACCTGAATCTGGTTGACGCCCAAGATCTTATATTCGACTGGATCTTCGATGGTCGTGACGTTAATTTCGGGATTGTTAATGAGCTTTAGAAGAGAGTAAAGAGTGGTTGTCTTGCCGGAGCCGGTCGGTCCGGTAGTGATTATCATGCCGTAAGGACGGTGAATCTGGTGGTCGAAAATCTGACGGTCGCGGGCAGACAGGCCAAGACTTTTAACGTTTAAACCTCTTGAGTATTCGGCCAGCAAGCGCAGGGCTACTTTTTCACCGTCAAGTGTTGGTATGATCGATATTCTGACGTTGACCGGTTTGCCGTCAACATCGTATCTAATGGCTCCATCCTGGCTCATATTGTGTTCGTCTATCCGCATATGAGCCTGGACTTTTAAGCGATTTAAGATGGTCTCATAATACTGTTTTTGGAGCTGGCCGGCTTCATGAAGCAGTCCGTCAATACGAAAACGGATTAACACTAAGTCTTCCATCGGTTCAAAGTGGATGTCTGAAACTTTGTAAGCTGTAGCGTCCTTGATAATTTCGTCAATAATTTCTGGAGCAACCCGATCTTGTTCTTGGATTATCTGGTTAAAGCGAGTGGCTAGCGGTTTACGGTAGTGGACCAGCGATTCATTTAAATCATCGGGCAGGGCATAACTGATACGCACTTCGTGGCCTGGAAAGATTTTGGCTAGAGCCTCATTCAGGCCGGCTTTTTTAGGGTTATCTGTAGCAACAGTGATCTGATTATCATTTATTTTATAGACAACTACCCTGAACTCCTGGCCGATGTCGGGAGGGATCATATTAATATGCTCTTTGCTCGGCTGATAGATACCCAGATCGGCTGATTCTACTCCGTAATACTGAGCCAAAGCGTGTCCCAGCATGTCGTAAGCAACAATGTTTTGATTGAGCAGATAATCGAATAGACTGATGTGATGAGAGGCTATGTAGTTTTCGGCTTTTTCGATGCCCTTTTGGTCTAGAAACTGACCATTAAGCAAGATTGTCTTTAATAATTGCTCATCGTACAATCCGGAATCTTGGGTCGGAGTTGCTGGCTGTGCTGCTTGATTTTGATTTGTTTGTTCGTCCATAAACCGGGTTTCTCTTTTCAATATAAAGCTATGCCCATGCTCATGCTTAATATTCTCATCTATCTACTTCTTTTATTATAGCAAAAACATCAATTAATTCTTAAGCTTTAATAACCTAGTTTATAACCTGGATTGTCGATAAGGCAGAATAAAAGTACCCCGCGTCTTGATCAAGCAAGCTCTCAACATCCGGGCTTAAATTATGCGCACAAGGGCCACTAGGTAAAATATAGGCAATGTAATAGGTTGGCTCTTGCTTAATTAGGCCCTCACTGGAACTGGCGCTGGACGGATATTGGCCATCAGCTTTAGTTATGCTATCGAAGGCCCCTTGCCCGCTGGAAGTAGAGCACGTAGATACCTCATTAGTTATAGTGGCCGTCGAAAAGTTAACAGTAACTGCCCCATTTGATGATGTTGACGAGCTATAGGTAAGATCAGACATAGAACTTGGCAAGGTGATACTTATACCTAACGGCTTTATGTCAATCGTAGTTTCATTTGACTGCGTGCTAGTTTGATTGCTGGTGCTAGTAGTACTGGTAGATGTGGATATATTGACCGGTGGTTTCCCTTGAGGCGGAGTGTCATTAGGGACTACGGCTTTGGGAGTAGTTTTTGTATCAGAGACAGTCGGGCTGGAATCAATCCTTATATCATTCGCCCATTTTATATATATTACTGTCAGACCACAGAAAGCTATAACAACTATCAGCACTAAGACTTCTAGTAAGACGTGTCTATGATTATTTCTTTCAAAGCTAACCATTTATTTATATTTATACCTGACGATAACTATTATAGCTTAAGCTTTGAGTAAATCTTTGTTATTTAAACAGGGATTAGTATTTTAAGACTAAGTTATGGTGAACCTGACTAAAACTTATTGGAAGGATTGTAGTAGGAATTGTTTGATCGGAAAGATTCGTTTGTTTGATATATTACATATATGCGAATTTTAGCTTTTGGAGACAGCATTACTTATGGCACTGGCGACAGTAAAGGTGGATGGCCGGATAGATTAAAGCAGCAATTAAATGGGGCTAACTTATTGGAAACCTCAAAAAAAGAAGCTGAACATACCGTATTTAATCTGGGTATACCGGGAGAAACTTCAGTAGGATTATTAAAGCGAATAGAGAATGAATGCCGGGCTAGAGTTAGAAAAATACTGGTCATTACAATATCAATTGGGACAAACGATTCGAGAGCCGTAGATGATAAAGAATCATATGAAGTTCCTATAGACTTATACGAATCGAACGTAAGACAGATAATCCAAATTGCTAAAAAATATTCGGATAGGATACTAATAATCGGTCTGACGCCAATAATTAAAGAGGAGTTAGACTTTAAGAACTATTGGTATTATAACTCAAGGATAAAAGTATATAATAGTGCTCTCGAAAGTCTTGCTAAAAACGAAGGCCTACAGTTTGTTGAGATATTTAATACTATGGCTAAGTCCGGGATCGAAGATAAATTAATTGATGACGGCCTACATCCAAATGATAAAGGTTACGAGTATATGTTAGAAACAGTCAAGTCATATCTGTTGACAATGCTGCATTAACCATAAGCGATTTGCTGACCCTACGGGGTTCGATTTATAAATAAATTGGCAAGTGAAATTATTAGATGGAATGGGTTACTGCTTAGAGCTAAACTAACTGTGTAAGGATTGAAACTTGGTTGTATTTACAAGATTAGTGAAACTTGTCGACAAACTGCTGGCATTATAGGCAGTTCCATAGGCTGTGCCCGTTATGCTAACCGTAAAGTCAAAAGTCAGAGTGACGTCGCTCTCTGAGCCATCTTCAAGAACGTAATAATCGTCTGTTTGGGTACCTGAAGACGCAAGAGGATTTTTGGCAGTTTGAACCACTTGATAAGAAAAAGCATTGTATCCATTTATCGTTGTCTTCGAGGGCTTATTCCCATTCGATACCTGAGTTGAGTATTCCTGGTTAAATAGATTTGTAGATGCACTAGAAGCTGTTGATATCCAGATTGATATCAAATGTGAGTTTGCACCACTCGGAGAATTATTTGGGGTAAAGTATACAAACGGAAATTGACCTGAAGACTCATCGGCACCAACGTACTCACCAACATCCCAGGATACTGGATAGTTTAGCGTATAGTAACCGTCGAATGACCAAACTTTTGTAGTCGTTGTACTAGCCGAGCTACCTGTTGAACTTTTTTCAGCCTGCAAGCCAGCTAGTTGTTTATTGAGACTGGTAATATGAGTATTGGATGAAGATAACTGAGCGGTTAAATTGTTGACTTTTTTGTGTTGCCAATAATATACTCCACCGACGCATAAGATAACGATGATGATAAATAATACAAACTTTGTTAGCGAATTCAGCCGACCTTTTTGCGGAACCGAAACATGTGGTTCCTGAGGTAGTTGATTGTTGTTTGGTTGTTGGGGCGTAGTTACAATTTGGTCATCCATGTTGACAATATTCTATCATAATTTAAGCACAAACAATTTGGTGATCCCAAGGGGAATCGAACCCCTGTTGTCGGGATGAAAACCCGGTGTCCTAACCGCTAGACGATGGGACCATTTAGGCCTGGTTATCTTAACATTATAGAAGTTAAATTAAAATCCCCTTAATGCTCTCTCTTAAGGGGATTTTTAGAGCGGTCAGTCATTGCTCTATATAAATTTGAACTTATATCCAAATTCTAGCATAAAATGTGTTATTAAGCTAGTGTTTGTCCACAGATTAAATTCAGGGTCTATTTAGAACAGGCTTCGGCCGAGTTTTCGAGCGCGGTAGAAATAGTGCCCAATCGTACCAAGTACGGTTGCTATACCGGCTACAGCAAAGATGTTACCTGGGCCAGTGTTGACTAGAGAAGTAGGAGTAGTTGGGGTTGTAGGAGTTACTGGGGGTGTTACTGGAGGAGGAGTTGGGGCAGCAATTGTAATTGCTGCACTACAGTTATTACTAGTTACATTACCTAGGTTGGTTAAGACAGTAGCAGTAATTGTATAGTTGCCTGGTTTTGGGTATGTGTATGTTACCGGAAAGTCAGTTGACTTATAGATACTTATTGTGCCGTTACCGTAATTAATGCTCGTGCCTGAAACTAACGCACTATTTGCTGTGTAGTTAACGCTATTAATTGTTACGTTATCGCCGTTAACAGCAGGTGTGGAGAGTAAATTACAGGTTGCCGGAACTGGTGCTGGTGGAATGACAGGACAATAAACTTTTGTCTGGAACTGAAGGTATTCGTCAATGGATTCTCCAAGACTGCCGATATCTATACCGCCGCCGCTATCAGTGATTGTGTCAGCTAAGGTACCGTTTGCACTGCTGCTAATTACGTTGCCGGCGCTGTTAAGAAGCACGGTACTATCTTTAATGTAACTCTGAGTTTGAGCGCTAGACAGATTTAATGTAGCCTCAAAGCTGGTTTGAGGAGTTAAACCGTCGGGCGTATAAGCAGTTGCGACTGAATTATAAGTGGTATATGGGGTAATGGTATTGATGTTTGCTTCTACTTTTACATCATTTATAGAACCCGGACCAGGATTATATAGGTGTAAACGGTACTGCAAAACATCACAAACACCAGCCGATTGAGTATTAGCAAAGCCACTGACCTGGGTAACATTAGAAATCTGGTAATTTGAGTTACCGCCTTCAATTTGTCCGGGGAGTTGGTCAGCAAACGCACTAGCACTCATTAATCCTAGTCCAGCTAGTAATGCTACCATGGCGCTAATGTAAGTCAGTTTTGAAAATATTTTCTTCATATAAATCTCCTTAGATTGACACCCTTATGGTTAATTTTGTTCCCTTACAGCGAAGTAAAAGTCAGCACTTGAAGTTAAATGATTTACTTTATCGATAGCTGTAATAGTTACCGTGTCGCTGTCAGGATTAGGGATATAGTCAGGTGCAGTGATTGTTTCACAGAACTCACTTACACTACTGTTATATTCTGGGGTAGTAACAGAACCTTCTTGAATAGTGGGTGGCAGAAATTCTACTCCGTCACTTACAGGGATCGAATAGGCTGATTCACAATCTACAAATGTAGCACCTTCATCTACCGTTTCTACGTTAGCCGGTGCTGAAACGTATGGTGCATATTCAGGGATAGTGGTTGTAGTAGTTGATGTAGTTGTGGTGGTTTCGGGTACTGTGGTTGTAGTAGTCGTAACCGGGTGTTTTTTCTTCTGTATTTCCCGGTCGGTGAAATAGAAGATATCACCATTAGGACCAACTACTTTAAACTGAGTAGGTTTTGTAACACTAGTCCACTCTTGTCGGTTTTGATGTAGTGGGGTAAGTTCTGTGACGTCGGCAATACTGCCAACATTACATTCTCCAAGCGGTTGGACTAGTCTACCGTCTTTATCATCATAAATCACTTCATGCTTAACGATTCTCTTACCGTCTTGGCAAACTTCCTTAAACCTGAAGGTGCCGGAAGGCGTATGAATAAATTCATTATCAGGATTTTTAGTTTTCTTAACAACCGATACTTCGGCTTTTCTGGTAGGGATAGTGGTTGTGGTAGTTGTTGCAGGTCGTGTGGTTGTGGTAGTTGTTGCAGGTCGTGTGGTTGTAGTAGTCACTCTTTTAGGAATAGTGGTAGTAGTTGTAGGTTTAGGTCGTGTGGTTGTAGTAGGTGTTTGTTCTTCTATGACAATTATAGTATCGCCACAATCAACATGGGCTTTAGCTTCAACTTGTAATTCACCAGTGACACTATCATATTCTTTAACTGCTTCATTTCCTTTACCTTCGCCGCTTTTTAGGTAACCTTCAACAGTAACTTCTTCACTGGCTTTAGCAGTGGCTGATGCTTCTCCACATATTTTGTGGAACTGGTCACGGCCAATAGCTAGGGCTGTAGCCTTAACACTAATGTCCATTTTGTCCTTAAAGCTTTTTTCTAGAATAACTGGGGTAGTAATGTAAGTAATATGTTCTGGTGGTTTACCAAATGGGATAAAGTAGTTACCGCAGTTATCTATAACTGTTCCATTTGGACCATGGTTACCGGCCTTTTCCCAACCAGTTGGGGAAGCGCTGTCTCGACAGACCAGTGTTGGGCGGTCATCCTTAAAAAACTTTACCTGGCCTAGCGTTGGGTGTTCTGGGCTGTGAATAGTATCACCGCTGTTCCATCCGCCAGGCGTCCAAAAACAATTAGTAGTAGTTATTTCTTTTTTCGGCACACCATTGGCATTTAAATAAGATAAGATGGTGATCTTGCCTTTTGCAACATCAGAAGCAGTCACGGTACTGTGACTCTCGCTAGTAGATTCATAAACTTTCTCGCTGCCAGGAAAATTAAGGGTCACACCTTTTGGAAGTTTTTCGGCAGACGTGATGGGCTTTGCACCTGCTGTGACAGCTGTTACTTGTGTTGCGGCGCCTGCGCCGGTACTAGCCTCACCAAGTCCAATTCCAATTCCTGATGCGGCTAAAGTACAACCCACAAATAAACGGCGAGCTGTGATACTAGCTTCACGTACTGAATCAAAAATACTTCTTGAAGCTTCCTCTTGTGGCATAGCCTGTAACTGCTGAGACGATTCCATTAACAACTCCTGTTCTTAATTTGAATAATTAACAACTATTTACTTCTCCCACTTTCATGTCTTGACAGACATTCGAATGTGTTATGCAGTAAACAATATCACAAGAACAGTACTTTGTCAACATTATTGTGTACTATGTTAAGTGTAAGAATTATTACTTTATTTGACGTGTTTTTACACAGGAGCTAGTTCTTTGTTCTCTTCTTTGACAGGCATAATACCTGGTTTTGGTGTTAGTTTGGCTTTAGGGAAGACAAAACCAAAGGTACTGCCTTTGCCCTCAGTGCTTTCAAATATGATTGAACCGCCTTCAGCAATAACTACCTTTTTAGCCATGAACAGTCCAAGGCCTGTGCCGTCTGGTCTGGCTTTACGGGCATTACCAGCTCGATAGAACTTAGTAAATAAGTGATGCTGTTCTGCTTTAGGTACGCCTATACCGTTATCTTCTATTCTTAGTTCAATGATGTTTGGGTTATCTATTAGTCTGACATTAATTTTACCGCCAGCCGGTGTGTAGTAGATAGCGTTATCTACGAAGTTCATGATAACTTGTCTGGTCTTTGTTTCATCTAGCATTAATGTTGGGAAGGACTTTGGTTTATCGTAATTTATGTTTAGAGATTTAGATGAAGCTGTTTCACCTAGCTGGCTTAATTCCTGGTCAATAATTTCAGCTAAGTCAACTGGGCTAGGTTCAATGATGAATTTACCGGTTTTAAGTCTGGATACATTAAGAAGATCAGCTATTAAATAGACCATTCGCTGGGAAGAGAAGAAGGCTTGTCCTAACATTTCTCTTTGGGGTTTAGAGACTTTACCAACATCACCGTCAAGCACCATACTAAGATAGCCCTTAACACTAGTTAAGGGTGTTCTAAGCTGGTGAGAGGCCATAGATATGAAGTCGTCTTTGGTTTCATCGAGAGCCCGCAGTTTATCGTTAGCCTGACGCAACTTTTTGGTAGCATCATCGATGCGAGCCTGTAAGGTAAGATTAAAGTTTTCAATTTCTTGAAAGCGCAGAGCGTTCTGAATTGCAATTACTAATTCGTTGGCGACAATCTCAACAAGCCCTAAGTCTTGAGAGTTGTATAAATTGCCACTCTTTTTGGGCCCAAGGATTAGGTATCCGATGGCTTCATCCCCCGTATGAGAGGACACCTTCGCAACGACTGATATATTGTAATGCTGCAGGTTCTTTTGAACCTCAACATATTTTTCATCTAAGGTATCGACGAAAATGAGGCTCTGTTCGGTAGTGCTCAAAGCTTTCTTAATTAAATTGGTAGCCTCTTCAGTCAAGGTTAGGCGTTGATTCGTCATAATCGTCTGACCAGCCACATTCCCAGTTTTCAATATCGTAAATGCACAGTAACTAGATTTAATGGTGTCTGCTATTAATGTAGCGCTTCTTCTAAGAAGCAATCTCATATCATAGGTTGATATTAAAACTTTATTAAACTCATCGAGAAAAAACTGCGTATCATAAGCATCTCGATAAAATATCCTGTTACTTAATCTATCAAAGAACTGCTTTATGGGCTGGAATGTAAAAGCCAGAAATACAGCCATCACAACGTAGAGTAATTCCTGACCAGTAGAGACTCGCCTTAAATTAACAAGATGTGAAAGTATACCAAAGAGTACTACGGAATAGATGGCCGCCAAGGCAGCTAAGGTAAGTACATAACCCATTGTCCGGGCTACAATTAGTCTGATATCTAAAAATCCGTGCTTTATCATGGCGTAGGCTACAAATAGTGAGAAAACAAGTAAAGAGAAGCCACCAAAATCCACGTATTGCGTATTAACCTTCAGAAGTGTAAGAACA
The DNA here is from genome assembly GCA_963718045.1 of uncultured bacterium. Lineage (GTDB taxonomy): Bacteria > Patescibacteriota > Saccharimonadia > Saccharimonadales > UBA4665 > JAJZKE01. The sequence goes on from OY970350.1 coordinate 656,526, forward strand.
TCGCCAGTAAAGATATTTACTACTAATGCAATAGTAATCCCAATTAAAACGAACTTAATTTGTTTCTTTTGACGTAGGTCGGCCCTTTTATATTTCTTAATTAAGATGCCTATACCTAACAACATATAGAGAATTCCTACCACGTCAGAAAAGGTATAGAGAAAGCCTACATTTTGAGGCTCAGCACCATAACTTGCAATTTTTACAGACGATAATCCGATAGGCGTCAGCAATAAAACAGATACAATAATCATGGGTAAAGAATAGATAATTTGCCTTTTAATATTGACTTTTGTCTGATATGGAAACACGAGAACAAAGTAATAAAATAAAAGAAACATTAACTGGCCGAAAAACAAAGCAAGCCTTAATAACCAGAGGGCAGAGGTCGTGTTATGAGTTATATCTGCTAAAAATAAGAAGAGTAGCCATAGAGCCACAAAGACATTTAGTATCGCGTAAACTTTATTCGTTATATTGCGAGCGTTGAGGGCTACAAAAATGCTAATTGACACAATTCCAATAATTGCAGGAATATAAGATATGAAGTTTACTTCCATTATGTTTATCCTTAGCCAAAGTATATCATAGGATAAGTAAGCGTTAACTGAGTTCAATGATTGTTAAATATCCAAACTTTTCGAAGTTAGACATAAGTCACAAACAAGAAATAAAGGCCTTAGTAAGCCAGTTTCCACCCTACTCGGATTTTAATTTCATTAGCCTTTTTTGCTGGGATATAGATGGGACAACCGAGATATCTAATCTCAATGGCAACCTAGTTATTAAAATGGATGATTATGTAACTGGCAAACCTTTCTATTCAATTCTCGGTAAACAAGATATTGATAAATCCCTCACCACTTTGCTAAACCTCAGCCCGAGCTTAAAATTAGTACCAGCAGATGTTATAAACTCTATTCAATTTCCGTCTAATTTTGAAGTTGCCGAGGATCGTGATCAATTTGACTACATATACCCTGTTGAAGCTCAAGTGGATCTAGCTGGTGGTCATAACAAAATTAAACGCAATAAAATAAGTAAATTCGTACGCACTTATCATGAAGATCTGTCGCTCAAAAAAATACAGTTTAACGATCCGACTACTAAGCATGAGGTGGATCAGATCCTTTTGAGCTGGTCATCAGAACGTCACCGTAGTAATGATGAGGTACGACGCGAAGCCGCTGCAATAGAAAAGCTCTTTAAGTACGCTGAGCATTTTATGCTGGTCGGTATTAAGGTTTTTTTGGCCAATACTTTTGTTGGTTTTTCTGTTAACGAGATCGTTCAAATGGACTGTGCTATTTGCCATTTCCAAAAGTCTATTTTAACTTTTGAGAATATCGATGTTTTCCTATCGAATCTGGCTGCAAAAGAGTTAAAACATTTCGGTTGTAAATATACCAACTGGGAACAAGACCTTGGTCTTCCTGGTTTGCGCAGACTCAAGGAATCCTACATAGACGAGGATAGTTTTTTCCTAAAGAAATATACTATTACGAATAAGTTAGCTGGCTAGATGTAAAGCTTTATATTCTGTAACAGATATAGGTTCACCTATTGGCTGAATCCTGCCATGACTACCATGATTGATAGCAAATGTGACTAATTTTGGTATATATTCTGCACTAGTTTCAGTACACTCAAATGTAATAAGCCCTTTAGTACCTCTTCCGGCATAAAGTCTGGTTGCAAGATCTATGACGGGTAGCGAATATGCAGATCCTTTGGCATTCTCATCCGATACAATACCCGGGAAGATAACTATATTGTTTGTGTCATAATACTCAGGATAGTTGTCCTTGTAGTATTGTCTATTGAACCATGGGCAATGGTCAAAATCTTGAACAAAAAAGCAAAGAGTGTTTATGGAGCCGTTTGCACGATTAACTATCTTAGCTACTTGTGGATCTGCCAGAATACCTAATAAATCTTCTTTGGTAAAGCCTGCATACATCGGATGCCCCTCGGTTAACTTAGCGAATGGATTGTTGTAAATCTCCCATATCTTTTCTGCATCTTCTCCTTCTATGACGTCTATGAGAGCAACCCCATCATTTTCATCAACTGATAATTCCCCGTTTTCAACAAGTTGCCGATATACTTCCCTTAGAGGTGGGCCTTCCTTAACTTCCGTAACACCATTGAACGTAATGGGTGCAACGAAGACCTCACCGGTTCTGCGTTTTTCACCATTACCAAGGTTTTCAAGTAAATAAAGGTCAGGGTGTTCAGTAGCTATACTCTCTAGAATGTCGACTGGCTGGCTAATATACTGATCCGTAAATACAATTGAGCCATTATCCAGCTTTTGCCTGATAGCATCTGCCACTAATGCTTGCGACTCTTCAGAACTCGGCATGGGTGGATGAGCATAATAGTAAACCTCTGTACCCTCACCGTAAGTTTCTGTTAGTAACCTCGTGTTATACCACTCCAATTCCTTAGCTGGAACAAGTAGGGGTGCATAGGTCTCTTCCCCTTTTCTTCTGGACTTATACCCCATCAGAACAGCTTCAGGATTCTTAAGTGCTTTTTCTAGATCCTCGCCATAAAGCCCGACCTTAACCGCCTCGTCTTCTTGGCTACGAAAGGCCTCGTAATTATCAAGCGATCTTTCGATTTGTTCCTGTGTAATAGAGTTACCCTGAACTATCTCACCAACTGTACTATATCGGTCAGCTAACTCAATGCTTCGAGCAGAGGCAATCTTTTTAATCCAACTTGGCATTGCCATTAAGGCAGCAGTTATAAGAACTCCGGCCGAAACTTTTTCTGGAATATTATTAACAGCTTGAACCCCTATGGATGTAAGAGCTCCTTCAACAGCAAATACACCGGCCAGCCAAGTAGCCGTAAGGAGTCCTTGGCGTCTTGCCTCTATAGAGGTACGTTCAGGTTTTCTGCCTTGTTCTACCGTCATTAACGCCGGCGTACCGAAAGTCATCGCTATACCAGTATCGACAATTGGTTTAGTACTTCCTCCATCTTCTGGTAGAAAGTTATGTAATTTTTTATTAAGCCACCCCGAAAACTTTATGCCGTTTGGCCTGGTAATTAAGCTACTAGCCGCTATTGCTCCTGCGCCTTCGACTATTAGCGTGCTACCACCGAGAACGATGGCTCCGGCTAATGGGTTACTGTGAGTAATAACGTTTGCAGCCGCAAAGGCAGCATAACGGGAACCTTCGTTAGTAACGGGTAATAACTCAGCCGCTACAACTGCTTTTCTTATAGCGTCCTTGGATTTCTCTAATCGGCCAATCTTTTCTGGTACTAAATTTACTCCATAACTCGCCGTTGATGCTTCTGGGTTATCATGATCAACTTGATCTTCTACAACAGGAATATCTGGCAATTGGTTGGTAGTAGGGTCGAATCTTATATCTTCGGTCATCTTTTTAATTATTTATGTAATACTACCACCCACTAGCCCGGTAAGTTGCAACTACGAGTGCACACACGGGATGGTGTGTACAGGTTTTACCGACTACCTTCATTTTTATTTCACCAAAATCTACATTGCGTGTAGCCATTAGGGCTTCCAGGCTTTGGGTTATATCTCGTCTTACAGCCTCTTCACTGTTACCATCATGCTCAACAAATAGACCCTTGCCAGTTTTCTTGTCTTGCACCCAACCAATTCCCGCCCAAGCTTCAACGTTTGGCCTATCTACCCTTGATTCAGCCATGACTACATATAGTCTGTCACCCCACTTGCCTGATAGCCTGTCTAGTTTGCTGTCATCATCATGTATAACTATCTTCGTTTTAGGAGGTACTACAGAACTAAGTTTTATAATGTTAAAGTTGGCGACGCCGGCTGCATTCAGAGCTGCATCAAAAGCAGATAGTTTTGTAGGACCCGTGCCTAAACCGCTTGCTAAATGTATAATCATATGACTTTTTGCCTTCTTTTAGTTAAAAGCACTCGCCCGTAAAGTCTCCCTTACAAAACGAGTGCTTTTATTCTTCTAATGTACTAAAATACAGTAGTAGAATAATATTAAACTAGTAATATGTCAAGCATAAAAGGAACCAAGAAGATAAAGGTAGCGGTTATAGAGGATAACATCCCTATACAAGAACTCTATACATTTAAGCTGAAGCATGAGGGTTTTGAGGTTCGAGTTGCTGGAGATGGTGAAGTTGGCCTCACTATGGTCAAAAAATTCATGCCCGATTTAATACTGCTTGATCTTCTGATGCCCATCAAAAGCGGCGAGGATATGCTGGAAGATCTTCGCAAGTTTGATTGGGCTAAAGAAATAAAGGTTATTATCCTAACCAACATATCTAAGGATGAAGCACCGTCTAAATTAAGATTACTTAACGTCGACAGATACATCGTTAAAGCACATTACACACCGCAGCAAGTTATAGATATTGTCAGAGAAGTGATGGCCAGTTGAATTGTAAATAAAGTAAAGTTGTCTTAGGATTAAATTATGTCTAAAAATGTGAAGATAGCTATTATTGAGGATGACCAGGCTATAAGCCAGATGTATAGGTTTAAGTTTGAGGCAGAAGGCTATCAGGTTGAAACAGCTGGAGATGGCAAGATTGGCCTTGAACTTGCCCAGTCTATGAAGCCGGATATTATACTGCTTGATCTTATGATGCCAGAGATGAATGGTGATCAGATGCTGGCTAAACTAAGAGCTACTCCCCGGGGCAAGCATATTAAGGTTATTATCCTAACCAATATGGGTGAGCAAGAGATTCCTGACTCTGTTAAAAAATTGGGTGTTAGCGGTGTTATCTTAAAAGCAGATATGACGCCAAGACAAGTTGCCGATACTGTAAAGAAGCATCTTGGGTAGTAAAGATCTAATTAACTGGCATAATGAACTAAAATGAAAATTGCTATTTTAGGTTATGGCAGCCAAGGTCAATCTGTCTATGAGTACTATAAAAATACAGATAACACTTTAACTGTTTGCGATAAAGACACAGCTACTGACCTGCCTGAAGGCGTTGACAGCCAGATCGGTGAAGCATACTTAGATGGACTGGATAAGTTTGATCTTATCTTCAGGGGTCCTGGTGTTCATCCGACTGAAATTGTAAAAGCCAATGGCAAGGCAATACTAGGTAAAGTAACCTCTAACACCAACGAGTTTTTAAGGCTCTGCCCTACAAAGAATGTTGTTGGCGTAACTGGCACAAAAGGAAAGGGAACTACTTCAACCTTAATCGCTAAAATGCTTGAAGAAAGCGGACTTAGAGTTCATCTTGGCGGCAATATTGGTACACCACCTCTCGATTTACTGGCTGAAGATATTAAAGAAGAGGACTGGGTAGTTCTAGAACTCGCTAATTACCAGTTAATTGATCTTAAATATTCAATCCATATTGCTGTTTGTTTAATGGTCGAGCCGGAACACTTAGATTGGCATGCTGATGAAAATGAATACTATGAGGCTAAGGCTAAGTTATTTGAATGTCAGACTAAGGATGATCTGGCCACATATTATGGCCTTAACGCTAACTCTAAAAGGATTGCTTCTGCCTCGCCTGGTAAATTAATACCATACTTTGAGTCACCAGGAGCTTTAGTTGACGGTCCAAATATTGTTGTTGACGGCACGCCGGTTATTAGGACTTCCGAGATAAAACTAATTGGCAAGCATAATCTGCAAAATGTCTGTGCCGCTGTTACAGCTGTCTGGCAAATAAATCAGGATACTGAGCCAATAGCTGACGTTTTAAGAGAATTCAGCGGACTGCCTTTTAGGCTGGAAATTATTAGGGAAGTTAAGGGTGTTAAATATGTAGATGATTCATTTGCTTCAGCGCCACCAGCCTCTGTTGCTGCGATTGAAGCCATTAAAGGACCGAAGATTTTAATATTAGGCGGTAAGGATAGGGGCCTTGATCTTAAAGATTTAGTGAAGGCAATATCTGGTAATGCTAAAGACATTAAAAAGATATTAATTATTGGTAATTCAAGCGAAAGACTGGCTAAGGCATTATCTGGGGTTAACTTTACTAACTATGAAGTGCTTGGTTCGTCTAAATCAATGAAAGAGATAGTCGATATGGCAAGCAAAACAGCCAGCGCTTCGGACAGCGTTATTCTCTCCCCTGGTTTCCCCAGTTTCGATATGTTTAAGAACTTTGAAGACCGGGGACTTAAGTTTAATGATGCGGTAGATAATCTATGAACACCAATAAGACGTTTATTTTTAAGTATTACATCTTTGATGAAACGTTAAAGACACTCGAACTTAGGTATGGCTATCCTGACGGCCAGGAATTCAGCGAAAACTACTACTTTGATTTTACATTCGCCGACTATGACAATGAGCAGCTAAACAGGGCTTTTGAAAACCTGCTGATACTCGCCGGTGTTTCATATTTTAAAGCTTATGCCCCTAAGAACATCGAGCTGTCACTGGGCAATCTAACGGAAGATGAAGCAGCTTTTTATAGCCAAACGTATGAAAAAGGTTTGGGTGAGTTTTGGTATGTTAACGGGCTTGATCCAAAGAGTAAAGTTAACTTCCCTATCAGTTCTAAGCATAAGGATGTGCTTGCTGGTGGTAAACATGAGGGCATGGTAGTCGGCATTGGCGGCGGTAAGGATTCATTAGTGACGGTTGAAGCTCTCAAAAAAACAAATGTAGATTTTATGACCTGGAGTTTAAGCCATCGCCAGCAGTTAGAACCATTGGTTAAAAAAATGGGCACTAAACACGCCTTTGTAGAAAGGATTATTGACCCTAAGTTACTCGAGCTTAATTCAATGGGAGCCTTAAACGGGCATGTGCCTATTTCAGCTATCATATCTTCAGTTGGTGTAATTGTTGCCATCTTAACAGGCAGACGTGACGTAGTTGTCAGCAACGAACAAACGGCTAACGAACCGACTTTAGAATATAGGGGAGTTAGTATTAACCACCAGTATTCTAAGAGCCAGCAGTTTGAAAGGGATTATCAAAGATTCTTAAGAAATAGTTATGGTGAGTCTATCAGGTACTACTCGTTCTTAAGACCAATGAGCGAGCTTTATGTTGCCGAAGTATTTGCCTTAATTGGTTTCAGTAAATATAAGGGTGTGTTTAGTTCATGCAACCGAGCCTATACTCTTCATTCAGACCATATGTTTTGGTGCGGTGAATGTCCTAAATGTGCTTTTGTCTTTATGATTTTAACGCCATTTATTGAAAGATCGGCTCTCGAGAGTTTGTGGCACGGTCAGAATCTTTTACTAGAGCCGAGTTTAGAGGAAACATATAGGCAGCTTCTTGGAATCAGTGGTAATAAGCCGCTTGATTGTGTCGGTGAAATTAAAGAAGCCAGAGCGGCCATGAAGCTCTGTTTTAAGAAGTATCCAGGTCTTAGTAAGAAATATACCTTTGACCTTCCGGCTAGCTATGACTACCGAACACTTAATACAAGTGAAATGCCGAAAGATATTAAACCGATCTTTGATAACTTTATTAAAACCTGGCAAAAATAAGAGTTATTTCTTGCGTTTAGCAGCCGTAATAACATTTTCAAACAGGGCACAAACAGTTAGGGGGCCAACACCGCCTTTTTTAGGGGTTATTGTTAAATCTAAGCGTTCATAAAGTGAATCGTCTACGTCACCGACTGTCTTACCGTCTTCACTGGCTACACCGGCATCAACAACCACTGCCCCTTCTTTGATCATATCGGGGTATAAAATAGCCGGACTGCCGGTAGCTGTTATGATGACATCCGCTTTTAATGTTTCAGATTTTAGATCGGATGTTTCTCGGTCAGCTAGACTAACGTTGATGCCGCTATCCTTAAGCATTCTCTCTAGCGGCTGGCCGACTAGTTTACCCCGCCCTATTAGAAGAACTTCTTTGCCGATTAGATCTATGCTATAGCCGGCGAGCAGCCACATGATAGCCATAGGCGTAGCTGGTTCAAGGGTAGCTTTCCTGCCTAGGGCATCGACATCTTTACTGGAATCAACCAGGTTAACCAGTTCATCTGTTTTTTCAGGGTTTTCAATGGGCAGCTGGATTATTATGCCGTTAACTGACTCATCTTTATTCAGCTCTCTAAGTTTAGCTGGTACTTCCGCTTGAGAAATGTTATACACATCGACCATAACACCAATGTCCTGGCCATACTTCTGCTTAAGTTTAACGTAGACATTAATAACCGGATGGTCAATGGTTAGGATTATGGCTAGTTTAGGTCTTATATGATGAGTTGAATAAAGAGTATTCACCTCACTGGCCTGTCTTTTTTTAATAAACCCGGCTAGTTCTTGGCCGTTAAGTAATTTCATGACTGTTATTATACCTGAGATGAAGTTATGGACAGTAGCTGGACTTTAAAGCTATGATGTCAAAGAGATGAAACTAAGTGTCAGATGGATAGTTATAGCTGTCTTTTTTATATCTTCCCTGCTCTCAATTTCTAGTTCTGCCTTTGCCGATAACCAAACGCTCAATGATCTATCCTGGCCTAACTGCAACGAAAAGATAACCAGCTTAAGCAGCAGCGGCATAGTAGGTATTAATGACGGATTGGATTTTAGTCACAATCCTTGTTTAGCTCAGGAAAGCCTGCTCTTCCATAACAACTACTCATTGTATTTAAACACTGGCTATCCGGGTAAAAGTTATGCCCTTATGTTTAAGGGCAGTCCAAAACACTGCCAGATAGATAATTTAAACTGCCTGGCATACAACTTTGGCTATAATGATGCTGTTTATTCCATGAAGTATGCCTGGAGCCAGGATAGCCATAGTTTTACCTGGTGGCTTGATGTTGAAACTGAAAACAGCTGGACGAATAGTTTTAAACAGAACCGAGAGGCTTTAATCGGCATGACTAATGCCATTCATAAATATGCCTTTATGCCGACTATTGGCTTTTATTCCTACCCAGGTCAATGGCAATCAATAACAAAGGACTGGATAAATTTACTGCCTGCTTGGGTTGCTACAGCATCTGATTCCAAGCAAGCAGCTGCTAATTACTGCGTTAACAGCTTTAACGGCGGACCTACATGGTTGACTCAATATACTAGATACTTAGATATGAATTATAATTGTTTGGATCTAAGTGTTAATATTTTAAGATAAGTTGATCTGGTAAATAGGTCATTTTTTTGTTAGAGTAACAAATCAAGGGCCATTAGCTCAGCTGGTTAGAGCACCTGCCTCTTAAGCAGGGTGTCCAGGGTTCAAGTCCCTGATGGCCCTCCAAGCATAAGCATCATTACTTGACCATTATATCGCTAGATGTGATAGTATGTACCAATGAATGAGAGGACACCTAAAGAGTTAAAATCCGAGATTGTTCCTGCCCATGAAATTAATCTAGCCCGCCTCAGTAGTGAAGAGGCTCTACGAGCTTATCTACAAGAACAAACCCATTTATTTAGATCTAAAGTTCTAGATAAATTAGCTAAGCATGGTGTCACAGAAGGTGCAGGTTGGGCTATCTTTACCCTTACAAGTCAAGAAGAAGACGTTCTAGGAAATAGTGTTATGACATTAATGCCGGATAAAGAAGTTCTCGTGTTATACTTGCCTCATCGTAACTCAAGAACAATGGATGGTCATCCAATACCTAACATAAGGATCATTACAAACGAGCCTTACTGTTCATGTGATAGAGCAACTCAGTATCTTAGTAGAGATTTTACGCTAGATCATGAAGACGACGTTCAGTATTTTGTCGACGCACAAGATATGTATGATTTTACTGACGAGTCCAAGAAAAAACCTCTTAGTGAAGAAAATCCACCAGGAAGGAATGAAACATTAACGCCACTTTTCTGGGCTAATGAGGATGGCAACCTGTGCATTTCGAGACCGATAAGCTACTTCACTGAAGCAACGGGTATTCATCTGACAAATCCGGATGATGGCACACCGATAGAGAGCTACCCTTTTGGCTTGTACACCTCTCCTTTTGATGTACTCTATGCTCTAGAACAAGGAGAAGAACTGTTTGCTATGATAGAACGTTTAGATCCGGTACTTATTTCATCGGATGCTCTTTGAAGTTACTATCCTAGAGATTCTTACAGCTAATAGTGATCAAACCTCGGTGATATACTAACCGCATGGTTAACCTTAAGCTTAGATTGAAAACCAAAGAGTGGCTTAGAAGATATATACCAGCCGAAATACTTGGCACAGTTTTTGCCTTAATTGCCGCCTCTTTAGTTTTTAGCCATAATCATTCATATGTCCTGGCTGCTGGAGCCGGTTGGCTTGGTGAAGGCATTGGTTTTTACGGCTATTTTATATCGACTGAACTGTTCCTTAATAACCAAAAGTACAGGAGCTATTCTTTCTTTAAACGGATAGCTACGGTTGTTGGTGTAGCCAGCACAAATTTATTTGTTGAATTTGCACCGGCTGAAGTCTTAGACAACTTCTTGATACGTCCATTTGCCATGTATCTAGTGCCTCAATATATCCATCCCTACCCGATTGGCTTTCTGGTTGGTAAGTTTGGTGCTGATTTAATTTTCTACATGCTGGCTGTAGTCGGCTATGAAACAAGAAAAAGATGGCTTAAGAGATAGCCGTTCGGCGACTGCCTACCGCTGAACCAGATACTTTGTACCATCTAGGTAAGACATAGGCGGCAAGGGCAGTAGTTAGGGGGACTGCCAGAAGCAGGCTAATACTAGGTACAACTGTTCTTACTACCGCTTCAATAATAGTTTCATCGTTCAGGGTAACGGCTAGTGGCTGGCCGGTTGTATATAGAACTGTTGCTACAACTGTTGGCAGAGCCGTACCGGCATACAAAATAAAAAGAGTGTTGATTAGGGCGGCTATATGTTCGCGGCCGACTGACATGCCTTGACGGTAGATTTTAAGCGAACTAAGTTTTGGGTTAGCTTTATGGATTTCATCAACGGCAGCAGCCTGGCCTGTCGTAATATCTTCCAGTATTCCGAGTGAGGCAATGACCACGCCGCCCAGGAAAAGTCCGGTTATATTAATGTAGTGAGGCGCATATTGAAGTAGTGTCACAGATTGTTCTGAGTTTACTGTTTCAGTTGGATTGCCAGTTACGCCAGTCAGATAAACAGTTAAAGCGGCTAGGCCGATAACAATACATAAACTTAAAACTGTGCTTATATATGCTAGAGTTGTTCTTCGCCTAAAACCATGGGCAATAAATATGGTAAAGGTGGCAATCATAAATGCTCCTTCTATGCAGGTAGCAAAAGCAGCATCACCGTGGACAATTCTCGGCAGAACAAAGATTGTTAAGATACCGATGGTGAATACTAAGCCGGCGGCAGCAGTGACTCCCCGCCAGCGGCCAATTAGAATTACTAAAGCAGCTAAGATAGCTAGGATTGTTAACGCACCTGTAATCCTATATCTATCTAAAAATGAGTATTGATCACCGTTATTTGGCTGAACGTCCAGTAAAACTGTGCTGCCGATAGGCAGTCGCTTGGAGTTTGGATCCGACGGAAAATAGCTCCGGGTGGTAGTCTCAATCTTATTTTTGTCAAGACCTTCGAGAATTCTGACTTTAACTTGCTGGCTACCCGGTGAGTTATTAACTTCATAGACGCTAAGTACTTGGGCTTTAACAAATTGCTCCTGGGCTCCTTTTTTATAAGGGCTTAGGTTAACTAAGAAAACAGCACTGGACAATAAAATTAGACTAAGCAAGATTATGTAGACAAGCTTTTGCCACCTGTATTTACCAAGGGTTAAAAAGAGCGAATTAGGCACAAGGCCGGTCTTTATAGTCACCTAACAATAATATAGCTAAAGCCATGATTTAATAAGGGCTCGGGTATTCGCGTGTTAAGTAGGCATTGTAAGAGGGATTCTGCATACATGCCTCAATTGTTTGGCAGACATAGCCGTCATACTTAGCATAGGTCATGAATATTGCCTGCTTTCCTTTAACTTCAGCAGCGGTTAGGTTTGCAGTCATCTCGTGAATCGGATAACCAATATAGTACTTGATCGGTATTGATACCTGGTTGTCATACTTCTCGGTTTCAAACTGTTTGTATGCCTGATTGGTAAACCAGTTAACACTTAGGTGGTCGCTGTGATCAGGATAGGTTGTACCGACAACGCCGGATTGGGTGTTTATTAAGCTTGGCTGGTAAATACTGACAAGGGTAGCTAGGGCACTTATGAGCTGGCTTGAAGTGTAGTACGACTGTCCGTCTACAGAGTTAATAACTTTGATAGCACCGCTCTCAAGTTTTGCCAAGCTCTCATAGTCAGACGTACTAAAGCCCTGCCCTTTTAGGTTACCATCAGGCAGATGCATGAATATTAGAGATACTTTGCCGTCAGACTTAGGGTTCGCTATGGTGACATATTCATTTGGTGCTAGCTCAACAATTCTTTGGACCCAAACATCGTTATTGCCGGTCATGTATGAATAAGCAGCTTCTGCTCCTTCTTCCCTGCTTAGCCAATAAAAGTCACTGATTATACCGGCATTACCGGCTGTAACATATATTGTTCTGACGCAGTCACCGGCCTCAATCTCGTTATATAGGTCAGGGTTCATAAACAGTGTGTCGTCATCTTCATGAGCAACAACAGTAACCACAGTCGGGTTAAGGCATGACGTGTTGGGCAATTCGTTTAGAGATATTGGCAGAACAGTTGATGGACCGTTAGACGGTTCAGGTGTAGCTGGTGCGCTATTATATTTACCTTTGTCATAGTACAGCAAAAGCTCTGTTGGATGACTGAACGTGCCGGCTATTAAAGTTGATGAGTTAGGTCTGCCGTAAGCTTGAACTATTTGATTTAATGTGCAGTTTGGATAGTTAGTCAGACTGCCTGAAATAGTCAGTAAATAAGCAAATTTAACTCTGTTTAGATTTGGCTGCCAAGAACTGCTGCTGAGAGTCTGCAGAGGTGTAAGACAGTTAGCAAGCGGTTCTATATTAAGAGACTTATTAGCCAGTACATTTTGGCTCAACTTTATGCCTGAGCTAGAGTTTCTAATCCCGACTTTCAGGTTGCCGGCAACTTGCTTTATTGGTACGACCCGCCAGTAATCACCAATTAGTACGGTGGTGTGATGCTGGGCTAGTGCTTCAGCCACTTGGGTATTATGATTGTTGGTTACGGCTAGGGCATTCTTATCCTGGTTATAGTTATTCATAGCACCAAACAGACCAAAAACTATGCCAATACAAATAACCGCCCCGCCTATTACGTACCGCTCTGGCGGCCATTTCTTGGCTCTTGAGTAAGACGCAAAGGCAATAAAGACGGCAAATAAAACAATTGTTAAATAGCGGGCATCGACTAGATAGTAGTGATTGGTAATAACATAGCTAATAAATGCTATGGCTGAAGCCCAGATAAGAATTATAGCCAGCTTATAGCTTTGGCTAAAATGAAGTTTTGAAGCATGTTTGCCTAAAGTAGATCTAATTAACTTATATGCTATAAATAGACCGGCTAATAGAATTAGAAGATTGACTATATAAGCCGGACCAGACAGAGTCGATAGATTACTAAACAACTGGTGTGGAATGGTTCTTAGTGTAGGAGCTTTATATGCTGGATTAGCACCAAAGTTCGTAAATATTCCCATAACACCGTAGATAACACCAAGAGCAAAATTCTTGGCGCTATCAGTTAAGTTATATGGGCTGCTTGAGCCGACTGAGGTTAAATGAACTAAGCCGCTATGGCTGATAATGATTAGAATTAAGTAAGCCCCGACTGCTGAAATAACTCCGACTACTAACCAGTCTATGGATAAGTTAACTAACGACCATTGTCTTTGGTGGGCATAAATAATTAAAGCTAGCAGGCCTGAGCCTATAGCTAAAACCAGAAACAGCTTATCTGATGCAAACAGCAGACTTAAGACTAAAGCTGAAAGCCAAAAACCTAAACTTTTGATATGCGGTTTACGAATTAGTAGGGCAAGGCCGGCAATTAAGAATATATATTCGATATTTCGGGTGTTCATCATGGCCATATTAACCGGCAGGATTGCTCCCGGATAAGGATTTGCTGGTACTAAAAGAAGCACTGAAGCTAGAGCCAGACAAATGGTGCCAAAGACTATAGGCCGTTTATCAATCTTGTATAGCAAAGCGGTTAGCAGGCCGACTGTGACTAAAACTAATAAGACGGTAAAGATATTAATGACTGCATTTGATCCGCCAAATAAGTTAATTAGATAGAACAGGGGCCATTTAATTAAGAAACTGTGTGTCCCAGGCAGCGTTGCATTATTTAAAGTCTTTAAATTCTTAAATAAGAAAGAATAAACTAGCTGATCAGAATTAGACAGCTGGATTTTAGCACTTAGTAAAGACCAGTAAATGGTAGTTAGGGTCAGGACTAATAGTGAGAAAAAAAGATACGTTCTGTTAAAAAGGGTTGTGTTCGCCAGTTTTCTTAATCTAAGTAGGTATGGGTTAGTGGTCTTTCTCTTGGTTTTCATAAGTTTTTATTGTTTTTGACATCACTATGATTACGGAAAATATGCTTATTGTAAAGATAGTAGTTCCAAACCGTCGATATTGCTAGAGCTATGGTTCTGGTTAAGACAGCCGGCAGCGGCGGAGACAGTAGTTTAGTAACTACCAGGGAGAAGATAAAGTTAATAAGAACTAATAATGAAAAGGCTAGTATTTGAGGTATTAATACTTTATGGTGCATCCTTTTATCTTTAAAACCAATTAGCTTTTGTAAAATAAAGGCTACTACTAAGCCAACCCAGTAGCTTATGCCAACAGCCATAACACCGCTCGCACCAAGCGACTGGGCAACAATAATAATTAGAAGTTCGAGGATATAAACAGATATGCCAATTGTTAGGTAGCGTTTATTTAACCTTTTAATCAGGTTTTTAAGTTTAGTCATCTAGGCCGACAGACTTTGATTTATCTACTATGTAAAGCGGTCTTTGTTTGGCCAGACTATGGATATGGGAAACATACATAGACAAAATGCCCTGGGAAATTAGAACTATACCGACCAGGAATAAGATTAGAATGCCAAGTTCAGCTGTACCGGTAAATTTCCAGTGTAGAGGATCATTAAGTATTACCTGTTCAATAAGTACTGCTAGGCCTGTTAGAAATGACAAAACTGTAATGACAACTCCGAGGCAGCCAAATATATATAAAGGCTTTGGCGAGAGTGAAGTAAAAACGTTAGAAGCAAGACCAATTAATTTAGTTACGCTATAGCTGGGATTACCGCTAACACGTTCTTTTGCACTAAAAGTAATGTACTCCCGCTTAAATCCAAGCCAGTCTATTAATCCTCTGGTTAGACGGTCTGATTCTTTAAGTTCAAGGAATGCTTTTTGCACATCTCTATCTATTAAACGAAAGTCCGTGCTGTTACGATTAAGTTTCTGGTCAGTTAGAAGGTTGAATGAGAAATGAAAAAACTTTGATGATAATGATCTAAACCAGTTATACCCTTTATATGAGCTAAGGCCAATAACTACTTTGCTGCCAGAACGCCAAGCCTTAACAAAGTCTGGAATTAGTTTAACCGGATGTTGACCGTCACCATCAATTGTTAATATAGCTCTGCCTTTAGCACTAGCTATACCGGCCGAAAGAGCACTTTCTTTACCGAAGTTCCTGGAAAAGGCTATTAGTTTAGTGTTTGCTGAACTGCCTTTTAGTTTTTTAAATACTTCTAGGGTATTGTCGGTACTGCCGTCATCGACATAGATTATTTCATAACTTATAACGTCAGACTTTTTAAGAACTGTGGTTAATGAGGCATGGAAATTTGTTAGACCAACAGCTTCATTGTATATAGGTATAACTATAGACAGCTCGACTTGATTGTTAGGCATAACTTAAACAGCTGTATTAATGAGATTATTATATCAGAGACAGAGGCTTACCAGTTAGGTTGCTAGGACAAGAAAATATGTTATTATCTTTAAATGTCTTATTCTAACGGAGAAACGTATATCCCTTATTTACCCACCGCCGAAGCATGTCTTGAAGCTGATGAATCACCCGACTTATTTTTTAGATCGATCGTTCCGGATGCTAGTGATGAACAGATGGAGCTGTTTTATCTTTATACGCTTGGAAAATTACATGACGGCATTATACTTGGCCTGGATATATGCGGACATGATCCAATTGGTGAAGTTGAGGCTTATCAGTTCGGTGTTGAAGATGGCTTAAGTCATAGGGAAGAGACTTAATAAAGTTCTAAAACCCTTCAATCTGGGTTATATATCAAAATCTAATACTAGAGCTTTATGATCGGAGACTAGATCATCTGCCACGGTAAAACTGTTTACTTTAATATCCCGGCTGACAAATATATGATCGCAGCTAGCGGTATATGGAACTATTTGATTAGACATTGTGGAAGGCGAGCCTGCTTCTTCGGTTAGGTCCCTAAGATTAAGCTCATTCTTAAGATAATTTATAGCTTTACTATTGGCGTTTAAATTAAAGTCACCAGACATAATAAGAGGCGGTTTGCGGTCTCTAACTTCATTAATAAGTTTGGTTATAGATTCTAGGGACCGATCAGAGCCTTCTGGATCAATCTCCCAATAACCATGGTAGTTAACGAGATTAATAACCTGGCCATTCAGGTTAGTATTCGCTATTTGGGCATTACGTGTATTTGAAACGTAATCCTCTGGATTCCCAACTTCAATATATTCACCATTAGTGAAGACTGTCCGTTGGTTACTAAGAGGATAACGACTTATGACAGCGTTACCAAAACTTACTTTTGTGTTTTGAATAATAAAGGACAGCGTTGGCGCGAAAATGACATTCTCTAAAGAACTTGCCTTTTTAACTTTAGACAATGAAATAAACATATCTCCTAGAGGTATTCGTCTGTCAGCATCATATACCTCCTGAAGACAAAGAATATCGGCATTATGTTTTTGAATAAAGTCAGGGTAATTTTTATATAGTCTTCCCTGCCACAGATTGAGGCTTATTAATTTCATCGTCTGTTTAAGTATACAAATATATACATATACATGAAATGCTACCTTCTACAATTGCTAGTATTTGGCTAAAAATTCAAAGACATTAAAGTTTTCTATTAAGGATTGTAATTATTGCAAAATGTATGCTAAGTGTAATAATTTAGGTAAATGCCGGTTGATAATTGGGAAGACAGCAGTGGTCACTTTATTGCTGAGACGTGGAGGGGCCAGGTTCTGGCCGATGAATTAGATGATATATTTGCTATTGAAAACCCTGGACTTTATATTGCCACACATATCCCTGAAACTAAAATTGAGACTATACCTGATGAAGAGCCGTTAAGGTATAAGTTGCTTGGTCTTTGTCTGGGCAGTACGGCACTCGCCCTAGCAACTAACTATTGTATTTACTCACCTTTAGTGGATGCTTTTAAAAATTTGCACTTTTAGGGTTTAGACTGCCAATTTCTTATTGTGTTTAGCTCGGAACTTGTTTATTTCAGATAGGAACTAAAACTAGATCTTAATTTGGCTAGTTTGGGATTAATTACTATTTGGCAATAATCGGGCCGATTAAGTTCGTAGTCTTTATGGTACTCGCTGGCTGGGTAGAATTTATTAAACTTTGTGACTTCAGTGACTATCTCGTTGTCCCACAGTTTTTGAGCGTTCCTAATTGCTAATTTAATTTCTTTTAGTTGGTCATCGTTTTGATAAAAGACGACTGACCTATACTGCGGACCAACGTCAAAGCCTTGGCGGTCTTTAGTTGTTGGATCATGAAGCGTAAAGAAGATCTTTAAAATATCTTTTAGGGCAATTATTTTAGGATCGAATGTTAGTTTGACTACTTCAGCGTGTCCGGTACTTTGGGAGTAGATCTGTTCATCTGTGGGGTTATTAACATGGCCGCCGCTATAACCCTCTTCGACCTTTTTAATTCCTTTTATTAGCTTATATGTAGCATCAAGACACCAAAAACAGCCACCGCCAAGGACAATTGTCTCTTCTTTCACTTTAAAACTCATTTTGGCAAACTTTGTTATTACATGCAGTAATGTTTTTTACCAAGTCTAGGTTATTAACTTCGTTCAAACACCTCAAAATAAAAGGTTTGGTTATTTTCCTTGTTCGGACCATTTGAGGATTTTAAATTGAAATTATTAAAGTTCGGGAAAAACTGGTCACAGTTAAAATCTGATTCGATAGTTGTTAGGTAAAGTTCCTGTGCTCTTCTTATTATCTGGGCATATATACTTTCACCACCTATTACCCATAAATCCTCTTTAAAGTTATTGAGAAATGACTCTAAGTCGTTAACCAGGACTACGCCGCTTGGCAGTTTAAGTAAAGAATGTGAAACAACGTAATTAGTTCTGCCGATAAGTGGGCCGTTGAGCGAATTAAAGGTCGTATGGCCCATAAGAATATTGCCGCCAAATTTAAGTGTCTGAGTTTTAAAATATGTCCTGTCCGACGGCAAGTCCCAAGGTATTTGGCCACCGCTTGCAATACCACGCTTAGTGTCTATAGCGGCAATTAGTCTTATCACTTATTAAGACTTTCTCTAATTTGAGCAATGAGATAAAAGGAGCCAGTAATTATGACGTTTTTAGTCTTAGATTTTAGCAGCTTTTTAAAGGCTTCTAGATTATCTGTTATAGCGCTAACGTTACCAGCATCTATCTTTTTTAAGGCTTGGGTAATATCTTCTGGGGAGCATGATTCTACCGGCAGGTCTTGGGAAGTTTTAAAAGTAGTAACAATAATTTCAGAGGCAATATCTTTAATGAGCGGTAATGCTTCAGTATAAGCTTTGTCATTTTTGAAGGCTAAAAGGACAGCTGCCTTTTGACCAGTGAACATGTGTTTGTAGCTCGATATAAAGGCAGCCATTTTTTGGTAGTTATGGGCACCATCCATTATTACCCGATGTCCTTTTTTATAAGATATATCCATTCGGGCAGGTACTTGGATTTTTTGAGAGATAGTAATTTCCCGGTTACTTAGATCTTTAATCGAGTCTCTGTCCCTAACAAAGCGGTAGGTGCAGTAAGCAAGCAGCCAGTTTCGTTTTTGAAAGTCTGGCAATTTATTGAAATAGCCTGTGTTGCCATATAGAGCTTTTTCTTTTTCTTCGCTGGTTAGATAAATCTTGGCATCATGTTCTTTGACTGACTTATTAATTACGCTCATTATTTCTTCATTTTGTTTATACATAATTAGTGAGTTATGTTTCTGAACAATGCCTACTTTTTGAGAAGTAATTTCTTTTAAGGTGTGCCCTAGGATATGCATGTGGTCAAATCCTATGTCAGTTATGACGCAGACTTTGTCTTCCCTTCTTATTACATTGGTGGCATCAAATAGACCGCCCATACCTGTTTCGACAACTACATAATCTAGTCCTAGTTTGGCAAACAGCCAGATTGAAAAAGAATAGATAAGTTCAAAATATGACGGCTTTATTCCGCTACTATCTACAAGGTCCAAAAACTCTGCTAGTTCCTGGCAAAAGACATTGTCTTCAATTGGTTGACTGTTTATCTGGGCTCTTTCAGTTACTTTATCTATATGAGGCGAGACAGTTAAGCCAACGTTATATCCAGCTAGTGTTAGTAGTTTTGATACATAATAGGCTGTTGATGTTTTACCGCTTGTACCGGCGATATGGATAGCCCTGATCTTATTTTCTGGGTTACCTAAATAGGCCATTAAGGGTTCTATCCTGTCAAAAACAGTATCTTTGCCAGTTAACTGTTTTACCAGGGGTACATAGGGCCTTAAGGCTAGTTCAGCATCGCCTAAAGTATTAAGTGTTCTCTTCATATAGCTCCTCTAATCTGATAAGATAGTATACGCTTAAATAGTTCGCTCCCGTGGTGAAATGGATATCACAATGGTCTTCGGAACCATTATTGGGGGTTCGAGTCCCTTCGGGAGTACCAAGCATAAGAGGTATTTGCTTTCAGCGTCTGCAAGAGTACTATGAAATTGCAAGGTATAAGTGCCACATGAGACTATTGACAAACTCATAGAGTAATACTAAATTATCTTATTATTTCTAACAGAAAGGTTAAGTAAAATGAGTTTTGCAGGATTTGAGGGTGTTTCAACAGTAACCTTTGGAGACGAAATTGGCGGATTCCATGTTGCCCCAGCTGCCGAGTGCGATATGCCGGAAGATGAACCTTTCGATAGATTACTTCATGAAATAGGAGGTGATACGTTAGGCTTAGTGGGAATATCACGCGCATTTAATTATGAGGATCTACCTCCTATTGTTCATCCGAAACATATAAGTATGGCCTTACACGGGGCTGGTCATATCTCTAAGTTGATAAAATAATATCTACAGATTAAACTCTAACCTTTTTCATTATATTGATAGTCTTGCCAGGACTCTAGGTGTAACTCGCGAGGAACTGAGTCGTGCGCAGGCAGAGAAAAGAGAAAGGTTTGGTTCATTCACCAGTTTTTTTATAGAGACAGCAGCCATTCCAGATGGTAATCCATGGATATAATATCTTGAGTCTAATCCAGATCGTTACCCAGAAATTACGCAGTAATCTAAGCTTATTTATAAATCAATTAGACTAGGCTATGCGGCGATGAAGATCATGCACTTTTGGATGTCTACCTCTGACATATTTATCAATTGCCTCTGCAATAGCGGTTTTAACTGCATCACGGCGATCATAGTCGGTAGGTAATTCTGCTACTTCAAGAGCAGGATTAATTAACTCATCACCCAGGTAACCAAGTCTATATCTAATCGACCTGTCAGCCAGAAGGCCGCGGCGTAGGACTGATATTCCAAACCTTGCAAGGTCTCGATCACCCTTTTTAGCTAACTCATTGCCTCTTAACTTTATCTGTCCATTTTCCATATCCGCTAAGACTGGCGTGCCACTAGTGCTTAGCATAATGTTCTTTGCCTGCATATCACCATGGGTTATGCCCCTAACCTGTAAGCTTCCGGCTAGATTTGCAGCAAAATTTACCGCTGGAGTAATCTCTCTATGCAGACGTCTTGAAGCAACATTTTCATTCCAGCTTAATTGACCGAGGTGTCTTAGGTCTGGGCGATACTTAGATATAAGATAGGCATACAATCCTTCTGATGCAACCTCAAGAGGCTCAATAGTATCGAACCCCTCACCCCGTGCATATTCCAGTACTTCTTTCTCATGCAGTGCTCTTACGGTTAGTGTAAATGGCTTAATTGCTACATCGCCGTAAGGTGATAAAGTGCCAAATAATACACCGTGTCCAGAGTCCGAATCACCAAGATGTCTATAAGGATGTTCAGCAAAATAGCCAACGTTTCTATATATATCAGCTATTAATGTTTCGTGTGTCGGCAGGGGGGTAGGATTTTCTATTGCTAAGTTTTTCATAAATCACCGTCTTCTAGTCCTTTAATGGCTAGCCGGGTTAATTCTCTTATTCTAACATCTGACAATACTGGTTGCAGGTTTTTTTCAATAGATGAAGCTAGATTATGTCTTATTCGGCCTGAACGAGGCTGGCCGTATCTAAAATGATAAGGAGGGATGAAAACTACTTGGCCGCTTTCTCTAAGTAACGCCAGGCTCTTTATACCAAGATCCTGCATGGAAAACTTTCGGGCATCAAGCGCTACTTGTCTTCCGACATGTAAGTACAAATTATCTATTGCTCTATCACCTCTCGGGTGGGAACCCAAAGTTATAGCTACAATTGGTAGTAAATCTACGGGCTTTCTAAAAACAGTATAGTCATCACCGACATGATTAATGGGTAGTAAATCTGAATATGGTAGAACATCAGTAGAAAATAAAGCTTCTTGCGTACGATCACCGTAAGGTGATAAATCCTTCATAGCTATAAATTCTTGTCCGAAGTTATCGAAAAACTGAAGCGGCCTAATTGATGAATGACCCCTTGATACCTCTAGAGAAGGAGGGGACAATTTGATTTCTGAAGATGCTAACTCGGCGTAGCTAGATGGGTATTGCACTTTTATATAATAACACAAAACTATTTAACTTACAAGACCTGTTAGCGTGGTATTAACTTACGGGTTATTATTAATTAATGAATAAGTCTTTTCAGGTATATGTGGGCGTAATGCTAATGATTATAGTTCTCTTAATGGCTGCACTGGTTGGTGGCCTAATTTATGCTGTTAGAGATGTTAAAACTCAGGCTAATAATGTTAACTTAAAGGTAAATAATTTTAACCACAACTTAAATCAGCTAAATGGTGATCTAAATAATATAGACAACCAGCTAAAGATAGATAATTCAGATACTACTTCACTTAAACCATAACTCTTGGAAGTGCTGTTTGGTTTTACTTGGTAACAATTTGCTTAAAAATTAGCACCCATAAAAACTTTGATGGTATACTTGCAATTAATGACAGATTCTAATGCAAACAAAGATGGAATTGATGTACCAAAACCTGGTAATTGGCCAGGCGCTTTTGAGTCTTATAAGCTAGTAAAACCACATATTAAACCTCAAATCTGGAACTTTGTTTCAGTGATTGGTTTATCTATAGCAGTTCTTTTACTCTTAGACATAGTTTTTAGCATTGTTTTTAAGCACACTTTTATGAATACCACGCTTAATGACCTAGCCAGCTTATTAATCAGCTCTTTTATGGAGGCTGTCATTATAACTATGTTCTTCGCCTCTTTGAGGGGTGATGAATTTACACTCCAAACAGCTATAAATTACGGCCTCCAAAGGCTTCTAAAAATGATCGGTCTTATTTTTATTATGTACGTTATTATGCTGGTAAGTTTTATCCTGCTAGTCATACCCTTCTTCTTTGTTGCGCCAAGAGTCCTGCTGGCACCGTATTACCTAATACTTAATGACTGTACTGTTAGTGAAGCACTGGCTGCCAGCTGGCACTCAACAAAAGGTCAATATAAGAATGTTTACGGCATAATTGGTATCCAGGTATTAGTTGCCTTAGCCTTTATTACAATTATTGGCATACCATTCGCTATTTACTGGGGCATTATTAACTCTGGTTCTTTTGCTTTGCTAACTCTTTATTTGTCGCAGTCAAAAGATAAGACTGACTTAAAAAAAGCTTAAATCAGTTATTTCCGGATACTTCATCTTAAGTTCGATTGGTTGATTAGAAGCTACATAAATTAAGTTGTGCGGATAGAAATACATTCTGTTCGTGCTAGTTGGGAAAACCTTAGCGTAAGTAAAGTACTTTTTATATACCCGGTGCATTTGAGACAAAACTGAACTGGCTGCAAGATCTGATATCACGTTAGCTGCTAATAAGCCATCTGGTTTTAATGCTTTCAGTGAATGCTTAGCGAACTTTTTAGATAGTATCTCGTCTGGTATTTTATTGTCGCTATAGGCGTCAATTAAGGTGAGGTCATATTTTATAGAGTTTTTAGTCAGGTAGTGAAGTCCGTAGTCATGAAAGATTTTTATTCTGTCATTTGGTTTGAAATGAAAATACTTCTCGGCAATGGTGTCGAGTTTTGCGTCAGGCTCAACTATGTCAAAGCTTATGTCGCTTTGGTTATTAACAATATAGCTTGGCAGTGTATATACACCGCCGCCAACAGCCAGAACATGAGAGGGTTTTATGTTTTCTATTAGCTCGTTAAAACGACGGTTATAGCCAAAAAGCAAGGTTGGTTTATTGTCTTGTGGTATGCCTGATTGGGCTGTTTTAAACCTACCGCTATATAGGACGCGCGCGGGTCTGCCGGCATATATTTCATCAATAACTTCGTACTGGTTTAATTCAGTGACAACTTTATATATAACTTTGCTGCTGGTATCATCCATTAACCTTTTAGTATACTAGTCTATTTCTTAATCAGTGTCTGGTTGCTTGGGAATTTTTTGGCACTTTCATGCAGGTGATCGAGTAATTTTTCTATTGTCATTTTGTATTCCTTTTTAGATTAACCTTAGTATAGGTTAATTTTATTTAGCTTATGCTATGAATAAATAGCTGTAAGTAAGAATTTTTACGTTTCAAAGATTCTTGCCTTTTGGAAGAGCCTTCGGACCTTTTAGGTATTTGTGTCTAAGTAGAACTTTTTGCAGAGTTTGGAGCACCTGTTCTGCTTGTTTATAGCTCATCCCTAGCTTAGCAACTGAGATGGGTTGTTTCTGGCCGGCAACTTGCTTAAAGTTGAGGACCAAACCATTTGAATCATAGTGTATGTCTAGTGAATCTGAGTAAAGTGTGCGCTGCTCTATGGCTAGAAGCATAATTATGCTTCTAGGCAGACCGCCGGCCATTAGCGGGTCAGTGTCTTCGACCATTAGGTCGTCTATGTTATAACCAGCCATTGACCAAAGCTTGAGAGCATCGTTATTTTCCATTTGGTAATGATTAATAAGCTGTTCTAAAAGTTCCTCGCCAGGCCTCTCCATGCCAGCTTCAATTTTATTAAGCAGTTTTTCGTCAATTTCAACTGCACCGCAAACTTCTGCGGTTGTGCGGTTATATCTATGCCTTATTCTTTTAAGACGGAGACCTAAACTCTTGTATGGCGCATTGGGTTGGGGTGCATTTCTCACTAACTTTATTTTACCGCCCATAACTTACTAGTACAAGGTTGGCCTGGCTTCACGTATAATGCCTTCTATGAACCTACTGCGGGATGTGAGCCTAGCCAAATACTCAACTATGGGGTTGGGTGGTAAAGCTAGTTACGTTGTATCTATCGATAAGCGTGATGATCTCATTGAAGCCCTTAACTTTGCCGGTCAAAATAAGCTGCCAGTCTTAATGATTGGCGAAGGCAGTAACATTATTTGGCGGGATGAGGGATATAAGGGCCTGCTGCTTATTAATAACATCAGGGGTTTTGATATAGAAAACGAAGACGATGAAGGCTCAGATATTGTAATCGGGGCAGGTGAAAATTGGGATCTGGCCATTGATAGGGCTGTTAGTTTGGGCTTAAGCGGTATCGAGTGTTTAAGTTTAATTCCCGGCAGTGCCGGCGCTACACCTGTTCAGAATGTCGGTGCTTACGGCCAGGAGATATCTGAGACGTTAGTCAGTCTTGAAGCTTACGATAACAAAAACAAGATCTTTCTAACGATGCTAAATAAGGACTGCAATTTTAGTTATAGAGACAGCTGCTTTAGAAAAGAGCCAGGACGTTACTTTATATTATCTATCCGCTTACATCTTAAAAAAGACCAGATCAAACCACCGTTATATAAAGGGCTCGAGCAGTATTTAAATAGCCGCAGCATATCTGATTTGTCGCCTTATAGTATCAGGCAGGCAGTTATTAATATCAGGCAGGCTAAACTGCCTGACCCGACTAAGATACGTAACTGCGGATCTTTCTTTAAAAATCCAATAGTTCCAAAAGGGAAGTATGAGGAGATTCATAGTCACTACGAAGATGCACCTGGCTGGGAAACAAGTGACGGACAAATGAAGCTTTCGGCAGCCTGGCTAATTGAGAAAGCTGGATTTAAAGATTACTTTGATAACCAAACGGGAATGGCCACTTGGAAAGAACAGCCACTTGTCTTAGTTAATCAAAGCGCCAAGAGTACTAATGACCTACTCCGTTTTAAGGATAAGATTGTTAGTGTAACTCGGGATATGTTTGGCGTCGAGCTTGACCAGGAACCGCAGCTATTGCCTTAAGATGGCAGTGGATATTTCTTGGTAAATTCTTTGATTTCAGCCCGTATTTTAGCTAACTTCTTGTCGTTGTTACTAGCAGTTATGGCCTGATCTATCCACTCAGCTACCTGGTCCATCTCTGTCTCTTTGAGGCCGCGGGTTGTAAGAGCGGGTGTGCCTAAACGGATACCGCTTGGATCAAATGGTGGTCTTGGGTCATAAGGTACTGTGTTCTTGTTGACTGTAATACCGGCCTTACCTAAAGCAGCTTCCGCTTCCCTGCCGGTTATCTTTTTATTGGTCATGTCGATTAGCAGCAAATGGTTGTCTGTACCGCCTGTGACTAGGTTATAGTCTTTATTTACCAGGTTGGTTGCTAGACGCTTGGCGTTTTTAACTATCTGCTGGCCATATTCTTTGAAGGCTGGCTGAGCCGCTTCTTTTAGGGCAACAGCAATAGCTGCTGTTTGGTGGTTATGCGGTCCGCCCTGAAGACCAGGGATTATTGCCCTGTCTATTAGGGTCGGCAAGTTCTCTTTTGTTCTTTCAACTGCCTTTAATGGATTGGAAGGATTGCCGTTACAAAGTATTAAAGCTCCCCGCGGACCTCGCAGTGTCTTATGGGTAGTAGTCATAATGACGTCTGCAATTCCGGCCGGCGATGGATGGGCACCAGCTACCACTAGGCCAGAGATGTGGGATATATCAGCAATCAGCCAGGCATTACAAAGATCGGCAATCTGCCTAAGCTTTTTCCAGTCAAAGATTCTTGGGTAGGCTGTTGCGCCAACAAATATTAGTTTAGGCTTTTCTTTTGTGACCATATCGGCCATTGCTTCGTAGTCCAAATAGCCGTCCTGCCCGGTCTTATACTGTACCGAGTTATATATTCTTCCGGAAAAGTTAACTTTTAGCCCATGGGTCATGTGGCCGCCAAAATACAAGGCCATTCCCATAATGGTGTCTCCCGGATTGACTAGTGCAAAATATATAGCCTGGTTAGCTGGTGATCCGGAGTAGGCCTGAACATTGGCATGGTCAACGCCAAACAGTGCCGTTGCTCTGTCACGGGCTAGATTTTCAATTTTGTCGACAAATTCGCAGCCACCATAATATCTTTTACCTGGATAGCCTTCAGAGTACTTATCGGTTAGTCTTGATCCCAGAGCTTTTAGAACTTCAGCAGAAGTATGGTTTTCACTAGGAATCATTTCCAGACCTTCACTCTGTCTCTTTACTTCTTCGTCAATTAGTTTAAATACTGCCTGGTCTGTCATTACTGCTCCCCTCTTTAGCTATTATTGTATCCTAGGAACTATTTATTGCCAAAACTCCAGGCTGGTAATTTTATTCTAGAGGAGATATAATAGTTGCTGTAGTAACAAAAACAAATATTGTAAATATATATCATTTATGGTAAACTTATAGTCTATGCCATCATCAACTGAGAAAATTGGTAGCCTCATTGCTCAAATACGACAAGAACGAGGCTTATCACAGGCAGAATTCGCCAGACGGCTCGGCACCAGCCAATCGGCTGTAAACCGTATGGAACGGGGTAACCAGAACCTGAGTATTGAAACTTTAGGCCGTATTAGTGATGTCTTAAACAAACAGCTTATTAGTTTGAGCGGCGAAGCTGTTAACCTTAGAATTGAAGGCGGCCACAAGCTAAAGGGCGAGATAACCTTAAAGACCTCCAAGAATGCAGCCGTTGGACTGCTGTGTGCCAGTTTACTTAACGAAGGCGTAACAAAGTTTAAGGCTTTCCCCCGAATTGAAGAAGTCTATCGGATGATTGAAGTGCTGGAAAGTATCGGTGTAACAGTTAGATGGTTTGAAGGCAATGATATTGAAATTAGACGGCCTAAGAAATTAAATCTGGAAAATATTGATATTAATGCCGCTACGCAAACGAGAAGTGTGCTTATGTTCATTGGCCCGCTAATACATGAGTTTACTAAATTTAAGATTCCTTATGCCGGTGGCTGTAAGCTTGGTACTAGAACCATTCAGCCCCATCTATTTGCTATGGAGGAATTCGGCGTAAGTATTGTAGCCAGCAACAGTAACTACCACATTGACGTAAAGAAAAAACCAATCGATAGAATAACTCTTTATGAACAAAGCGATACTGTTGCGGAGAATATTGTAATGGCCGCCTCTAAATTTAGTACCGAAACAGTTATTGAATTTGCCAGTGCTAATTATGCTGTCCAGGAAGTCTGTTTATTCTTAAGAAAATTAGGTGTCAGCGTAAACGGTATTGGTACAACCACTTTAAGGGTAAAAGGTATGACTTCTATTAAAAAGAACATTGTCTATGCTCCTAGTGAGGATCCAATTGAGGCAATGTTCTTTACAGCAGCTGCCGTTACAACGAATTCCAAGATTACCATTAAAAGGGTGCCGATTGAGTTTATGTCAGTTGAGCTACTTAAGCTTGAAAAGATGGGGCTTAAAGTAACCAGAAGTGACAGATATAAGGCAAACAATGGTTACACTGATTTAGTTGATCTGACTATATTCCCTCATGACGGTGAACTTAAGGCTTTATCGGATAAAATCCATTCACTGCCCTACCCGGGACTTAATGCCGATAACCTGCCCTACTTTGTGCCTATTGCCGCCTGTGCTAAGGGAAGAACCTTAATTCATGACTGGATGTATGATAATCGGGCTTTATATTACACTGAACTTACTAAGATTGGCGCTCAGATAGAACTAGCTGATCCTCATAGACTTTATGTAATTGGCCCAACTAAGTTTAGACCGGCTGATGTTGTCTGTCCGCCTGCCTTAAGGCCAGCCTCACTGCTGCTTATTGGCATGTTAGCAGCCGACGGCATTAGCATGCTTAGAAATGTCTATACCATAAACCGTGGTTATGAGGATCTGGCTGCCAGATTGAATGTTTTAGGCGCTAAGGTAACTGTCGTTCACGATATCAGTTAGTACAGCAAGGTCAGCCAGCACTTCCAGATTTGCTCTGACTATTTGTATAGCTGGCTATGAGTACCGACTGCAACCAATAGTGCCACGTCATTATTGATTTGTTTATAATGTACCCGCCAATCTCCGCCGAAGCTTATAGAACGATAGCCCTTCCATTCGCCAGTCAGGGGATGGTTGTATAGGTTTTTATTGTAAGGCTCTACTTGAAATAGTTTAAGAGCAGCCTTGAGCCGTTTTTCTTGAGCTGCCGATAGTTTAACAACCTGTTTCTGAAATGATTTATGGTAGCGGAGCTTCATAACCAATAAGCTGTTTAGGCTGTCTCTATTAAATGCTTGAACATATCATCAACAGAGTCAAATTCAGGTGATATATTTTTACCGGTTCTAAGGTCTGCCTCAACTTCACGCATAATCTGTTCTAAGTAGGGGGTGGGCTCTAAAGTTGTACTCAAGACTATCTTACGGTCCCTCAAAGCTTGTTTAACGAGTAGATTGACAAATGCAGTAGTTGACACACCTAATTCAGCAGCAAAAGACTTAAGTTCGTCTTTAGTATTCTCGTCAGTTTTAACGGTCAATAGTACATTACTCATAATACATACATTGTATATCTATTGTATGTGTATGTCAAGATCTAGATTTATAAATTAATAAGAACTTACATGGTGCGGGATACCGGAATTGAACCGGTGCATGTAACTTGGAAGGTTACCGTACTAACCATTATACTAATCCCGCTTGGAAGCTGAAGATATTATATATTATCTTAATCTGATAGATATTATCTAGCCTAAACTATTTGTTAATTGTCCGACTGATGGTTGACTTAGTTTACTCTTATTTACACCAGCCGGCTTCCTTATGGACACCCTGGCAAGACCATTTGCTGTAGGTGTGACGCGCAAAAAAGTATGGGTGCTGTCACCAAAAAGAACACCAGCGTTTGAAGTAAATTGGATGAAAGCTGAGGCCATGATCGCTCCAATAACTACAGATCCGAGCAATAGATAAAAACCAAAGTTGCTATTCCTAGTCATTCCACTGCCATCCTGACTCTATTGAACTTAGATTAGCTGAATTACCATTAACGGCATGGATGATGTCAAAGAAGTTATCGCCGTTAGAAGGAACGTTGTCGGTAAGAAGGACTGTTTCTTCAATAACGGCGGTATTATCGGCTAGGTTATTAGCTTGGATATAGTAGGCCGGGCTGCCGGCAAAAGTAGTACTTGCCTGCTTGGTGATGGTAAAGCCTTGTAAGTTCTTAGTGAAATCTGCTTCAATAGCTTGTTTTGAGTAACTGGTAAAACTAGAGCTGGTCAGTGCTGTGGCCGAAGCTATAATTTTATATATATCCGATGAATTAACCAGGTCGTTACCATTATAGGCATTGAGTGTGCAGCTGCCGTTTGAATTATTGACATTGAGCACAGTGTTGAATGACAGACTATAGCAAGGTGTTTGGACACTTAATTTAGCCGTGCCGCCGGTAGTTGCAGCTGGCTGATTAGCATTTAGGTTTAGCCTCGGATCATGAACTACTACGTTAACCCAAAAACCTATACCGACTAAGATCGCCAGTACCGAGACTGTTACGCTGGCTAACATTAGTCTTCTATGGGTTAGGTGGTAGCTCATAGTAATAAGGACTATGCCTGAAATACCCAGACCAATACCTAAAATGGGTATTAGCATACCACTGCCAATACCTAAAATACCGAGGGCTAAAGCCATTGCTCCCCAGTGCTGTTTATGATGGTTAAGAGGAACAGCATAAGCCGGCATATTAGGATAAGCAAGGACGTCCCTATAAGCTGTCTTAGAATTAGTAGCAGGACCGTTTGAGTATACGTGTGAGGCAGATGCCTGCGGCTGGGGACCAGATATTAACTTGTACCCACAGTTTCCGCAGAAAGCAGCTCCAGTCTCAACGGCCTCATTACAATTAGGGCAGAGTCTTTCTTCTGGCATTTTTGTCTTTTTAAGGTATTGCCTACTTCTTATTTAAGCACGCTGGCCACAGTGCGTGCAATAGAGATAATGTTGGCTGTTTCTAAAACCGCACGCCCGGCAATACTCGTTATGACCAACTGCTGATAGTCCCATGTCTTCATCTAGCTCCTGAGAACGGAAGTATAGATTGAAGAAATTAGCGCTTAAAGCAATGGTTATTATGACCGACATATAGGTAAATACGCTTACCCCTGCAGTCAGTCCGAAGTCATATAAACCGTGCAGCAAAACTGCGGCAATAAATACAGGCCAAATAGTAAATGGGCTCCTACCCGCTAGTTTGGCCTTAGCTAGGTAATAGCCGGCCATAGATGTTAAAGCGGCATGGAATATAGGGGTCATAATGAGCCGGCCTAAGCCTGCTTTAGTTCCAAATTGCATCGTATAAAGTATATTTTCAGGCAGTCCGAAACTAAGACCGGCAATGGCAAAATAGATAATACCGTCAATGTGTTCGTTAAAGTATTTTTTAGGGAATAGAACTATTGCAAGTGGCAGGAACTTTAAGCTTTCTTCGATAAGTCCTATTCCAAGGAAACTAAATAGTAAATGCGGTAGAGGAGTACCAACCCTAGTTGAACTTAATGGTATTAAAGCCTTTTCAACTAAAGCAGCTGCAACTGCACCTAAAATACCGAAGCCGGCAGCCATCCATAAGGCGTAGACCGGTTCTTTCTTACCCCTGTCGTTCTTAAGTAAAAAGATGACCAAGGCGATAGCTAGGACAATGAAAGTAAGTATTAAAATAAAGAGGGTCACCATAGTTTTTTTGTTTTTATGACACCTAAGCAGTAGTATACACCACTTTATTATTGTATAATCACCCCTGTTAGTAAGTTTGCCCCGATAGCTCAGCTGGATAGAGCAGAGGACTTCTAAGCCTAAGGCCGTAGGTTCGAATCCTACTCGGGGCACCACAGATTAGACTGTTTTAGATCTTAATACTATCTCTACTTAGATTTCAGACTCCATAAACGATATCAGGGTATGAACCTCTAGCCCTTGCTCGCGCAGTTTAGCACTGCCGCCTAGTTCTGGTAAATCAATAAGTGCACAAACTCCCACAACATGAGCTCCTGCATCTTTGGCTAATCTGGCTGCTGCTTCGGCAGTCCCTCCTGTAGCTATCAGATCATCAACTACGACTATACGGTCTCCCTCCCCGACTTCAAGAGGCGATACATTCAGTGTACTTGTACCGTATTCTAGACTGTAAGATCTAGAAATAGTGGGAGGTGGTTGTTTGCCTGGTTTACGAGCCATAACTACACCGGCATGTGTCACCAGGGCTATAGGCGGACCAAATACTAAACCTCGAGCTTCAATACTTACTACCTTATTGATTAGCCCCATATATGGTTCTGCTAACCCATAAACTGCATCATGAAATAGGTCGGGGTGACTAATTAAGGTCGAAAAGTCTCTAAAATTTATATCAGGTTCAGGGTAACCCGGTATGGTTCTTATGCTAGCCTTTAGAGCCTCATATGTCTGAAACATCTCTAATCTCCGTTAACGTCATATAATGTACGCGCTCTGTGATAATAATACAAATAGAGAACATCTAAGCCTAAGGCCGTAGGTCCGAATCCTACTCGGGTCAACTGCGTTTAGATATAATCAGGATATGAAAAAGGTTACTTAATATTTTGGCAATTATATGTTAATAACTGCCGATGTTATATCGTTACACCTACTGATTGGTGGTACTACTCGTTGCACTGCCAGATGCAACACTACCTGCTTGATATAATTGGGTGCCACTTGAGCTATAGATAGTTACCTGAGCGGTTTCCAGACTACCATACATCATTGATGCCGAATAATTAGTAGCACCGATAGAAAAATTAAAATTTAGCGTGAAGATACCGCTACCGTTTAATGGTCCTGGGTTAACACTACTTTGATTGATTATTATGCCACCACTTGATATTTTATTGGCTTTCATAAAACTAATAACAGTATTCTCAAATAATTGCACTTGCTGAGTTGTTAGGCCGTTATTTATTAATGCATCAGTACCATCAAATGTTGGTGGTTGGTTAACAGCAGCCTTATCTTGGTTTTTCAGCATCGCATTAGTTTGTGATTGGGATAAATCATTTGGAGGTTGATAAACTGGCGTGAAGGATATTGTGCTGTTTTTTATAGTCTGGTTAGAAGTATCGCTGATATACCCAATCGTTATAGTGTACGTCTTATTTTGACTCATAACGTTATCGATGCTGATGGTTATTGTTTTGCCATTAACTACATAACTGCCGAGCTGAGGGTTTTCGCTAATATTAATATTTTTTGTTGAAAGACGTTTATTGAAGTTAATTTTAAAGTATGGACTTACGGTAGCCACATTATTCCTACTAGGACTTGTGCTGACGATATGAAAAGTTCGAGAGTTATATATTGCCCAACAAATAATAATCAACGCTAAAACCAATAATATGGCAGATAGTTGTTTCAGTCTTCTTTTAAATACTACATCATTCATTGATACTCCTAGTTAGGCGACATATATCCTATTATAGTATCTTGGCTGTTACCCCAGTAACCGTTGAATGTCTGGATTGAAACAATTGATTCACTTGGTGGACTGCCCGGCGTGGATTGTGGAGAACTAGGAGGAAAGTTGTCCGCACCACCTTCTTGATCTCCACCGATATAGGTGCTGACTCCCCCCGACGAAGATATAAACATATTAACATGAGCATGGGGTTGACCAGGAAATGAGTGGGCAGCTAAATCTCCGGGTTGAGGAATATAACCACTTCCGGCAGGATGCCAGCTAAATGCCCCACCCTGTTGAGCAATCGCCATGATGACATCTACTCCTGTAACTTGCCAATTAGGATCGGGCTGCAGCGGGTAATTAGCTTGGTTATATATCCAGCTAACAAAATCGGCACACCACTCCTCATATACTCCCCCTGAATAATCTAGATAACCTGCGTTGGCGTAAGGGAAATTAGCGGTATCATAACCCAGCTGAGATTGCCAAAGTTGCAATTGAGCCTCGGCTATGCACACTAGTTCTTGCCTAAGGCTGGCATTGGGAACCGTGCTATCCGTTAGGTCGCCTGATGATGCGGAAGAGCTACAATTGGCAAGGCTAACACTGCCGCAATCATTGTCAGTACCGCTACCACTTGTAGTGCCACTGTTATTAGATGACCCGCCATATAACGTTAAAGCCTTATTAGCGTAATTGAGTCTTGTGGAATAGTCAGTGTTAGTTTCGTAATACTGCAGGGTTGCACCTGGCCATACAGGACCTTCCTCGAAATCCTCTAGAACTACTAATACTCCTGCTGCTGTGGTGTTCGTTTGTTTAAGAGCTTGAATAGTAGGAGGAGAATTCGGTTGAAGGTTAATACTATTTAACTCATCCCAGACTATAGTTAATTGGGTTGCCAGCTCATATATTGGAGTTGTAACTCCATACTGTTGAGCTTCTTCTAACACTTTATCCCCGGGAGTCCATTGGGCAATACCCCAACCTTGAGTATCTAAAGTTAAGGAGGACGGGTCATTGGTATTGCCACCGCTCTGAATTATTGTCGGATCCATGGTAGATTCGGTCATTAGGTTGCCGACGACCGATGCAGCCTGAGTATCGCTTAGCCCTTTGGATACAAAAAAATTAAAAGCCTCTTGTTCATTGTCAGTGCCACTTAGAGTGACTACACTGCCTGTGCCTTGGGAACTGCATTCATCATTAGTGTTGAAATATAGTGCCCCTTCACTGAGCGCTTGTATCTGGGCTGGACTAAGTTGAGCGTAGGCAACGCCGCCAAATAGCTGGGTTAATAGCACTACAAGTGAGAATAGACATGCAGTTAAATTTAGTTTCTTAGTTATTTTCATTTTAAAAGCCCATATCGGTACAAGCCTGATCATCACCCGCATAACAACCCATGCTACTCATGGTTTCCGTGTCTAAAATGAAAAAGCGCATTCTGAGCCAATTACAAGCATCACTTGTATTATCTGTGCAGTCGGCTGGGGCTGGTTCGTTACAGTTTAAGCCACTGTAGGTAGTGCTATAAGGATTTAATGTCTGAGCCTGAGGGTCGGCCTCGACATCCCACAATCCATTAACTTGAACTATATCAACCCCAAAACAACTGGTAGCTCTGGAGATGTACGGACTATCTGGGTAGAGTATATTGTTCTGGGGATTAGAAACATATTCTGCATTCTCAAATGGGTTTTGTTCAATTGGGTTATCGAGGTCTTGGTCGTCAAAGCCATATGTGGGGAATGGATAGTTATATCCGGTGGTAGTTGCAGTCTGAGATTGAGCGCTGACCGATGAAAATAGGAGTTGAGGTATCTTGAAAATTGCTCCGATAATATCCGGAAAATGTCCTAACACTGCCTCAATATTGGCCGAGATTGTTGGTTTAGCCTGCCCTATGATATTAGATATTAAAGATTTAGGAGTATCTATTGAAAACAGTTTATACTCTAAGCTCTGTTTCTCAAATTCTTGATTAGCGGCTAAATTATTTTGGGTTTGAAGCTGACTAGACTGACCGGGGGTTAAGGCTGTCCCACCAGACACAACTGCTTGTTGGTTAGCAGCAAGGGCTGATCCAAAATCTATATCGTTACCAAAGTCGGCTCCGACTGCGGCAACATCAACCGCTTTTCCGGCTAACCAATGAGCGGCTGTACCGGATATTTCATGGATAACAGTGGCGGTGGCTATACCTTTTACAAGAGTTTGGACTAATGCTCCTATGCCCGTCCAGTCAACTGCAAAGCTAAGTACACCACCGATAATCTGACCTGCAGTGCTGCATACTGTGCCGATACCAGGAATATTATTCACAAATGAAAATGGTGAACCTTGATCTATGCTTGTAAGTGTTGAATCAGGAGGTTCGCCTACATTCTTGTTGCCCATATTAGCTTGGATACTTTGACTATCAGACCAGTCTGTTAGTTGACCTTGCTCATCTGTTCCATATAGTTGTTTAGCGAAAGCTGACAGTTCATAAGTATTAACATCTTGCCCATCTTCTATTTGACTGCCAATACTTATTGCTTGTACACCCATCCGTACAAGAGGTAATTCCACCTCAGTTAGTTTTATTGAATCAGCCTGTTCGTCAATACCTTTTAGAATACATAAAACAGCTATTGCAGAAGTACCTCCCAACAGCAAATTTTTCTGTAAACCGCCACTGAGTAAGGACAGAGCAGAATCGTTCGTATTGGCAGCTTCAGCTTCTGTAGCTACACTACCTAAAGTGCTATTTATTGCATCGACACTGGTTTGATCCACAGATTGATTAGAATCCGAGCTGGAGGGATTTCCTCCTGTGTTTTCAGGGGTTATTGACGTAACGCCTGTTTCTTCGGTAGACTCGTCATTATCTTGAACTTTAGTAGCTTCTTCAAGTGTACGTACGGCATTTTCGCCTATCAAATTAGACAACGGATGCCAATCACAGCCGTCTCTTATGCACATAAACCTAGCTCCAATAGCAGCGCTAATTTTACCCAAACCGGTTTGACGAAGCATATTGTAATTAAGAAGATAGGTTTCTCTAAAGTGTAAACTAGCTGCTTCAATCACCCAGTCGCCTAGTATATCTGATGAGGCACCTTTAATGGTTTCACTACTAGCTATTACGACATTGTCTGGGTTGACTCCATATTGATCAGCAATGGCAGTTTTGAGATTATCTCCGGATAGACCTTGCAGCGATGCTTGATCTGTGTCGACAACATAGCCATCGAAATAACCAAATTTATCTGTATAAGCTGATGTTAGGCCGCTGGCATTCAATTTGCCTTCATAGTAATCGGCAAATTTATTACCTAGAAATCCCATTCTAGTCCTCTCAATAGCCCCGTTTGGGACATCTTTTGCAAAACGCATCATTTTAACAAAATCGCCGTCTTGTAAAGTCTGTTGATTACTAAAATGGAATTGCTGCATTAACTGGGATATATGTATAAATTCAAATCCTGTACCGCCAAAAAAGGTTAGTCCGAAAATACTTCCCCCGAGTAATATGCCTGCTAATCCCCCGCCTAAAGTAACCTGCTTCTTTCGGCGGCTTCCCCAGAACAGTTTTTTAACATAGCCAGATCCAGTCTGGTCTTTGTTTGGATTATAAAGATTTTCGTCATGGTTTGACGACTCACCACCAGACTCTTCCCTGCCAAGTTCGTTTGGTGTTAATGACTTTTTTTCAGTGTTATTTTCTTTGCCCGGATTAAAGCCATATCTTTTATTTTCTTCGTCGTTTTCGCCCATTTTCTATAGATTATATTATACCTGTTGTCTGTTTATTAACATAACCGATATATTACTGTTACAGGCAAAGAATTTAGAAGCAAACTCAGTAACTGGAAAGATCGCTATATCTAACGGCACTGAATAATCAATAGGTCCTGATGTTGTACGTAAGAGGTTGCTAAAACAATTTTAATCACATCAAGATGCTATGATGCATTAATTTTAAATAGACTATTTCTTTACTCTCGGCGGAGTACTTGTACTTCTTAAATCCTTAACATTAATCTCTACCAAAGGTTCACTGCGTGGTGTTGAATTACCACTTATTCTGTTGGCTCGTCTAAGTCTCCAGCGGACTATTTTTCCTCTTAGATCTCGGGCGTTGGCAATATTCTCAAATTTATGCTCCCTTCTGGTAGCTGCTTTCTCATGGCCATCTAGATCGCCTGAGACTTTTCTCATATTTTTTCTCTCTTCACCAGATTTGCGTGCTCCAGTTTCCAACAAGTCTTTTCCCCAAGCTACACTTGTTGATTCATGGGTATATGATTTCTCTAAATGCTCAGCATTATTTCTTGAAGATCTTATCCTATCTTTAGTTCTTTCAAGGCGTCTGTTGGCAGCTATTTCTGACCGTGTACTTGGTCTATACCAGTTTGGGCCAGGATGATCACGGGTATCAGTAGGATCTGTCATTTTATTAGTTCCAATCCATGAAATTTTCTCGCCCTCATAACCTGTTATACGTGGTTGTAATAGTCGTAAAGCTATAAAGCTAGCTACATCCAGTCGTCTTTCTAGCATTTGAGCGCGCTTTTCGGCTCTTTCAGTATGATTCGCTGGGTTAAGAGTAAGAGCTTTTAACACAGCCGTTGTACCCAAATGTATTTGGGCAAGACGTCCGGGAAATTCCTCTTTGGGGTAGAAAGGTTCCGGCTCAACAAGAACAGGAGGAGGAGTCCCCGCCATAGTGTCAAAGAGTTTCTTTAGCTGTGTTTCAACAGGATTTTCTGGTAGTTCAGGGTTATTAGGGTTATATCGCATGTTGATAGTATAACATAAGCTTATTAATAATGCAACTTATATTAAGTCGTCTATCGGGTCCATAAAAGTAAGGATCTTACAATAATTCCACATCTACTATTAGCTACTCTTTGCATCAGTGCATCATTCTTGATCAGAATCTACAACTTTGAAGTTAATAAGATGTAATCTGTTTAACTCTATGTCTGCATTCAATCTATTGAGAGCATCTGCTAGATAATTAAATTGGACCTTGTGGACCAAATTGCTGACCTGGTGCAGGGGGTTGAGGACCTAATGGAGGTTGAGGACCTCCTAATGGACCTAATGGAGGTTGCTGGCCCTGCTGATATCCAGCTTGCCATTCTCGACGCATTTGCTGGAACTCTGGGTCAGGTCGATAATGCTCCATGATTTGTGTCAAAGTTTCAGTAATAGGCACTTGGGTATTTACAGCTAACCCCTGTGCATTCTGTACTGTCCTCAATTCGTATCTTGTTGCCGGCCTTGACATTAGTCCATCAGCCAAGTCAACAGCATTTTCCGGTGCTAATTGAGAAGCAACATCTAAGGTGTTGGCAATAGCCGCCAAAGCTTGTTTCTGTTGCCTTTGTGCATATAGTAATTTAGTTTGACCCACTCTACCACCAGCATCGGCTACAGTCGGATTATTTACAGCATCTGCAACTGCATTTTGTGCTGCCAGAACTCTACGCTGCATGGCTGGTATCATATTATTGACAGCATTATTACGAGAACTACCGACCTCACCAGCACTTTTAGTCATTAGGCCCTCGTCAGTCATTACTATATTGACTTGAGCAGCATTAGTATGGCCATTATACAACTGCGTCATTTGATCTGCTGAAGTAGCAAAGCCTGATCCATATAGATCGACTCTTCTGGCCCGTTCTGCTTGAGATCTAGCACCCGCCATTAGTCGTGCTGCTCTTGCACGATCAGCCCCGGCGACTCTATTTATAGCTTCGAGCATTTCACCTGGACCACCACCATAACCAGTACCAGTACCAGCATTAGCTACTACTGCAGCATCATTATATGCATCACGACCCATTTCCCTCCTGGCCTGGGTTATAGCAGCAACATTTTGATCCAATTCTCTTCCTGTCTGGCCTAGATTGCTAAGATAAGCTCTGGCATCCGCTTCAGTTCCATTGCCATGAAGCGAAGCATTAAGCATATCATCATTACTTAATACAGCTACGGCCGCCTGACTTTCTCCTGCCCTGGCAGCATTTGCTGAAGTTGTGGCAGATTTGACAGCTTCAAACCGACCTCGCATTCGCCGAGGATTTAAGCCTGCCCTAGGTGCTAGCATAGCACCCTGCACAATAGTGCTTGCTCTTCGGGCAAAACGGTTTTCTCCGCGGTAGAGATTGTTTGTACGTGCTCTTTCCATTCTAGTATTACGGTTTGCCTGCCTTGCATTATTAATGGGTTGTCTTACTCTGTCCCTAAGATTCGATACGCCTGAGTATACACCACCTATAGCGCCACCGGATAGTTTAAAGGCAAATGGAATGACAAATAATGGAGCGACAGCTGCCATGATGCCCATCAGCTGAGCCAGAATCGTTGGTGTAATGTTAAAGCTATTAACCACAACATAAGCTATATTGGACATAGCAATTAATGCCATGACAATTGGATAAACTGCTAGAGTCTTAATCAATAAGTCCCACCATTGTCTAAAGTACCGTTCGGTGTTTGGCAGACAGTAAAGAGCAAAGGCAATCGGAGATATTAACAGCAACAGTACCAGAAGGGCCTGCCTAAACATAATGGTAATAACGACACCAAGAGCAGCCAGTAGAAATGAACCCACTACAAAAAGGAGAACACCAATTATTCCTTCACCCACGGCACCAACTAATACAAGACCACCAATCCCGACTGAAGCTATTAAACCCACCCCTCCAGATATTGTAACGTGAGCTAATCCCAAGAATGGAGCGTCTATAAGGGATAGAAGGCCCTTACCAAATATATTAAATACATCCTCAAGACCAGCTACTATATAGATAGACAAGTTAATTAAAATTGCTGCTGCAAGAATTTTAGGTAGCAGCTTCTTGACACTATAGGCTTCGATCTGACCGCCCCCAATGGTTTCTGCAAATACTGCCGCAAGTATCGCTATAACCAGAACGATATCGCCAAATATTCTAAAACTGGACCAAACTTTATATATCGTACTGCTCAGTTGGTCTTGATTACATTGCTGAGAAGATTCACTTGCACTGCATGTGCTGGAGGCATTGAAGTTTATAGTTTGAGTAGTAAGTAATGGTACAACAACGTTATTTATTAAATCTCCCTCAACATCTCTTGTAAAATCTATCGCAGAACATATAAACCAAGAAAATGGGCCCCCAGAATCATCGCATTCGGTGTCAAAACCACCAGCTGCTGAAGTGCCGGTCTGGATACCACCCGTTGCAACTATATTACTGACTGGTGTCCCGGTTAGATTAACCATCAGCGGATCTGAACCTGTAAATTGGCTACTGGTCAGTGTGGTGCAGTTGGGTTGTGGAGTTAAATCAGAGGTACATATCTTATAGCTTCCTGGTGTTATATTAGCGAATCCATTAGATGAGGTCTCTATCTGCCCAGTGTTAGCAGCACCGGCGTCCGTATCAGTGTTAGTTTGAACAGTGCTTAATACCTTACCGCTTGAGTCTTCTAAATTTACACTTGCTGGCCCAACAGTGATAGATCCACCAGTACCACCCCCTGGTATCGAGACAAGGTTTAATATTGCTTGAATATCATGGCTGGTCGGCGTGACTCCTTTATTACAAGATGGGTAGCTAGTAGGACCAGAAGAGTAGTTACTGAGATATGCATTTGCAGCATCTTGATAGCTACCGCCAATGGATACTTTGACACTACTAGACCCTTGCTCTAAATATTCGCCAGTGCTAGGGCTACATGCATTAATTGTAAGTGTTATAGGAGTACTTACTGTGTTGCTCCAAACGCCCGTACTACCTTCAGTACTCGTAAGGTTAAGCGTGGCGGCATACCCATCGGCGGCAAAATTATTATAAATTGCACCCGGAGTACTTGTACCGCCGCATCCACCAGAGCTACAGTATGTAAAGGTACCTTCATTAGTTGCGGCACTTACTTTATTATTAGATAAATAGAAGAAAACAAATAAAGGTACGAATAGGGCTAAAATTCCACTTAATAAGATCGTTTTTGTTCGACACATTATTACCTTTGTTATACCACAAAACTACTGTAAACATAAGCTTTTACAGCTATTTTTGATTGGTTGTATTCTGTATAATTATATAACCTAGGATTAAGATTATGAATTCAGATGACCCTGACGACACTCCGCTAGACCAACAACTTGCTGATGTTAAAGATCCGGTCAAGTATTCTGGCATGTCTGGCAATGAAATGTATTGTGCTAACCTTCTCGGATATAAGGTTGGTGATCTGTTAGTCGGCAATAGTGTTTTTGCCATGGGTTTTATAGGCTCAATGAGATCGGGTGTCAGGTCATTTGTTGGCGGTGAGATTACGACTATCACTCATATGATCGCTGAAGGCAGAAGGTTGTCGCTTGAGCGTTTTAATAAAGAACTGATTGATGCTAACGGCGTTGGTGCTAGTGGCGTGACATCGGAAGTTGTTTTTCACGGCGGTAATATTGAATTTCTGTCAGTCGGTTCAGCCATGTGTCACATCCAGGATAAACCTGGCAACTTTACTACTTCTGCCGACGTCCAGGAACTGTTTTGCCAATGGGACGCCGGTTATATGCCGGTTAGTTTTGTATTTGGTAATGTAGCCTACTCAATTGGTTTTGGACGGAACTTATTCGGATCAGTTAGACAAATGGCGAGAGGTGAAGTTAAACAGTTTAGCAATGTTTTTAATACTACTAGAAACTTAGCACTCCAGCGTATTATTGATGAGGCAAAGACTAATAGCGCAAATAGTGTAGTTGGTATAGAGACTAGCATCATACCTTTTGGCAGTGGAGTTCAAGAAATGATGATGTTAGGTACCGCTTCGGTTAATGAATCTATTGGTCCACTTGCAAGTGCTGTTGGCGGAGTGACTACTTCCGACTTAACCGCCCAGGAAACATGGAATGTAGCCAAGCTTGGTTATGCGCCGATGAAGTTATTAATTGGTACCTCTGTCTATTCTTTAGGTATAGCTGGCGGAATTAAGGCTACTCTTAAAAACCTTGTAAAAGGTGAGATTGGTGTTTTAACGAACCTAATATATGGAGCCCGCGAACAATCTTTAAATAAGATTCATAGCCAAGCTGAAGAGATAGGAGCTGATGATGTCTTAGGTATCAAAACTTACATATATAACCTGGGAAATGGATTAATTGAATTCCTGGCTATTGGTACAGCTGTTAAAAAAGTGAATGGTATTGCTACCCGTTCAGACCAATTGCCGCCACAGGCAATTATCCAGGATAAAGACACCTTTTATGACACGGCTAATGTGCCATATGGGACTAATCTTGAAGTCAGCAACTTACAGCCCGGTAAATTTAAATAGGCTAGTTCTTGCTCCTTAGGAGTTATTTAAGATATAATTCGAAGTCACGTGGTGCCTGTAGCTCAATCGGTTAGAGCGCCAGTTTGTGGAACTGGAAGTCGAGAGTTCAAGT
Source organism: uncultured bacterium (assembly GCA_963718045.1). Classification (GTDB taxonomy): domain Bacteria; phylum Patescibacteriota; class Saccharimonadia; order Saccharimonadales; family UBA4665; genus JAJZKE01. The sequence continues at coordinate 698,990 of OY970350.1, forward strand.
CTCTTCAGGCACCCCAAGCATAATGTTAAGATGTATACATGCCGCATATCCACGATAAATATGACTTTGTAGTTAGCGTGTTCATTGTGTTTGAGGGTAAAGTCTTGTTAGTTCATCATCCTCGATATGATAAATGGATCCCCGTGGGCGGTCATATTGAGTTAAATGAAGATCCTGAGCAAGCTTTATTTAGGGAGATTAAAGAAGAGACAGGTTCAGAAGTAGATATATTGGCGAATAAGCCTGTTATTAAGCAAAGTGATTCAAAGTTAATTTTTACTCCTTCCTATATGGACGTTCATGAAGCAAATCCTCCTCATAGACATATTGCACTAGTCTATTTTGCTAAGGCAAAGAATGATAAATATACTTTATCCAAAGAACATACAGAAATTAAATGGTTAAGTTTAGAAGATCTTAATAGTCCAAAGTATGGTCTGTCTACTTCGGTTAAGTTTTATTGTAAGGAAGCTATTAAACGAGCATCTGTGTAGTCATAATTTGTAATCGAATAAGTTCTGATTTCTTCACCGGGCAACTTCAAGTATAAAGGCTATCTATAAAGCTGTTTGTGATCACCTACGGCAACAAAATAAGCTGTGCTATTATCAAGCATTTGAAAATGTAACCGTAAATCTCCTCCAATGCTAATAGAACGATGCCCAAACCATTTGCCTCTTAAGGAATGATTGCGAAGGTCTTTATGGTATGGTTCATCTTGAAACTGCTCAATAGTATCTAAAACCTGTACTTGTTGGCTGTGAGTAAGTCTTTGAATGAACTGTCTGTCAAAATCTGGGCTAAATCTAATTTGCATTTAAGAATTACTTTTTCATTAATGCTTCTAGATGTTTTCTTGCTTCTTTTTTATTCATTGGAGGGGAAGCAAGTCCTGCTTTTAGATCTGACTCAGCCTTTTTTATGACTCTTTGTAAATAACGAGTTGGTTCAAATTTAGGTGTCAACACTATCGTTCCTTCTTGCATAGTCTGTCTTAATGCAGTGGTTATAAATGCGCTTACGGATAGGCCAACAGAATTAGCAAAATCCGTTATCTCTTTTTTCGTTTTATCATCAGTTCTAATACTTAACAAGGTATTGCTCATATTGCTTACATTGTATAACGTTTGTATAACTATTTCAATATTAAGTGTTAGAAAAAGTTCTAATATTCTTTACCAGTCGACCCGGTTGATAAGCATTATCAGCCGGAAGGACAGTGAGGTTTGATATAATCGAGGGAACGAGTATCTGGAGGGTTAGTTGAAGAAGATAGTTAAATTTATCTGGCAGTGGAAGCTGTTTTCATTAGCTGCCATTGCGCTTGTTGTTTCTCTCCCCCTATATTTCACCGGTCTTCACACTGCAGCGTACATTATTCTAGCCATAGTTTCACTTTTTGAAGTATTCCCCTTGCTTTGGGATATGGTCACGGATATAAGAAACGGCAGTTACGGTGTAGATATATTAGCAGCAACAGCAATTGTGGCAGCTGTTCTTCTTAGGCAGTACTGGGCAGCAATTGTTGTTGTTATCATGCTTACCGGCGGTAAATCATTAGAAGACTATGCCGATCACCGGGCACTGAGTGAGCTTAATAGCTTATTGACTCATGCGCCAACAACTGCCCATTTAATTAAAAACAAGAAGCAGGTAGATGTTAAAGCCAGTGAAATTAAAGTTGGTGATATCTTTATTGTTAAGCCTGGTGAATTAGTGCCGACTGATGGCGTCATAACTAGCGGCCAATCAAGTTTTGATGAATCTTCTCTTACCGGTGAAAGCATTCCTCTGGCGAAAGGTGAAAAAGAGCTGCTGCTTAGTGGTTCAATCAATCTGGATAGTCCGGTAACTGTCAAGTCGACGGCTTCAGCTAAAGATAGTCAGTACCAGCAAATAATTAAACTGGTTGAATCAGCGGCTGCTTCTAAAGCACCATTTGTCAGATTGGCAGATAAATACAGTATCCCCTTTACCTTAGTTGCCTATGCTATTGCTGGCAGTGTTTGGGCCACGACTGGACACGCTATTAGGTTTTTGGAAGTTATTATTGTAGCTACCCCCTGTCCCTTGTTACTGGCAGCACCAATTGCCTTAATCTCCGGCATGAGCAGTGCCAGCCGACTGGGCATAATAGTAAGGACCGGTTCGGCTCTTGAACGGTTAGCCCAGGCAAAGACCATTGCTTTCGATAAAACAGGCACTTTAACGTCAGCTAAGTTAAAAATAGATAAGGTGACTAGCTTTAACGGCTTTAAAAACAATGAGGTCTTAACTTATGCTGCTAGTTTAGAGCAGTTTTCTAACCATGTTATTGCTAAGGCCGTAATAGCTGAAGCCCAAAAAGAAAAGTTAAAGTTAGTTAAAGTTAAGGGACTTAAAGAAATAGCCGGGTTAGGTCTTAAAGCCAGCCTTAAAGGCCAGACGCTAGTTGTTGGCCGGGCAAAATTACTATCCCAAGAAGGTATTAAACTGCCAGAAGATCTTGTCCACTCTAAACAAGCAAACACCATTGTTTATGTAGGACTGGCAGATAAGTTAGTCGGCTATATTAACCTATCAGATCAGATAAGACCTGAGGCCAAGAAAACTCTTCAAACACTGAAAAACCTGGGTATTAAACATTTCCTACTTGTTACCGGAGACAACAGACAAGTGGCTGAAAGTGTCGGAAGTGAACTTGGTATTGAAGATATTTCGTCCGATGAACTGCCGGCAGATAAATTAAAAACAGTTGAGAAGTATCCTGATAGACCAGTTGCTTTTGTTGGTGACGGCGTTAATGATTCGCCAGTCCTAGCTGCCGCGGACGTTGGTATTGCTCTTGGCGCTAGAGGCTCAACAGCAGCTAGTGAATCAGCCGATATGGTTATTATGCTTGATGATTTAAGCCGAGTAGCAGCTGCCTATTTAATTGCTAAGCATACCTTTAAGATCGCTCGGCAGAGTATATTAGCGGGCATTGGTTTAAGCGTTATATTAATGGTTGTGTTTGCCAGCGGTCATTTCCTGCCTGTTTACGGCGCAGTCCTTCAGGAAGTGGTTGATGTTGTTGTTATCTTTAATGCCTTGAGAGCTCATACTACAAAATACGTATCCGAAGCTATCTAAGAGCAACTGCTATTAAAAGCGGCACAAACAGATTGTCTAGACCAAGTATGGATATATTTTCCAGTGCTGTAGCTGTTAAGGCTAAGACTAAAAGGAATAACAGATTAGACGGTTGGCTAGCGTGAGTATGGTAAATAGACAGTAAGATAATCATGGTGATAAAGAAAGCTAGGCTGCCAACAAGACTTTTAGTAGAATTAAATATTTTGTAGTTTGTACGCTTACCAAAATATGTACCGAATATGGCTGCTAGACCATCGGCTAGACCCATGGACAGTATGGCGGTGGTATAGATTAGTTTATCGTGAGTTATTAGAGCAATAAGAGTAACTGAGATGGCAAAAAAGAATTCACCCCAGGTAGTTCGCTGGGTATTTCGCATGCCTTTAAACAGTTTAAAATGGCTGGAGAAATATTTTACATGCTTGGAGATATATATGCTTATAAAAACAGCCACACCCAGCAGTTCTATATCTAACCAGCTTAAATAGTAGGGCCAGAAAGCTACAAAGCAGCCTAAAATGATGTGGACTGCCTTTCGGCTTATTTCATCATTAGGACGTTTAATTCGCCACCATGCTTCATTAACCAGTAGTATTAGTAGCCCAATTAAGGTTGTCAGTATTAAACGCATCTTAAATAGTATAGGACATCTCGTAAAACAGTTGTCGGGTTAATTGTCTAAATATGGTCGGGGGTGCGGGATTTGAACCCACGACCTCCGCGTCCCGAACGCGGCGCGCTACCAAGCTGCGCTAATCCCCGTAAAACTATTTATGTTGGTCATTATACCTTTAAGTTAATTAATTGGTAGAGGAGCTGGAGCCTGTTACTGAGCCGGTTGACGAAAAACTGGAAGTTGAAGAGCTGACTGGGTGGGTATTAGCGAAATTCTGGCCCAGTATTACTACAAAGCTATCACTTGAATATTGGGCCGCTTCCTTAGCCTCAGCCGAGCCAGAAGTTGACAAGACAATAGTTCCAGGAAAAATTGATTCTAGAAGAGATTTGGTATTTGGATCTTTACCATTTGAATTATCTACAATTATTGTTGGCGTGTAATTACCTAAGGTATCGCCAATGGAAACGTTAGCAATATCCTTACTTTCAAGTACCAGCTGTTCTTGTCTGGCTAGTCCACTAACATTAGTACCATTTAATATTTCGATGCTGGCATCTTCTTTAGCTACTGGGTTTGATGATGTCAGTCCAAGAAAATATGCTCTAAGACCGGAGTAGTTACCTATTCCAGCTGACGGTATTAGGCTGTCCTGACCTGAAGCTGGATCGATATAACCAACAAGCAAAGGATTACTATCACCAGCCACGCTACTGCTATAGGCGTATGATCCGAGGCTAGAGAAGTTAATACCCTTTACTGCCTGGTCTAGAGATAGTACATCCTGCAAGGACAAATTGGTTTGGACGTTATTGGCAAAAGAGCTAAATAGCGAAGTCACTTTTAGAGGGTTTGATATAACACCTATTGAAGTTGCCTTCTTTAAGATAGCTACAACCATCTCCCGCTGGTACATGGTCCTCGTAAAGTCACTGTTAGGAAAACCATAGCAGATATCTCCTGAACCGGCATCACATCTAGCTCGGGCAAGATTTAAGGCTTCCTGGCCATCTAAATTGTCTTCACCGTTTGGCAGCTTAAGATTAGTGAAAGAGTCATAAAGACCATAAGAATCAGGGCTGTTAACATCAATTGTTATACCGTCAACTGCATTTACGGCATCTTTAAAAGCGGCGTAGTTTACTAGGGCGTAGTAGTCCACAGGAATACCCAGGTCAGTTTGGATTATTTCCTGAAGCTGCCCCATGCCGCCATTTGGATAACCAGACTGGCTAAAACTGGTAACGGTGTTGGCAGCATTAATCTTCTGATAAGATTTAAGGCCTGGGACATAAACCCAAAGGTCTCTAGGAATACTAAGCATAAATCCGGTATGGTTATTAGGATCAATGCTAAGCAGCATTATTGAGTCAGTCAGGTCAGCTCCAGCGTGACCCGGATCATCTGATGAATCACCAGCTACCAAAATGTTTATACGGCCATCAGATTCATTAAGGTTATTTTTGCTAAACAGAGCCTGGACATCACTAAATATATTGCCGTGGAATACTTTATCCAGACTGCCAATTAAACGGCTGCCAAACCAGCCAAAAAGACCTAAGAATATAACCGCTACAGAAAGAACAGCAGTAACTACCTTTCTTTTTCTGCTCCAGGGACGCTTGAAAGACTGAAATCTTTTATGTCTACTGGCTCTATGTCTGTCGCGTCCGACAGACGAATCGGCATAGATCAAGCTCATCCATATATAATGCCCTATTATGCTGAGTAAAAGCTATGGGATTCTATAATTTTACAATGTTTATTGGTTGAGATGTACGGATGCTACTCAAAGCCACACAATCTTAGGAACTTAATCTTCTAAAAGACTTTGAATTAGTTCCCATGTTTCCTCTACAACTTCATAAGGTGCCCTGTCAGCAAACTCTACTTGTCTAGCATTCCAGTCTAGATTTTTGATTTGGTCAGCAAGGATAACGCCATTAATTTTGTTGGTCTTAATTCGTACCTCGAATGGATATCCTTTTACCTTCGTAGTGATTGGGCAAGCCACCATAAGTCTAGAACTTTGATTATAGCTCTTTGGCGAAAGAACTAGAGCTGGTCTGTTTCCTGCTTGTTCGTGACCTTCTTGAGGGCTAAAGTTAGGCCAAACAATGTCTCCTTTGCCTGGAGTATACTGATCTACTACCATACCTCATTACCCACAGGTTTACCCCAATCAACCTCATCGTGTCGGTTCTCGGGTGTGATTGCAGTAACTAGCTCCTTTAAAGTTGGCTTATTACGCTTATTTGGTTCAATCGTAGCAGTTACACCATTGCTTATAATCTGGATACTGCTATTTTCGGATAGACCGAGATCTTGAATAACAACATTAGGGATTCTAATTGCTAGACTATTGCCCCATTTTTTAACACTTGAAGTAGTTTTCATTAATAAATCCTCTATAACTATGATATACAATCGTATATACATTGTCAAGAGTTAATAAGTATAAGAATTTTGGTCGGGGATAGAGGACTCGAACCTCCGACCTCCGCGTCCCAAACGCGGCGCGCTAGCCAACTGCGCCAATCCCCGATAAGAGAACATTATATCAACAGTTTTAATTAATTACTTTTTGTATTTGATAAATATTTTTAGCCAACCCATTTGACGTATCTATGTCTATTAAGACAGCATTAAACTGTAACGGTCCGCTGTCTTCAAGTTCATTACGGACTTTTACACCGTCTCGCCATCTGCTCACTATGACATCTAGCTTAACTCCCAGCGATGAATTTAAGGATCCACACATACCAACATCGGTAATATGGGCTGTGCCGTTTGGGAGAATCCGGGCATCAGCTGTAGGCACATGCCAGTGATCCCCCACTACTGCTGTAACTCTTCCGTCTAGATAGTGACCGATAACTACTTTTTCACTGGAGTAATCACCGTGGAAATTAACGACTACGCCATTCTTGGCTTTGTCCTTTTCCTTGGCTAGTATATTGTCAACTACTTGAAGCGGGTTGTCTATTTCCTTGTCTGCATCCCGGCCGACTATTTGGCCCAGTAAACTAATGAATAGAATTAGACCATCTTTAGTCCTTAAGTATTTGTAGCCCAGACCGGCCGTTCCGCTGGGATAGTTGGCTGGCCGGATTATTGGCTCGTTTGGATCATTAAGTGCAGGTTCAATGTCTTTCAGATAGAGTGACCAATTACCGCCGGTGAAGAAGTCAATGCCAAGTTCTTTAAGTTTTTTGAAATCTTCGTTAGCTATACCTTTGCCATCGGTGACGTTTTCAGCCTGAGCAGCAACAACGTCTATATTCTCTTCAGTTTTAAGATTACCTAGGATATTAGAGACTGCCCTAACACCAAGTGTTCCCATTATGTCACCGATATATAGCAGTCGCATTTAAAACCTATTTAGCAAATTCAACTGCTCTAGTTTCACGGATAACATTTACTTTTATTGTACCCGGATACTGCATAGTTGATTCAATTTTAGTAGCTATGTCTCTGGCTAATTTAATAGCCGACAGATCATCTATTTGTTTAGGCTGAACAAAGACTCTGACTTCTCGTCCGGCACTAATTGCGTAGGTCTTCTCAATACCTGTAAAGCTATTGGCGACATTTTCTAGATCTTTCATTCGTTCCACAAAGTTCTCAGCGCTAATATTTCTAGCTCCTGGCCTTGAAGCACTAATAGCATCGACTACCCTAATTATTAAGGCTTCAACACTAGTTGCCTCCATGTCGTCATGGTGCTGTTCAGCAGCTAATGCTACTTCTTCTGGAGCACCATATTTTCTAAGGATTTCACCGGATATGTGGTGGTGTTTGCCTTCCATTTTATGAGTTAGAGCCTTACCTATATCGTGGACCAGAGCAGCATATTTAGCTGTTTTGACGTTAGCGTCAACTTCTTCAGCTATAATACCGGCCATGTGAGCCATTTCAGTGCTGTGCTTTAAGACATTTTGGCCATAACTTGTACGGTACTTAAGTTCACCAAGTAGGTGCAGTATTTCTTTGGGTATACCGATGATGCCTACTTCCCGGGCGGCATCTTCACCGGCTCTGACAACTTCCTTCTCGACATTCTTCTGAGCCTTATCGACTACTTCTTCAATGCGACCTGGGTGGATGCGGCCATCCTTCATGAGCATTTCCATAGCTTGGCGGGCAACTTCCCGTCTGACTGGGTCAAAGCTGCTTAAGACAACGTAACCGGGCGTGTCGTCAACCATTATATCGACGCCGGTAGCTCGCTGTAAGGCCTGGATGTTCCGGCCTTCTTTGCCGATTATCCGGCCCTTCATTTCCTCGTCTTCAAGTTTGATCGAGGTAATTGTTCTCTCGGCAGTTACCTCACTAGCCATTCTTTCCATGGCTGTAGTGATAATCAGACCGGCTTGTTCGTCGGCGTTTTCCCGTGCTTCATTTTGCAGTTTGCTAACTAAACCTATGAGGTCATTTTTAATATCTTTTTCAGTCATTTGCATGAGCTTCTCGGCAGCCTCAGCTTTTGTAAGACCGGCTATCTTTTCTAATTTATCCTGCTGTTTGACACGGATGTCTCTGATTTCATTCTTGAGCTGTTCGATCTCATCTTCTGAAGCGCGTACTCTTTCCGTTCTTTTGTCTATCTCGTCCAGTTTTTTATCTAATGTGTCTTCCCTGGTAACTAAACGGGCTTCAATATCTTTAAGTTCTTTTCGTCTTAACTGCTCTTCTCTTCTGGTTTCTTCAACTGATCTATTTGCCTCTTCTTTGGCTTCGTCAACTAACTTGGTCGCTTCTTTTTTGGCTTTTTCCAGTTCCTTTTTGGCATCAGCCTCAGCACTACTCATACGGTTTTTTGATATAACCATATTGGCACCAAAGCCAATAGCAAGCCCAACTATCGCGAATACGATGTATAGCATACATCCCCCTTTATATCAGGTACGGCTAAATAAGAAAGCTCGCTATCACTTCTCTAGTTTCTTAAGTCTTACCCATTAAATCTAATAACAATGTAGTCTCTCGGATTTGTCGCTTGAATAATATAAAACGATAATTCCTTAGCTTCCAATATACCTTTTTATTACCAACCTAGCAATAAGTTCGTTTTTTAAGTCATTTCTTTGCCTGAGTTATGTGAGGTTCGGCGCCGTAAAATGGTATGACAATTTTATCGTTCTTGTTTGCTTGCAGTTTAGTGACACCACTTTCTAACCAGTTATCTCCATACCCGCCAATAATTGGAACCATCAGACTGTAAGCTAGACTATTAGCAACTGTTAGGCCGATCCTAAGTCCCGTAAAGCTGCCTGGGCCCTTATATGCTACCAGGCCTTCAATATCTGGCCAGTCTAAGTTTTGGTTTTTAAGCAGCTTGGATATTTGAAGGTGAATTGTTCTAGCTAAATCCTGGTGGGCCAGGTATTTTATATGATCTAGCTTTTTATGGTCATTTAATAACCAGAATTCACTTTCGGGCTGGTCGGTTTTAATGGCTAGAATGATCATTTTAGTCCTTTGGCTACGTACTTTAAGTCTTTGGTATATTTAATGCTTAATCTGCGGCTCTCTATATCCGGCGACTGTATCTTAATAACAATGTGTTCATTAGGTAGAACACTTTCAACTACTTCTGGCCATTCGATAATAATGACATTACTTCGACTGCCTATTACTTCCTCGAGTTCTCGGCGAACAATGCCTGGATCACTTAAACGGTAAAAGTCAAAGTGGTAGATTTTGAATTTAGAGCAAGGGTATTCATTGCAGATGGTAAAGCTGGGGCTTGATACTAATTCTTTGCTGCCAGCACCTTCTGCGATGCCTTTAACTAAGGTAGTTTTACCGCTGCCAAGGTCAGAAGCTAACTCGATTATTTCGCCGCCGTTTAAGTTTTCACCAAGTATACGCCCGAGTTTAACGGTCTCTTCTGACGACTTGGTGGTTAGTGTTAGTTGATGCATATTATTCTTCTATTTAAAGTGTAACTTAAAGTAGCTGACTTTGTCAGAAGCGGTATACTTAAAATATGCTAATTTTAAGCCGTGATCTAATAAACAAAAAGGTTTTGTCCCTTAGGACTAATGCCCCGATTGCGGCAATAGTAAGACCAATAATTAACCCTAATAATCTTAAGATTGAAGGCTTCTATTGTCAGGACAGATATTCTAAAAACAAGCTCATACTGCTTGCCCAAGATATTAGAGAAACTCTGCCCGCCGGCTATATTGTTAACGATCATGATGTCCTAACGCCACCGGAAGATCTGGTCAGGTTAAAAGAAGTGCTTACTATTAACTACGACCCGATGGGCAAACAGGTTGAATCTCTCTCCGGAGAAAAAATCGGCAAGGTACACGACTACGCTGGTGAGATTGAAACCATGTATATCCAAAAGATTTATGTAGCCCAGCCCCTGTACAAAAATTTTAGCGGCGGCAGTTTAATAATTGACCGCAGCCAGATAAATGAGATTACGCCTAAGAGAATAATTATTAATGATAACCTTGAAACTGTTCCGGTCCAGGCTAAGGCCAGTATTATCTAGTATTCGTCAGCCGGATAACTCATAGCCTTTTTAACATCACCGTAGTTAAAGCCGTTCCTAACCAGGTACTGCATTAGTTTTAAATCATCCTGGTATTTGGGCTGCCGTCTTTTTATGGCAATTAGTTTTTTTAGGTTGTCTTCATCAGATATCTGGTCGTTATTTAAACTCCTGCTGATTATGTCTTCAGCTATGTGCTTCTTTTTAAGCTCGTAGGCTATTTTTCTTTTTGAAGCAGGTGTGAGCAGAAGTTTGTCGTGAATAAAGGCTTCAACAAATCTTTCGTCGTCAATGAGGTTCATACGTTTGAGCCTTAATATAACTGCTTTTTGCTGGCTTAAGTTTGCCTGTTTTCGTTTCAGGTACTGCTTCAACTCATCTTCACTCCTCAAACGGACACTTAAATATTTAAGAGCTTTTAAATAGAGTTCGTCGTCACTAGACAGGTTTTTTATTTCCTGAACTCTTTCGCCCTCTATCTCCTGGCCAACATTAAGTCCAAGTTCAAGAATAGATTGGCCAGATAAAAAGAGTTTTAACGTGCCGTCTAAAAAGATGGCAAACTTGTCTTCCTTACCAACCTTGGCAATCCTAGTTATTCGCATTACTCTTCTTTAGAGGCTTCGAGGGTAACAGCTTTAGCTAGTTCTTCCATGACTTTAGGATGGGCATCCAGATAGCTCTTGGTTGCTTCCCGTCCCTGGCCAATCTTTTCGCCCTTATATGCATACCAGGCGCCAGATTTTTCAACTATATCTCGATTTGCAGCCAAGTCTAGGATGTCACCCGATCTGGATATGCCTTCGTTATACATGATGTCAAACTCGGCTTCTTTAAAAGGCGGTGCTATCTTGTTTTTAACAACCTTGACTTTAGTGCGGTTACCAATGACTTTGTCGCCCTGCTTAATTTGGCCAATGCGCCTGATGTCCATTCGGACCGAAGCATAGAATTTTAGGGCATTACCGCCGGCGGTTGTTTCCGGGTTGCCGAACATAACGCCAATCTTCATTCGTATTTGGTTGATGAAAATAACAGTTGTATTAGAGCGGCTTATAACACCAGTCAGCTTTCTAAGAGCCTGGCTCATAAGTCTGGCTTGCAGCCCGGGCAGAGAATCGCCCATATCGCCCTCTATTTCAGCTCTCGGAACAAGTGCCGCAACGGAGTCAATGACAACTGTATCGACAGCGTTTGATCTGACTAAGGTTTCGGCTATTTCAAGAGCCTGCTCACCGTTGTCCGGCTGGCTTAGCAATAGGTTGTCGATATCTACACCGATTCTTTTAGCATAGGAAGGGTCAAGGGCGTGTTCGGCATCAATGAAAGCGGCATTGCCGCCCATCCTTTGAGCCTGGGCGATAACATGCAGAGTAAGAGTTGTTTTACCGGAGCTCTCAGGGCCGTATATTTCAACGACTCGGCCTCTTGGCAGTCCGCCACCTAAGGCTAAATCTAGAGACAGTGATCCAGTCGGAATTGTTTCTACTACCGCGTGAGGTGATTCACCTAGTTTCATAATCGAGCCCTTGCCAAATTGTTTTTCAATTTGATCTAGAGCTAGTCCAAGAGCTTTAGTTTTATCTTCACGTACTTTACTGTCACTCATAACACCTCCATCAAAAAGATACTTGTACTATAACTGAACTTGCTGCCATAAATAAACTGCTTATGCTTTTTCAGATTTAATAATTGGACATATTACCAAGCTGCAACTTCTTAAGCCAGATTTAATGTTTAGATCTTACATTTTAAGGCTACCCGCTTGCTTATATTGCACTTATGGTAATAAAATATATTAAACGTGGGTTAAAGAGAAAGATCAAATGATATCCTTACGTCATAAAGATAGTGGTTTTACGGTTATTGAACTTCTGATCGTTATTGTCGTTATTGGCATTTTAGCCGCTATTGTTATCTCAACATACAGCGGGATACAGGTTAAAGAACATAATTCTAAAAGGCAAACGGACATTGTCGCTATCCAGACGCAGCTTGAAGCTTTCTATAGCCAGAATGGTTATTACCCATCGCTAAAAGATATAAACAGTGTAAGTTGGCGGGATAAAAATATGCCTAATCTTAATACTTCAGATATGATTGATCCTTCAGCCGCTAACCAGAATGCGGCTGATGTAACCTTAGCCTCGGCACCGGCGCCTAAAGTCTACTCCTATCAGGTAACGGATAGTAACGGTAATTCCTGCGAGTCGGTTGATACTAACTGTGCTAAATATACCCTGACGGCTACCTATCAGGGTAGTGTTAACGGCCAGTCAACTTACGTTAAAAAGAACTTAGATTAAGTTAGCTTCAACTGCTCTATTCCCTTTAAGTGCTTAACTGCTCTGGGGGTTACTTTCCGGCCTCTTGGTGTTCTTTCAAGAAGGCCAATTTGCATTAGATAAGGTTCGATAAAGTCTTCAATGGTTGTTCTTTCTTCAGAGGTTATAGCAGCCAAGGTTTCAACTCCTACCGGGCCGCCGTTATAGTGGTCAATAATAGCGTTAAGCAGGTCTCTGTCGACTGGGTCAAGCCCAATGTTGTCAATCTGAAGAAGATCAAGAGCTTGAGTAGCGATATCTGTGTCAATAATACCGTCACCATTCACATCGGCGTAGTCCCTGACTCTTTTTAGCAGACGATTGGCAACTCTAGGTGTCAGTCTGGCCCGGCTAGCTAAGATCTTAGGCGCCGACTTGTCTATTTTTACATTAAGAATCCTAGCTGCCCGTTTAATGATGGCTTCTATTTCTTCAGGCGTATAGAAATCCAGGCGATGAATAATGCCAAAGCGGTCTCTAAGCGGTGATGCCAGCGAACCGACTCTGGTGGTGGCGCCAATGATTGTGAACTTGGGCAGATCAAGCCTTAGGGAGCGGGCACTTGGACCCTTGCCGACCATAATGTCTAATTTATAGTCTTCCATGGCTGGATAAAGCACTTCAGCAACTGAACGGTTAAGCCGGTGTATTTCGTCAATAAAAAGGATGTCCCGGTCGTTTAAATTAGTTAAAAGACTGGCTAGGTCTCCGGCTCTTTCTATGGCCGGCCCGGACGTAACTCTTATCGGGGTATTCATTTCGTTAGCAATAACATTGGCCATAGTGGTTTTACCCAGTCCCGGCGGTCCATAAAGAAGAACATGATCTAGCGATTCATTTCTTTTAGTGGCTGCATCAATAGCAAGTTTAAGGTTCTGTTTTAAACGCGCCTGTCCGATATAGCTGGCAAAATCTCTAGGTCTTAAGGTATCTTCTAAAACCTTGTCATCTTCATCACTAACAGTGTTTGTTATTCTGTCAATCATATTATAAATTATGTCACTAAGACTACTTTAAGTCACTTATTGGCACCTTTTAGTGCCAGGTTTAATCGTTCATCGACAGGCAGATCAGGGTCAATTGATTTTAAGAAACTAAATGCTTCCTGCTCAGTGTAGCCAAGGCTGATTAAAGCCTGCATGGCTTCATCTGATTGATCGATCGCGCCGCGTAAGACTAAATCTTCGGCATCCGACGACGCTACTAAGCCAACTTTATCTCTAAGTTCAACAATAACTTGCTCAGCTGCTTTTTTACCAACACCCTTGGCGGACATTAAAAGGTTGATGTCGCCCGCGGCAATAGCGGATCTAATTTTAGTAGCCGGACCAATACTTAAAATAGCCAGGGCTACTTTAGGCCCAATGTTTTTTACGCTAATTAAGAGCTCAAACAGCTTTTTAGATTGTTCGTCAATAAAGCCGTATAGGTCAAATGCATCTTCCCTTATACTTTCATGGACAAAAAGCTTATATTTATCGCCGACTTTAAGTTCTTCAAATTCCTGGGCAGAGATAAATAGCTCATAGCCAACGCCATTAACTTCAATAACTGCCGAGTTAAGTGATTTATCCGTGATCACTCCAGCTAAACTTGCAATCATGGACTAATTATAACTTAGAACCGGCTAACCATAGTATGGGTAATGGCTGCCGCCAAGGCATCGGCACAGTCATCGGGCTTTGGCACTTCTTTTAGTCCTAGGGTAACTTTAACCATTTCCTGGATCTGCTTCTTATCTGCCCGGCCATAGCCGGTAAGTGACTGCTTTATTTGAAGCGGGGTGTATTCAAAAATATTAAGCCCCGCTTGCTGGCCGCAGAGCAGGACTACGCCTCTAGCTTGCGATACGGTCATAGCCGTAGTGACATTTTGGGCAAAGAATAACTTTTCAACCGACATAACAGTTGGTTTTGTTTCTTTAATAATTTTACTTAGCTCTAAATATATCGTTTCAAGTCTAACAGCATCGTCTTCTTTAACAGGTGTTCTGATAACACCGGCGTCAACTAATATTAGTTTGCCTTTGGCGGCGTCAATGACACCAAAGCCAAGAATGCCTGTGCCTGGGTCAATGCCAATTATTCGCATGGTTTTAGCCTAACAATTGTTCGTCTATATCGAAATTAACAAAAGTATTGGTAACATCATCAAGATCTTCAAGCGCCTCCATTAGCCTCATTATTTTACCGGCCGTATCTTTATCTCCTATCTCAACCGTATTAATTGGCAAATAGGTAAGTTCAGCTTCAGTAATAGTTAAGTTGGCGTTTTTTAGGTTGTCTCTGACTTTAGATAAATCGCTTGGCGGACAATAGATAATTGTTTCATCATTTTCACTTACTACATCACTAGCACCAGCTTCAATGGCCTTAAGTTCAATTGCTTCCCCTGTACCTTTTACCCGAATTAGACCTTTTCTTTCAAAATGGAAAGCTACAGCGCCTCGTTCAGCCATACTGCCGCCATGTTTAGTAAAAGCTAATCTAACCTCGGGATAAGTTCGGTTTAAATTGTCTGTGGCTGCTTCAATTAGAATAGCCACGCCGCCAGGACCATAACCTTCATAGGTTACTTCTTCAAGCTGGCTGGCTGACTTATCACGAACCCGGTCGATAGATCTCTCAATATTAGCCATCGGCATATTGGCTGACCTTGCTTTATCTATAGCCAGCCTTAAAGCGAAGTTAGTTTCCGGATCAGTGCCATTTCTGGCGGCAATGGCAATAGCGTTGCCTAGTTTGGTGAATGTAGCACCACGGACGGCATCTTTAGCGCCTTTTGCGCGTTTAATCGTTGACCATTTTGAGTGACCGCTCACGATTTGCTCCTTTAGGC
Source organism: uncultured bacterium (assembly GCA_963718045.1). GTDB lineage: Bacteria > Patescibacteriota > Saccharimonadia > Saccharimonadales > UBA4665 > JAJZKE01. The sequence goes on from OY970350.1 coordinate 714,393, forward strand.
CCTTATATTATTTAATTATACCTTGCTGGCGATATCTAAGGCGAGTGTAACTCAAATCTAGATTTAATTTGCCCATACAGATTTGTTTACTAAGCAGCACTTAAACATATAGTATATGTCGAGGGACTATATGATAGTTGCGCTGATTATCTTCTTTGCCATCATGGCAGCATTTATAAATGCTGAGTCTGCCGTGATACAGCGCTATCAAACTGGCTCACCCCAGTCCCATGAGTTATTTAGGTCAGATTTTATTAAGAAATTAAGTAAAAATCCCAAGTGGATTGGCGGTGCCGGCCTTCAGGTTATTGGTTTCTTTTTCCAGGCTGCCGCTCTTAGAAAAGGCTCGCTGCTTGTGGTTGAACCACTGCTCACGATTGATCTGGTTTTTATGATGCTAATTCTTCACTTTTCTAAGCATGTTAGTGTAGGCAAACGTGAATGGGCGGCAATTGTTATGATATGTGCTGGTCTCTCTGGGATGCTGGCTAGCGCTAATCCAGTTTCCGGGAAAAAACCATATCAGCTGCCCAGGCTTACACTGTCGGTCATAATTATTGCCATCATTATTCTCATTGGCGTGTATGCCGTTAGACGGATAAAACAGAGTAATTACAGGGCACTGGCGGCGGGAGTAGCCGCCGGCTTTAGTTTTGCTTTGGTAGCCAGTTTTACCAAAATTGTTACCGGCGAGTTAAGCCAGGGTCTAGTTTACGTTTTTACCAACTGGCAATTGTGGGCTCTTTTATGTGTTGGTTTGGTGTCGGTCGTTATGGCCCAGAATGCCTATGGCTCTGGACCGGTAGCCATATCCCAGCCAACAATGGAGATTATTGAACCGGTTATTAGTATTGCTTTAGGCATCTATATATTTGGCGATATGGTAAGCCTTGGTGCTCTTAATCTTTTCTTCGCCGTCATTTCAGCGGTCATTGCCGGATTAGGTATTGTGCTCTTAAGCCGCTCGAAAAAACTAGAAGCTGTTGAGATTTAGACCATTATTTTTAGACCAAAAGCTAAAGTTAAGCTATAGTTATTTAGATGATAAAAGCACAGCACTTAAGTAAGAAGTTTGATAAGAAGTTGGCCGTTGATGACATTTCCTTTCAGGTCGACACTGGCAAAGTAACTGGCTTTTTAGGTCCTAACGGCGCTGGTAAATCGACAACCATGAAACTAATGCTGGGACTAGCTAACGGCAGCGGCATAACTTTATATGACGGCAAACCGCTTCACTCTTACGATCAGCCATCTGAAATAGTTGGTATTGTTTTAGAAGCCAAGGCTTTTCATCCAACCAGAACAGCCAGAAATCATCTTAAAGTAATAGCTACTGCCGGTGACATTCCCTTAAAGCGAGTTGATGAAGTTTTAGATATTGTCGGACTTAAGTCTGAGGCTAAACATGGACCGGGTAAGTTTTCTCTCGGCATGGGACAAAGACTAGGATTGGCTGCAGCACTGCTGGCTAATCCGTCTTATTTACTTTTAGATGAACCGGGTAACGGGCTGGATCCTGAAGGTATAGTCTGGCTCAGAGAGTTTCTAAAGTCTTACACAGATAAGGATCATGGTGTCTTTGTTTCATCGCATTTACTTAGTGAAATGTCCCAGTTAGCTGATAATGTAGTAGTTATTGGCAAGGGTAAGCTGCTGGCAGATATGCCAATGAAAAACTTTGTCGCCAGCAATGTTTCAACAACTGTATTCGTAAGAGCAGAAGACAATGATAAGCTGGCAAAAGTCTTAGAAGCTAAAGACATAAAGTTCACTAAATTAGATAACGGACTGGAAGTTATGGGTGTTAAAACTGATAAGATTGGCAAAATAGCCTCTGAGAATAAGCTGCCTATACTTGAGTTGTCGGCTAAAAGCGCCTCACTTGAAGAAGCTTTTCTTGGAGTGACAGCCGGTTCTGAAGAATTTTCCGGTAAGGGGGATAAAGATGAAAAGTGAACTAAAAGCAGAGTTTAAAAAAGTCTTTAGCGTCAGGTCAACCTATATCATGTCAGCGATAGCGCTGCTCCTTGTTATGTTTTTTGGTTTTTTTATAGTCGGAATGCATACTGAGCGTTTTAACACGCTTAGCCCAACTTTCTTAGATAGCGAGATTTCCGGAGCTATATCGATAGTTACATTTTTCGTTGGTTTAGTCGGAATACTTTTAGTCACGCACGAATACCGTTACAACACGATAATGTACAGTCTCTCAGAGACTAATAGCAGGAGTAAGGTCTTTTACTCTAAGATTTTAATAATATCTGCTTATTCTTTGCTGTTTACCGCGGTTATTGCCGTTCTGGCGCCGCTGATGATTTTCCTCGGCGTCCATGCCCACGGTATAAAATTAGTGCCCCAAACGTTTTATTACCGGGATTTAGTATGGCGCTGTTTATTTTACGGCTGGGGCTATGCCATGATTGCTGTCATGCTAGCCTATATTATCCGGAATCAAATCGCGACTATAGTCACCCTTTTAATTGGCCCGACATTGGTTGACGGACTCTTGAGCATATGGCTTAAAAAGAATATCGTATACTTGCCTTTCGATTCCCTGCAAAATGTTCTGGGCAGTGGCAGGAATAACTTAGCTAACGCTCAGGGTTCAATAACTCCATTTCATTCTTTGCTTGTAGTCATGGCCTATCTGATAGTTGGCTGGATAATTGCCTGGTATCTCTTCCTCAAAAAAGATGCTTTGTAGATAAAAGGTTTGCTAGGTAATAACGTTTATGCTAGTTTATTTTGTGATGCATAAAACAAAGACCTATAATGCTGGCTAAAGCAAAAAGATCTTTACGAATTAACAGCCCTTCGGGGCTGTTTTTTTATGCCTTATTAAATAAAGGAGGGATGAATGGTTAAAAATTATATGGGGGTCGAGGACAGCCTGGCATTTAGCAAGGTTGTCAATAAGCTGCGGAAGTTTTGTTTAAGCCGTGGCTTCTTGGAAGTGTCGACTCAGGACCGCTTAAGCATACTGGCAGCCTGTGAGGACCCTGATACGGTAGCAACATACAACTACATGGGAGAGGTCTGGCCGCTGCCGCAGACAGGCCAGATGTGGCTGGAGTATGAACTACTCACCCACCCAGATGTTAAAGGAGTATTTTGTGTCAGCACCAGTTACCGGAACGAACCGAAGCCAGTTCCTGGACGGCATAAACTAATATTTCCCATGTTTGAGTTTGAACTCCGTGGCAATATTAAGGATCTTAGAGAATTTGAGACAGACTTACTGGAGTACTTGGGTCTTGGTAAAAGATCAGAGTTTGTTTACAGTACTTACGATGAACTAAAAGATTTCTATAATACAAAAGAGCTGACATATATGCACGAGAACAAAATGGTGGAAGATTTCGGACCAGTGGTATTCTGCCAGGAATTCCCTGAATACACCTCACCTTTTTGGAATATGAAAAAGAAAAGTAAGACTCATGCCCATAAAATAGATGTCATAATCTGCGGCAATGAAACCATCGGCAGCGCCCAAAGAAGCACCAATAAAAAAGAGATGGTTGAAGCCTTCCATACTATTAGTAGCGGTCAGTATGCTAACAAGCTATATGAGCTGTTTGGTAAAGACAGGGTGGAGAATGAACTTAAGGAATTCTTAAACTTTAACTTCTTTGAAAGATCAGGCGGCGGTATAGGGCTAACCAGAATGATAGATGCTCTAAAAAAACAAAACCTAGTGGCCGCTTAAGAACAAAGTAAGATAATCTATCGAGCTGGTCTACCGTTAGCAGCTTTTTTTGCAATGTACATGGCTTGGTCAGCTTGGTGGATTAGCTCAACGGATGATACAGGATTATCTGGATCCCAGATTGCTCCACCTAGTGAAATGCCGAATCCTAAATTACGTATTTCTTCACTTTGTTGGTCAACGAACTCGGCCACAACATTTCGGGCGTAATCTTCCCCTTTTTTCATTTGTTCCTCAAGTGTGGTGCCATCCGGAACACGGTCAAGGTTATCTATTATACCGAACTCATCACCGCCCAAGCGGCCTAGTGGCAATTCATCTTCACCCTGTTCCCTGAGGTGTCTTCCACGACTAACTACATCTTCCGGACGTCTAAAATTGGATGTCATGTGTTCAGCGAAATTTCTAAGCATCTCATTGCCTTTTCTGTGGCCAAACTTATCATTGATTAATTTAAAGGCATCCAAATCCAGGAATATCACAGCAAAAGGTTTTTTTGCCTCCATCCGCTTTTCAACCTTATCTCCAAATGCTTTTCTGTTATATAAACCAGTCAGGTCATCATGAGAATTTTCGTAACTTAGCTCCCTGATTTTTTCAACTTTTTCATACAAATAACTAAGGACTTCTGCAATAAATTCTGGTGAAGAAGATACATCACCTGAATATTGATCATGATTAGTAGGTGTTTCAATCTTTAGTTTACTTTTTGGAGACATAAAGTATACATTAGCACAATATTAACTAATAGTCAACAGATATGTGATAGTCTGCTTGGGCTACATATTTACTGCTCGAAATAAGACTTGCCTGTTTTATATGCTTCAATGTAATTTTCGGTGCAGCCAAACAAAGGAGAAGGCAGTTTATCTAGGCTGTACCATCCCCACGCCTCTCTTTTATCTGGTTCTGCGACTTTAGCTTCACCGCTGATCCATTCAGCTAACATGCCGATATCTACATAGTGTTTAGGATAATACTTGCGTAAGTTCGTGACGCATAAAAACTTAGGTCTTTTTATTTTTATAGCAGGGCCGGCTTCTTCCGATAGCTCTCTTAAAGCACATTCCTCAAATGTTTCGTATAACTCCAAGTGTCCGCCAGGCAAAGCATATTCACCCTCACCATGGGAACCCTTACGCTTACCCAGTAATAAATGGTTATCTTTGATAAGAAAAATACCTATACCTACTTTTGGCCTCGCAGTTTCATTCATTTTTCAATAATAACAAAAAAAGGGGCTATCTAGTATTAAGGGCTGAATACGATGCTGTTACAACCAGAATTAAAGGTATGGCTTCAGAAAATCTTTTTGCTCTTGATGCATTGGTGAAGGTAGTTTATTGAACCAGCCATGATCTTTAGCTTCTGAATTCGGTTTTAACTGCCCTTTATAACTTGTAATTTCAAATGCTATACCTACCGGACTATCTAGACCTTTCGTGAAGTGGCTTGGATATTCAATATAGCCAAGTAGCTTTGTGTCCCTAACCTCAATGTTTAGTTCTCGTTCTGCAATCCTAGCCACAGCCTCAGTAAGCCTTTCACCAAAGCGTACTGTGCCTCCCGGTAAATGCCACAATCCTTTACATGGTTCAATATTCCTCATTGTAAGGAATACACCTTCGTTAGTTTTGATAATTATTTCAACAGTTAATCGGGGTACCTTTTTATATATTTCCCAAAATTCTTTTTGAGATAATGGATGTTTGTCCGGCATATATTAATAATAACAAAAAGGATCGTTTATTGGTTCTTTGGTTGTGGCGTTTAAACTAGGACTAATCTTTGGAGGGCCCAGTGGGACTCGAACCCACGACACCCTGCTTAAAAGGCAGGTGCTCTAACCGGCTGAGCTATGGGCCCTTAAAAATACAGATTAACATTATTGGTCTATAAGATAAAAGTCAAGTTAGTAATTTACTCTTTAGACTTGGCGTGTCTATGATGTCTAGCTAAAGGATTAAATTTAGAGCGCTGCATAACTAAAAAGATTAAGGCAACAAGAGCACTTATAGCTACTACCGTTCCCTGATATTTAGTCAGATCCTGCCATAAACTGCCAGACATAATATTGACGGCTGTGTTTGTCGGCAGTAACGGCACAACTGTTAGGGCCATTAGCAGCCCGCTGGCTATAGCTGGGACCAGATTAATATGTTTATGAGCCGATGCCGTCTTAATGTTAAAAAGAAGTATTAGGACAGCCGGCAGCAGGAGCAGTATTAATCTAGCATTATTAGAGCCATAGAAGTGTTCCAGGGTTCTTGAGCTGGCTAGTTTAGTGACTAGTTTATTAGTGCTATCAAACTGACTGACTACATAGCCCATACAAATACCTAAGAATACATACGCCCCATTAACCCTAAGCAAAATTGTTAATAGGATTGGTATGACAAAGATAACTATTAGCCATATATCAGCCATGCTTAAGCTTAATAATAGCCGAGAGTTAGGCTTTATGCACCAATTTTGTCTTTTTTGTGTCTGGCTTTGGCGTTTTGTTCGATGTAATCAATTATTGAACTGGCGACATCCCGTCCGGTGACCTTCTCTATGCCAAAGCCGGGGCTGCAGTTTACTTCAAGAATTAATGGGCCTTGATGTGACCTCATCATGTCTACACCGCATATAGTCAGACCCATGGCTTTAGCAGCTCGGAGCGCCATTCTTCTTTCGTCTTCGGATAGTCTAACAGGGATGCCATTACCGCCTTGGTGCAGGTTTGATCTAAAGTCGCCGTCTAGACTTTGCCTTAACATGCTGGCAATTACCTTGCCGTTAACAACAAAAGCCCTGATATCTTCACCGGCACTTTCACTTATATATTCTTGGACTAAAAAGCTAACTCCTTCAACATTGAAGGCCTGCATTACAGCCAGTCCGGCTTTTCGGGTTTCGGCTAATACTACTCCGTTGCCGTGTGTACCGCGGGCAATTTTAATAACTACTGGCGGTCCACCAACTTGATCAAGGACATCTTCAAAGTCAGCGGTTTCGCGGGCAAAGACTGTTTTTGGTATACCAACTGCGGCTTTAGACAGAATCTGGAGTGATCTTAACTTGTCTCTTGAGCGGACAATAGAGATCGAGCTAGTAGTTGTAAAGACGTTTTGCATTTCAAATTGACGGACAATAGAAGCACCGTATTTAGTAAGGCTGGAAGCAATTCTTGGGATTATTACGTCAAAATTAGTCAGTTCTTCGCCTTTATAATTAACAACCGGGCGGCCGCTTTCTAGGGCTACATAACACTTGGCATAATTAATCACACTGACGCTGTGACCACGTTTTCTAGCCTCTTCCACTAACCTTTTAGTGGAATAGTTGCCAGGACCTTTAGATAAAATTGCTATATTCATAACTAACTCCTACTGGTTAATCTTAAAGCTTATGGGATTTTGGAAATATCTATAACGAATCTTTTATTCAGTAGTCTTCGTCCAACTAGCGCAGGATACGACTTTAATTTACGATTAGCAAGTGAAAACTTGGCACTTACTCTTCGGCCTTCAATCAAGACGGATATTTTTACTCTGTACCGGTGTTCAGTGTCTCCAAATGAGTTCTTAATTTTAACTCTTTCATAATCCGTGCTACTAATAACTTTGCCGGTATACTTATCTGAAGAAGGGCCGAGTAAACAATACTCAAGCTTACTGCCTTTCTCTTTGATATTGGTCGCCCAAATAGAAGATCCGTCAGCACCGGTATCTATCTTCGCTGGTAAATCATAAATATCACCAGCTGGTATGCTGATTTTTACGACACTGCCTATAATCTGGGGTTCTTTAATCATTTAGGGGGCATATTGTAGCATATTTCTATATCCTTGGCAAGGCTATTTAGCATGCAGGATGCGGGTATATATCAGCCAGATTAAGAGAGCAACAATCAGTATTATGGTTATGAGAAGAGGTATAAAGCCGCTATTATCCTGCTTAAGTTTAGGCATTTAAAGTAAATTATCTAACTGACAGGTGTTAATAGCAAGATCTAATTAAAGATATGGAATTTACTGCCAGCCGGAGACTGCTTAAATTGCTCTAACAGTCTAACCTGTTCTTTTGATAGTTTGGTTGGTGTATCAACTATTATGGTGACAATATGGGCACCGCGGCTGCCGCCCTTTATATGAGGTACGCCGTGACCGGAAAGCTTAAAGTCTGTACCGGACTGAGTACCAGGAGGTACTTTCATTAATACCTTACCGTCGACTGTATCAATATCTACTTCACAGCCTATGGCAGCATCAACCATGCCGATATGTTCTTCGCTTAAGATAATCTCCCCTTCACGGGTGAATTTCTTATGAGCTTTAACCCTGACATTAACGTATAGATCGCCTTTAGGGCCGTTTGCGATGGCTTCACCGTGTTCTCTTAGGCGGATAGTCGATCCATCATCTATGCCAGCCGGTATTTTAAGATTTATTTGCTGTCTTGACTCGACTGTGCCTTTGCCGTGACAGACGGTGCATAACTTCTCAGGCACCTTACCCCTGCCTTTGCATGTCTGACAAATAGTAGCCTGCTGGATATTGCCAAAAATGGTCCTGGTAACGCTTACTACCTGCCCTTTACCGTTACAGGTTGGACAAGTCTTAAGTTCATAGCCTGGCTCGGCTGTTGTTCCTTTACAGTGACTACATGTATCTTCAACTGTTAAATTAAGGGGTACTTCAGTGCCAAAGACAGCATCTTCAAAAGATATCTCGACCCTGGCTTCGACATCTCTGCCCCTATTTTGTCTTCTGGAACCGGTCTGTCCATTACCAAAAAAGGTGCTGAATATATCGCCAAGACCAAGATCACCAAAATCAAAGTTAATGTTTTGACCCTGCCCGCCAAAGCCACCAAAGCCTTCAAAGCCACTAGGACCGCTACCACCTACGCCAGCATGGCCAAACTGGTCATATCTCTTTCTCTTTTCAGGGTCACCAAGAACTTCATATGCTTCGTTTATTTCTTTAAACTTAGTTTCATCGCCACCGCGGTCAGGGTGATGTTCAATGGCGGCTCTTCTAAAGGCTTTTTTTACCTCATCAGCAGAAGCATCTTTGCTTATACCTAAGGTTTCATAGTAGTCTCGTTTTGTAGCCATATTTTAACTTACGGGGCATTTTACCCTTTAACTAACATTAATATTACCAAGAATGGGCTCTTTATTTGTCGGTCTTTTCTTCGTCGACTACTTCGCCTTCGATGGAATCGTCTTTAGTCTCAGTTTTTTCTGAGCCAGCTTCTTTTGACGCATTTTCGTACATCTTAGCGCCAATGGGCATGATCTTATCGTTTAACTCCTGGGCTGCTTTTTCTAGATCTTCTTTAGAAGCCTTTTCATCCGCTACTACCTTTTTAGCGGCTTCTACGGCTTCTTCTAGTGTTTTCTTGTCTTCATCAGACAACTTGTCTTTATTGTCGCGAGAGAGCTTCTCCGCCTGGTAGACAGCACTATCTAGCAGGTTTTCAGCTTCAACCTGGTCTTTTCGCTTCTTGTCTTCATCGGCATGAGCTTCAGCTTCTTTAGCCATCTTTTCAACGTCATCTTTACTTAAGTTGCCTGATCCGGAGATGGTTATGCTCTGCTCTTTAGAAGTACCCTTGTCTTTAGCGGTAACATTTAAGATACCGTTCGCATCAATATTAAAGGTTACTTCAATCTGGGGGATACCTCTTGGAGCAGGCGGGATACCGTCAAGGATAAAGCGGCCCAAAGACTTATTGCCGTCAATCATTTCTCTTTCACCTTGGGCAACATGTATTTCTACCTGTGGCTGGTTATCTGCGGCCGTGGAGAATACTTCGGACTTAGAAGTTGGAATGGTGGTATTCCTTTCAATCAGCCTGGTCATGACTCCACCCATAGTCTCTATACCTAGAGATAGCGGTGTTACATCAAGCAGCAATACGTCTTTAACATCACCTTGCAGGACACCGCCCTGGATGGCCGCACCAATGGCCACTACCTCATCAGGGTTAACACCCTTCATTGGTTCTTTAGAAAAGATCTTTTTAACCTTTTCTTGTACAGCCGGCATTCTGGTCATGCCACCGACAAGGACAATAGCGTTAATGTCGCTGGTCTTTAATTTAGCGTCTTTAAGAGCTTTCTCGCATGGTTCGGCTGTCTTTTCTATTAGGTCAGCTACCAGACTTTCAAGCTTAGCTCTGGTTAGTTTGTGCTCGAAGTGCTTCGGACCATCTGAGTCAGCAGTTAGAAATGGCAGGTTAACATTTACTTCCTGGGCGGTTGAGAGCTCAATTTTGGCCTTCTCGGCTTCATCACGCAGCCTTTGCATAGCAGCTTTGTCATCCGTTATGTCAATGCCCTGTTCTTTCTTGAATTCATCGGCAAAATAGTTAACTATAACACGGTCAAAGTCAGCACCACCAAGATGGGTATCACCGTTAGTTGATTTAACTTCAAAGACACCGTCACCTAGTTCCAGGATAGAGATATCGAAAGTACCGCCGCCTAGGTCATATACAGCTATCTTCTCATCCTTTTTATCATTTTTATCTAGCCCATAAGCTAGAGCTGCGGCAGTTGGTTCGTTGATTATTCTTTTTACTTCCAGGCCAGCTATTTTTCCGGCATCCTTAGTTGCCTGTCTTTGGCTGTCGTCAAAGTAGGCGGGCACAGTAATGACAGCTTCGCTGACCGGTTCGCCTAGGAAAGCTTCAGCATCAGCCTTCAATTTACCGAGGATCATGGCGCTTATTTCTTCTGGGCTATATTCTTTATCGGCCATCTTAACTTTTACGCCGTTACCGCTTTTAACTATTTCGTAGCCCATTAATTTAAGGTCACGCTGAACTTCCTGGTCACTCCAGTTTCGTCCTATAAGTCTTTTTACTTCATAAATTGTGTTTTTAGAGTTAGTTACCTGTTGTCTTCTGGCAACCTGACCGATTAGTCTTTCGCCGTTCTTATTGACAGCCACTACTGAAGGAGTTGTTCTAGCGCCTTCGCTGTTGGCAATAATCTCTGGTTTACCAGATTGCATAACAGCCATGGCTGAGTTGGTTGTGCCAAGGTCGATGCCAATTATCTTACTCATTTTATGATCTCCATTTACGTTAACTATTATATTAATTAGCAGTCACAAGAAGTGATTGCTAGATATATCCAGAATAAATAATTAGCACTCATAAGTCAAGAGTGCTAATGAATGTATTTTACAACAATATAGTAAATATATCTTGGGTAATAAGCTTGACCGTTTTAACATAATGTGCTATATTATGTGCCATGACAAAATCACATGAACATCGCCATGAACATCGCTACGGACCAGCTAATTTGCCTAGGCGTAGAGCAATCCAGGCTGGAGCAGCAGTACTTTTAACTACCGGTGGCTTCGTTGGAGGGTTCCTAGCAAATAGCAATAAGTCTCCTGAACCCATCAAGGTTGATGCTAGAGTAGCGGTTGCTCAACGCATTCGAGAAGATGTTGGCCACAGAATTAATATCCTAGGTGGTTTAGTAAGTTCTAACTTTACACATAACGGCATAACAGAAATGCGTGCAGCGGATTCCCAGTTATTGATTGAGGTCGACGGTACTGAATATTCAGTTTATGCTCCGGATACATTTGACTTTGCAAGCGATACTGTTCCCCTATCAGATGAATTAATAATTAATGAGGTTACAGATCCTAACTCTATACCGAAAAGTAACATTCAGCACGCTGTCCTAGAAGCAAACGGTACTTTTGTAGACGCTAAGACTGGTAAGATGCTTGAAGGCGTTGCCCAAGCTCACTTAGTAACTCAAGAACCAGTACCTCCTACCAGCTAAAGTTAAGATTATTTCATTGATACTTTGACCATAGCGTGACGGATTACTTCCCCGTCCAAAGTATAGCCAGGCATAAATTCTTCGGTAATTATCTCTTTAGTGCCTTCACTATTTGGATCCATTTGGACTGCTTCATGGTAGCGCGGATCAAAGACCTCATTTATTGTCTTTATTTTTTCAACGCCTAAAGATTCTAGCGCTTGCCAAAGTTGTTTGTTGACACCACCAAGACCTTTATGCCACTCCATCATGGTTCTATCTGTGGCTTTTGGTGTATGATTTAAGGCTCTTTCAAAATTATCTATAAATGGCAGCAGATCTTTAATAACTGTTGCCTTAAAGAAGCTGGCCATTTTAAAACGGTCTTCTTCTGCTCTTCTACGGACATTAATGGCATCCGCCCGTTCTCTTTGAAGAGCCTCAGTTAGTTCTAAAACTTGTCTTTCAAGTTCTTCTATTTCTGGACGATTATGTGTTTGTGTTTTCTTATGATGATCGGCCATTAACTCATCCCTATATAATTAATAATTCTTCCAGTTCCTGGCCAGCTTGGCTGACAAGGTTCATTACTTCTCTGTAGCTCTGTCTGGTTGGGCCTAATGTCCCAATGTAGCTGCGGTCACTAAACGGACCACGGAATCGGCTTATTACTAACGTGCAGCCAGCTGAACGGCCAATCGGATTTTCCTGACCGATATAGACACTTAAGGCTTCATTGGGAGCGGCTTCTTTAAGCCATGGCTCAAGGTTATCCAGTAGCCTTGCTACTTGCTGTACCTGATACGTATCTAAAAACTCAGGCTGGTCAAAGAGATTGCTAAGGCCGCTAATATATAGCTGGTTGCCGATAGTAGCCAGTCCCAGATTATGTGTCAGCTCGACTAAAGTATCGACAGCATTTCTAATCATTCTCTCGGGTGCACCGCCATGCTGGACACGCGAAGACAGTGCTCTGGCTGCCCTTCTTTCAATACTAGTGTCGATGTGATTTTCCGGCAGGCTGTTAACGTAAAATCTATATCCCATGTCTGTTGGTACACGGCCGGCACTGGTATGAGGTTGGCTAATAAAGCCAAGCCGTTCCAGTTCAGCCATTTCTGCCCTAATAGTAGCTGAAGATACCTTAAAAGCTTTAGCCAGCAGACTGCTGCCGACAGGGCTAGCCACTTCAGCGTATTGCTCAACTATGGCATTTAAGATTCGTTTCTGACGATCAGTCATATTAATAATTAACCTAGTTTAAATTAGGCTAATTATATCTCTATTAGCACTCTATCGTCAAGAGTGCTAGGGACATGTTTGTTATCTAACTTTAACTAAATAATTACTTATGCCTTCTATGAGTTGGTTGGTAAGTGCTATAACTGCTGGATTAGTTTTAGGTTTATGTCTACCTGTTACAATCTTTTCGACGGCCTTAGTAGTTTCACCGATGTCATCGTTTATTAAGACGTAGTAATAATCTGTCTTAGTTAGTTCGTTTAGTTCATCTAGAGCCGTAACTAAACGTGTTTTAATATCTGATTGGTCATGGGTCTTGCCATAGCGGGCAATGAGTCGGCTTATTAACGCCTCAAAGTTTGGTGGTAATAAATAAACAGCTATGACTTTATCAGATAATTTACGATAGGAACGGACACCTTTAATATCAAGAGCGGTAACGGCAATCTTGGACTCATTGATAGTTTTTTGTATTTCTTTCGTGGCAGTGCCATACATATAGCCATGGATTATAGTGGCTTCAATAAGCTGATGGTTCTGAAGCAGCTTGAGAGCCCGGCCATTATCTATAAAATGGTAATCGATACCATCCTTTTCTATCACTCCGTGGTTAATCCGAGGTGGCCTGGTGGTGTGAGAAACTATTGCCCGATACTTATCAGTTTTAATAAGCTCATGGGCGATTGTTTCTTTACCAGCACCAGTAGGCCCGACTAAAAATAGAATTCTAGATCTACTTACTACATCTTTGGCAATTTCTGGTGGCTGATAATTGACTATTGCCTTCTTAAAATCGTCCATATCTTATTGTATAACGAAGCTAATGCGTGGACGCAAATTAGATTTTAATCAAAGTTCGGTCGGTCTTAAGCATAAGTCAGCACTAATCTTTCTGGAGCATAACTGAAAAGGCTTCAGCCGGGATGTCTACTTTACCAAATCGTTTCATTCTGCTCTTACCTTTCTTTTGTTTAGCCAGCACTTTCTTCTTTCTGGTTACATCGCCGCCGTACAGTCCGACTGTCACATCTTTCCGGTAGGCACTTATGTCTTCGCGGGCAATAATGCGGGCGCCAATAGCCGCCTGAATAGCTACTTTGAAGTTTTGTCTGGGGATTATGTCTTTTAGTTTTTTGACAGTCGTTTTAGCTTGTGATTCAGCCTCGTGGCGATGAACTATCTGAGATAAAGAGTCCACCTTATTACCTGCAATCAGGTAATCTAATTTAACCAGGTCTTCTGCCCTATAGCCGTCAAGGTCATAGCTGTACGTTGCGAAACCGCTGGTTATACTTTTTAACAAATCATAGAAATCCGTCAGCAGATTGGCAAGCGGCGCTTCAAAGCCAATTAGGGCCCTGGTATCAATATAGCTAATGCTGGTCTTTCTGCCGCGTTTAGATACAATCAGGTTAATAACACTGCCGATGAAGTCACTAGGGGTAATGACTTCACCTTTTATCCAAGGCTCTTTTATTTCACTAATAAGTGAAGCGTCAGGCATTTCTGAGGCGCTTTTTATGTCAATTACAGTGCCGTTTGTCAGCTTCACGATGTAATCAGTTGATGGGCTGCTAATAACCAGCTCCTGGTTATATTCCCTTTCTAACCTCTCTCTGACTATGTCCATATGTAAAAGGCCTAAGAAACCGATTCTCAGACCGAAGCCTAAGACTGGTGAATTTTCATAGCTAAACTGCAGACTTGAATCACTGAGTGACAGTTTTTCTATGGCTTCTTTAAGCTCCTCATAATGTTCGTTAGAGGTTGGGAAGAAACCAGCATAAACAAATGGTTTTACTTCTAGGTATCCAGGCAGCGGTTCAGCCGCTGGGTTACTAGCTAGTGTTACCGTGTCGCCGACTTTAGCATCGTGGGTAGATTTTAGATTAGTAACAATATAACCTATTTCACCGCTCGTTAGTTTATCCGTCGGTGTATTGTCTGGTCTTAAGATACCAACTTCAAGTGCTTGTCCTTTAACTTTTGTAGCCATCATCTCGATCTGGTCATTCTTATTTATGTGGCCATCAAATATGCGGATATACAGAATAACGCCGCGGTAATCGTCATAGTATGAATCAAAGATTAAGCCCCGGGTTTTGTTAGCTGATGTATTTTTAGGAGGCGGCACTCTTTTAATTATTTCTTCAAGCAGGCTAGGAACTCCCTGGCCGCTTTTAGCCGAGATTAAACAGATGTCTTCTTTAGCCCCGCCAAGCAAAGATAATATTTCTTGGGTTGTTTTAGGTATGTCTGCCGCTGGCAGGTCTATCTTATTAATAACCGGGATAATAACCAGGCCGGCGTTTATTGCCAGATAGACATTGGCAAGTGTTTGAGCCTGTATCCCCTGAGTTGCATCAACCACTAAGACTGCTCCCTCACAGGCATTAAGACTCCTAGAAACTTCATAGCTAAAATCAACATGTCCCGGAGTATCAATAAGGTTCAGCTCATGCCCGTTATATTCCATTCGGACTGGTGCCAGTTTAATGGTAATTCCTTTTTCCCGTTCCAGATCCATCTTATCTAGAAGCTGGTCTTTCATGTTTCTTTTGTCGACAGTACCAGTTATTTCCATTAAACGGTCGGCCAGAGTCGACTTGCCGTGATCAATATGGGCAATTATTGAAAAGTTACGAATTAAGTTAGTGTCCATAGGGAGAAGTATTATCTCATACTTGCCATTTAACAGGTCGTAGTATTAACCGTTTTAGACGGCTAAGGACCGGTTTAACTTCGTCAAGATCAAACAATGAAGATACGCCGATATGAACAGCAAGTGTGACTAAGGCAATTAAAGCTACCTTGCTGCCTAGCTCAAAGAAGCCTTTGTTTTTAATTTCAAGCGGATAAATGGAGATCATAATAAAGCCGGCTACAACGGTAAAGCCGGTAACTGAAGCTATCCGGACAAGGCCTCTTATAAACTCGAGGTCAAACAATTTTTTGTCTCTTTTAACCATGATGACAGTCAGTATAGCTACTTCAGTGGCCGCTACAATGGACTGAGCTAAAGCCAGTCCGACTACTCCGTAAAGTGACCGCCTAGATAGTGTGTAAGCCAAAATTATGTTAAGACCAACGGTAAAGACCGATACAAAGAGAGGCGTCTTAGTGTCTTTATGGGAATAGAACCAGCGGGAAATAATGGAATACATAATGCCGAAGAATATAGCGCCAATCATGAAGCCAAAGATTAAAGCAATTTGGGAGTTGCCTCTTGTATAGATAAGACGGGCTAAATATCCCCGGCAGTAAAAGCCAATAACAACGACCGGTGCCGCCAGCCAAACCATTATTCTAATTATTTTAAGAAAGTCTTTACGGAACAGATCAGGTCTCCCCTGGGCCAGACGGTGGTTTAGTCTCGGAAAGACAGCCGTAGATATGGCTGTACCCAGCAGCATAATTGGTGCCGTACTTAATACATAGGCGTTGTTGAAGTTTGTAATTGAACCTGAACCCAGACCACTAGCCAGGTGTGTTTCAATAATATCTTCCACCTGGTCCATTCCCTGGTCTAATGATCTTGGCGGCAAGTTCCGAAGAACAGTATGGAAGTCTTTGCTGTGCCACATAATCTTGGGGCTCCAATGGAAGTTAGAGTTCAGGGCACCAACACCAATTATTAGCAGCTGAAGAACTGCGCCAATTAAGGCACCGAGGCCCAAGCCGATTAAACCGATATTATTTTTAAAGACAAATATGGAGATAATAATAGACAGGTTGTATGAAAGAGGAGCTATAGCATAAAAGAAGAAGCGGCCGAAGGTTTGCTGGACTGAAGATAAAATACCGGAGACAGTAAATATGAAAGGGTTAAAGGCCAGCAGACGCATTATGGCGGCAGCAGTATTAGTTTCAACTGGAGACAAACCTGGAGCTACAACATGGTGAATCAGCCATTTAGCAAAAACTAGGATAATTATAGCTACAATGAACATAACTACAGCCAGCAGGTTAAGCAGCGAGTTAGATAAATCCCATACTTCTTTAACGCCATCCTTAGCATACCTGTCGGCTAGAACCGGTATTAAAGCTACACCTAGGGCACCGGCAGATAGAGTGAAGTAAAAGAAATCTGGGACGTTAAAGGCAGCAAAGTAGGCATCCGTACTATGTGCTCCAACTAATGGGAAGTTAGCGTTTACTAGTTTAGTTCTTAAAAAGCCAAGTACCTGGGTAGCAAGCGTTGAGGCCATAAGAAGAGCAGCAACATTAGTAATGCTGACCCGGTGTAAAGTATGGCCGGTTTCTTTTGGACTATTCATAAACTACTGAACAGTATAAAAGTTTAAGGGTATCTTTGGTAGATGATTTTTAATGTCTTTTTAGTAAAGAGTGGC
Source organism: uncultured bacterium (assembly GCA_963718045.1). Taxonomy (GTDB): domain Bacteria; phylum Patescibacteriota; class Saccharimonadia; order Saccharimonadales; family UBA4665; genus JAJZKE01. The sequence goes on from OY970350.1 coordinate 731,475, forward strand.
GGCACTAGGCATTTTGGCGCCTTTTAGAATTTCGTCGACCTCAGCCGCATCAACCGTCTCTTTTTCCAGTAACCGGTCTTTAAGTTTTTCCAGGAAAGACAAATTAGCCTTAATTACTATACGGGCTCTATTACCTGCCTCGGTAATTAAGTTCTCGACTTCATCATCAATAACTTTAGCTGTTTCATCTGAGTAGTCCCGTTCATGGACCAATCGGTCCAGCATCATGCCGTCATCCAGTTTAAATACTTGGTCGCGCAGTTTCTTACCCATACCCTGGTTGACAACCATATCCCGGGCAAGTTCGGCAGCACTTTGTAGGTCATTACTAGCGCCAGTTGTTATCTTATCCCGGCCTAAGATTACTTCTTCAGCCACACGGCCGCCCATACCGCGGGCAAGCATGTCTTTAAACTGGACTAGAGAAACAAACATTCTGTCTTCCGGCGGAATAAACCAAGTCACGCCACCAGTACCGCCTCTAGGAATAATGGTTACCTTGTGGACTGGGTCGCTGTCCGGCAGTACATGACCGACTAAAGCATGTCCAGCTTCATGATAGGCAGTGGTCATCTTGTCTAATTCGGTCATTACTTTGCTCTTTCTTTCCGGTCCAATAGCGACACGTTCAAAGGCCTCAGTAACGTCTGTTTGTAAAATTTGCGAATGCCCGTTTCTGGCAGCAATAATGGCTGATTCGTTAGCAATGTTAGCTAGATCAGCACCAGATGAGCCGGCCGTTTTGGCAGCCAGAGCGTCAAGATCGACATCTTTGTTTAGTGGCTTTTTAGCAAAATGAACTTTAAGAATTGCTTCACGGTCTTTACGGTCTGGCAGACCTATATTTACCCGGCGGTCGAATCGGCCTGGTCTTAAGAGGGCCGGGTCAAGAACGTCGGCTCGGTTAGTAGCCGCCAGAACAATAACATTTTGGCCTTGCTCAAAACCGTCCATCTCGACCAGTATTTGATTTAAGGTCTGCTCTCTTTCATCATGGCCGCCGCCCATACCGCTGCCGCGTCTTCGGCCAACGGCATCAATCTCATCAATAAAGATTATGCAGGGAGCATTCTTCTTAGCTTTGGCAAAAAGATCTCTAACACGGCTGGCACCGACACCAACAAACATTTCCACAAATTCTGATCCGGAAATACTAAAGAATGGCACGTTAGCTTCACCGGCTACAGCTCTAGCTAACATTGTTTTACCCGTACCGGGCGGACCAATTAAAAGGACGCCTTTGGGAATGCGGGCACCGACACTGGCAAACTTTTTGGGATACTTCAAGAATTCAACGACTTCTTGAAGGTCTTGTTTTGCTTCGTCTGAACCGGCAACATCTGTAAAGTTAATCTTGTCTTTCTCGTTGCCGTATAGACGGGCCCTGCTTTTGCCAAAACTTAAAGCCTGGTTGCCTTGGCCCTGGGCACTTTTCATCATAATGTACAGAATTACGCCAATAGCAACTACGGGGCCAACAGTTTCCAGAATGCCTAGCCAAGTTGAAGAGCTACTGCTTTCAGCATTGGCAGAAATAGTAACTTTTGAATAATTAAGACCTTCAGTCTTTAAGTTAGCATTAGGTTCTTCATAAGTTTTAAGGGTTGCTTTTGATTTCCCCTTGGGAGTTATCTGTATTTCATTACCGCTAATTTGAAACTTATTATAGTCACCGGCATTGGCATTTTTAATGGCTGTCGTAATTGGGATTGTCTTTAATGTGCTTGGCTGATTAAAGGCGGAATAAACAACTAAAAGCAGTAAAACTATTAAGGCTATAAAGCCGGCATTTCTCATCCCATAACGACTGTTAGGGTTCTTCTGTTTATTCGGTTGCAAGCTGTTCCTATCCATAACGGAATTATTATACCGCCTTATATATTTTTTACCTAGCGCTCTAGATGCTCGAGTGCCAAATTGTCTTTTGAAGAAGTTATTACCCAGGAATTATAGACATCCACTTTATGTTTTGGACCAATAGTTTTAAGCTGCACGTTAAGTCTTTCAATGGTCATACGGTCAAACTCGCTTAAGCCATTTTGCCGCAGCCAACTAGCTAGAAGTTCTTTGCCTAGTGAATAATCTAGGCTGTTTAAAAATAGTCTGGGCAGCTGGTTGTGACTTAAATTAGCTTTTAAAATTTCAGCTAAATCCTTATCGATTTGCTCATTTAAGGCTTGCTGTTTGTTAATAATATCTAGCAGTCTAGTCCGGCTTTTATTATCTAATTTAGGAACAATTTGGCGGCGGATATAATTCCTTAAATACTTGACGTCTTGGTTGGTGGGATCTTCATGCCAAGTTAAATTATGTTTTAAAGCATAGTTTGTAATATCCTTTTTAGAATAAACGAGAAGTGGCCGAAGAATTGTTTTGTTTGAAGAAAGTGAGCTTAAACCTTTCCTGCCCGTCCCGCGGATAATATTAATGATGGCTGTTTCAATTTGGTCATCCTGGTGGTGAGCAGTTATTAAACCGTCTGCTTTTTCTTTTTTAACTACTTCGTTTAAAAAGGCATACCGGGCATTTCTGGCTTCTTCTTCACTAGCCTTTTGACCTAAATGGCCTTCGCCGTAGTAGAACTTAAAACCATAGTTTTTGGCTAATTGTTCGACAAACAACCGATCTTTTTTAGAATCGTTTCTAATACCGTGGTCGAAGTGGGCAACAACCAACTCTAAATTGTCTTTTGGCAGATCAGTTAACAAACTTAGCAGAACGACAGAATCAACCCCGCCGCTAACTGCAACAACGTATTTACCTTTTATCTTCTCAAGCCTCATAATATAAGTGTACTAGAACTGTTACGGTTTTGGATTAATCTATTACTTTAATATAATCATGTTGCAAGGCGGCGTAGCTCAGCTGGTTAGAGCACAGGACTCATAAGCCTGGGGTCAGTGGTTCAAGTCCACTCGCCGCTACCATGACGGTTGGTTATTTGTATTGACATTAATTAACACTGGATATACAATGTAATTACTATGAATACTACCATTATTAGCATAGGTAATTCACGAGGTGTGCGTATCCCAAAGCCTCTCTTAGAGGAAAGTGAGTTGGATAATAACGTTGTTATTACGGCTAAAAGAGGCGAGATACGTATAACTGCTGCTAAAAAACCGAGGGTTATTTCTGAAACTATGCTGTTATCTGAAGAGGCATTAGCAAAAGATTGGTTAAGGCCTGAGGAAGATAAAGCATGGGCACATTTACAGTAGGACGGGTTGTATCTAGTAGCTTCCCCTTCTCTGATTTATCAACATCCAAAAGACGTCCGGCAATTATTGTTGCGTTGGTCGATTTTGATAATTTAATCTTATGCCAAATTACATCAAAACCTTATTCTAGCACTCGAGCGATAGCTTTAAGTACAACGGATTTCGAGTCAGGTAGTTTGTCTCGAGATAGTTTTATTAGACCTGATAAATTGTTTACAGCTGATGAAACCGTAGTTAATAACGTTCACGGGATACTTAAGGAAGAAAAAACTCAAGAGATTTTAGAGGCTTTGCGCGGTCTTTTCAGTTAGCATACTGTATGGGTTCAATAACTCACGCTTAGACTGCAACAGCAGTCTCTCCCCTAAGGTTTTAACTATATTCCATATCTCTATCAATTCATGTTTAACTTGGTTCCATTTCGTCCATGTCATGCCTACTAATACTTCTATGGTTAGCAGTTTACCCTGATTCAATATAAAATAATGAATAATCTATGAAAGTAGTTTTATCTCGCGCTAACATTATTATGGCCATAGTTGTTATCGTTGCTTTAATAATAGGTTTTGCAGTTGGATTCCTCTATAAGGACAAGTGGTTAAATGATTCTTCTAATAAGAGTCCCATCACAGGAAGTTATATGCTATGCAACTGTCCTAATGAGCCAGTAGGCGGTACGGTGACGGGTTACGGTCCTGGTCCGTGTCATTGTCCGACATATAAATAATAGGGTCTTAAGTTATAATCCATAAAAATGAATGCTGTATTTAAAGAGTTTTTGGATGCTGGATACGAATATAATTTTGGCAATGGGCCTGACGTTATTAGAACAGAGTCTCAAGCAAAACAATTGGGGCTTAACTGTGTTACCCTTACGCATTTATTAATACCACGCCTTTTTGATATTGAACTGCCTGGCAACATGAGGGGTTGGGAAATGTACTGCATTAATCCCTTTTTTGGCGATGTAGCTAGAGCAGAAGATATGGATCTGGGGGATGTTTTGTTTTTTGGCAGACCTACTCTACCTGAATATGCCTTGCAGTATTCTCCCGTATATGACGAGTACAAAGAGCTGACAAACGAAGAGATTGGCAACAATCTAATTGGCCAAAAATATTCTGGAGTTCATTTAGCAATGAATACTGGAGAAGCAGATGATACAGAAAATCCTTTACTAATCCATGCCAGTAAGATGGAGGGGACTGTAGTTATATGGTCGCTTGCCAAGTTCCTTGACTTAAAACAGTACTCAACAATCCATGCAATCAAGAGAACAATAAGGCAAGTTTAGATTGTAATAGTAGTTTCTCCCTAATCTGTTAGGCTTATTTATCTATCCGTATATTGATATACTTTTTGCGTATGAAAAGGCTGTATTTCGTAAGACATGGCGAGACTGAGATGAATGTCGGCGGGTATTATTCAGGACGAATCGAAACACCGTTAACATCTACGGGGGTTTCGCAAGCCAAAGCAACAGGTAAAAATCTCAAGCAAAAAAACTTAAGAATCGACTTAATTGTCAGCTCGCCACTTTCTAGAGCACACCACACAGCAGAGCTAATTGCAAAAGAGCTAGGTTATCCAAAAGATAAAATCCAGTTTAACAAACTGTTTGTTGAAAGGTCATTTGGAGACATGGAGGGGGTATCTTGGGCAAAATTCATGGAGAAAGATATGGATAATGTAAAAAACGTTGAAACTGTTGCCGAACTTCATAATAGAGCAATGAATGCTCTTAAGTATCTAAATTCATTAAAAGAAGACAATGTACTTGTAGTCAGTCATGGAAGTTTCGGTAGAGCTTTATATCGAGTAGTAAATAAACTGCCACACCACCTGGAACATGACGATAAACACAGAAATAGTTTTAGAATTGGCAATGCTGAGATAGTCGAACTTATATAGTCCTAATTAATGCATGGCCCGTATGCTACGAATAATTTATGCCTCAATTACTTTCCGGACAACTCAATACTTGAGCTGCTTGGTCTTCCTCTTAAAGCTTAGTGAGTATCTTGTCTATGTCTCGTATGCCTTGGTCAGTACTAGTTACTAACTCAAAACCTATTTGTGATTGGGTTTTCATATCTTTCCCTTTTTTTGTTTTTTGTTGATTAGATTTAATCTAATTAGCAATCATAGGGCTTATGATTAGCTTTGGCAAGAGTTTTTTAAAGATTTTTGGAAGATTTTTTAGAAGAGATAAAAATATAGACGGATACAAAGATAGCAACGAGTACTAAAATGGCTATCGGAATGAAGGCAGAGACGTTATATTGGGCAGTAGTTTTGCTTTCTGGCAAGTTTAGGGATGATGTTTTAAGTGAAGTAGTCGAGCTTAGTGGTATAGGTGAACCGGAAGACTGGGTATTTATTGAGCTTAAACCGGTAGAGCTTTGAGGGTTTTGTTGGTTACCTGTTGAAAGTGAATTAGAGCCCGTACTTTGAGGGTTGCTTGTAGTTATACCGATGTTATTATCCATCACTCTATTGTAGGCTATAGGTTAAGTATTTTATATATAAAGCAGTCTCTTATATGAAAATGATGCATGCTATAAACAAAAACTCTGCATTAATAACAGAGGTGAAAGTCTTATGGTTGCGGGGGCAGGACTCGAACCTGCGACCTATTGGTTATGAGCCAATCGAGCTGCCGCTGCTCCACCCCGCGATATACTTATTTGACATGTTATTCTAGCATAATATCTTGATCTGGCCAAGAGGTGGAGGTTCAGGACTGAGTGTTTCTGTGAAGGAAAAAGTTAATCCAAGCTTCGTAGTTTAGTTCATTGCTGTTATTAGTTGTCGCTGCTGATGAACTTGATGGCACATTCTTGGTATAGCTTAGAGCTACACTTGATGGCACTATAAGCTCAGTTTCACCAGGTGCAGCAAGTCCAAAGTTTTGGCGGGCAGATAATTCTAAGTATTGGTTAGATTTATAGTAGTTATTTTGGAGTGCAATAGTTGAATTTTGTAACTCGGAAACCTGGTTTTGTTGTTTAAGCTCAGTGACTTGCTTTTGAAGGCCGTAGTTAGACTGAATTGCTTTTGCTCCACTCCAGAATATTAGAAGTACTATGGCCATAAAGATTAATTGACCAGTAAATCTAATGTCACCAAATTTGGTTAGTTGGTGGGTTAGTTTTTGGGGGTAGTCTTTAAATTTTGATTTCATAGCAATTAACACTTTATATTATATAACTTTAGCTAAGTTCTGTTATACTTTTTATCTGTTAGGTAGCTAACAATGGGGGCGTAGCTCATCGGTTAGAGCAGGCGGCTCAATAGGGCTGCTTACATGGGTAACCAGTAAGTATATCCTGCCAAATTCGGGGAAACCTTATACTTTCAAGTATTGGTAATCCCGAGCCAAGTCCTGTGTTAAACGGGAAAGGTGTAGAGACTGTACGGTAGGCATCCTTATGGATGAAGAGACAGTCCGGACCACAAACTCTTTACGAGGCAACGAAAGTTGTAGTGGCGTGCATAACCGCTTGGTGGTAGGTTCGATTCCTACCGCCCCCACCATTTCAATAAAATATGTCGTAACCTCTTTAAATTTCAGTTCTGACATCCATCATTAAGCTACAACTCTTAATGCCTGCCTGCCAATATGCCTATCTCTATTTTTTTGAGTTAACTCAGTTGCTATTTGGTCCAGTTCGGGGACAGGAAAGGGCGGTGTGTTTCCGTCTCTAACGGCAGTGTCATTTAAGTGATTGAGTAGATCGTCATCTCGACGAAGAGGCGAGACGAAACCACCATAAGGGTTTAAACGCAATGATCCATGGCCAGTAGGTATGGTAGAAAATTCAGTGACTCCGAATAAGCTGTCTGGGATGTCTTCTTGAGGTTCATCAGGATTTTTACTGTCAGGTTCTAATTCAGATTTTGGCGGTCTTTGCTTTTGATTTCTATATATCCACGGTATGCCTTGTCTTAGTGCGTCTTTGGCAACCAAGTGATTGGCGGTAACCATCATCATCTGAACACTATATGGTGCTATATTTGTAGGAGGAGCTTTTAGACTGGCACCAATGTGCGGGCCAAGAAGTTTAGCAACTGTTGCAATTCTAACGGCACGATCGTCTTCACTACGTATTAAGTTGTCAAATTCACTGTAGTCAGTAGTTAAGTAATCGGTCAACCTTGTACGCTGTAGACTATAGTTAAAGATTCCATCATTTTCTGGATCGAAGTCAAAACCGACTGTTACCGTTGGAATACCTGGACCATAAGGGTCAGCACCTAAGTTTAATAGCCCTCTATATAAACTTTGGGGTAACATAGCACCATTATCTTCGCTACGACTTTGAGCCGTTTTACTATATCTGCTCCAACCTCTTCGTCGGGCATTTTGAACTGCTAAAGATTCTGGATCGATTATTCCACAGTCGACGATGTGAATTCCAACTTCCCAGAATCCATCATAATTCCAGTCTGCTCTTATAAAATCATCAATTTCTTGGGGTTTAGGTGAGTCAATCGCAATACCGGTTTCTGGAGGGCGATCTAATAGTTCTTTCTGAGAAAAATGCCAAGTGCCTTCGATGCATTCAGCTGAGACCGACATGGATCCTTCTCAGTATCATAGCTTTATATAAGCATAAGTTTATTAATATGTTAATACTAAAACTTGGGGATTAAACTGTTAATGTTTGGAGAGCCATCAGGGGCTTGAACTTTCTGGGTATCAAAATGGTTCTAGTTTGGTTCGGTGCGCCATATCAGATCTAAGGTTGAGGGAAAAGGTGTAGATTTTTCTCCAAAATACTGTATAGCTCATGATAATACTCTGCTATTTCAGGTGACGTTGGGATTTTCTTCTCTTTTTCTTCTGTAAATTTAGCAAATGTAATACCCAGCTTATGCCAAATACGTCCTTCATTAAGATAGTCCATGATTGCTGGCTGTAATTTATCTAAAGCATAAACAAACTTAGCTTCCTCACTCTGGCCTTTTTCGTACTCCGTAATAGCATCAGTCAAGTCCGGGAAATCTGCCCAGTTTCTTTTTAGCTTGACTATGGCCTTTCGTTCTCGATCTTTTTGGTCTCTAATAGCCTCTTTATCATAGGAAAAAGTATCACCCGCATAGATTTCAACTATATCGTGAGCTAGACTAAGCTTAATCAACTTGCCGACATCTAGGTGGGGAAAAGAGGGTGCCAAAAACCACGCAATTATCGCCAGCGAGAAGCTATGGTCTATATCGTTCTCTGCTGTATCGACTGTAGGCGGTATACAGACCTTACGTTCTATTGAACCAAAAACCAATAACATACTCTGTAAATCAATAATCCGTTTAACGGTAGGCTTGCTGATGGGTGCTGACTTGTCCATTAGTTTAAAATTATACATCTACTAAGATGGTTCTAACTTGGTTCGGTATACTTCACCGCTTGTTCGTCTATTAGACTTAGAAGTTCATCAAAATCTTTAGCGGCCATTAACTTTTCTCGTATTTCACTTGCCCCTTCAAAGTTATTTATGTAAACCTTACAAAACTTATTAAGTATCTTGACTGGCCTGGTTGATCCCCATGTCTTATGAAACAACTCTACATGATACTTAAACAGTCCTAGTTTTTGTTCTTTGGTCATATCTTGCCAAGGACTATTTTTAGAAAAAATATACGGGTCATTAAATATCCCCCGGCCAATCATGATACCGTCTAATTTATACTCTTTAGCTAATTTTTCAGCCTGTTCTCTGCTTAATACATCGCCGTTACCAACGATTAGAGTATTAGGAGATACTTTGTCTCTAAGCTTCCCGATTTCACCTATAACCTGCCAGTTGGCTGGTACTTTGCTCATTTCTGTCCGTGTTCGTCCGTGAATAATCAGCATGTCTAGGTCTTGATTTAATAAGAACTCATGCCAGCTTAGGTCAATTTCATAAAAGCCTAGTCTTGTTTTAACGCTAATGGGCAGTTTGCCTTTTGCGCCTTTCTTGGTAGCCTGGATAATTTCTTGTGCTAAAGGCCGGTTATTCATCAGGCCGCTGCAGGCCCCATTAGAAACGACATCTTTAACAGGACAGCCCATGTTTACGTCTATGCCAGCAAAATCACCATATACTCCAGCAACTATTTCTTTAGCGCACAACATATAATTCTCAGGTTTTAAGCCCCATACTTGGGCTATCAGAGGTTGATCAATATCTGTATGGTTTAGCTTAATCCTTACTTTATCTCTACCTTTACTCTGAAGACCATCGACGTTAACAAATTCACTGAAAAATAGATCTGGTTTAGCACATTTGGCTACTATCTGTCTAAAAACAGTGTCAGTGACTTCGTCCATTGGCGCAAGTATAAAGAAGGGTTTTGCTAAACTGCTCAGTTTATTACTCATCTACGTATACTAGCTTGTAACATCTAGTCCAAGAATACTTATCGAGGCATCGCTAGATGCTCTCAGTTCTCGCCTTAGTTTAGCAGGAGTGCCGGCTGGGAGAACAGCAAATTTTGACAAGATTAGCCTTAGATAACTTTCTCTTCGCATCTGGTCTTGGACAGCGAGGTTAATAACCTTTCGAGCGTCACCAACGTTTAGATTTTTAACAGCTTCAGTGATACGATCTGCAACATCAGGGGTTGTAAAGTGAGGATTATATATATCGCCTACCATCTTACGCTTAAGATTGTTCGTAACAGGTTTTTCACTATCCAAGCGGTCAGTTTTTGTAGCTAGGGGATTTGCCATTACTACACCACTACCGGTCTTAAGAAAAGTCTGAATATCTAGGTAACGAATAAGAGCTGGATAACCTGGGTGATCAAGACTTATAACATCAGTTTCTTCGCCAAGCGTTATTCTTTGGTTTACACATTCTTGGAGTAATATTTCTAAGTCTTGAAGGGCTTCTCTAGATCTTACTGCATCCTCATAATAATCTCCTGTCTCATAGACAATACTAACTGGGCCACGCTTAGGATTAAGCTGGCTGTTACCAGGAAGACGCCTGATAGATTGGCTGAAGTTATAGACTCCAATGAAATGATTGGTTAATCTTAGCGGATACTTAGGATTATCTAAATAATCTAGGTAGGTAATGAGCTGATTTTTCTCTTGATTTGTAGTTGGGGAGAAACCAGCTCGTGGATCATCGAGTAATGCCTGGAGCCTAGCTGGGGTATCCAGTGTCTCGGTAACCTCAGCTACGCCTTGTTCTTTATGATCAGATGTTTTATGTGGTCTAAGATTATGCATCCTGTTAGACTCAGACTGTAACAACATCATCTGATCAATCTGGGCAATTAGGTCTAGCATATATTCTTGGGGACTCTTTGTTTGATGACTTCGCGAGAAGTATTCTTTCCAAAAAGATGTGAAAAGCTGTTGTCCTGTAGCACCTACTGTTCGCATTTCTCTAAGACTAAAATCCTCGCTCACCTCCAGTCTATCTGAACCACTAGACTGTATGAACATCGTCTGGGCATCATATTTAAGTCGCCCTGCTTTGGCTCTAGAATTTCGTACAATAGGTGATAGACCAGCAACTCTATCCAGAAACTGAGCTTGTTGCAGATTAGCAATTGTATTCTGTAGAAGAATGGAGCGCTCAACAATATTAACTTTTACGCCATCAACAGATTCTTGTGTATCAAACCGTGAGTCTGGGCTAGTTTGCCCTGTGATTGATGATATTACAAAAAATTCAGCTTGTTCTGGTTTAGTTGGCTTCATATAAAATAACTCTAGTCATAACCTTCCCGCTAAAACCAAATAGCTTAATCTAAATCAGGACTAATTTCCCCGATTATTTAACCAAGTATATCTTTTCGATTATTCAAATAGCGACGAGTGGCACCTTTATATGGATTATACGGGTCATGTGGCACTCTAGGTAATCGTTTTCGCAGGTCAGCACGAATCTGTTCGACATCGACCTCTTCGGCATCTATTCCCTTAGTATCGGCTGGAGTTTGCGTGCCCGTTTCGGTATCAGTTACTGGGAATTCAGGATGTGTTTCTTCAAGTTGTCGTAGATTCTCTGCTTGAGAATCATTAGAATAAACTGGGGCATTAGGTCCAGTATAAGAAGGTAGAACTTCACCTTCATGTTCTTTCCAATTGGGGCTAGCTTCTGTCATAGTATATACTATATCACACTTACGCTTAGTTGTCTATTCCCACTTGAAGACTCTAAAGGCTATAACGTAGATAACTACTAGCCAGAGAGCAACAAGGCCTAATTGAGGCCCTATTTGAACTAGGCTCTTGCCTTCTGTTGTCAGCATTCTAAGACCATCAATAACTGGAGTGAGGGGCAGATAATTAGTTATTTTTTGCAGCCAACCGGGCATTAGGTATCTAGGGAAGAAAGTACCGGATAGAAATAGCATTGGGAAGACAATAATATTAGATAGTGGAGCCGCCTGTCTTTCGTTCTTGGCCCAGCCACCAATTGCTAGTCCGATACCTAAGATCATAAAGATTGACAGAATTACGAATAATAATATTTCAAAATAGTTACCATCTATCTTTAGGTGAAAGACTGCAATAGCAACCATAAATTGGACGAGGACGGCTACAGAGCCGGTTATGGCCTGACTAAACATAGTTGCCATGAAATACTGCCAAACTCTTATAGGGGTAGTGTGGAGACGCCTTAAAATGCCTTGTTTCTTAAGTTCCGGGAAGACATTAACCGGCCCGAATATGCCTATACCGGCAATAGTGAAACCGAGAAGTCCTGAAAAGGTATAGTCAAAATTGGTTAAACTCTTTTGACTTAACTGGTCGCCGATCGCCTTAAAAGGAATGACAACGGGTACAAAATGGGCGTTAAATGGTTCTAGATTTGACTGTAACAGCGAAGTTAATGTTTGGCCGGCAGACTGTTCATTTTCAGTATAAACAACCTGTAGAGTTCCAGTTGGTTGGCCGTTCTTATTTGTCTGGCCAAAGCTGGATGGAATAACAATGGCTCCGTCTAGTTGGTTTTTATCCATGGTTGATTCTGCTACAGATATACTATTTATGCTGTGGTTAATCTTATAGGTTTTATTTAACTCGATACTCTTGATTAGTTCATCAGCATAGCTGGTCTTAGATTGGTTAATGATGGCAATAGAAAATGAGACTTTATTGTTGCTAGCTGTTAGAGAACCGAAAACAAATAGGAAGATTAAGGGGAATAATATGCCAAAGAATAGAGCTAAGCGGTCCCTGAAGAATCTTTTAGTTGAAAGTTTAGTGAATACTCCTACGGTATACAGTTTCTGCTTCCACCCGGTTAGAGGAGGTTTATTTTGACTAGGCCCGTTTGCCTTTACCTGCTTAGTCTTATTCTTAAACCGTTTGTTATATACCCTAATACTAAAGACAATGACTGCAGCCGCGATTAATATGTAGTCAACTGTCATTAGTCTCTCAGCGCCTTTCCAGTTAGATCTATAAAGACATCATCAAGGTTAGCCTGTTCAACCCGCTGGGTTTTTTTAAAGCCTCGGCTAAGTAGCTGCTTTATTAGATTGCGCGGTGTGTCCAGGGCAATGATTTTACCATTGTCCATAATAGCTACCCGGTTACAAAGAAGTTCTGCTTCATCCAGATAATGGGTAGTTAAAATAACGGTCACTCCCCTGTCTCTGACCATCCTGACAAGGTCCCAAAGGTTACGTCTGGCTTGAGGATCCAGCCCGGTTGTTGGTTCGTCTAGGAAGAACACTTTAGGGCTATGAACCAGAGCGGCTGCTATGGACAACCTTTGTCTTTGACCGCCAGATAGCTGTTCAGCGTAACTATTGGCCTTTTCACCAAGCTGGACTTCGTCTAGGAAGGTCTGAACATTAGTTCTTTCACCGTAAGCGGCAGCGAACATTTCAATAATCTCAAACAGTTTTTGTTTGTCTTGGAAGGCCGGGCTTTGCGGCTGGACGCCGATTATCCTCTTAACTTCTTGCGGCTGAGTTGCCACATCTAGTCCGGTAATGGTTATTTTGCCCTTATCTATGGAGCGCATGGTCTCAATCATCTCGAGAGTCGTAGTCTTACCAGCACCATTAGGCCCTAAGATGCCAAAAATCTCATCTTTAAAAACATCAAAAGAAATGTCATCGACAGCAGGCTTGCCGTCATAACTTTTCGACAGGTTACGGACTTTAAGAATTATATCGGCCATGGAGTTAGATTATATTAGGAAACTAAAAAAGAGCCTAAAATTTTAGGCTCTTTTTCATTCTATTTAAGCTTATTATTTGCGCTTAACTGTTAGAAAACCGTTTCTCGGGTTTTCATTTACTTCGTAACCAGATGGTAAGCCAGTACCTTCAGGCCTTTCATCCTTAGAAAAGTAGTAAATTGTTTGTCTCTTGCCACCGCGCAATGTAACTTCCTTGGAATTCAAGAAGTAAGTTACCCCTTTAGAGTTAGTGTGCTGATAAGCCATTCTTTGCTCTCCCCTTATATTAAGTAGTATCAATAAAATACTCTGGCGAGTTTTCACTTGTCAACCCCTTTTCTTATAGAGTAGCTAAAAAGACCTCTTTTTTAGCCTTCTTTTTGGCTTGCTTACTCTACGCAGGTGTAATAAACTAGCAAAGTAAACATAATAATAAAGGGTGGAAGGTAATATCTATGGATTTCTCTAACCGCGGACCTCAACTCAATATGAGTGGCCAGGGTAATAACCAAGACCAAGATGAGGTTAACCAAAGTCGACCAGCGAGTCATTTAAATCAAACTAAAAATAAAAAACAGGGTGATTGGTCACGCAGTAAATTATCTAGAATAGTTCAGGCGTTATTAACTCTCTGTATCGTAGTAGTCATTGTTGGCTTACTTGTCTTTTTAGCTATTAGCAATAACACTAATAATTCTGAAAGCAGTTATGTCCAAACTAACAGACTGCAGGCTGTATTCTTAAGCACTGGCCAGGTATATTTCGGGACAGTTAAATCCCTTAATAACAACTTCCTAGTTTTAACAAATATCTTCTACCTGCAAACTAACGGTGGCAGTTCAACTAGTTCAGCAAGTACTAGCAACACCAAAGTTACTTTAGTCAAGTTAGGCTGTGAAATACATGCACCACTAGATCAGATGATCATTAACCGCTCATCGGTTACCTTTTGGGAAAACCTGTCACCAAGCGGTCAAGTAGCTCAGGCTGTCAACACATGGGAGAAACAAAATCCAAATGGTCAAAAGTGTAGTGACCAAAGTACCGCCGGCACATCCGGTCAAACGACTCCTCAAAACACTACAAAGTAGGTCTTTTAAATGGCCGAAGCAAATAAGCCTTGGTTCAAACCCCTAAGACATAGCTACATAGCCTGCAGTTATAAAGGCGCCTTGACCTATATACCTTACGTTACCTACCTCGTCTTTAGTCTGCTAGTCCCCTTCAACTACTTAAGCCATAAAGTTTTAGCCGTCTTGATTGTCATACCCAACTGGATCATCGCTAGTCAGGTAATGACTTGGCTAGCTAAAAGTAAGTCTTAAATAGGGGGATAAGGAACATATCTTAATGCAACCAGCCAAAGCCAATATTGATGGTGTAAACCGCACACCTCCCTTGCCGCTTAGTCCGGCTGTTGAAAGAAAACCGGTAGATAACCAACCGCCGCCTCCGCCATCTGCCAGAAATATAAATAAAAGTTCGCCCAAAGTTAAAACTTCTGCTATGCAGACTAGCCATGTAGCTGTTATTGCACTCACCCTGGTTATTATGGTTGTTCTAATAGCTTTGGCTTATTTAGCCTATACCAAGAGTAAGTAAGATATTTTTGTCTAAAATTAAGAAGGCTTAAAGTTATCTCTTAGCCATTCATCCAGACTGCCGCCGCCACCACCGGCCATAGCGACGACCATATTTCCTCTTCCTAATTGTTGCCTGATTACGTTTAGTAGCCCCTCGTCTCTTTGGGCTGGCTCAACAATTTCAGGACTAGTTAAGTGGCTAATAAGCTGCTCAGGGCTTAAGATCGGGTCTTTAGGATCTTCACGGGCCAAATAGCTTGGCAGCCAATAAACTTTAATAGCGCCATTAAAACAGTCTTTATAGTCGTCTATCATATGTATCTGCCGTCTGTTTGTCAGCGGTTCATAGATAACCACTAGTTTCTGACCATTTTCCTCTGCCATTTCACTAGCCGCACTGATGGCTCCTTTGATCTTTTCTGGTGTATGGGCATAGTCGGTATATAAACCGGGGTAGATCTCTTCCATGCGCCTAGATAGACCTTTAAATTGGTTAATGTGTGAAATTAACTCAGTTATTGGGACATCAATTAGTTCATGAACAGCCGCTACCGCCAACCAGGCATCCCGCCGGTTATATAGCCCTTTAAGCTTAATGTCATTTATCTCGAGCGTATCATCATCCTGGACTATTAGGTTATCGCCGTCAGCATTTAAATATTCGGCATCGGACTGCCAGATAATTGTTTTCCGGCTTTGGTTAATAAAGTCGTTAAAGGCAGAGATATATTCTTCCCTGGTTGGGTATATTTCGTGGTGGTCCCAGGACACACCGCTAATTAGGCTTAAATATGGCTCAAAAGACAAAAACTTACGGTCATATTCATCAGCCTCATAGATAAAGTACTCGCTTGCTTTTGTTAACTGGCCCATTTCACCAAAATTAACCTTTGCTGGGATTAAATAGCTTTGTGGTTTGTTTAAAGCGACAAACAGCCAGGCAACCATGGCTGTGGTTGTTGTTTTACCGTGCGTACCGGCAACGGCTACCATCTTTAGGTTGCTCCGTTCCACTATTTCACGAACGAACTCATCGGTCCTGGTGACTTTAATGCCTAGGCTTTTAGCATATTCTAGCTGCTCCTTACCCAGACTTTCAGTTTCCAGAGCCGGGCTATATACCAGCCAATCGATTGGCTTATTGCTATGTGTCTTCTCTATTAAATCTGACGACTGACCAATTTCTATGTCGGTAATACCATGCGTTTTTAAGTAGTCAGTGTAGCTTGAGTTTTGCTTGTCTGAACCACTTACATCGAAGCCTGCTTGAGCGGCAATTTCAGCCAGTGGTCCGGTGCCGGCGCCGCCAATTCCTAGAAAATATACATGCATTATCTTAAGTATTATTAACGATACCGCTCATATAAGGCAATATGTAGTGTCGATCCGGTATATAATTCTATCTGTAATGAAACTGTCACTAAAACAAATTAAATCAAGTTTTGGCAGTATTAAACCCTGGTATTTGCTGGCGTTAACCGCTATTTCAGCAATTGTTTGTCTAAGCGCCCTAAGAGCTAATAACGACCATATGAATTACCTTAGAAACCAGGTTTATGCGGCAGATAAAAGCGGTGTCAATATTGAACCGTCACTAGAAAATTTGGCCAGATATGTTACTTCCAACATGAATACGAATTTAAGTTCTGGGACAAATAGTATCTATCCGCCCATCCAGCTAACGAATACCTATAACCGGGTAACTTCAAGCCAGACCGCTGCCATTGAACAGCAGAACTCATCCCTTTATACCGAAGCAGAAGACTATTGCCAGCAAGCAGTACCAGAAGGGTTTTCAGGAAGATACAGGATTCCCTGCATTGAGCAGTATGTGACCACTCATGGTCTTAAGGGTGCTAATATTCCTGTTTCTTTATATGAATTTGATTTTATTTCACCTACTTGGTCACCAGATCTGGCAGGCTGGAGCATGCTGGCGGCAATAGTTCTAGCAGTTCTGACAGTTATTAGCTCCGTCTTCCACTATAGACATAGACGAGACAATAAAAAGCCTTTATAAGGTTAAAATAAGTTGGCAACAAACTGTGGTGAGTTAGTTCCTGAGACTGGAGCTATATACATACTGCCGTCTTTGGTTAGCAGAATGTACTGACTGTTGTACCAGCCGTATGACGAGTAGGCTACCGGCAGGGATATTCTCTTTTGATCCTGATCTGAACTGTTGGCAGTATACGTTTCATTGCTGCCGTTTTCATTGGCCGTCCAAAGATATTCACTGCCTGACGGAGATAGATAATATGTTGGGTTGGTAGACGTAAAAGTGGCTGACGTAATCGTTGAACTAGTTAGGTTAGAGTTAGAAAAGGTGTAATAGCTAGTCTGATTGGTTGAACTGTCTGAGACAGATAGGTAAAGACTGGTAGGCTGGTAACGAGCAATGCTCATGGTGGTAGTTGTGGCAGCTGGGAAGGTTTGGTAGTCTTTCTTGCCAAGCCCGTTCGGGTTAACGCTTCTTAAGGTATCATTCGAGCTTGTCAAATCGTATGAGTTCGTGGGTGTCCAGCTAGTTGTATAGACAACTTGGTTAGGCAGCAGTTCATAATTTGCGAAACTTTGATAGGCATAGGACGGCGAACTGCCTTCAACCTGGTCTTCGTCTAAAACATTTAATTGGCCGCTTTGAGCGTTATAGCTCTTTAATTGTTCCAGGCCAACAGTGGTAGTAGGCTCAGAAGTATTAGTGGCATCGTAGATAAACATATCGCCGCTCCAGCCAATTAGATTAAAACTAGATGAACTGGAATCAAACTCGGTTAATGACTCGTTATTAGTGTCGATAACGTAGAGTTCTGGCTGACTGCCAGTTCGCCGAGCTTCAAAAACTAGATAGTTGTTATCCGGTGAAGCCGTTAGAGTGGTTGAGGCGGTTTCATTACCAGTACCGGCTAGTACGGTAGTGGGATTACTGCCGTCAAGATTGGCTCGCATGACATTGATAGTGCCGGTAACGTTGCTTAAATAATATATGTAGCCGGTTGGCACAAGCTTAATAAGGTTAGCATTCTCATCGGTGGTTACATTTATTGGCAAACTTAGATTATTAAAGCCTGAGACCGATATGCTGGCTTCATAGAAAGACTTTTTGGTAGGTAAAACTATCTGGGCCTTGCCGGAAGAGTTGGTAGTGGCATTGGTATTTAAAACGCTAATTTTAGCGCCGCTTATTGGCTGGCCAGTTAGTTTATTAAGAATTTTTATTTCTACCTGTCTGCCAGTTGCACTTAGATAGACTATGTCACCAGTTGATTTTCTAAAACCAACAAATATCTGCCCCGAGCTTATCGCATAATATTGCTTGGCTATTCCAAATTGTCTTTTGCCTAAGTCAGCTTTAACAACCGCCTGGCCATAAGCGTTGGTGTCGGCTTTATTTGCGCCAATAGTGACCACTGCTCCGCTGACCGGCTTATCTGTTACGCTGTCTATTACCGTAAACTTGTAGGTGCTAGACATAAATTGTCCGAGGATAAAGTACCTGGTCAAAGGTACGCTAAAAATAATAACTATGACAGCGCAAATAGAGATGTAAAACCACTTGTTTTTTACAAGCTTCTTTAGTTTATCCAGCTTAGTTTTTTTAGGAGCTAGGCCTGAAGCCCTATATGTATCTTCTACAGCCAGCAGTTCACTGCTGTCAGAAACAGCGATATCATCGACTGCCTTATTGATAACGGGATCGTCAAGAACCGGATCAGTTGGATCAGGCTCAGGTTCAGTTTCTTTAGCTGCCTCTTCTTTATCTTCTCTGCTGACTGGCGCTGCTGTTTTCCTGTTAACTTTAATATTAAAGCCGACTGAATCAGAGCTCAGCTTAATGTGTTTAGCAGGCCGGTCCTTTTCATCTTCCATGACCCCTCTTTTTGAGATAAGTTTATTTTAAACCTTAAGACCATAAAGGCCTTACGATCCCTCAATCATATTTTAGCAAAAGTCTAAAGATAAATAGAGCTAGTAGCGTTTTTAAATTAGAGCCTAAAGAGATGCAGTGCCCAAACTTGAAGTAATTTTTTAGCGTGAATATGCATAGTTAGTCCTTAAGGGATATCGTAGTTTTTATTTTAAACCACTAGTATTATTCTCTCTCCGGTTAGCCTAATAAGTCAAATGAATTGCTTTCAAGAAAATTGGAATGATTTGATTATGTCTAAGATAGGCGTCTCAAAGGACGAACTTGACCACATATTTGACGATATGGTGAGCGGCAGCAGACTCGTGCAGGCGGTGGTTTGACACTGCATAAAGCTGACTATAACTAACGGGCTTACCTTATTAATATCCGATGGCGGGATAGTCTGACCCTTCAGGTAGCCGCTATTGCCGGATACATAGATAGCATCAAGACCACCCTTAGTAACGGTTGCCGGGTACTGGACAAAACTAATGTAAGTCTGCGCTGCCTGGGAAGATGTTGGGCTGGTGAAAGTGATGTCTAAAGAATTTAAGACTGCTACAGAGGTGGTACCAAAGGCAGTTGGTATTTGGCCTTGGTTTAAGACCGTTAGGACTGTTTTGCCGCTGACTGTTTTGCCGCTGTCCGCTACCAGACTCATTATTGGTGATGTAATGGTCATAGAAGTATTTCCGTTACTGGCTACCGTCCAAGTTGTTGGATAGTTAACAGTCAAATTAAATGGCGTCGATGTGTAGCTGGTTAGCTGGGTAGCTGGTGCGGCCGGCTTTGAGACAGCTGCTTTTTGAGAGCTGGCAGTATGAGACGTCTTTACTGGTGACTTGGTTTTTGTATGCTGGCCATAGAAATAAGCACCAGCAGCGAGAATAATTAGAATAATCACCCCTGACACTATCAGCCATAGTTTATAATCTGTCTTCTTTGGCAATTTGTCTTTGGTATTAATATAGCTGAAGTCTTTAACCGGGATTTCTTTGTAGGGATCCTTTATCGGACGGTCTGGCAGCTCCATAATTCATATTTTACGCTTACAGCTAAAAAATAGCTTAAGTTAAGGTGATAATCTGTTAATATCTCTTGGGAAAAGAGTAGCTTCCTTGACATTGTGCAGTCCAAGGAGCTTTTCGGTTAATCTTTCTAGTCCCATACCAAAGCCGCCGTGAGCAGGCATACCGGCCTGCATAGCCATTAATAGAGGTTTAAAGCCCGGATCATTAGGATCACCGTTAACTTTATCCTTAAGCTGTCCTAAAATCTTTTGGTAATCGTTCTCTCTTAGCGAACCGGTAACAATTTCTACTCCCCGGAACAAAAGGTCGATTCTGTCGGCCAGATCAGGATTATTGTCCTGTGTTTTATGGTAAAACTTCATTTCGCTGGCCGGCCAGTCGGTTACAAAAACCGCTTCTGAGTCGAAATGCTCTTTGGCATATTCACAGGCCCACTTTTCTTCGTCCGGTCTTAGATCCTTTTCAGTTTCGGTGTTCTGGCCGCTACTACTGGAATATCCTTTATGGATCTCGGCCATAGACATGCTTGGTATTGTCGCTGGCAGTTTTGGTTTTTCGGCCTTCAAAAGCTCAAGTTCTGGCCGGCATTTACTAAACACAAAGTCAACTACAAAGTGCATAACTTCACTTAAGACATTTTCAAGGTCCTTTATATTAATAAAGCCCATTTCGGCATCAATCGAGGTATATTCAGACATATGCCTGGTTGTAGCACTCGGTTCTGCCCTATAGACAGGCGATATTTCAAATACTCTCTCAAATACTCCGACCATGATTTGTTTATAAAACTGGGGGCTTTGCGCTAGGGTTGCCTGCTTGCCAAAGTAATCAAACTTAAAGACCTCAGCACCGCCCTCGGTGGCTGCGGCCAAAATTTTAGGCGTTCTGATTTCTATAAAATCATGTTGGTAGAAATACTCTCTTAAAGCCTGAAGGATAGCCGATTGCACTTTAAATATGGCTGCTTCTTGAGTGTTTCTAAGGCCTATGGATCGAAGCTCAAATAGGGTATCAAGGTTTGCCGAAGCATGGGACAGAGGCTTATCAATTTCAATTAATGGTTCTGCCGAGACAGGAACTAAGACCTCAAGAATTGGCTCGTGTATTTCGTAACCACCCGGTGCCCTAGGTTCAACTGTAATTTTACCGGTAACTTTAAGCACGCTGCCAATCTGCATGCCTCTTAGTTTTTCTACCTGGTCCTTATTATTTATAACTATCTGGACAATACCAGATCGGTCTCTCAAGTTAATAAAAGTCAGTCCGCCAAGTAAACGTTTTTTGTGTAACCAGCCGTAAACAGTTACAGTTTTGTCTTTACAACCTCCAAGATCCTTAACTAAAGTTCTGTCCATGGGTTTATTTTAACACCTACTTAGTTTTCTTTATGAGTTACTTGTTTCTTCGTTCCCGGGTTTAATTATGTTTTCGTCATGAGTTGGTTTAAAGCTGTATAGCTCTTTAATTACATCCTTAATAGTGAGCATTCCGAATGGTCTTTGCTTTTTATCCAGCACTATAAATACTGGATGACCAGTGGTAGATAGGGCATTTAAGGCATCATACAAGCTATCGTCTTCATTCAGGTAATAAAGGTTCTGGTTCATGAGATCACGGGCGGTGCCGGCAGTCGAAAGATCTATCCGGCTAAGATCAATCATACCGACCAATTTCTTCGATTCATTGTCGGCTAAAACAGGCACGAAAAGCTGGCCGGATTTATGCATTTCATCTAGCATTACCGGACCGATTGAGTCACCGGCAAACATCTTCTCTGCTTTTGACCATGTTAAGCCGTACTCGCCAACTGTTTTGTCTTTAAACTTTAAAGCTTTTTTTATTAGTTCCAGGTCATTGGGATCTATCCGGTTGTCTAATTGTTTCTTTTGTTTAGATATGAGATTTTCTAAGTCTTTTTTATCGTAAAGACCACTGTGGGTCTCCGGGTTAAGTTTGCCCTTACGGTGATCTATTTTCTGTATGTACGGATGAATAAGATTTAAGACCCAAACTACCATTGGCGTAATATAGCCAGTGAGTTTAAGAGAGAAATTATTAACCGCTAACCTTGGCAGCCAAGCGAAAACAAGCCAGATAAAAATAATGACCGTAATAACATCCAGCCAAAGCGGAGCTACCCGGTTAAAGAGTATTAGACTGCCGGCTGTACATAGGACAATTACCGTCCACAAGAATATGTCCAGACTGCTTTCAAATGATACTGCCCGATACAGTTTTTCAGCTAATTCGTCGCCTTCTCTAGCACGGCGTTTTAGTTCTATTTTAGGGACAAGGTAGTAGCTTTTCCTAAGCTCAATGGCTGTTAAGACTATTAGCAGCAAAATAAGAGAGTAAATATAGTCTGACATATCTAATCTAAGCTTATACTCTAAGGCTTAATTTTTAAAGTTTAGTCGTAGGCAAAAATATGTTATTTCATGTATACTTACTAAACACAAATAAATGGAGCTGACGATATATGTCTAAGAAATTTTGGATAGCCGTTGCCGTAGTTGTGCTAGTACTAGTTGGAATATTTGCTTTTACTTCGGGCGGCTCAAACACCAACAATTCAAACAAACTTACCCCAACTGAAAACATTGAGGGTGAAGGAAAAGACGGTGTTAAATTGGTTGAATACGGTGATTTTCAGTGTCCTGCATGCGCTGAGTACTTCTCAACTGTTAAGCAAGTAGCATCTATGTATAACACTCAGATCACTTTCCAGTTTAGAAATTTCCCGCTGACCACTCTCCACCCTAACGCTTTTGCAGCGGCTAGAGCTGCTGAAGCAGCCGCATTGATGGGCAAATTCTGGCAAATGCATGATCTTTTGTATGAACAAAGCGTAGAATACTATGACTCAAATCAAACTATTGCTGCTTGGGACAGTGCTTCTAATCCAGAGTCATACTTCGTTGCCGATGCTAAGAGTTTAGGCCTTAATACCCAGAAGTTCCAGCAACTTTATGCCTCCGACCAGGTAGATAACTTGGTAGTTGCCGATGAAAATGCCGGTAATGCACTAGGCATCGATGCGACGCCCACCTTTTACTTGGATGGTAAGCAAATGAATATAAATAGTATTAGCGTTCAGGCTTTTGAGACCCAGATAAATGCGGCTATTGCTCAAAAGACCGGTAAGTCTTAATCAAACTAGACTTAGATTGACCCGTTGTACCATAATTAGATCTCACTACGTCGGTATTTATTCCAAGGAAATATATAACCAGTTTTGTTTAATATAACTTGCTACACTCTTTAGTAAGCCGGTAGCTACTCCTCCATTTTGCAGTGACTGCCTTATTTTCGTTGAAACAACTGCTGGCCAGTAGCTACCTATTATGACTGGGGTTTTTGGCCAGTTTTTAGTTTGATCAAGTATTTGATTTACACTAGCCTCTTCTCTTAGACCAATAATTAGCCCACTAGATTTTAAGAGTTTATCTATATCCGACCAATTAGCCATAGAGGATATTTTATCCGAGCCAAATAGAAAAACCAGCTCGCTGTCATTAAACTTTTTGTTAAGTTTAGGCAGGGTCCGTTTAACACTGAAGGTTCTGTCATCCAGTTCAAGTATGGCAAGTTTAGGGTGTGGTTTAATGGCCCGTTTAACCATGGCTACCCGATGGCCAAAGTGTTCATGGACATGTTTATCTCTCGGCATTCGTTCAGGCAAAAAGTAAACCTTGCTAAGACCGGCTTCATTTATAGCTTGAAGAGCAAAAGTTATATGACCAATGTGAATCGGATCAAAACTGCCTGAGTATATGCCTATTTTTGTTTTATTCTTCAATTGGTATCCCTTCACAGCGACGAGTTTGTTCATCTGTCATACTTTTATTTTACACTTGGACCTATAAATTCCCTTGTACCTAGTTCAAGATTTAATTTGCCGAGAACCAGCTTTTATAAGATAAGCATTATGCAATTTAGTATTAAATTGCATATTGACATTATGCATTTTAAGACTATAATGCATAGTATGATAAACAGAACCGTTGAAAAACAGATAGATCAATACTTAGCAGGTACTGATAATAAGATATTTTTTATATGGGGACCGAGACGTAGCGGTAAGACCACTTTACTTGAAAAGTTTTCTAGTAAATTAGGGGTACCGATTTTTAACTTTGACCTATTATCTGATAGGGAGATATTTGCCCCAACCGAAGCTGCCCTATCAAAAATCGCTAGTGAACATAAAGTTATCCTGATTGATGAAGTACAGAACTATCCTGACGGTACAGTCGCGCTGAAACTATTACATGATGTCTATAAGACAAAAATAATTGCTACTGGTAGCAGCGAGCTTAGACAAAAGTCGAAAGATTTTGATACGCTGGCAGGTCGTTACA
Source organism: uncultured bacterium (assembly GCA_963718045.1). GTDB lineage: Bacteria > Patescibacteriota > Saccharimonadia > Saccharimonadales > UBA4665 > JAJZKE01. Next base: position 755,723 of record OY970350.1, read on the forward strand.
CAGAACACTATTGTCTTCCCCTATCTACTGAAGAAATTAGTAGTAATGCCGACGTTAAGGCTTACGGCCAGACTAACTTCGAGTCAGAGTTATTAAACCAGTTGCAAATCTATGGTGCCTATCCCGAAATATATGCTAATACGGAGCTCACTGATAATGAGCGAGCAGATTTGCTCCAAAACATTCTCGACGCTTATGTCCTAAAGGACGTCATAAATATCTACGATCTTAAGAACGAAAAATTAGCTAAAGATATTCTGACTAAGATTGCCCTTCAAATTGGTTCCGAGGTAGCTATACGGGAAATCGCCAAAAGTCTAGGTGCTAACGACTCGACAGTAGCCAGCTATATCGAGATATTCGTTAAGAATTATATTCTTATCCCGTTACCAGCATTTAAGACAAATGCCAGAAGAGCCATATCGGAAAACCGTAAGTTATACTTTTATGATTTAGGTATCCGAAATATACTGGTTAAAGACTTCCGTGAGCTTGATTTACGCCCAGATAAAGGTGGTGTATTTGAGAACTTTATAGTTTCAGAGCTTGAAAAGAAACGCAGGAACAACAAAATTCAAGCGAGTATGTACTTTTATAGAGAATACTCTGGCCAAGAAGTAGATATAGTCTTAGAGGATTATCAAAAGAACTATACTTGCCTGGAGGTTAAAACAAACCCTAAAGCTCGGAGTAAAGATATATTTCCCATTAAGCACTCATTTGAGACCATCAATAAAACCAATTATTTTGACTCGCTTAATAAAGTTCTTTTATCTTAGTTGGACTCATAAAACTTTCATTGACGTTATTTGCAGGCAACAACAGCGTTACACCCCTTATGTTGGCATTTAGGAATAAGTTTATTATAGGGTCGGATGTTTAAGTGTCCGTTAGAACACTTAAACCACCGTTTACCATATTTGTCCTCTCCTTTTGATGGTTTTTCTGTTTCGTTGGGTTCTTCGCCGCTTGCCCCGACTCTAGCCGATGCACCGCCGCCGCAACCGGTAGCCACCGCTGTTTCATGGGCCTTGTTTTTAAGTAGATTAAGTTCAGGTAAGTCATTTGTGCCATGTTCTTCAATATGCTGCCTTATCTGCATAATATATTGAGCGGCCTCGCCACCAAAAACTCTGGGGTTAATGTGCGGATTGACAAACGATGCTTCAACTGTGTATCTCTTTGATAATTGCCACATAAGCTTGATTGCATCTATCTGGTCAGTTAGACCCTGTCCTCGTAATAACAGCTCGTCTAGTACTTTTTGATTAGTTTCTTCAAGGCTAGCTTCACGCTTTTTGGATTGCTCAATTATATCTATATAGTCTTCTGGCTTCCTTTCAACAGTCTCACCCCTTATTTCATCTCTGGCTTCATCACACCACCGGAAAAAATCAACTAAACCGTTAGGCATTGATTCTTTGGGTATAAGTGGCCCATTTGCAAGAAGTTCTGGAGCAGTGGCAGGTGCTATCAGACCGAGTCGGGCGTAAACTTTAGCAATAATGCCAATGTCCAGCCTAGAGGCTAGGCGTTCTTCAAAACTTAGATCCTCGGCATCTTCTACACCGGCTCTGAAAGCTGATTCAATAGTTACTGCACTGTCAGCTTCTTCTGTGGTAGCTTGGATTGCAAAGGTCAAACTATCTAAGAAGTAGCCGTCACCATCTGGCCCAAGATCTTTCTCAGGGATATCACCCGGCACAATTGAGACTACGACGAAATAGTTGTCCTTCAGTTCTCCGGCTCTTAATGCGTCCTCAATACGATGACCATTAAGTGCTTCGATACGAGTAATTTCCTGAAGTTTGGGATGTCTATTGGAGCGAATAATGGCGTTACGGTAAACACTCATCATAGTTTGGCCAGACTGCATCAGTTGGCCATCTTCATTGACTAAAGTAGTTACTTTTCTAATATGTCTATCTTTAAAGCAGACCTCACTGTTAGCAGCGGCAACGTTTTGGCTAACCATTGACCTGGCTTCTACTGAACCAGCATTTGCCTGCTTTATCATGTCTAGCAGATTAGTTTCGGCAGTCTGTTCGTGAGTCTCGGGGATATCAGGCCTTTTAACGTCAGTAAGAGCTATAGAGCCATACCAACGATTAAATCGCTCTGTGGTAAAGGGTGCATACTCAGTATTGGTGATTAGCCGAGCAATTAACCTGTACTCTTGGTCAGGTAAGTCCTCAACCAATGCCAAAGATGGCACTTCAGTGGTTCCATATGTTTCAAAATTTATTTGTCTAACAGTGGCTGCTTCGGCCATAAAAATACCCTCTACTCCCAAGATAAGACGTTCGAGTAAAGGGTTCTGATGCTTTTGCTCGAAAGACTTTTTGTAGCTGTATCGGACTTAGCATATTTAAATGCTTACCGTTGCGGCACAGTGAAGGATTCTAACCTTCTTCCAGCTTTTATTTGTTAAGGTATCTAAGAGTCTAGCATTAAAGTCTAAACACTAGATATAGTATTTTTAACTATGACTGATCACCCTGGCGCTGTTTAAGAGCAGTCAGCCTGGGCATAAAACTTTGAGCGGCTCCGTCGAATTGGAGGACTTTAAGAGCACCGACTAAAACATATAGATGATCGATACTTTCGTTCTTAATCTCATCACCCAGTCTTTCTAGATCAGAAAAGGCATGTTCAACTTTTTCAACCAGCCATTTTTCTTCAGATGGCGCTATGTAGTTTGACGTTATCTTAGTGTCTGATTTAGTGTCAATAACTTCAAGACTTCTGGCTGAGCGGTCTCTTTTTCTTAAGTGACCGCGTTTCATTAGATTATTAACGTGAAGAGCGACTGTGGCTACGGAGTTATAGTTAAGGCCGGCCATTATCTCTCTATAGCTTGGGCTATAGCCATGTTCACTAATAAACTGCTCTATGTAGTTTAATAGCTCACGCTGTTTCTTAGTAGGGCGGATAGTTTCGTTCGTAGTTTGTTTATCCATAACTTTAGATTATGATACTTTTTATGCTTTATCGCTAGCCACCTGTGGACAACTTCTTGCTACTAGTGTCTTCTCTAGACTAGAATAAAGGCAGACCGCAAAAAATAAAAAGGAAAATAAATGGTCTTAAAGAAAATAATTGCCTTGCCTGTTGCTGTATGTCTGGCATTATCGTCATTATTTGCCTTGGCCTTCATGGGTAACGCTCAGGCAATAGGTCCGCCTAGTTCGACTATTTATTGGTGTGGCACTACTGATGGTAATTTTAGTAATGCCAGTGACTGGAGTACAAGTGATGGCACCTGTATAGGCGGAATAACGCCAGCAAGCGGTGATTCCCTGGTTTTTGATACCGCTTACATAGACTCTACGGTTGATATAACTAACGACATGAGCTCTTTGTCACTGAATAATATTACTTTTGAGGGCACGGGCACTGGTTCTATAAATTACGAGCTAGATGGCAATGCTATTAGTTTAAGTGGCGGCATTACTATAAATAGTAACTATACGTCAATAAACCTTCCCATAACGCTTACAAGCGATCAGCAATTAACAGGATCGGCTACCAGTCATGTAGGCTTTGGGAACAGTGCGAGTATAAATCTAAGCACATTTAATCTTACGGTCGCTTCTGACATAACGAACTTAAGACTCCCAACATTATCCGGCAGCGGTACATTAACTCTAAATAATGGCACAAGCGCAATTTATTCTAGTGCATCCAGTTTCACTGGTGCAATAGTTATTAGTAGCGGAGCTACATTAGCCGTATATTCAGCGTCATATACCTATACGCTACCGAACGATCTGACCATCGCTGGTAACGGGAGTTTAAACCAAGGAGCAATCCAGTCTTGTCTAGGTACGGTCACGACTTGCGAAGATAGTGGTGCAAATACAATTCTTACGCTATCTGGAAATGTTAGCTTAGCCGGCGATACAGAAGTAGCTAATGGTTTATATACTAGCGGCGGATCCGCACCCAGCAATACTGCAACTTTTGATTTTACTGGTGACGTAACATATAACGGCTATACGCTAACTGCTGTTCCAAGCAGCTCAACCATCGTTAACCTACCCATCGTACCAGCGGTTAGTTCGGAAAAAACTCCTTCGTCACCTAATACTGGTACCGGCTTAAGCACTAATAAATCTGTCTATGCCGTTATAGGCGCAGCTATTATAGCTGGAACGATATTTGTAAGCATCATAATTACCAAAAAGTACAAAGGTACAGTATCTAACAGATAAAAGGGAATAAAGGCGTGGCTGATAGCATATTTGCTAACATGGACAACCAGTCTGCAGGTAGCCGGCTAACTCAACCCGCCGGTCTCAGCCAACCTGTCTCAGAGATCCCTCTTAAGAAGCACAAATCTCATTACCCAATAATGTCAGAGAGGTTTTTTCAAGCAGTACTGGAAGGAGCGTTTAGGTCTGAACCTGAGCCCCCAAAGAAGCACCGGCTAAATTTTAGCAAGCTTCAGTTTGCCATGTTATCTCTAGCAGTATTAACAATTTTAGTCGGGGGATACTTGAGCTTTATGGGCTGGCACTCAGCTAGCGTATCTCAAAAACAAGCAGTTAGCCTGACTAAGCTTGCTAACCAAGCTTATGCTAACGGATTAGGCGTATCATCTAAAAATGTAAATGCACCGAGTACTACGCCAATCTCTAGCTCTACCTTGGCAGCTTACAACGTAGCGCCTAATTTACCTAAGTACCTAATTATTCCCAAACTTAATGTTGATGCCAGAGTATTATCTGTTGGGGTTACTTCTTCGGGGGCAGTAGGTGCTCCTGAGGATATATACGATACTGCCTGGTATAACGAATCGGCTGAACCAGGTCAGCCTGGGGCTATGTTAATTGACGGGCACGTTTCAAGCTGGACAGCTCACGGTGTATTTTATGATCTTTCTAGCCTTAAGCCTGGCGATATAATCCGGGTTGAGAGAGGTGATAACACAATGTTTAGCTATAGCGTCATAAAAACAGTCATCTATCCAGTCAATAACGTAAACATGGAGGCAGCCCTGACTCCAGTTGTTGCTGGTCAGCCAGGCCTAAATCTTATCTCCTGCACTGGCGATGTTATCCCGGGAACTAATTCATTCAGTGAACGGATAGTTGTTTTCGCTGTCCAAGTATCTTCCTAAAAATTGGGTAGCTTGAACTAAATTTAAAGACTATTACTTCCTGGCATCAAGTAAACTTAAACCATTAACATGAGTATTAATAATGTTCTTGTCGGCAGTTACAAAGACACAGTTTTCCTTAAGGGCGACTGATATAAGAGCGTTATCAAACGGGTCTTTATTGTTAGGATTGAAGATTTTATAATTTTCGAGCGTTTTTGCTTCAGGAAACGATATTGTAATATCCATCTCAGCTAAATCGTCAATTATCTCCGGATTAAAATCTAGCTTCCCAATTGCAGCTTTAATTGTAAGCTCAAATATTGAAAAGTAGCTTATATATAATTCGTTAGATCTTTCTTCCAAGAGGTCAATGGTATTATCACCCAGCCGCTTATCCTGATTAACTAGCCAAAATAATATTTGCGTATCAATTAGCAATTTCATTTAAGTTTACTCACCGTACATAAGTGAAGCGATTCTCTGGTCTGTCTGTTTAGAAAATGCTCCTGTTTTTTCTACAAGCTTGCCCTTAGCAATAGTGAAATTTCGGTGAGGAGTTAAGTGATTAAGGTCGCTGGGTATTTTATACAGAACTACCTCCGGCTGACCGAACCCGCCTATATAAACCTTATGGCCCTTTTTAGCAGCCGCGATATATTTACTCAAATTAGTTTTTGCATCGTGTATAGTAACTGTTTTCATATCTACATATTAGCTAAGTTAGCTAAGTTTGTCAATACTTTTTGGTGGACTGGCAATGGCTATTCCAGCCATCCCCCACCATAAGTAACATAAAGTGTCATCTGTCCAGGCTTCAAGCAGCATGTTAACAATAATAAGGCCTAAGAGGCTGGCCAGCAGTGCCAGGGCTAAAGTATCTTCTCTTCTCGCCCAGAGAGACATAATAACAAGGACGCTGATGGCTATATATACGATTAGGCCAATAACGCCAAGTTCCTGACCAATCTGAATATAGTAGTTCTCTGGGATACGGGTTATTTTCTTATTATAGACAGAAGCTGGGCCAGAAGTACCTGGTCCCTTGCCTAACGGATCTTTGGCTATGTCCTTAACACCGTTTTTTATTGAGCTGCTATGACCTTGGTCTGATGTTGCCTTAATAGCCGAGTTCTTTTGGGTATGAAAAACTATGTTTTGTACTCTCGTGTTATTACGCTCTAAAGTAAATATACCGGCTAGTAAGATAATTAGTGCCAGACCAATATATATAAGGTTTCTTTTAAGGACCTTGGACTTGACACCAAAATATATAGCAAAGATAACTGACACAAATAGACCTAGCCAAGCACTTCTTGAGTAGCTGAATATGAGTACGATTAAGCCGCCAGCGGTAAAAAGAGCTAATTGCCAAGCTTTCTTGCCTCTAACTAATAGTACGGCTGCAAGACTTAGCGGAACGAGCAGGTAGGCTCCCAGGGCGTCAGATCCTCTTAGAGTAGAGAGAATACGGATGTAATGAAGGTTATTGTTTATTGTTTGGTAAGGCCTGATTGTATTAGGCCCGTAGCCAAAATGGCTTAAGAAGCCTCTTGGCAGGACAAATACTTCAAGTAGCCCGAAAATGATGACAATTAGGGCTGGATATAAAATTAGTTTTATTGATTTATTCTTAAGTAAAGAGGTCTTTTTAGCAGCTATGAAGCTCACCACAAAGAAAAGTAGATACCGGCAATCACTTAACCAGCCGTATAAAAGAGCTTTAGTGTTATCGCCGCCATTTGAATGGGCAATAAGGCCCCAAATTAGTTCGATAACAAAAAAGATTAGTATTAACCTGATAAGCCAGGAGTTTATTAATATCTTACGTAGTTTTTTGTCTGTTAAAACAATAAAGGCTGAGCAAAGAAGAATAATAACCAGTAAAAATTCTTTCCAGAGTCTTAGAGCTGTGTAATGACCGATAAGAGAGCTCATCCAGACTGTTAAAAAGGCATGGAAAGGAATGAGCACTAAGATTATAATAATCAAAGCAGCTGACAAGGAAGTAGCAAGTTGTTTAGCCCGGGCATTATTCATAAGTGTTACTGATTATTATACAGGGGCAAGATGAACGCGCTATACTAATGCATATTCAAGAATGCGAAATAACACCTCAATAATCTATAACATATGCCTGCTAATTGGTGATGGTATTGCCTTAATTGGCGGGCTTAGTATTGCCTACATACTGCGTGTTTCCATATCCCACGTACCAATAACTGCCAGTGTATCGGCAAGCACTTATCTTAAGTTTTTGTTAATTCTAGCCCCCTTTTGGCTACTTACCTTCGCCATCTTAGGCTTATATACCGAAAGATATTATGAAAACAGATTTAAAGAGCTGGCAAGACTTGCCGTTGGTACATTTGTTGGCATAATGTTTGCCATTTCCTACAGCTACATGATTAATCGCCCGATCTTCCCGGCAAGACTCGTGGTTATATACGGCTTTATCTTTTCACTTGTAGCCGTCTTTATCTTTAGAACGGTAGCTAGAGCTATCCAAAGAAAAACATTTAGTTACGGCATAGGCCTTAACAACGTCCTAATCGTTGGTGATACTAAAATGACAAAAAATATTATTGATTCACTGCCTACTAAAATAACCGGCTATAAGATCATTGGTATTGTTGGCTGTAAGAAGAACGCTTTAGGTAAAGAGCTAAATATTAATACCTATGACAGTTTTAGTGAAGCTGTATCTAAAATACATAACAAACAAATGCATACCATAATCCAAACTGAACTGTACCCGGCTGCAAAAGATAATGACGAGATATTAAACTACGCCCAGTCTAATCATATTGCCTACCGCTTCGTACCAGGAAACAGTGAGTTATTTGTTGGTAATATTGAGGTTGATTTACTGCAGTCTATGCCAATTATTGCCGTGCATCAGACAGCATTAATAGGCTGGGGTAAAGTAGTTAAGAGGCTAACGGATCTTATTGTTGGTCTAATACTATTACTGATAAGTTTGCCATTTGCTTTGCTGGTAATTATTGCTCAAAAAGTTAGTTGTCCTACGGGACCGGTGTTTTACAAGGTTAATCGCTATTCGAGATACGGTCAGATTGTCACTATATATAAATTTAGATCTTTAAAACCTGCTTATTCAAACATGAGCCCTGAAGAAGGTTTTAAGAAGATGGGCCGTCCGGAACTAATAAAAGAGTACCGGGATAACGGCGATAAACTAGACAATGACCTAAGAATTAGCCGTCTTGGTAAATTCTTAAGACAAACTAGT